>NZ_FRCQ01000068.1 GCF_900142965.1 Rhizobacter sp. OV335
GCTCATGTCAGGCCTCGACGCGCGGTGCGTTGAAACGATCGAGGCCGGGGCCGCCCTGCGCGCGGCGGTGCTTGCGGTTCGCCTGACGCAGCGACTGCTCGGGGTAACGGCCTGCCGGGTTGCAGCGGTTGCCGCCCCCGATGGCCGACATCGGCGAGCGGCTCGGCCGGCGGGTCTTGCCGTGACCGCGCGACTTGTAGCCGCCGAGTTCGGTGACCGCTGCCGCGAGGTTCATCGAGCCGCTCGCCATCAGCGAGAGCGCCGAGGCCATCAACGCGCTGAACCGAGAAAAGGGTTGTGCCATCTCCATCTCCTTCGCAGCGGTGAGGGGCTGCGTTGAGAAGAAGTATGGCGATGCCCATAAACAAGGTCAATGGGTTTTGCCATAAAAAGGCACAAACGTTTCTATTGACCTTGCCTTGCGGGATAGCTTTTCGCTAAATCGAAGGGCTCAGCGGGTCGTGTCGGTGTTCTTCTTGCGCTCGCCGATCGCGTGCAGGCAGTGGATCAACTCCATCGTGTAGCCCTGGCTCGCGTGCGGGTTTCGCTCGACGGCCCCGAAGGCATCGACGAAGAACCGGCCGCCGCGCACGATCACTACGACGCCCAGCCCGGTGATCTGCCCGGACTGGATGCCTTCGTGAATGTCGATGCCGGCCTGCCTGAGATCCGGGGGGATCGGGGTAGGGACCAGCTGCATCAGCCCACCTTCTGCTGCTTGCGCGCTTTCGCGGCGGGAGCCGAGACCTTGCGCACGCTGGGGCCGGCGGGTGCAGTCGTCGGCGCGTGCGTCTCGTCGGGCTTCGGTGCGGCCTTCTCGGTCGCGCGCCGGTACGCGGCGATCATGTTCACCTCGACCGTCGTCAGCTCGAGCGCCTCGGCCCGGCCGGTCATGATGAACTGCGGCGACTTCAGCAGCGCCTGGCAGACCGCCATCAGCACCTCGGCCCCGAAGGACTTGCCGCGTTCGATGTCGCTGATGGTGCTCTGGTCGACGCCCGCACGAGCAGCGAGCTCGGCCTGAGTCAGGCCCATCTCCTTCCGCAACCCCCTCACCCTGGCGCCGATAGTTTCCATTGCGTCAACGGTACTTTGGCGATTGCCGAAATTTATGCGACTTGCCATATGGGAATCGCCATAATGCGAGCCATGAACTACGCGGACATCCTCGACCACTTCGGGACCCAAGTCGCCGCCGCCCAGGCGCTGAAGATCAATCAGAGCAATCTGAGCGACTGGAAGGGCCGCGGATCGATTCCGCCGCTGCGTCAGCTTGAGCTTGAGGCGCTCACCGCCGGCAAGCTGAAGGCCGGGTCGGAGTGCGACAAGTTCCGCGTCCCCGGTCATCAGGCCGCCTGAACCATGTTCGCCGCGGCCACGCCGAAACTGCAGCACCTGCCCGATGCCGTGATGGGTCTTGCCCATGAAATCTCCCCTGGCGCCAAGGTGGTGCCTAAGGCTCAGCATGCGCCGGTAAACGTTGCCGGTCAACGGTTTCGCCCCTATGGGGGAGCTGTGGCAGTTTTTGCGTGCGGGCCTCATTTGGCGGCCCTCCGCAGCTCGACTGCAGCGCGCTCGTGCTCGTCGGCCAGCCGCTCCATGAGCCGCTTCAAAAGCCTGCGCACCGAGATGCGCGCCCATTCGAAATCTTTGTTCGTCGTCATGCCTCGCAGTTTTGCC
>NZ_FRCQ01000008.1 GCF_900142965.1 Rhizobacter sp. OV335
TGCCGGGTCTCGCCCCGGCGGGCGAGTCACTTTCATTTGGGGCTCAAATGAAAGTAACCAAAGCAAAGAGCCTGAATGCAACACCATACGGTTCGTTCTGTCCCGCTGCGGACAACACGGCCACGTCGCTGCACATCGTCCCTTGATTGGGATTGTTGCTCTCCCTCTCCACTCGACTCGCTCGCTTTGCGTCGCATCGTCTCGCACCGGCCGCCACCACGCTTCATCCAGGCGATGCGCAGCGAGCTGGGTGGAGAAGAACGGCCAACAATCCCAATCAAGGTGGAACTTCAGCCCAAGCGGCCGTGTTGTCCGCAGCGGGCCAGAACGAACCGCATGGTGTTGTATTGAAGCCCTTTGCTTTGGTTACTTTCATTTGGGCTCAAATGAAAGTGACTCGCCCGCCGGGGCGAGACCCGGCAGCAGCCTCACGCAGTGAACCGAAGCCGAACCCTCAAGCAGTGAGCGAAAGCCCATTCGCCCGAATGTCGAACTGCAGCTTCTGATAGACCCTGCGGATCCCGCAAGCAACCGTATGCACACTCGCATGCCACTGCTGCGCGATCTCGTCGATCAGGTAGCCCTGCGCCAGCCACTGCAGGATCTGCCGCTCCATGCCCGTCAGCACCAGCGGGTTCAGCGCTTCGGTCATCGTGTCGGCCAGCAGGTAGCGCGGCGGCGCCTCGAAATGCGACAGCACCTGGCGCGCAATGTTCGGTGTCATCGGCGATTCGCCGCGCGCCACCTCCTGCAAGCCGCTGATCAGCGCCTCGGGCGAATTGGCGTGCACCCAGTAGCCGTCGGCACCAGCCCTTAGCGCCTGCAGCAGCACCGTGTCGTCATGTGACATCAGCGTCACCAGCACCTGCGGGCGCGTCGCCCGGCCGCCCTGCCGCAAGTCGCCCAGCAAGCCGTCGACCGGGCCGTCCTGCACCCGCAGGTCGGTCACCAGGATGTCGGGGTCGGTGCGGGCGATCAGCGGACGCGCCTCGTCGACCGTGTGAACCGTGCCAACCACCCGGAAACCCGGGGTGGCGGCAATCAGCGCAGCCAGGTGAGGGCTGGCCTCGTGATCGCGCTGGAGAAGAACGAGGGACTGCATGGAAAATGGTCGGGCACGAAGATCGTCCATTCTTCGATGCGCCACTTTTCGGTGCATCCCCATGACCCCGGGGCACTACCCCCCTCAACCCAGGGGGTCACTCAGGGTGTCATCGCAAAACTGTGCGCCTGCGCCATCGGCCAGTACAGCCTGAACACGTTGTGCGCCGGCTCGCTGCCGTCGAGCAGCGACCCCGGCTTCAGGAACGGCAGCAGGTTCGCGAGCAGCTTCACTTCATGGTCTGCCGAGCGCCGCACGATGTGCGACGCGGTGATCCCGCCCGGGTGCGTCAGCCCCGCCGCCTGCACCAGCTCCTTCAGCGCGCGCAGCGTGTTCTGGTGGTAGTGGAAGACGCGTTCGGACTTGGTCGGCACCACCAGCGCGCGCTGGCGCTGCGGATCCTGCGTGCTGACCCCCGTCGGGCAGTTGCCGGTGTGGCAGGCCTGCGCCTGGATGCAGCCGAGCGCGAACATGAAGCCGCGCGCCGCGTTGCACCAGTCGGCCCCCAAGGCCATCATCCGCGCGATGTCGAATGCGCTGACCACCTTGCCGGCACAGCCGAGCTTCACCTGGTCGCGCAGGTTCAGCCCGACCAGCGTGTTGTGCACCAGCAGCAGCCCCTCCTGCAACGGCGCGCCGACGTGGTCGGTGAACTCCAGCGGCGCCGCACCGGTGCCGCCCTCGGCCCCGTCGACGACGATGAAGTCCGGCGTGATGCCGGTGATGAGCATCGCCTTCGCGAGCGCGAACCACTCCCACGGGTGGCCGATGCACAGCTTGAAGCCGGTCGGCTTGCCGCCCGACAAGGTGCGCAGGCGCTCGATGAAATGCATCATCTCGACCGGCGTGTCGAAGGCGCTGTGGCGCGCCGGCGAGATGCAGTCGACCCAGGTCGCGACGCCGCGCGCCTCGGCGATCTCGGGCGTCACCTTCGGGCCGGGCAGCACGCCACCATGGCCGGGCTTCGCGCCCTGGCTCAGCTTCAGCTCGATCATCCGCACCTGCGGCTGGGTCGCGTTGTCGGCGAAGCGCTGCTCGTTGAAGCTGCCGTCGTCGTTGCGGCAACCGAAGTAGCCGGAGCCGATCTCCCAGATCAGGTCGCCGCCGTTCTCGCGGTGGTGGCGGCTGATGCTGCCCTCGCCGGTGTCGTGCGCGAAACCGCCTCGCTTCGCGCCGGCGTTCAGCGCCAGGATGGCATTCGCCGACAGCGCGCCGAAGCTCATCGCCGAGATGTTGAAGACGCTGGCCGAATAGGGCTGCGCACGGGTCGCGCCGATCATCACGCGGAAGTCGTGCGTCGGCAGCTCGGTCGGCACCAGCGAATGGTTGATCCATTCGTAGCCCAGCGCGCCGACGTCCATCTGCGTGCCGAAGGGGCGCTTGTCGGAGTCGTTCTTCGCCCGCTGGTAGACCAGCGAGCGCTGCTGGCGCGAGAACGGCGCGGCCTCGTTGTCGCCCTCGATGAAGTACTGCCGCATCTCGGGCCGGATGAATTCCAGCAGGAAACGCAGGTGCCCGATCACCGGGTAGTTGCGCAGCACCGAATGCCGGGTCTGCATCACGTCGCGCGCGCCCACCGCGAGCAGCAGCGTGAAGAGCAGCACGTACACCAGCCCGACATGGAAGGCCACCAGCGTGAAGGCGCTGAGCAGCAGCCCGACCGCGCACGCCAGCCAGACGCTGTAGCGGATCGGGAAATAGCGGTTCAGCCGGAGCAGCCAGTCTTGCATCGGGAAGCCTCCTCGTGGTCGCGCGATGGTAGTCGCTCGCCTTGGGGCGGTGACTGTATGCTTGCCCGATGACCCCATCCCTGTTTCGCCGCGCGCTGTGCGGCACCGTGCTGTGCAGCGTCGTCGCCATCGCAGCGGCCGCCGACGCGCTACCCGACCTGAACGCCACGCTCGCGGGCACCCGCTGGACGCTGCAGACGCTGGGCGGCGAGACGCAGGCCCAGGTGGCGGGCGGCACGCCGGTGCAACTGACGCTCGACGCCGCGTCGCAGCACCTGAGCGGCCACACCGGCTGCAACCGCCTGATGGGCCGCTTCGTGCAACGCGGCACGCTGCTGACGCTGTCGCCGCTGGGCACGACGCGCGCGGCCTGCGCCGAACCGGCGATGAAGCAGGAACAGGCGGTGCTGAAGATGCTGCGCGAGATCGACGGCTACCGCGTCGAGAACCGCACGCTCAGCCTGTTGCAGGGCGAGGTGGTGCGGGCGACGTGGAGTGCGCCGGCACCGAAAGAGGCCTCCAGGGAGGCCCCGAAGAAGACGGGCAAGCCGAAGCCGGCAGCACCCTGAAGCGCCACCGGCCTGCTCACTGGCACATGCGTCGCGGGCTTACTTCTTCGGCTTGCCCGATTCTTCGCTGCGCTCGATCTCGCCGTTCTTCATCGCGCGCTTCGTTTCGGCCTTGACGTCGGCCCGGTCGGCCGGCGGGGGCGACCCGGCAGCCGGCGGCGGCATCTTGTTCAGGTCGCCTTCCGAGGTCTTCATCTCGCCCATGGCCTTCGCGGCCTTGGTGTCCGCCTTGACCTGCTCGCGGGTCGTTTCCGACGTGACGGGCTTGCGCTTGTTGTTGTGCTGCTCGCCGATCGGCACCTTCTTGCCGGTGGCGGCGGCATCCCTCGTTTCGGCCTTGACCTGCTCACGTGTCTTCGGCGCGGACGGGTCCTCGGTGGTGGTCTGGGCCAGCACGGTCTGCGAACCGAAAGCGCCGGCCAGCAGCGCGGAGAGCAAAAGCATCTTGTGGGTCATGGTGATCCCTTTCCGGTGGATGGAGTGATCCCATCAGACCCGGTTGTGCCTCCGCGGCCCATCAGCCAGGGCCGGGAGCTGCGGTAGGAAATGCCCGACCCTGGTGTGGGCCCCGTCGCGTCAGCCGAGCAGCTTCGCGACCGGATGCCCGCGCAGCCGGTGCGCCTGCGGCATGTCGCTGCCGAGCAGCGGGCGCAGGTACTGGCGGAACGCGTCGGTGACGGCATTTCCGCTGTCGGCGATGAACACGTCCTCCATCACCCGCGTCTTGCCGGCCACCGCCTCCAGCGGCAGCAGCTCGTAGCGCACCGCGTAGTCGCCGCAGCGCTGGATCGCCACCGAGCCGTCGCGGTCGCCGCGCAGCGCGAACTGCAGCGCGGTCTCGCCAACCTCGCGCGCCTCGCGCTGGTCGACATCCGACACGCAGCCGAGGAACGAGCGCTGCAGGTAGCCGAAGGTGTCGCCGCGCACGCGCTTGATCTTCAGCTGGTCCTTGATCAGGTCGCACAGCAGGTCGGCCAGCGCGCCGGTGCCCGACAGCTGCAGGTTGCCGTGGGCGTCGCGCTCGACCCCGCCCCCGGCCTGTTGCACCAACTGCGCCGCGATCGGCTCGCCCGACGCGTCGTGGATACCCTCGGAGACGGCGATCACGCAGCGCCCGAGGCGCTGGTGCGTGGCGCGCACGTCGGCCAGGAAGCGCTCGCGCTCGAACACCCGCTCGGGCAGGTAGACGAGGTGCGGGCCGTCGTCCGGGTAGCGGGCGCCGAGCGCCGCGGCGGCCGTCAGGAAACCGGCATGCCGGCCCATCACGACGCCGAGGTAGACGCCCGGCAGCGCGGCGTTGTCGAGGTTCGCCCCGGCGAAGGCCTGCGCGACGAAGCGCGCCGCCGACGCATAGCCCGGCGTGTGGTCGTTGCCCACCAGGTCGTTGTCGATGGTCTTCGGCACGTGGATGCAGCGCAGCGCGTGGCCGGCCTGGCGGGCTTCGTCGCTGACGATGCGCACGGTGTCCGACGAATCGTTGCCGCCGATGTACAGGAAATGGCTGATGCCGTGCGCCTGCAGCACCTTCAGGATCGCGCGGCAGTAGGCCAGGTCGGGCTTGTCGCGGGTGCTGCCGAGGGCCGACGCGGGCGTCGCGGCCACCGCCTCGAGCTGCTGCGGGGTCTCGCGCGCGAGGTCGACGAAATCCTCGTCGACGATGCCGCGCACGCCGTGGCGGGCGCCGTAGACCGCCGTCACCTCGGGGAAGCGCTGCGCCGCGAGCACCGCGCCGACCAGCGACTGGTTGATCACGGCGGTCGGGCCACCGCCCTGGGCGATCAGGATCCTGGCTTCGGGCATCGTCGGCATGGCGGCTCCGGTGTCGTGGCGGGAGGCGCCAAGGGTAGCCGTTCTATTTCGTCGAGAACAGCTTGGCGGCGCGACCCTTCAGTTCGAGCAATTCGCTCGGCGTCACCGAGTAGGCGCCGGACATGATGTCCACCTCGATGCGGAACTCGACGTCCCGCTTGCCGTTGGTCAGCAAGCCGGAGGTGAATTCGTAGGTTTCGTCCTCGACTGGCATGCCCTCGGCCTTCACGTCGTACTCCTCGTACTGCACGTTGCGGATCTCGCCGCTGGCCAGGTCGAGCATGCCGGTGGAGCGGATGACGGACTCGGTGAGTTCGTCGAAGATGACAATCGGCAGTTTCAGGTCCACAGCAGGCTCCAGGGAGAATCGGTGCGCCATCGTCTTCGATGCGCGGGCCGACATTCTAGGGACCTGCCCGAGGTCCCCATCCATCAACCCGTTACACGCCCACCCGGAACCCCATCTTGAACATCCACCTGAGCCTCACCCCCCTGATTTCGCTGCTCGCCGGCATCCTGGTGCTGGTCATGCCCAAGCTGCTGAACTTCATCGTCGCGATCTACCTGATCGCGATCGGGCTGATCGGCCTGTTCGGCATGTCGTCGCTGCGGCTGCACTGAGCCGCCCGCGGGCCTCAGCCGTCGAGCTCCTCGTCGGCGGTGATCTTCAGGCTGACCCGCCGCACGCCCTGTACCTCGGTGCGGGCCGTCAGCCGCAGCGGCTCGCCGACCGGCACCGTCTTGCGCAGCCGCACGTCCAGCGAATCGCTGCCGGCGTGCGTCGCGACCCGGCGCGTCCATTCCTGGGCGCCGTTGACCAGCACGCGCAGCCCGTGGTGCGCCTGGTCGTCGCCGGCCGGGTTGGCGACCTCGAAGCTGCAGAAGATCTCGAAGCGGCGGTCTCGCGTCGCGTGCGGCGGGACGTCCAGCTGGGCGGCGTCGCTGTCGCCCGCGTCCTCGATCCAGTGTTCGGCAACATCTGACACGGAAGGCTTCATCGGCTGTCTCGCATGCGCAAAGGTGGGGATGCTAACGAGCAAGCAAAGTCGAGCCGAATGTCAGAGAATTCGCCGATCCACCGGAGAGCGCCATGGGCACCCGTTTCGCACGCACCGCTTTCGCGCTGATCAGCATCGTCGCCATCGCCGGCGCGGTGTTCCGGGTCGCCACCGCCCCCGACCGCATCCGCGAACGCCACCAGACCGCGCGTGCGGTCTGCCTGCAAAAGGGCGGCGAGTGGGTCACCGTCGACAACAACGAGATCTGCCGCACGGCCGAGCTGGCCAAGCAGATGTGATCGGCCTCAGTGGCTGATCATCCAGGGCCGCTTCCCCGCGAATGACCGCGGCGCCGTCGCCGCCTCCCCGCTGCGCTTCGGCCCCGCGCAGCACCCGCACCCCGCCGGATGCCGGTAGCGCGCCGATTCCTTCGGCTCATGCTGCGCCCGCTCGTTGGTCGCTAGCGCCAGCCGCCGCTCGGCCGGCATGTCGGCCAGCCGGGGTGCCGCCAGCCAGGCGCGCGCCGACGGCCTCTCGCAGCGCGGGCAATCGGCCGGCACATCGCGCTCGGCCATGCGCCGCAACGCATCGAACGGCCCGCACTGCGGGCACTGGTAGTCGTAGGTCGGCATGGTCTGCGCCCCGGCTCAGAGGTCCGGCGACAGCGGCATCTCCGGCCCGCCCTGGATGTACTTCACCGGCCCGCTGGCGTTCGGCCGGATGTCGAAATCGAAGATCTGCGTCGGCAGCCACAGCGTCGCGCAGGAGTTCGGGATGTCGACCACGCCGCTGATGTGCCCCTGCACCGGCGCGGTGCCGAGGATCGAGTAGGCCTGCGCCTTCGAGTAGCCGAACTTCGTCAGGTACTCGATCGCGTTCAGGCAGGCCTGGCGGTACGCGACGTTCACATCGAGGTAGTGCTGCTTGCCCTGCTCGTCGACCGAGATGCCCTCGAAGATCAGGTAGTCGTTGTAGTGCGGCGTGATCGGGCTCGGCCGGAAGATCGGGTTCTTGATGCCGTACATCGCCATCCCGCCCTTGATCACCTCGACCTTCATGTGCACCCAGCCGGCCATCTCGATCGCGCCGCAGAAGGTGATCTCGCCGTCGCCCTGGCTGAAGTGCAGGTCGCCGACCGACAGGCCCGCGCCCTTCACGTAGACCGGGAAGTAGATCTTCGAGCCGCGCGACAGGTCCTTGATGTCGCAGTTGCCGCCGTGCTCGCGCGGCGGCACGGTCCGCGCGCCCTCGGCCGCTGCCTTGGCCTTCGCGTCGCCGCCCAGCTTGCCCAGGTGGGCGGTGGCCGCGAACGGCGGGTTCGCCAGCGGCGGCACGCGGTCGGGCTCGGTCGCGATCAGGCCGAGCTCGCGCTCGTTCCACTTCTCGAGCAGCGACGGGTCCGGCAGGCAGCCGATCAGCCCGGGGTGGATCAGCCCGGCGTAGTTGACGCCCGGCACGTGGCGCGACCTCGTGAACATGCCCTGGATGTCCCAGATCGACTTCTGCGCGAACGGGAAGTGGTCGGTCAGGAAGCCGCCGCCATTCTTCTTCGAGAAGAAGCCGTTGAAGCCCCACAGGCTGTCGGCCTTGGCGCCGATGTCCAGCAGGTCGACCACCAGCAGGTCGCCCGGCTCGGCGCCGTGCACGCCGACCGGGCCCGACAGGAAGTGCACGATCGACAGGTCGATGTCGCGCACGTCGTCGGCGCTGTCGTTGTTCTGGATGAAGCCGCCGGTCCAGTCGTAGGTCTCCAGCACGAAGTCCTCGCCCGGCTTGACCCAGCAGGCCATCGGGATGTCCGGGTGCCAGCGGTTGTGGATCTGCTCGTTCTCGTACGGCGATTGCTTCAGGTCGACCTTGATCAGGGTGTCGGGCATGGTGGGGCTCCTGTGACGAACATTCAGACGGAAAGGAATTGCTTGATGCGCTGCACGTCGGTGCTCGCGCGCGGGCTCTCGTGCACCAGCCGCCCGCCTTCGATGACGAACAGCCGGTCGGCCACGTCCAGCGCGAAGCTCAGCACCTGCTCCGAGACGACGATCGTGATCTCGCGCCGCTTGCGGATCTCGTTCAGCGCGCGGGCGATGTCCTTGATGATCGACGGCTGGATGCCTTCGGTGGGCTCGTCGAGCAGCAGCACCTTCGGGTTGGTGACCAGCGCACGCGCGATCGCCAGCTGCTGCTGCTGGCCGCCCGACAGGTTGCCGCCCTTGCGCGAGCGCATCTCGAACAGCACCGGGAACAGCGCGTAGATCTCGTCGGGGATGCGCCGGCTCGCGGCGTTCTCCAGGCCGGTCTGGATGTTCTCCTCGACCGTCAGCGTCGGGAAGATCATGCGGCCCTGCGGCACGTAGGCCAGGCCCTTGCGCACACGCTGGAAGCTCTCGTCCTTCGTGACCTCACGGCCGTCGACCTCGATGCTGCCGGATTTGACCGGCAGCACGCCCATCAGGCTCTTGAACAGCGTGGTCTTGCCCATGCCGTTGCGGCCCATGATCGCGACGGTCTCGTTCTTGTTCGCGTCGAAGTCGATGCCGTGCAGCGCCTCGCTCTGGCCGTAGGCGACGTGCAGGTTCCTGACGGTGAGCATCGTGGTGTCCTCAGTGGCCAAGGTAGACATCGATCACCTTCGGGTCGGCCTGCACCTGCTCCATCGAGCCTTCGGCAAGGATCTTTCCCTGGTGCATCACTGTCACCTTGTGGGCGATCTGCTTGACGAATTCCATGTCGTGCTCGATCACGATCATCGAGCGGCCCTTGCAGATGCGCTTCAGCAGCTCGGCCGTCAGCTCGCGCTCGCGCACGCTCATGCCGGCGATCGGCTCGTCGAGCATCAGCAGCTCCGGGTCCTGCATCAGCAGCATGCCGATCTCGAGCCACTGCTTCTGCCCGTGCGACAGCAGGCCGGCCTCCAGCGCGAGCTGCTCGGCCAGGCCGATCTCGGCGGCCACCGACTGCACCGCGTCGCGCACCTCGGCATCGCGCTGGAACGCCAGCGCCCCAAACACGCCACGCCCGCGCGGGAACGAGACCTCCAGGTTCTGGAACACGCTGAGGTTCTCGTAGATCGACGGCGTCTGGAACTTGCGGCCGATGCCGGCGCGCACGATCTGGTACTCCGGCAGCCGGCTCATCTCGGTGTTCTTGAACTTGATGCTGCCGCCGCTCGCGCGCGTCTTGCCGCAGATCAGGTCGAGCAGCGTGGTCTTGCCGGCGCCGTTCGGCCCGATGATCACGCGCAGCTCGTTCTTGTCGACGTACAGCGTCAGCGCGTCGATCGCCTTGAAGCCGTCGAACGAAACGGTCAGGTCTTCCACGGCCAGCACGAAGTCGGTGTTGCTCATGACGCCCTCCAGGCCGTTTCGGTTCGCGGCGCACCCTTGCGCAGGCTCATGCGCCGGATCCACCACGGCTTCAGCTTGTCGGCATACAACCCGGCCAGCCCGTCGGGGAACGCGAGCACCACGCCGAGGAACATCGCCGCCATCAGGAACAGCCACAGGTCGGGCAGGCTCTCGGAGAAGTAGGTCTTGCCGAAGTTGACGAGCAGCGCGCCGTACACCGCACCCACCAGCGACATGCGCCCGCCGACCGCCGCGAAGATCACCATCTCGATGCTCGGAACGATCCCCACCAGCGACGGCGACATGAAGCCCACCTGCAGCGTGAACAGCGCCCCGCCGATGGCCGACAGCAGCGCCGCGAGGCAGAACGCGAACACGCGGAACATCGCGACGTCGTAGCCCGAGAAGCGCACGCGGTCTTCCTTGTCGCGCATCGCGAGCAGCAGCGTGCCGAGCTTGCTCTGCTGGATCCAGCGGCACACGACGATGGCCCCGATCAGCAGCGCCACCGTCAGGAAGTACAGGATGTACTTCGCGCTGTTGGTGCGGGTGTCCCAGCCGAGCAGCGTCTTCAGGTCGGTCATGCCGTTGATGCCGCCGGTGTAGCCCTGCTGGCCGATGATCAGCACCGTGAGGATCAGCGCCACTGCCTGCGTGATGATCGCGAAGTACACGCCGCCGACGCGCCGCTTGAACATCGCGAAGCCGATCACGAAGGCCAACAGCGTCGGCACCACCAGGATCGCGAGCAGCGCGAACGGGAAGTGGCGGAACGGCTCCCACCACAGCGGCAGCGCGGTGATCTGGTTCCAGTCCATGAAGTCGGGGATGCCCGGCGTCGACTGGATCTTGGTGGTGATGGGGTCGCTCGCCTCGAGCTTCAGGAACATCGCCATGCCGTAGCCGCCGAGGCCGAAGAACACGCCCTGCCCCAGGCTCAGCACGCCGCCGTAGCCCCACAGCATCACCAGCCCGAGGGCCACGAACGCGTAGCTCAGGTACTTGCCGACCAGGTTGAGCCGGAACAGGTCGAAGGCCAGCGGGAACACCACCGCCAGCACCACGGCCAGCAGCAGCACGCTGCCCATGCCGCTGCGGTCCAGCCACTGCCTGATGCGATTCATCGGATTGCCTCTGGGGGAAGGGAGAACAGCAGTCAACGCCGCACCTTGGCCGCGAACAGCCCCTGCGGCCGCAGCATCAGGATCAGCACGATCATCGACAGCGTCAGCACCTTGGCCATCGAGCCGGTGATGAAGAACTCGGCGATCGACTGCGTCTGCGCGATGCCGAACGCCGACACCACGGTGCCCAGCAGGCTGGCCGCGCCGCCGAAGGTGACGACCAGGAAGGCGTCGACGATGTAGAGCGAGCCGCTGGTCGGGCCGGTGGAGCCGATGGTGGTGAAGGCCGCGCCCGCGACGCCGGCGATGCCGCAGCCGATCGCGAAGGTGAGGCGGTCGGTCTGGCGGGTGTTGATGCCGGTCGCGTTGGCCATCACGCGGTTGGCCACCGTGGCGCGCACCCGCAGGCCCCAGCGCGAGCGGTACAGCGCGAGCAGCACGCCGCCGGTGACGACCGCCGTCAGCGCCATCACGAACAGGCCGTTGATCGGGATGTCGAGGCCGGGCGATGGGGCCCACGAGCCCATCAGCCAGTCGGGCAGCGTGGGGCTCACCTCCTTCGCGCCGAAGGTCGAGCGGAAGATCTGCTGCATGCCCAGCGACAAGCCCCAGGTGGCGAGCAGCGTGTCGAGCGGGCGGCGGTACAGGTGGCGGATGAACAGCCACTCGACCGCCCAGCCGGCGGCGAACGCGAAGCCGAATGCCGCGACGATCGCGACCGGGAAGTACGCGCCGATCAGCTTCGGCGCGTAGCTCTCGGCCAGGTGCGAGAACAGGTAGATCGTGTAGGCGCCGATCGTCATGAACTCGCCGTGCGCCATGTTGATGACGCCCATCTGGCCGAAGATGATCGCGAGGCCCAGGCCCATCAGCAGCAGCACCGAGAACAGGCTCAGGCCGGCGAAGCCTTGCATCAGCGAGATGTTCAGGATTTCGGAGAAGGTCATGGCGTGTCCCGGGTGGCGCTCGTGAGTGGGCCCTTCGACAGGCTCAGGGGATCCTTCGACAGGCTCAGGACGAACGGAATCTCCCCTCACACCGTTCGGGCTGAGCCTGTCGAAGACCTTTGTCTGACTATTGATAGCCCTTCGGGAACGGGTTCGGCTCAATGAGTTCCGGCGACTCCGCGACCACCTTGAACTGCCCGTCCGCCTGCGCCATGCCGATGCGCGTCTTGCTCCACAGGTGGTGGTTCTCGTGCACCTTCACGTAGCCCTCGGGCGCGGTCTTCAGCTCGATGCCGGCCGACGCCGCGGCGATCTTGTCGACGTCGAAGCTGCCGGCCTTCTCGACCGCGGCCTTCCACAGCCACGGGCCCAGGTAGCCGGCCTGCGTCACGTCGCCGATCACCGAGCTCGGGCCGTACTTGGCGCGGAACGCCGACACGAAGGCCTTGTTGTTCGCGTTGTCCAGCGACTGGAAGTACTTCATCGACGCATAGAAGCCGGCCATGTTCTCGCCGCCGATGCCCAGCACCTCGTCCTCGGTCACCGAGATCGTCAGCAGGAACTGCTTGTCGGCGGTGACGCCGGCGGCCTTCAGCTGCTTGTAGAACGCGACGTTCGAGCCGCCGACCACCGCGACGAAGATGCAGTCGGGCTTGGCGACCTTGATCTTGTTGATCAGCGAGTTGAAATTGGTGTGGCCCAGCGGGTAGTACTCCTCGCCGACCACCTTGCTGCCGCTCAGGTGCCCCTCGATGTGCTTGCGGCCGATCTTCATCGAGGTGCGCGGCCAGATGTAGTCGGAGCCGACCAGGAAGTAGGTCTTGGCCTTCTTCTCCTTGGCCGCCCAGTCGAGGCCCCACAGGATCTGCTGCGTCGCCTCCTGACCGGTGTAGATCACGTTCTTGCTCTGCTCCAGGCCTTCGTAGAAGGTCGGGTAATAGAGCATGCCGTTCTCCTTCTCGAAGATCGGCAGCACCGCCTTGCGCGAGGCCGAGGTCCAGCAGCCGAACACGCAGGCCACGCGGTCGTTGACCAGCAGCTTCTTCGACTTCTCGGCGAAGGTCGGCCAGTCGGACGCACCGTCTTCCTTGATCACCTTGATCTTGCGGCCCAGCACGCCGCCCATCGCGTTGATCTGGTCGATCGCGAGCTGCTCGGCCTGGATCGAGCCGGTCTCCGAGATCGCCATCGTGCCGGTGCCCGAATGCAGCTGCCCGACCGTCACCTCGGTGTCGGTGACCGCCAGCTTCGTCGTGTTGACCTTGGCGGTGGGCGCGGCCTGCGCAAGCGCCAGGCCCGAGAGACCGGCCAGCGGCAGCGCGGCGGCGCCTTGCAGCAGCCGGCGGCGCTGCATCGAATCGGGCTGGAGATCGTCATTGCGGTCGTGGGACATGGAAAGGCTCCGGACAGTTGAGGGCATCGTCATGACGCACGGCACCAAGCCTGTGCGGTGCCGCGTTGTTCACGCTGGTGCCGACTGTCCCGGATGGCGCGCGCAACCCGAATACGTCAATCAACGTAGCTGCCTGCGCACGCCGCACGGCGACACTCGCGCGGCAAGCAGCGGGAGCGCTTCTTGCGTGCAGGAGCCGACACTGCCGTCGTTGTCGGAGAAACCGGTGTCCGTGGCCACGCAAAAGATCTTTCGCATCCGCCGGGACTACAACACCTGGGTCGGCAACGAGACGCTCGAGGACTACGCGCTGCGCTACACGCCGCGCAGCTTCCGCAAGTGGAGCGAGTTCCGCGTCGCGAACACCGCGTTCGGCGCCACCTCGTTCCTCGCGCTCGAGGCCATCGGCGGTTCGATCGCGATCGGCTACGGCTTCTCGAACGCGCTGTGGGCGATCCTCGTCGTCGGGCTGATCACCTTCCTGACCGGGCTGCCGATCAGCTACTACGCCGCGAAGTACGGCGTCGACATGGACCTGCTGACGCGCGGCGCCGGCTTCGGCTACCTCGGCTCGACGCTGACCTCGCTGGTCTACGCGAGCTTCACCTTCATCTTCCTCGCGCTCGAGGCGGCGATCCTCGCGCTCGCGCTGCAGATGTACTTCGACTGGCCGCTGTCGCTGTGCTACCTGCTGTCGTCGCTCGGCATCGTGCCGCTGGTGATGCACGGCATCACGCTGATCTCGCGGCTGCAGCTGTGGACGCAGCCGCTGTGGTTGATCCTGCTGGTCTGCCCCTACGCCTTCGTGCTCGCGAAGAACCCGCAGGTGTTCGTCGATTTCACCGGGCTGGTCGGCCGCGCCTCGGGCAGCAACGGCTTCAGCTGGCTGATGTTCGGCACCGCCGCCACGGTCGCGTTCTCGCTGGTGGTGCAGATCGGCGAGCAGGTCGACTACCTGCGCTTCCTGCCCGAGAAGACCAAGGCCAACCGGCGCCGCTGGTGGGCCGCGGTGCTGGTGGCCGGGCCCGGCTGGATCGTGCCGGGCATGGTGAAGATGCTGGGCGGCGCCTTCCTCGCCTTCCTCGCGCTGCAGCACCAGATCCCGACCGAGAAGGCGGTCGAGCCGACGCAGATGTACCTGGCCGGCTTCGGCTACGTGTTCGACAACCCGGCCTGGGTCCTCGGCGCGACCACGCTGTTCGTGCTGGTGTCGCAGCTGAAGATCAACCTGACCAATGCCTACGCCGGCTCGCTCGCGTGGTCGAACTTCTTCGCGCGGCTGACGCACAGCCACCCGGGCCGCGTGGTGTGGCTGGTGTTCAACGTGCTGATCGCGGTGCTGCTGATGACGCTGGGCGTGTTCGAGGCGCTGGAGCGCGTGCTCGGGCTGTACAGCAACGTCGCGATCGCCTGGGTGGGCGCGCTCGTCGCCGACCTGGTGATCAACAAGCCGCTCGGCTGGAGCCCGCGCCACATCGAGTTCAAGCGCGCCCACCTGTACGACATCAACCCGGTCGGGCTGGGCGCGATGCTGAGCGCGGCAGTGCTCGCGATCGTCGCGTACGCCGGCGCGCTCGGGGCCGCGGCGCAGGCCTTCGCGCCGTTCATCGCGCTGGCCACCGCGATGCTGGTGTCGCCGCTGCTCGCCTGGGCGACGCGCGGCCGCTGGTACCTGGCGCGGCAGGACACCACCCGCTGGGCGCCCGGCCAGAGCGTGACCTGCGCGGTGTGCGACACCGCGTTCGAGTCGGAGGACATGGCGCACTGCCCGGCCTACGGCGCGCCGATCTGCTCGCTGTGCTGCACGCTGGAGTCGCGTTGCCACGACCGCTGCAAGACCGATTCGCGCGCGGCCGAGCAGGTCAGCGCGGTGCTGGCCGCGGTGCTGCCGCGGCGGCTCGCGTCGCGGGTGAACTTCCGCGTCGCGCACTACCTGGTGGTGGCGGCGTCGTTGATCGGCCTGCTGGCGGTGATCCTCGGCGTGGTCTACGACCAGGAGGGCGTGCTGCGCGCGACCGCGCAGGCAGCGTTGAAGGCGCCGCTGCTGAAGGTGTTCGCGCTGCTGTCGCTGGCCGCGGCGGTCGGCGCCTGGTGGGTGGTGCTGGGCAGCGAGAGCCGGCACATGGCGCAGGACGAATCGAACCGACAGAACCAGCTGCTGACGAAGGAGATCGACGCGCACCGCCGCACCGACGCCGCGCTGCAGGCCGCGAAGGACCTGGCCGAGGCCGCCAACCAGGCGAAGACGCGCTACGTGGCCGGCATGACGCACGAGCTGCGCACACCGCTGAACAGCATCCTCGGCTATGCGCAGATCCTGCTGAAGGACGAGCAGGTGCAAGGCGTGCGGCGCGCGTCGGTCGACACCATCCACCGCAGCGGCGAGCACCTGCACGGGCTGGTCGACGGGCTGCTCGACCTGGCGCGCATCGAGGCCGGCCGGCTGCGGCTGGACCGGGCGCCGCTCCCGATGCACGAGTTCCTCGACGACCTGGTGCGCATGGTGGCGCCGCAGGCGGAAGCGAAGGGGCTGGTCTTCACGCTGCAGACCAGCGGCCGCGTGCCCGACCATGTGAACGCCGACGCGAAGCGGCTGCGCCAGATCCTGATCAACCTGCTGAGCAACGCGGTGCGCTTCACCGACCGCGGCAGCGTGACGCTGAAGCTGGACTACCGGCTGGAGCTGGCGCGCTTCGAGGTGGTCGACACCGGCATCGGCATCGCGGCGCAGGACCAGGAGCGCATCTTCCTGCCGTTCGAGCGCGGCAGCGCCGGGCGGCGCACCGGCGAGCCGGGCACCGGCCTCGGGCTGACCATCACTCATCTGCTGACCCAGCTGATGGGCGGCGAGCTGTCGCTGAAGAGCGCGCCCGGCCAGGGCAGCACCTTCACCGCGCGGCTGTACCTGCGCGAGATCAGCGCGCCGATGCTGCCGCGGCGCACGCACCGGCCGGTCACCGGCTACCTCGGACCGCGGCGCAGCCTGCTGGTGGTGGACGACCAGCCGACGCAGCGCCAGATGCTGGCCGGGCTGCTGATGCCGCTGGGCTTTCGCATCCGCGAGGCGGCAAGCGGGCGCGAGTGCCTGGAGAGCGTGCTCGACGATTGCCCGGATGCCGTGCTGCTCGACGTCTCGATGGACGACATGGACGGCTGGCAGACCGCGCGCCAGATCCGCGCGGCCGGGCTGCTGCACGTGCCGATCCTGATGGTGTCGGCGAACGCGTTCGAGAACCAGGCCGACAAGCTGGCCGCGGCCGGCTGCCAGGGTTTCGTCGACAAGCCGGTGATCGAATCGGAGCTGCTCGACATGCTGCAGCGGCACCTGCAGATCGAGTGGCTGGCCGAGCTGGCGCTGCCGAACTGGGCCACGGCCGGTGCACCCGGGCCGGTCGGCGCGACGGCGCTGCCGGCGGAGTTGATCGGCGACCTGATCCGGCTGGTGCGGCTCGGGCACCTGCAGGGCGTGCAGGCGGCGCTCGATGCGGCGACCGCGGAGCACCCGGCCGCGCAGGCCGAACTGCGCGCGATGCGGCTGCTGGCGGAGCGCTTCGAGCTCGATGCGCTGCTGGACCGGCTGACGCAGGCCCTGCGCGACGTGTCGACGGAGGCGCTGTGAGCGCGTCGCCGGTGGTGCTGGTGGTCGACGACGCGCCGCAGTCGCTGGGCGCGCTGTGCGCATCGCTCGAGGCCGAGGGCTACACGGTGCTGGTCGCGCGCGACGGCGAGTCGGCGCTGGCGCGGCTGGACCTCGCGACGCCCGACGCGATCCTGCTGGACGCGCTGATGCCGGGGCTGTCGGGCTTCGAGACCTGCCGGCGCATCAAGCAGGACCCGGCGCTGTCGCACATCCCGGTGATCTTCATGACCGGCCTGTCGGAGACGCCGCACATCGTCGAGGGCTTCGAGAGCGGTGGTGTCGACTACGTCGTGAAGCCGGTGCGCGCGCAGGAGGTGCTGGTGCGGCTGGCCACGCACGTGCGCAATGCGCGCGCGGTGCGGCTGGCGCGCGCGGCGGTGGACGTCGGCGGGCACGGCGTGCTGGTGCTCGACGCGCAGGGGCGCGTCGCGTGGCGCTCGCCGCAGGCGGCGGCGTGGCTGCGCGAGTTCCACCCGGAAGGCCTGCCGCCGGCGTGGGCGAGCGACGGCCCGCTGGAACACCACAGCGCCGCGGCCGACGGCCGGGTGCTGACGGTGCGACACGCCGGCGCGGTCGGGCTGGGCGAACGCATGCTGCTGCTGCGGGTGCAGGCCGCGAGCGATGCGGCGCCGACGCGCCTCAGCACCGCGTCGCTGACGCCGCGCGAGACCGAGGTGCTGTCGTGGATCGCGAAGGGCAAGACCAACCGCGACGTCGGCGAGATCCTCGGCATGAGCCCGCGCACCGTGAACAAGCACCTGGAGCATGTGTTCGAGAAACTCGGCGTGGAGACGCGCGCCGCGGCGGCGGCGCTGGCGAGCCGGGAGCTCGGCTGAGACGGGCCGTTCTCGCGCGCTTCACGCGGACTTCGCGTTCGCGTCGCGACCGACCGGCACATTCGCCGGCATGCACGACATCTCGCCCCTCCCCGCCCCCTCGGTGCCGGCCGCGTCAGGCTGGTGGACCTCGCGCCTTCAGGCCCTCGACTTCGCGTGGCGTGCCGAGGGCCTGCGCTGGATGCGCCGCGGTCGCGACCTGGTCGACCGATGGAACGGCACCCGCTTCGCGACCACCCGATCGACATCGCAGGACCCGGTGCGTGCCGAGTGCATCACGCCGTTGTGGACGCAACACGCGCCGCACGAATGGCCGCTGACCGCCGGCAAGGTCCACAACCTGCGCACGGCCGCCTCTCGGCTCGACGGGCTCGTCGTGGCACCCGGTGAGGTCTTCAGCTTCTGGCATGCGATCGGCGCCCCGACCCGTCGCCGCGGCTTCGTCCCCGGCCGGGAGTTGCGCGAGGGGTGCCTGATCGCGAGCATCGGCGGCGGCCTGTGCCAGCTGTCGAATGCGCTGTATGCCGTGGCGGTGGATGCCGGGGCGCGGATCGTCGAGCGCCATCCGCATTCGCGTGCCGTGCCGGGCTCGCAGGCCGAGGCAGGGCGCGACGCGACGGTGTTCTGGAACTACCTCGACCTGCGCTTCGCGCTGCCGCAGCGTGTCGTCGTCGAGGCGCGGCTCGACGGCGAGCGCTTGATCGTCCGGCTGCGCGGTGCATCGCCGCCGGCGCGCTCGGCACGGCCCGTTCCGATCGAGCTCGGCCGCCGGCCGCCGGCGCACGACTGCCTGGACTGCGCGCAAGCGGACTGCCTGCGCCGCGTGGGGTCGCGCCCCGTCGGCGAACGGGTCGCCGTGATGCCGGTGGCCGGCTGGCCGGAGTTCGACACCTGGATCGCCGCTCGCGGCATCCGCCTTCGCGCGACAGGGCCGAACTGGCCGACCGGCCTGACCGAGCGCTGGCATCGGCTCGCGGCGCGCGCCTGCCGCCATCGGCCGGCCCGGCGCCAGCGTCACCTGATCGCCGCCGACGATGCGCGTGCCTCGGCTTGGCTCGCGCGGGTGCCGATCGAGGCCGACGAACTGATCGTTCCGGTCGATGCGCTGGCCGAGCTGCAGCGCCGCGGCGCGCTCGGCGGGCGCCGCGTGACGGTGATGATGACCCGGTCGCCGCTGCGCATGCTGCATCAGCAGCTGGACGGCCAGGCCGGCGAACCGACCGCGGCCGGCCTGCGCGAGTACCGTGCGCCAGACTGGCGCGTCGATGCCGAGTGGAAGGCGCTGCGTGGCGCGGTTCGCGTGCTGACGCCGCACCATGCGGTCGCCCGCTGGTTGCGGACTCGCGGCCTCCATCAGGTGGGCCTTCTCGACTGGGACCGACCCGCGGCAGCGCCTTCGGCGTGCGGCGGAACGCTGCTGTTTCCGGCGTCGTCGCTGGCGCGCAAGGGCGCACCGGAACTGCGCGAGGCCTGCCGGGCGCTCGGGTTGCCGCTGGCGGTGCTCGGCCGCGCCAGCGAGTCGCCCGGCTTCTGGCGTGGCATCGAACAGGTGCCGCTCGATGCGGAGGACCCGTGGCGCGGCGTCGGTGCCGTGGTGCTGCCGGCGCATGTCGAGCATGCGCCGCGCTGGCTGCTTCAGGGCCTCGCGCGCGGCCTGCCGGTCATCGCAACGCCGGCGTGCGGGTTGGATCCCCGCACACCGGGCCTGCGCCTGGTGCCGGCCGGCGACACGCTCGCGCTGACGCTGGCCCTCTACGAGACGGCCGCCTCAGACCACCGGTGACACGAACGCGATCAGCCGCCCGAGGCGCCGGATCACGTCCGCCGTCACGATGAACTGCGGCTTGTCTCGCTTCACGTAGGGCGCGATTTCCGGCGGGTTGTCGGCCGGGTACGGCGAGGTGTCGTAGATGTCGCCCACGTGCTTGCTGCGGTAGGCCGTGCCGGTGTACGGCGTCGCCGGCCCGTCGCCGCGGTACGGGTTCACCACCTCGGGCACCGGCGCCGTCCAGTAGTTCTTCGTGCCGAGGTCGGCGACCAGCGTGTCGACTTCGGTCTGCAGCACAACCGGCGTGGTCATCTTCGCGCCGCTGAACAGGTCGGGGAAGTCGACCTCGCGGATGCCGAAGAACTTCGGCAGCGCCGTCGGCTGCGTCGCCTTCAGCGGCGAGCGCGCCACCAGCTCGGCCACCGCGGCATCGCTCATCCCGCTCAGATCGTCATACCGCTTCTGCAGCCCGGCGAGGTCGATCGAGCGGCCCGCCGAGTAGTGGCTCAGCGTGTTCGTCAGGTCCTTGTCGGCGAAGTAGGCGCCGTTGTGGATGTTCGAGCCGTAGCGGTGCACGTACAGCGACTCGTTGCTGTCGAGCTCGATGAAGGTGGCGTGCGTGCGGCCGTTGAGCAACGCGTTGCGCTGGATGGCGTCGGCCGGCAGCGGCACCGTCTTCAGCCACGCGATGGCTTCGGGGATGCGCGCGAGGAACTTGCGGTCGCCGGTCAGCGTGAAGTAGTGGAACAGCTGCTGGATGTTGGTCTGCGTGGTGTGCGTGGCCAGCGAGCGCGGCTCGTAGGTGCGCGCCCCCGCGGCGGCGCCGGCCGGGCGGCCGTTCGTCTCGCGCGACAGGTGCTGCAGGCTCCAGCCGGCCTGCGGCCCGGGCTGTTGCATCGCGCGCATGCACTCCATCGCGCGGGTGATGTTGTCCAGCAGGTCGGTGCGGCCCAGCGCCAGCACGCACATCGTCAGGAACTTGATGTTCTCGCCCATCACGTCGTCGTTGAAGGTGACGTGCAGCGTGTAGTCGCCGTCCTCCATGCCGGCATGCGCGCCGGCCGGGACCTGCTCGGGGTTCGGCTGCGGCATGCTCGCCTTCGAGCCGGCGTAGTGCGGGAAGCGCTGCGGCCAGCCGCCGTTGGCGATGCCGAGCTCGGCGCCGAATTGGGCCTGCCGTATGAAATCGATTGCACGATTCAACGGCGCTTCGAAGCGCGCGTCCTTCTTCTCGAGCCACATGCGCAGCATCAGCTGCGACGCGACCGCGGTGCCGGCATCGTCGAAGGTGGCGTTGCCGTAATAGTTCTGGAATTCCTCGAGGCGCCAGCCGTTCTTGCCGATGGTCTCGTACCAGTGCTTCAGCGATTCTTCGCCGGCGAAGTCGTGGATGTAGTTCCAGCCGCCCGAGGCGTGCTGGGCCGCGACGACCGCGAGCGCGGTGCGCTCGGCGGCCTGGTAGAAGCGCTCGTCGCCGGTCGCGTGGTAGGCGTCGAGGAAGACGTTGCCGACCGACGGCGTGCCGGGTGGCTGGATCCAGCACATCGTGCGCTTGGCCTCCATCTCGCCGAAGGTCTGCGTCAGGTCCGGCGAGTACGACCACACGTAGCCGCCGCGGTAGGAGACCTCTTCGTCCATGTAGGCCACCGCGCGCTTCATCGCGTCGATCGCGGTGCCTTGCGCGGTGGGCGGGGCCGGCGGCGCCGGGTTGTCGTCATCGCCGCCACCGCAGGCGGCCAGGGCGATGGGGCTCAGTGCGGCCCCGAGAAAGCTGCGTCGTTGCATGTTGTCTGCCTCCTGATGTTGTGAAATGACAAACGATTTCATCGTGTGTCATCAGTCATCGTACAACTCAGAAATCAACGACTTGCTGGGGCAATCCCTGTCAGATTGCACGCAAATTGACACAACCCGGCCGACTCGTCCTCAAGAGATACGACGACGTGGTCCAGTCCATCGCACCCGGGGCGAAACGCCCTGGCGTCCTATACTTGCCGCCAGCGCTGATTTGTTCCGGCTTGCGGGCGCTTTAAAAAACCAGCTAAAGAAAGGACGCACCCACCGGTGTCTCGATTCTTGGCGACGCCGGTTTTCTTTTCGGGGTGTGTGTCCACATGAGTTCCGTGGGTGATGTCAAACCGCAGGTGATGCAGTTCACCGAAGCGCTGCCGCTGCGCAGCGGCGCGAAACTGAGCGACTACACGCTCGTCTACGAGACCTACGGCACGCTGAACGCCGAGCGCAGCAACGCGGTGCTGGTGTGCCATGCGCTGAACGCGTCGCACCATGTGGCCGGCACGCTGGCGGGCGAGCCGCGCAGCGAAGGCTGGTGGGACAACCTGGTCGGGCCCGGCAAGCCGCTCGACACCGACCGCTTCTTCGTGATCGGCATCAACAACCTCGGCTCGTGCTTCGGCTCGACCGGGCCGATGCATGTCGACCCGGCGACCGGGCGCGTCTACGGCGCCGATTTCCCGGTCGTCACGGTGGAAGACTGGGTCGACGCGCAGGCCCGCCTGCTCGATCGCCTGGGCATCGCCCAGCTCGCCGCGGTGCTCGGCGGCAGCCTGGGCGGCATGCAGGCGCTGAGCTGGTCGCTGCGCCACCCGGATCGGCTGCGCCACTGCATCGCGGTGGCGACCGCGCCCAACCTGTCGGCGCAGAACATCGCGTTCAACGAAGTGGCGCGGCGCGCCATCGTCACCGACCCCGAGTTCCACGGCGGCCACTACTACGGCTACCACGTGGTGCCCAAGCGCGGGCTGCGGGTGGCGCGGATGATCGGCCACATCACCTACCTGAGCGACGACGCGATGGAGGCCAAGTTCGGCCGCGGCCTGAAGAGCGGCACGCCCGGCTACAGCACGCAGGACATCGAGTTCGAGATCGAGAGCTACCTGCGCCACCAGGGCGACAAGTTCAGCGAGTACTTCGACGCCAACACCTACCTGCTGATCACGCGCGCGCTCGACTACTTCGACCCGGCGCGCGAGCATGGCGGCGACCTGAGCGCGGCCTTTGCCGGCGCGCGCTGCAAGTTCCAGCTGGTCAGCTTCACGACCGACTGGCGCTTCGCGCCGGAGCGCTCGCGCGAGATCGTGCGGGCACTGCTCGACAACCGCTTCGACGTGAGCTACGCCGAGATCGACGCGCCGCACGGGCACGACGCCTTCCTGCTCGACGACGCGCGTTACCACGGGGTGCTGCGCGCGCGCTTCGACAACATCGCGAAAGAGTTCGCGGCCGTGGGAGCCCCGGCATGAGTGATCGCAAGGACATCGAACTGATCGCCGAGATGGTGCCGAAGGGCTCGCGCGTTCTCGACCTGGGCTGCGGCAACGGCGAGCTGCTCGCCCACCTGCGCGACCACCGCCAGTGCAGCGGCTACGGCATCGAGATCTCGGACGCCAACGTGCTGTCGTGCACGCAGCGCGGCGTCAACGTGATCCAGTTGAACCTCGAGGAAGGCCTCTCGATGTTCGAGGACCGCAGCTTCGACGTCGTGCTGCAGCTCGACACGCTGCAGCACCTGCGCAACACCGAGCGCATGCTGCTCGAGACGGCGCGGGTCGGCCGCGTGGGCATCGTCAGCTTCCCGAACTTCGCGCACTGGGCGAACCGGCTGCGCATCGCGAGCGGGCGCATGCCGGTCACGAAGGCGCTGCCCTACGAGTGGTACGACACGCCGAACATCCGCGTCGGCACGTATGCGGATTTCGAGGTGCTGGCGCGCAAGAGCGGCCTGCAGATCCTCGATTCGTTCGGCATCCAGAATGGTGCGGTGCGCCGGCGCCGGCCGAACCTGACCGCGAGCGTCGCGGTGTTCAAGTTCGAGAAGGTCTGACCTTCAATCGTTCTTCAGGCGCTTCAGCAGCGCGACGCCGGTCAGCAGTTCGAGCTGCGCTTCGAGCCGGATCACGCGGCCGGTCAGGTCTTCGATCTTCTGCTGCTGAGATTTCATCGCCTCGGACTGGCGGTTGACCTTGTCCTCGAGCTTGATGACGGAGGTGAACGCACTCCAGACCTTGTCCGTGATTCCCATCAGGCGGCTTTGCGCGCCGGGGTGCGGGCAGCCTTGGCTTCCATTGCGGCGATGCGCTTGTTGCTGGCGGCGATGAAGTCGAGCGCATCGTCGATCGATGCGGCCGCGCGGTCGGCAGCGTTTTTGGCCGCTTCGGCCAACGCCTGCAGATCGGCCTCGCCTTCGACGGATTCGTAGGCCGCGGCACCACGGCGCATCAGTTCAGAGATCGGCAGGCCGAGCCGCTCGGCCTTCGCGGCGATCGCCTTCTTTTCCTGGGAGGTGGCTTGCACCACGATGCGTTCAACGGCTCCGGACACGGTACGCTCCAGCGGGTTCAGGGGATGGACATGATATGTACATGATCCCGCCGCGGCTGGCAAGCGCGGAGCCGGATGCCCCCTGCGCTCGCCTTGTTCGCTACTCCTTGTCGCGCCCCAGCAGCGCCGCCTTCAGCAGGTGGTCGGCCGGTGCGTCGCCAACCCAGATCTTCAGCACCATCGCGAAGAACTCGGCGTCGCCCACCGGCTCGCCCTGCGGCTGGCCCATGATGTAGAAGGTGGTGCCCTTGCCCGGCATGAACTCCATCGCGAAGGTCTCGCCCGCGGCCATCTTCGAGCGGCCCGAGAAGATCTCGATCAGCCGGGTCGCCGACAACGTGTGCTTCTGCACCATCTCCTTCGGCGAGTTCTCCGACATTCCCTTGATGAAGAGCCGGCCCAGGTCGGTGCCCGGCAGGTCGCGCAGCGCGGTGAACTGCAGCCGCTTCGGGCCGCCCAGCGCCAGCAGTTCTTCCGGCGTGCCGACCTTCTTGCTGGTGTACAGCCCCAGGTCGTAGACCTTGAAGATGGCCTTGAAGCGCGTGCCCGCGCCGTTCAGCAGCAGCGGCGTGCCCTGCACCTGGAGCAGCGGCTCGAACTTGGTCGTCGTCGACGCAGCCTCGGCGGCCCCGGCGATCAAGGCCAGCCCGAGCATCAAGGCGGCGAAGGGGGTGCGAATCGGGGTCATGCGTCTCCTCGGGACCATCTGATTGTTGGATGGCGCCGATTATTCGGGCTTATGCCGGCCGCAACAAGCCGGCGAACCCGGGCTGGTCGATGGATCGCACGATCGTTCGTGAACCCTGGCGCGGTGATCTTTGGGGACTGCGCGCGTTTTCGATCAGCACCGAATCGCCGAACTCGTGCGTGCGGTAGCCGCGGGCGGCCAGCGCGGCGTCAGCACGGCGCAGCACCGACGCATCGACGAAGGCCTGCAACAGCGCATGGTGGCTGCTGCCCGGCTCGTGCGTGCCGCTGACGATCGCGTCGACCACCTGCAGCCGGCTGGACGGCCCGAGCCGCTGGGTCGCGAGGCCCTCGCCGGCGCGCAGCGGCCCGGCCTGCGCCGCATGCTCGAGCGCCCGCGTGACGGTGGTGCCGAGCGCGACGATGCGCCCGCCGCTGCGCCGGGTGTCGGCGATGGCCCGCAGCGTCGACGCCGGCAGGTGGTAGGGCTCGTCGAACGGCAGCCGCGCATCGAGGGCGGCATCGCCGGTCGACGACAGGCCGGCCGCATGCGTCAGCGTCGCGAAGCCGATCGCGCGCTCGCGCAGCGCATGCAGCATCTGCCAGTCGAGCACGAAACCGGCCGACGGTGGCTCGAACGCGACCGGCAGTGCCGCCACGCGCGTCCACACATCCCACAGCGCGAGCGGCTGCGGCACGTGGGCGTACTGGATCGGCCGGCCGTGGCGGGCGATGCCGGCCCAGATCGCGTCGGCATCGCCGTCGAAGCGCAGCTCGATCAGGCGCGGGTGGTCGAGCAGGCGCGCGACCGTGGCCTGCAGCGGGCCGAGCTGCAGCCGATCGCCCGCGCACAACGGCGGCGGCGCGGGGCGGTCTTCGGTGCGGGTGTGGAAATCGCCGGCACCGAAGACGATCGCGGTGAATGCGTGCACCGCATCGACCCGCAGCGAGGCCCGTCCGGCCAGCCGCACCTCGATCGGCTCGCCGGTGCGCAAGTGCGTGCCGTGCAGGCTGGCCGGCAGCGTCGCCGCGTCGTTGGCCACCAGCAGGTCGCCAGGGCGCAGCCAGTGGGCGAGGTGCGAGCGCTCGGCATGGTGCAGCTCGCCATGCCGGTCGATCACCAGCAGGCGGGCGTCGCGCGGGCGCTGGGTCGGCAGCGCGGCGGCCTTCATGCGGCCTCCGCGTGGGCGACGGTGTTGGCGATCAGCGCGACGATGGTGCGCGCCGCATCGGCCGGGCGCTTCAGCGTCGCCGGATCGGCATCGGGCACGGCCAGCGCATGCAGCGGCGTGTCCATGTCGCCCGGGTCGACCGAGAACACGCGCACGCCGTGCTCGCGCAGCTCGGCATCCCAGATGCGGCTCAGGTGGTGCAGCGCCGCCTTGCTGGCCCCGTAGGCGCCCCAGCCGGGGTAGGGCGTGACGGCGGCATCGCTGCTGATGTTGAGCACCAGTGCCTGCGCCCCGCCGCGCGCCGACGCGGCCAGCGCGCCGAGCAGCGCCTTGCCGAGGCGGAACGGCCCGAGCACATTCGTCGCGAGCGCGGCCTCCAGGTCCTCGCACTCGGTGTCCGCCAGCAGCGCGAGCGGCACCGGGCCCAGGCTCGACGCGTTGTTGACCAGCACGTCCAGCCCGCCGAGCGCGCTGTTGACCTGCAGCGCGATCAGGTGGATGTCGTCGCGGCGCGCGATGTCGCCGGCGATGCCGTGCGTGCCGGGCAGGTCCTGCGCGACCCGCCGCACGCGCGCCGCATCGCGGGCGATGAACGCGACGCGCGCGCCGCGGGCCGACAGCGCCTGCACCAGCGCGAGGCCGAGGCCCGAGGTGCCGCCGGTGATGGCCACGCGCAGTCCGGCCAGTGGATCGTCTCGAAGGGTGTTCATGAGGAGACTCCGTAAAGTGATGGCCTCACGATAGGCAGCCTCACGCACACCGCCCAGCGCGCGGACCGATCCGTTGGCGAAGCGTCCGTTCCGTCGTCAAGGCCGCGCCATGTGGTCACAATGCGGCCCTCATGAGCGAGCCTGAAGCCCCGTCCAGCGCCACCGCCAGCCACCTGGCCCGCAACCTCGTCAGCCTGCGCCACGCGCGCGGGTTGACGCAGGACGGCCTCGCGAAATCGGCCGCGCTGCCGCGCTCGACGATCGCAACGCTGGAATCCGGCGACGGCAACCCGTCGCTGTCGGTGCTGGTGAAGGTGGCCGGCGCGCTCGGCGTGCCGATCGACGAGCTGCTGGCGTCGCCGCGTGCGATGGTGCGCCACTGGGCAGCTGACGAGGTCGCGCTGCGCAGCCGCCCGGCCGGCAAGGGCCGCGGCGTCATGCTGCGCGTGCTGGTGCCCGAATCGGTGCCGGACGAGATGATGGAGGTGATGGACTTCGAGCCCGGCGCGGTGATGGGCGGCACGCCGCACCTGCCGGGCACGCGCGAGTTCTTCACCTGCCTGGACGGCCGCGTGAACCTGATGGTGGCCGGCGAGCGCTACACGCTGGCCGAGGGCGAGGTGCTGGCCTTCCCGGGCAACCTGCCGCACTCGTACCAGAACGCCGATGCGTTGCAGCCGGCGCGCGGCATTTCTCTGGTCGTGCTCGCGAAGGCCGGCGTGTGAATGACGGCCCCTCGGTCGACGGGTACGTCGACCGATCCCCCGAGGGGATGCGGGCCGGCTTGGGGCGGCCCGGCGCTCGGCCCGCTGCCCCTGCCAAGCACAGGGAATCGATGCGCCCCTATGCTGGCGCCCGCACTTCCGCACCCGAGGAGAAATTCGAATGACATTCACGCCCTGGATTCGCAACGGCATCGCCGCGCTGGTCGGCTCGCTGGTCCTCGCCACCGCCGCGCAGGCCGGCGCGCCGCAGCTCAAGACGCAGGCGCCCGGCTTCTACCGGATGATGCTCGGCGACATCGAGGTGACCGCGCTGTTCGACGGCACGCTCGACCTGCAGCCCAAGCAGCTGCTGACCAACACGACACAGAAGGACGTCGGCAAGCTGCTCGACAAGGGTTTCCAGAAGGACACCGTGCAGACCTCGGTCAACGGCTACCTGATCAACACCGGCAGCAAGCTGGTGCTGGTCGACACTGGCGCCGCCGGCCTGTTCGGCCCGACGGCCGGCAACCTGCTGGCCAACCTGAAGGCCTCCGGCTACCAGCCCGAGCAGGTCGATGAGGTCTACATCACCCACATGCACCCCGACCACGTCGGCGGGCTGCTGGCCGATGGCAAGCCGGCGTTCCCGAACGCCATCGTGCGGGCCGACCAGCATGACGCCGACTTCTGGCTGAGCCAGGCCACGATGGAGAAAGCCCCGAAGGAGGTGCAAGGCTTTTTCCAGGGCGCGATGGCCTCGCTGAACCCGTATGTCGCCGCCGGCAAGTTCAAGCCCTTCGACGGCGAGGCCGAGCTGGTGCCGGGCGTGCGCTCGTTCGCCGCGCGCGGCCACACGCCGGGCCACTCGATCTACGCGGTCGAGTCCAAAGGCCAGAAGCTGGTGCTGTGGGGCGACCTGATGCACGTCGCCGCGGTGCAGTTCGCGCAGCCGCAGGTCACGATCTCGTTCGACAGCGATTCGAAGTCGGCCGCGATCCAGCGCAAGAAGGCCTATGCCGATGCAGCCAAGGGCGGCTTCCTGGTGGCGGGCGCCCACCTGCCGTTCCCGGGCATCGGGCACATCCGCGCCGAAGGGCGCGGCTACATCTGGGTGCCGGTGGATTACCAGCAGATCCGTTGAAGGTCCGCTGAAGGGTCCTTGACTCAGTCGGGTGCGACCAGCACCCGGACCCCGAGCGCCTGGACTTCGGGCCAGGCGCGGTCGCTGACCAGCGTGTGCACCTCGGCCCACTGCCCGACGGCGAACGGCGACACGTTGTTCTGCTTCGAATGATCGGCCAGCACCATCGTGCGGGCCGCGGCGCCGATCATCGCGCGCTTGGTGGCCGCGTCGGCCTCGTCGGTGACGGTGATGCCCATGCGCAGGTCGACCGAGCACGCGCCCGGCACCGCCCAGTCGGCCCGGCACTGCTGCAGCATCTCGCGCGCCGCCGGCCCCCACAGCGCACGCGCCTGCGTGTGCCAGGTGCCGCCAGTCAGCACCAGCTGCACGCCGGGGTCGCGGTCGAACAGCGCCGCGACGTCGAGCGAGTTCGTGATCACCGTGACCGGCCGCGCCGTCAGCGCGCGCGCCAGGCTCAGCGAGGTCGAGCCGGCATCGATGATCACCGTCTGCCCCGGCTCGATCAGCGCCGCGCCGGCGCGGCCGATCGCCTGCTTCGCATCCGCCATCACGTCCGCGCGCCCCGCGAAATCGAGCCGCGCCGTATCGAGCGACACCGCGCCGCCATGCGTCTTGTGCAGCGCGCCCTGGGCCTGCAGGTCGAGCAGGTCGCGGCGGATCGTGTGCTCGGAGACGCCCATCATCCGAGCAAGATCGAGCACCTCGACACGCCCCTTCTCCTGCAGCAGCTTCAGCGTGCGCGCCCGGCGTTCTTCGCCGAACCAGGGAGGGGCAGGTGTCTTGCGGACCATCGTGGCGCGAATTCTAGCTTGCCCGGCTCGGTTGACTGCTCTAATATGCTCGAACTTGATCGATTTCGCTCAAGCACGTTCATGCTTTCGGAGCCGCCATGTCTTCCTCCCCCACCGCCTCGCGTGCAGAGCACCTCGCGATGGCCGCCGTGTTCTTCGCCAACGGCGCCGGCTTCGCGAGCTGGGTTTCGCGCATCCCCGCGGTGCGCGATGCGCTGAGCCTGAGCGAAGGCCAGCTCGGCATGGCGCTGCTGGCAATGGGCGCCGGCGCGCTGGTCTCGTTCCAGCTGGCCGGGCGCGGCATCGGCCAGCTCGGCGCGCGCGGGCTGACGCTCGCGACCGGCTTCGTCTACTGCTTCCTGCTGCCGCACCCGGTGCTGGTCGGCTCGCTGCTGCCGCTGGCGTTCACGCTGTTCCTGCTCGGCGCGGCCAACGGCGCGATGGACGTCGCGATGAACGCACTGGCGGTCGAGGTCGAGTCGCGCCGCGGCAAGCCGATCATGTCGGGCCTGCACGGGCTGTGGAGCGCCGGCGGCCTGTGTGGCGCGGCGCTCGGCGGCACGATGGCGCACCACGGCATCGCGCCGGGCCTGCACATCGGCGCGGTCGCGGCGGTGCTCGCGGTGGTGCTGCTGGTCGCGATGCGCTGGCTGCAGGCCACCCCGCCGAAGCCGGCCGAGCCGGCGCCGCATTTCGCGCTGCCCGAGCCGGGCATGGGCGGCCTCGGCGCGATCGTGTTCTGCGCGTTCCTGATCGAAGGCGGCATGGCCGACTGGAGCGCGGTCTACGTGAAGGACGGCCTGGGACTGAGCGCCGCGCTCGGCGCCTTCGGCTACGCCGCGTTCGCCTGCGCGATGATGGTCCTGCGCCTGGCCGGCGACCGGCTGATGGCGGTGTGGCGCGCCGCCACGCTGCTGCGGGCCGGCAATGCGGTGGCAGCGCTGCTGTTCGCCGCCGCGCTGCTGACGCAGAACGCGGGGCTGACGCTCGCGGCCTTCGTCGCCGTCGGGCTCGGCGTCGCCACCGTCGCACCGCTGGTCTTCGGCACCGCCGCACGGCGGGCCCGGCGCGGCCCGGGCCAGGGCATCGCGGCGATGGCGACGCTCGGCTACGGCGGCTTCCTGCTCGGGCCGCCGCTGATCGGCTGGCTCGCCCAACTGACGAGCCTGCGCTTCGCGCTGCTGGTGCTGGCCGGGCTGGCCGCTACGATCGCGCTGCTCGCCCACCACCTCGACGAACCCCGGCCGGCGCCGGCGACGAACCCGGCACGGGCGTGACCATCGGCACCGCGGGCGCCGGCGCCATGCCCACCAGGTAGCCCTCCAGCACCTGCCGGCCGACCCGCACCAGGTCGAACGACTCCGGCTCCAGCAGCCAGGTGCGGATCAGCCCGTCGATCAGCGCATGCAGGCCGATCGCCACCGTGCGCGCCGGCGTGCGCAGCACGATCTGGTGGCGCTGCACCGCCCGCTTCAGCGCGCTCTCGACGCGCGCCAGCATCTCGTTGTGCACCTGGCGATGCCGCTCCCACACCTTGTCGAGTTCGTCGACGTACTCGACCTTGTGGGAGGCGATGTCGAACACCCGGCGTACCTGCGGGTCGTGCACCGTCTTGCGCAGGGCATCGACAAAGCTTTCCAGAATGTGATCCACTGGCGCGTCCAACTGCGGGTCGTCGCTCGCGTGAACCATCTGCTCCATCGGCAAGGTCACGCGCAGCATCATCGCGTTGAAGAGGTCGCCCTTGTCCTTGAAGTGCCAGTAGATGGCACCCCGGGTCAGGCCGGCCGCCAGCGCGATGTCGTTGAGCGACGTTCGCGACACGCCACGCTCCTGGAACACCAGCTCGGCGGTGTCCAGGATGTGGCTGCGGGTGGCCAGGGCCTCTTCTTTCGTTCGTCGCGCCATCGCGTGGCGACTCCTCGGTGATCGGTGCCGGTAAGCACTCGGTAAGAGCGCTGCCACTACCGTGTAGGTAAGGTAAATGGGACGTTTACATTCAATCGTGTATGTATACTAACCCGCATCGTCGACAAGTCCAGCCGGGTCTTCCACCCGGCCTTTGGGCTTGTCGGCTTTCCCCCAGCTCATCAGGCGCCCGCGGCGGGCGCAGCATCCGGAAGGGATTTGCATGTCTGCGTTGAAGAACGTCGCGGCGGAAAGTGCTGCTGTTGGTTCCACGGCCCGAGGCGCGCAGCGCGCCCTCCAGGTGCTGCCGCTGGCGGTCGTCGTCGCGATGCTGGTGGCCTGCGGCGCCAAGGATGGCGCGGCCGGCGGTGCCGGTGCTGCCCCGGGTGGCGCCGGTGCCCCGCCACCGCCCGAGGTGGGGGTCGTGACGGTCGCGCCGCGCGAGGTCGGTCTGGTGACCGAGCTGCCGGGCCGGCTCGAGGCCTCGCGCGTCGCCCAGGTGCGGGCCCGCGCGGCCGGCATCCTGCAGAAGCGGCTGTTCCGCGAAGGCAGCGACGTGAAGGCCGGCCAGGCCTTGTTCCAGATCGATTCAGCGCCCTACGTCGCGAACCAGCAGAGCGCCCAGGCGGCGCTCGCGCGCGCCCAGGCCAACCTGACGCAGGCCACCGCGCAGGCCGAGCGCTACAAGCCGCTGATCGAGGCCAACGCGATCAGCAAGCAGGACTTCGTCAACGCGGTCGCGGCGCAGAAATCCGCCGAGGCCGATGTCGCGTCGGCCCGCGCCGCGCTGCAGACCTCGCAGATCAACCTCGGCTACGCGTCGGTCACGTCGCCGATCGCCGGCCGCATCGGCCGCGCGCTGGTCACCGAAGGCGCGCTGGTCGGCCAGGGCGAGGCGACCCAGCTGGCCGTGGTGCAGCAGATCAACCCGATGTACGTGAACTTCACGCAATCGACCACCGAGACGCTGAAGCTGCGCAAGGCCCTCGAGGCCGGCAAGCTGAAGCGCGCCGGCGCCGACGATGCCGCGATCGTGCGCATCGTGCTGGAAGACGGCACCGAGTACGCGAAGCCGGGCCGGCTGCTGTTCTCCGACCTGACGGTCGACGCCACCTCGGGCCAGATCACGCTGCGCGCCGAGGTGCCGAACGCCGACGGCCTGCTGCTGCCCGGCATGTACGTGCGCGTGCGGCTCGAGCAGGCGCAGGTCGACGGCGCGATCGCGCTGCCGCAGCAGGCGGTCACCCGCACCAACCAGGGCGACACCGTGATGGTGGTCGGTGCCGACGGCAAGGTTTCGCCGCGCCCGATCAAGATCGGCTCGGCCGCGCAGGACGGCCAGTGGCTCGTCACCGACGGCCTGAAACCCGGCGAGCAGGTGATGGTCGACGGCTTCCAGAAGCTGCGCGGCCCTGGCCCGGTGAAGCCGGTGCCGTGGCAGCCGCGTGCGGCGTCGGCCGCGGCGGCATCCGCTCCCGCTTCCGCTGCCTCGGGCAACTGAGCCCGACTACCCAAAAGACAGAACCAGCGAGCCTTCCTCCATGGCCAAGTTCTTCATCGATCGCCCCATCTTCGCGTGGGTGATCGCGCTGTTCATCATCGTGCTCGGCGGCGTGGCGATCACGCAGCTGCCGATCTCGCAATATCCGCCGGTCGCACCGCCCTCCATCGTCGTGTCGGCCACCTACCCCGGCGCCTCGGCGCAGACGCTCGAAGACAGCGTGATCAGCGTCATCGAGCAGGAAATGAACGGCTCGCCCGGCCTGCTCTACATGGAGTCGGTCAGCCAGGCCAACGGCACCGGCTCGATCACGATCAGCTTCGAGCCCGGCACCAACCCGGACCTGGCGCAGGTCGACGTGCAGAACCGGCTGAGCCGCGCTGCGCCGCGCCTGCCCTCGGCCGTCACGCAGCAGGGCGTGCGGGTCGACAAGGCGCGCTCGAACTTCCTGCTGTTCACGATCCTCTCGTCCGACAACCCGGCCTACGACCCGATCGCACTCGGCGACTACGCGTCGCGCACCGTGCTGCCCGAGATCCAGCGCATCCCCGGCGTCGGCCAGGCCCAGCTGTTCGGCACCGAGCGCGCGATGCGCGTCTGGATCGACCCGGCCAAGCTGGTCGGCTTCAACCTGTCGGCCACCGACGTCGCCACCGCGATCCGCACGCAGAACGCGCAGGTCTCGTCCGGCACCATCGGCGACCTGCCGAACCTGCCGGGGCAATCGATCTTCGCGACCGTGGTCGTCAACGGCCAGCTGAGCAATGTCGAGCAGTTCGGCAACATCGTGCTGCGCGCGAACGCCGACGGCTCCACCGTGCGCCTGAAGGATGTCGCCCGCATCGAACTGGGCGCGCAGACCTACGCCACCTCGGCGCGCCTGAACGGCAAGCCGTCGACCGGCATCGGCGTGCAGCTCTCGCCGAGCGGCAACGCGCTCGCCACCGCGACCGCCATCCGCAAGCGCATGGACGAGCTCGCGCGCTACTTCCCGCAGGGCGTCAAGTACAGCGTGCCGTACGACAGCTCGCGCTTCGTCAAGATCTCGATCTCGCAGGTGGTGGAGACGCTGCTCGAGGCGGTCGCGCTGGTGTTCGTCGTGATGTACCTGTTCCTGCAGAACTGGCGCTACACGGTGATCCCGACACTGGTCGTGCCGATCGCGCTGCTCGGCACCTTCGGCGCGCTGCTCGGGCTCGGCTTCTCGATCAACGTGCTGACGATGTTCGGCATGGTGCTGGTGATCGGCATCGTGGTCGACGATGCAATCGTCGTGGTCGAGAACGTCGAACGCATCATGAGCGAGGAGGGGCTGTCGCCACGCGAGGCCACCCGCAAGGCGATGGACCAGATCTCCGGCGCGATCGTCGGCGTGACGGTGGTGCTGATCTCGGTGTTCGTGCCGCTCGCGTTCTTCGCCGGCTCGATCGGCAACATCTACCGCCAGTTCTCGGCGGTGATGGTGGCGTCGATCGCGCTGTCGGCCTTCATGGCGCTGTCGCTGACGCCGGCGCTGTGCGCCACGCTGCTGAAGCCGGTCGAGGCCGGCCACCACCACGAGAAGACCGGCTTCTTCGGCTGGTTCAACCGCGGCTTCGCGCGCACCGCGAAGGGCTACGAGGGCTGGGTCGCGAAGATCCTGAAACGCGCCGGCCGCTTCCTGATCATCTATGCGGCGATCATCGCCGCGGTGGGCTGGACCTTCTCGCGCCTGCCGGCGTCGTTCCTGCCGGCCGAGGACCAGGGCTACATCATCGTCAACGTGCAGTTGCCGCCGGGCGCCACCGTGAACCGCACGGTCGAGGTGATGCAGCAGGTCGAGGGCTACATCCTGAAGCAGCCGGAAGTGCAGAGCATGGTCGGCGTGCTGGGCTTCAGCTTCTCGGGCCAGGGCCAGAATGCCGGCCTCGCGTTCGTGACGCTGAAAGACTGGGACGAGCGCAAGGGCGCCGAGCACAAGGCGCAAGCGGTGGCCGGCCGCGCGTTCGGCGCGCTGATGGGCGTGCGCGATGCGTTCATCTTCCCGCTCAGCCCGCCGCCGATCCCCGAGCTGGGCACTTCGTCGGGCTTCGCGTTCCGGCTGCAGGACCGCGGCGGCAACGGCCACGCGGCGTTGCTCGCGGCGCGCAACCAGCTGCTGGGTCTCACGGGCCAGAGCAAGATCGTCGCGGGCGTGCGCCCCGACGGCCTCGAAGACGCGTCGCAGCTGCAGATCGACATCGACCGCGACAAGGCGAACGCGCTGGGCGTCGGCTTCGATTCGATCAACGCGACCATCTCGACCGCGCTCGGCTCGGCCTACGTCAACGACTTCCCGAACGCCGGCCGCCTGCAGCGCGTGGTGGTGCAGGCCGATGCGCCGGCGCGGATGCAGCCGGAAGACCTGCTGCGCCTGAACGCGCTGAACACGAAGGGCCAGCCGGTGCCGCTGGCGGCCTTCGCGACGACGCGCTGGATCAGCGGCCCGGTGCAGACCATCCGCTACAACGGCTACCCGACGATGCGGCTGGCGGGCGATGCCGCGCCCGGCCGCAGCACCGGCGAGGCGATGGCCGAGATGGAGCGGCTCGCGGGCCAGCTGCCGCCGGGCTTCGCGTTCGAATGGACCGGCCAGTCGCGCGAGGAGAAGCTGTCGGGCTCGACCGCGTTCATCCTGCTCGGCTTCTCGCTGCTGGCGGTGTTCCTGTGCCTCGCGGCGCTGTACGAGAGCTGGTCGATCCCGCTGTCGGTGATCCTGGTGGTGCCGCTCGGCGTGCTGGGCGTCGTGCTGGCGGCCACCTTCCGCGGCCTCGAGAACGACATCTACTTCAAGGTCGGCCTGATCACGGTGATCGGGCTGAGCGCGAAGAACGCGGTGCTGATCATCGAGTTCGCGAAAGACCTGCACGCGCAGGGCAAGGGCGTCGTCGAATCGGTGCTGGAGGCGGCGCACCTGCGCTTCCGCCCGATCCTGATGACCTCGATGGCCTTCATCCTCGGCGTGCTGCCGTTGGTGGTGGCCTCGGGCGCGGGCTCGGCGAGCCAGCGCGCGATCGGCACCGGCGTGATGGGCGGCATGTTCACCGCGACGCTGCTGGCGGTGTTCTTCGTGCCGGTGTTCTTCGTCGTCGTGCGCCGCATCTTCAAGGGCAGCGAGCGGCAGCGCCGCATGTACGCCCACGAATTGAATGGCAGCCCGGCCCCTGCAGCGCCGGCGGCCGCCCCGGCGAAGGATGGTTCCCATGAGTGATTTCCGAAGCACCCGGCTGCTGCGCGGCCCGGCCCCTGCCCTGGCCCTGCTCGCGAGCGCACTGCTCGCGGCCGGCTGCACGATGATCCCGACCTATGAGCGCCCGCCGGCGCCGGTGCCCGGCTCGTTCGCCGGCGAGGCGACCACCGCGCGCCCCGGTCCGAAGGCGAGCGACATCGAATGGCAGAGCTACTTCGCCGACGAGCGCCTGAAGCGGCTGATCGACCTCTCGCTGAAGAACAACCGCGACCTGCGCGTCGCGGTGCTCAACATCGAGCAGGTGCGCGCGGCCTACCAGATCAAGCGCGCCGACGAATGGCCGACGATCAATGCGGCCGCGAGCGGCCTGCGCCAGACCGCCGGGCCCGACACGATCACCAGCACCTACAGCGTGGGCCTCGCGGTCTCGTCGTACGAACTCGACCTGTTCGGCCGGGTGCGCAGCCTGAGCCAGGCGGCACTCGCGCAGTACCTGGCGACCGAAGAGACGCGCAAGGCGGTGCAGATCAGCCTGATCGCGTCGGTCGCGAATGCGTACTTCAACCTGCTGGCCGACGACGAACTGCTCGACGTGACGAAGCAGACGCTGAAGACGCGCGAGGATTCGCAGAAGCTCACGCGGCTGAAGTTCGACAACGGCGCGAGTTCCGAACTCGACCTGCGGCAGGCCGAATCGCTGCTGGAGGCGGCCCGCGTGTCGCTCGCGCAGCTGACGCGCCAGCGCATGCTGGACGAGAACGCGCTGGTGCTGCTGCTCGGGCAGGCGGTGCCGGAAGACCTGCCGGCCGGCGTGTCGCTGGTGGCCGACCAGGTGCTGCCGGAGGTGCCGGCCGGGCTGCCGTCGGACCTGCTGAACCGCCGGCCCGACGTGCGCGCGGCCGAGCAGCAGTTGATCGCGGCCAACGCCAACATCGGCGCGGCGCGTGCGGCGTTCTTCCCGCGCATCACGCTGACCGGGCTGGTCGGCTCGGTGAGCAGCGACCTGTCGGGCCTGTTCAAGAGCGGCTCGTTCGGCTGGAGCTTCCAGCCGCAGGCCACGCTGCCGATCTTCGACGCCGGCCGCAACAAGGCCAACCTGGACAGCGTGAAGGTCGGTCGCGAGATCGCGCTGGCGCAGTACGAGAAGGCGATCCAGACCGCGTTCCGCGAGGTCTCGGATTCGCTGGCCGGTCGCGCGACGCTCGGCGAGCAGGCGCGTGCGCAACGCGCGCAGGCCGATGCCGAGCAGGCACGCTACCGGCTGGCCGACCTGCGCTACCGCAACGGCGCGGCCAGCTACCTCGACGTGCTGGATGCGCAGCGCTCGCTGTTCACCGCGCAGCAGGCGGTGGTGCAGGTGCAGGCGCAGCAGGCGCAGAACCTGGTGACGCTGTACAAGGCGCTGGGGGGTGGGTGGAAGGACGCGGCGGCGAATTGAGCAAAGGCGCGGGCGGGGAGGCTGTGGCTCGCCGCCCGCGCCTTTGTTCACCGCCCTGCCTTTGGGAAGGTGACAAGCGAACAAGTGAAGGTTGATCCATGGAGCTCTCAGCGCCATCGAGCAATGCCCTCACTGCCGTGCAGCCAGGGCATCCCGGTCGTGATCGCCATCCTTGATCGCCGTCGCCTGCGACCACACCACCTGCCAGCGACCGTCGATGCGTTCGTACGTATCGATGTGCCAGCACCGGAACGGCGCGTCTGCATCGAACGCCAGCGTGGCCTGGTAGCGCAGCACCGCGCTGTCGGCGTGCAGGCGGACATCGATCGCACCCGGCTCCCAGCGCAGGTAGCGAAGGTCGCCACGCTCGATCTTGCCGAGGTACTCGTCGCGGGTGAACGCGCGGCCGGCCGGCGTGACGAGCTGGAACTGCGGTGCATGCAGGCGCCGGGCGAGTGGCATGTCGCCGTCGACCAGCGCGCGCAGCCGCGAACGCTCGATCTCGCGGAGGTCTTCAGCGCGGCGCTCGTCGGCCAAGCAGACACCCTCGCTTCCGACCGGCGGATAGGCATGCAGACCATCGAAATCCGCCTTGCCGATCGGCACGCCCCGGCTGCGCAGGATCGCGTACGCGGTCGTCAGGTGGAAGAAGAAGTTCGGCAACGCGTAATGCTGCAGGAACTCGGTGGCCGGCAGGCGCACCAGCGCATCGCCGGCCCGGCTCTCGAGCGTGCGTTGCTCTGCATCCTCGAAAGCCGCAGGCGGCAGCTCGCGCAGCATCGCTGACACGCGGTCGATCACGGTACGCAGCCCGTCGAAGCCAGGCTCGGGCGCACCCGCCGACGGCACCGGCAACCCGGCAAGCGGATGGCAGGTCCGCAACGCGAAGTTCGCCGCGATGACGACCTGCGTCGCGAACGGGTTCATGTCGTCGGCGAGCCGCGCACCGAGCAGGGCTTCGGCGTCCGCCGCCGGCAGGCGGCTCTGCGTCAGATCGAGCCAGCCGCGCAGCCGCTCCAGGTAGCGCAGGAAGACAGGCACCGAGGCCTGCCACAGCATGGGTGGGTTCATCGCGCAAGCCTAGCAGCCGCAATGCACCCGCAGCCCTTGCATCGCGCCGCCCTCCCCGGCATGCTGCCGGCCATGACCCCCGCCTCCCACCGCGCCCAGCTCGTGGGCATGCTCGCCGAAGCCGCCGAGATCGAGCATTGCCTGATGTGCACCTACCTCTATGCGGCGTTCTCGCTGAAGCAGAACGCCGACGAGGGACTCGAACCCGACGAACTCGCCGCCGTGCAGCGCTGGCGGCGCGAGATCATCGCGATCGCCACCGACGAGATGCTGCACCTGGTGCTGGCCAACAACATCGCGGTGGCGATCGGCGCCCGGCCGCACTACCGGCGCTTCAACTTCCCGATCGCGCCGGGGCTGTTCCCGGCCGACATCGCGGTCGAACTCGCGCCCTTCGACGAGGCCACGCTCGACCACTTCGTCTACCTCGAGCGGCCGGCCGATGTCGCCGAGCGCGACGGCCGCCACTACGAGAAGACCAGCTACCACCGCCGGGCCGTCGCCGGCCGGCTGTCGATGTTGCCGGACGACTACACCACCGTCGGCGAGCTGTACGAATCGATCGCCGAGAGCTGCGAGCTGCTGGTGCAGCACAGCGGCGAGGCGAAGCTGTTCATCGGGCCCCGCGCGGCACAGCTGGCCCTGCAGGATTTCCGGCTGCCCGGGCTGATGACCGTCGGCACGCTGGCCGAGGCGCGCCAGGCCGTCGAGTTCATCGTGCAGCAGGGCGAGGGCTCGCGCGAGAACAAGAGCGGCTCGCACTACGCGCGCTTCTGCGCGATCCGCAGCGAATGGCAGGGCCTGAAGGCGCGCCGCCCGGCGTTCGAGCCGGCCCGGCCCGCGGCGCGCAACCCGGTGATGCGCAACCCGGTGGTCGCCGGGCTGCGGGTGCACGTCACCGCCGAGCCGGCCGCCGCGCTGCTGGACGTCGCCAACGTCTGCTACGAGCTGATGCTGCGCCTGCTGTCGGCGCTCGCCGACGTGACGCCGCGCTCCGAGACCGCCACCGCACGCCGCCGCGAGATGGCCGACCAGACCCTCGCGCTGATGCACATGCTGGGCGACATGGGCAGCGCGCTGTCGGCGATGCCGGCGAGCGACAAGCACCCGGGCGTCAACGCCGGGATGACCTTCACCGCGTCGCGCACCGTGCTGACCTACCTGTCGGTCGAGACCGCGACGCTGGTGCTCGCCGAGCGCTGCGGCTGCGTCGCCGACCGGCTGGAGACCCTGGCCGCCCAACCCGGCGCGCTGCCGTCGCTCGCGCGGCACGCGCAGGCGATGCGGCGCTTCTCGAACTACTGGTCGGCCGACCATGACCGGCATTGGCCGGTGATCACCGGCCAGGCCGCAGCGCCGGTCGCACCGGTACCGGTCGCGGCAGCACCGGTCGCGCCGGCCGCTGCCCGCCCCACCCCGAAGCCGCCCGACGAAGCCCGCGGCCGCGACGTGCTGCTGCGCTTCGACACGCAGCGCTGCATCCATTCGCGCCACTGCGTGCTCGGCGAGCCGGCGGTGTTCCTCGCCAACACGCCGGGCGACTGGCTGTACCCCGACCAGGCGACGCCCGAGCGCATCGCGATCGTCGCGCACAGCTGCCCGTCGGGCGCGATCACCTACCAGCGCCTCGATGGCGGCCCCGACGAGGCGCCGCCGCTGGTCAACGTCGCCCGCCTGCGCGAGAACGGGCCGTTGGCCTTCCATGCCGACCTGCAACTGTCGGCCGTGCAGCCCAATGGCGGTTCGCGCCTGCGCGCCACGCTGTGCCGCTGCGGGCAATCGGCCAACAAGCCCTACTGCGACGGTTCGCACAACGCGGCCGGCTTCAAGGCGTCCGGCGAGCCCGCGACGCGCGAATCGCAACCGCTCGCGCTGCGCGGCGGTGCGCTGCGCGTCGACCCGCTGCGCAACGGGCCGCTCGAAGTCAGCGGCAACCTGGAGCTGTGCGCCGGCACCGGCCGCACCGTCGACCGGCTGACCAGCACGCGGCTGTGCCGCTGCGGCCAGTCGCAGAACAAGCCGTTCTGCGACAACTCGCACGCGGTGGTCGGCTTCGTGGCCGACGGCGTCTGACGACCGCGGACGACCGCACAGTGGCGTTCCAGAACAACTACGCGGGCTTCGAACCGAAGAGCCTGGCCGACGTGCTGCGCTGGCGCTGGGCTGCCCACCGCAACGGCGTGCCGCGGCCACCGCGCGGGCCGATCCCGTGCCTGGCGCCGGACCTCGCGTTCCTGCAGGGCAATGCGCGCGCCGGTGCGGCGATGCAGCCCGCCGTCACCTGGATCGGCCATGCGACGGTGCTGGCCCAGCTGGGCGGGCTCAACGTCCTCACCGACCCGGTGTTCTCCGAGCGCGCGTCGCCGGTGTCGTTCGCCGGCCCGAAGCGGCACCTGCCGCCCGGCGTCGCGCTGAACGACCTGCCGCACATCGACCTCGTGCTGGCCTCGCACAACCACTACGACCACCTCGACGGCGCATCGGTCGACGCGCTGCAGCGCCAGCCGGGCGGCCCGCCGCTGTTCATCGTGCCGCTGGGCGTGAAGGCCTGGCTGGCCGAGCGCGGCATCGCGAACGCGGTCGAGCTCGACTGGTGGACCTCGCACACCGTGCCGTCGCCGTCCGGCCCGGTCGAGGTGATGCTGGTGCCGGCCCAGCACTGGTCGGGCCGCGGCCTCGCCGACCGCATGAAGACGCTGTGGGGCGGCTTCGCGGTGTTCGCGCCCGACTGCCACCTGTTCTACGCCGGCGACACCGCCTACTCGCGCGACTTCATCGACATCCAGGCGCGCTTCGCCGGGCGGCAGTCGGCGGCGAACGGCGGCGGCTTCGACATCGCGCTGCTGCCGATCGGCGCCTACGAGCCGCGCTGGTTCATGGCGCCGCAGCATGTCGACGTCGAGGAAGCGATCCGCATCCACCGCGACCTGCGCGCCAAGCGCTCGCTCGGCGTGCACTGGGGCACCTTCCAGCTGTCGGACGAAGCGCTCGACGACCCGCCGCACGCGCTCGTGGAGCAGCGCCGGCTGCAGGCGCTGCCCGACGGTGAATTCTTCGTGCTCGCGATCGGCGAGACGCGACAATTCCCGGCTCGCCGGCCCACGCCGGGTGGATCCGGCTGAACCTGCGGAGGACACGCCATGTGGATGACCATCGCCCTCGTCGTCGTGCTGTTGATCGCTGCAGTGCTGCTGTTCGCGACGACGCGGCCCGGCACCTTCCGCGTCGAGCGATCGCTCGCGATCAAGGCCCCGCCGGACCGGATCTTCCCGCTGCTCGATGATTTCCACCGCTGGCCCGAGTGGTCGCCGTGGGAGAAGCTCGACCCCGCGATGCTGCGCACGCACAGCGGCGCGGCACGTGGTGTCGGCGCGGTCTACGAATGGCGCGGCAACGCAAAGGTGGGCCAGGGCCGCATGGAGATCATGCAGAGCACGCCGGCCTCGGCGCTCGCGATCAAGCTCGATTTCATCAAGCCGTTCGAAGGCCACAACGTCGCCGAGTTCACGCTGAAGCCGCAGGACGACGCGACGCTGGTGCACTGGGCGATGCACGGCCCGACCCCATACGTGTCGAAGCTGATGGGGCTGTTCCTGAGCATGGACACGCTGATCGGGCGCGATTTCGAGGCCGGGCTCGCGAACCTGAAGGCGGCGGTGGAGAAGGCGTAACCATTGAATCAATTGGCGCCGGTGGATGACACGGCGTCGATACACGGGCCCCGCATCCTGACGCCTCCGATCCGCTGGAGAAGTCATGAAAGCGCCCCTCCCCCACCCCGGTCGCCTGGCCGCCCATTCACAGGGCGACGGCCCGGTCGTGCTGTGCCTGCATTCGTCGACCGGCACGCATGCGCAATGGAACGGCCTGGCCGACGCGCTGAGCGAGCGCTGGCAGGTCGTCGCGCCCGACCTGCACGGCCATGGCCGCAGCCCGGCCTGGCCGTCGGCGGCGCTGGACACGCTGCACGTCGATGCGAACGCGGTCACCCAGCTCATGCAGCCGGCCTGGGGGCTGGTGCGCCGCGGCATCCACCTGGTCGGCCATTCGTACGGCGCGGCGGTCGCGATGCAGATCGCGCTGCGCCACCCGCAGTGGGTGCGCTCGCTGACGCTGTACGAGCCGGTCGCGGTCGGCATCATCCATCGCATGGCGCCGCAGGACCCGTCGCTCGCCGAGGTGCGCGAGATCGCGTCGCGAGTCGCCCGGCTGCTCGAGCAGGGTGATGCACTGGCCGCGGCGTGCGCCTTCACGACCTACTGGGGCGGCGACGCGGCCTGGGACGGCCTGAGCCCGGCGCGCCGCGAGGCCATCGCGGCGCGCATGCCGGTGGTGCCCCATCACTTCGACGCGCTGTTCTCGGCCACCTGGGGCCCGCAGGTGCTGTCGCGCCTGGCGATGCCGCTGCTGCTGATCCACGGCGAGCGCACGCGCGCGCCGGCGCGGCGCATCGTCGAGCTGCTCGCGCAGGCCCTGCCGCGGGCGCAGCACTGCGAGCTGGCCGGTGCCGGCCACCTGGGGCCGATCACGCACGCGGCAACGGTCGTGCGCTGGATGGCGACCCACCTCGATCCGGTGGCTGCGTCGCGACTGGAGTTGCAGCCCGAAGCAGCCTGAACGGGCCATGCCACACTGGTGCGATGGACACCTCGCTGCACACCACCGACGGCCTGAAGCTGCACCTCTCGCACCACCCGGCCGGCACCGCCGCACACGGCGTCGTCGTGCTGGTGCATGGGCTGGGCGAGCACCTCGGCCGCTACACCCACGTGATCGCGCACCTGAACGGCTGGGGCTGGCATGTGCTGGCGTATGACCAGCGCGGCCACGGCCGCAGCGAGGGCGGGCGTGGGCAGCTCGCCACCGACCACGACCTGCTGGACGACCTGTCGCACGTGATCGATGCGGCCCGCACCGCGCACCGTGGCCCGCTGGTGCTGCTCGGCCACAGCATGGGCGGGCTGGTCGTCTCGCGCTTCGCCGCCGACACCAAGGCACCCTGGTGGCGCCCGGTCGACGGCCTGGTGATGTCGTCGCCCGCGCTCGACCCCGGCATGAACGGCGCGCAGAAGCTGCTGCTCGCGCTGCTCGGCCCGATCGCGCCGTCGCTCGCGGTCGGCAACGGGCTGAAGCCGGCCTGGATCTCGCGCAACCCGGCGGTCGTCGCGGCCTATGTCGCCGACCCGCTGGTGCACGACCGCGTGACGCCGCGGCTGGTGCGCTTCATCGTCGATGGCGGCGAGTGGGTGCGCGCCCGCGCGGCCGCCTGGGCCGTGCCGACGCTGCTGCTCTACGCCGGCAGCGACCGCTGCGTCGCGCCGGCCGGCAGCCGCGCATTCGCCGCGGCGGCGCCGCAGGCGGTGGTCACGGTGCAGGAATTCCCGCCGCTGTTCCATGAGATCTTCAACGAACCCGAGCAGGCCGAGGTGTTCGCCGCGCTGCAGACCGGGCTGCGCCGCCTCACCGTGACTTGAACACCATGCGTCCTGTGTGACGCATTCGCGCATCTCCGTTTCATCGTGTGCCCTTGTGGGTCGGATCTGCATCGCCTGGTGCGGTCGGTTTTACACTCTGCGATTCCCCACAAGGGACCTCGCACCAGGAGAACCGGCATGAACGCTCGCGACCCCAACCTTCCGCTGCAACCCGACGAAGCCACCGCCATCGCCGAGTTTGCGAACCGCACCTGGGATGAAGAGATCGTTCCGGCGCTGACCGATTACATCGCGATCCCCGCGAAAAGCCCGATGTTCGATGCCGACTGGCAGAAGAACGGCCACATCGAGCGGGTGATCCGCGACGCCGCGAGCTGGGTCGAGGGCCGCAAGGTGGCAGGGCTGAAGCTGGAAGTGGTGCGGCTCGAAGGCCGCACGCCGGTGATCTTCTTCGAGGTGCCGGCCACGAAGGCTGGCAGCACCGACACCATCTGCCTGTACGGCCACCTCGACAAGCAACCCGAATTCAACGGCTGGCGCAACGACCTGGGGCCCTGGACGCCGAAGTACGAGAACGGCCTGCTGTACGGCCGCGGCGGTGCCGACGACGGCTACGCGGTCTACGCATCGCTGACCGCGATCATGGCGCTCGACCGGCAGGGCATTCCGCGCCCGCGCTGCGTCGGCATCATCGAGGCCTGCGAGGAAAGCGGCTCGTTCGACCTGCCGGCCTACCTCGACGTGCTGCGCGAGCGGCTGGGCAACGTGAGCCTGGTCGTCTGCCTCGACAGCGGCGCCGGCAACTACGACCAGCTGTGGCTCACGACCAGCCTGCGCGGCATGGTCAGCGGCGTGCTGAAGGTCGAGATCCTGACCGAGGGCATCCACTCCGGCGATTCGAGCGGCCTGGTGCCGTCGAGCTTCCGCATCCTGCGCCAGGTGCTGGACCGGCTCGAGGACAGCAAGACCGGCCGGTTGCTGCCGGAGAGCTTTCACTGCGAGGTGCCCGGCGACCGCCTCGCGCAGGCCCGCACCACGGCGCAGATCCTCGGCGACGAGGTCTGGAAACGCTTCCCGTGGGCCTGCGGCGCCGACGGCGGCCCGACGCTGCCGACCACCACCGACCCGACCGAGGCGCTGTTGAACCGCACCTGGCGCCCGACGCTGAGCGTCACCGGCGCCGACGGTTTCCCCGAGCTGAAGAACGCCGGCAACGTGCTGCGGCCGTACACCGCGTTCAAGCTGAGCCTGCGCCTGCCGCCGCTGATCGACGGCAACGAGGCGGCGGAGCGCCTGAAGACGCTGCTCGAGGACAACGCGCCGTACAACGCCCGCGTGACCTTCGCGGCCGACGGCCGCGCCGGCGCGCATGGCGCGAGCGGCTGGAACGCGCCGAGCCTCGCGCCGTGGCTGGAAGATGCGCTCAACGGCGCATCGCAGGCGCAGTTCGGCGCACCGTGCGGCTACGTCGGCCAGGGCGGCACGATCCCGCTGATGAGCCTGCTGCAGAAGGGCTTCCCGAAGGCCCAGATGATGGTCTGCGGCGTGCTCGGCCCGAAGAGCAACGCGCACGGGCCGAACGAGTTCCTGCATGTGCCGTATGGGAAGAAGCTGACGGCGGCGGTGGCGCAGGTGATGGCTGCTTGTCCTTGACCCGGTGAGCGCCAACGCCCGCATGGCGGCCTGGTTGTTTGCCGCGTGCTGGGCGGTGTGCTGCGCCGGCGCCGCCGCGCAGCCTCAAGGCACCGACCTCGCAGCGCTCGACGCGCGCCTTGCACCGATCGCCCCGCGGGTCATCGCGTGGCGGCGCGACCTGCACGCCCACCCCGAGTTGTCGGGCCAGGAGCTGCGCACGGCCGCGCTGGTGGCCGAGCACCTGCGCCGGCTCGGCCTGGAGGTGAAGACCGGCGTCGGCGGCCTCGGCGTGGTCGGCCTGCTGCGCGGCGGGCTGCCGGGCTCCAAGGTGGTGGCGCTGCGCGCCGACATGGACGCGCTGCCGGTGACCGAGGCGACCAACCTGCCGTTCGCGTCGCAACAGACCGGCCGCTACCAGGGCGTGCAGACGCCGGTGATGCACGCCTGCGGGCACGACGGCCACACCGCGATGCTGATGGGCGTGGCCGAGCTGCTGGCCGGGCTGCGCGCGCAGGTCCCGGGCACGGTGAAGTTCATCTTCCAGCCGGCCGAAGAGGGCCTCGCCGATCTGCCGTCGACTGCCGCCGAAAGCTGGGGCGCGCGCGCGATGGTCGAGGAAGGCGTGCTCGAGCATCCGAAGGTCGATGCGGTGTTCGGCCTGCACCTCTCGCCGAACCTGGCCTCGGGCATGCTCGGCGTGCGCGGCGGTCCGATGCTGGCCGGCGCCGATTCGCTGCGCATCACGGTGCGGGGCCGCGGCACGCACGGCGGCGCGCCGTGGGCGGGGGTCGATCCCATCGTCGTCGCGGCGCAGATCGTCACCGGGCTGCAGACCATCGTGAGCCGCCAGCTCAACATCAGCCACGAGCCGGCGGTGCTGAGCATCTCGTCGATCCACGGCGGCAACCGCGAGAACGTGCTGCCCGACAGCGTCGAGATGCGCGGCACGCTGCGCAGCTTCGACGAGGACATGCGCGAAGACGCGAAGCGCCGCATCGTGACGACCGCCGAATCGATCGCCGCGGCCAGCGGGGCGCAGGCGAGCGTCAGTTTCGGGCCGGCCACCTATGCCGTCACCGACAACCCGCGCGAGCTGCTGGCGCGGATGATGCCGTCGCTGCAGCGCGCGAGCGGCGACAAGGTCGTCGAGCTGCCGAAGATCAGCGCGTCGGAAGATTTCTCGGAGTACCAGAAGCAGGTGCCGGGGCTGTTCTTCATCCTGGGCGCGACGCCGCCCGGCAAGACGCCGCAGAGCGCGCCGCCGAACCACGCGCCGGATTTCGATTTCGACGAAGGGGCGATGCGGCTGGGCGTGAAGGCGCTCGCGACGCTGGCGCTGGACTACCTGGTCAGCCCGTAGACAGGAGCGACGCGCCGAGCGCCTCGGCGACCTCGATCCCGTCGACGCCGGCCGACATGATCCCGCCGGCATAGCCCGCGCCCTCGCCGGCCGGGTACAGGCCCTTCACGTTCAGGCTCTGGAAATCCTTGCCGCGCGTGATGCGCAGCGGCGACGAGGTGCGCGTCTCGACGCCCGTCAGCACCGCATCCGGCATCGAGAAGCCCTTGATCTGCCGCTCGAACGCCGGCAGCGCCTCGCGGATCGCCTCGATCGCGTAGTCGGGCAGGCTGGGGTGCAGGTCGCCGAGCAGCACGCCCGGCTTGTACGACGGCTGCACGTTGCCGAGCTCTCGCGAACGCTGGCCCTTCACGAAATCGCCGACCAGTTGGCCGGGCGCTTCATAGTTGCCACCACCGAGTTCGAAGGCCCGCGACTCGATGCGCCGCTGGAACTCGATGCCATCCAGCGGCGAGACCGGCCCCGGGGCGTTCGGGTCCTGCGCGTAGTCCTGCGGCGTGATGCCGACCACGATGCCGGCGTTCGCGTTGCGCTCGTTGCGCGAGTACTGGCTCATGCCGTTGGTGACGACGCGGCCGAGCTCGGAGGTCGCGGCGACCACCGTGCCGCCGGGGCACATGCAGAAGCTGTAGACCGAGCGACCGTTCGCCGCGTGGTGCACCAGCTTGTAGTCGGCGGCGCCGAGGATCGTGTTGCCGGCGTTCGGGCCGAAGCGCGCCCTGTCGATGATCGACTGCGGGTGCTCGATGCGGAAGCCCACCGAGAACGGTTTGGCTTCCATGTGAACGCCGCGCTCGTGCAGCATCGCGAAGGTGTCGCGCGCGCTGTGGCCGAGCGCGAGCACGACGTGGTCGGCACGCAGTTGCTCGCCGGACGCGAGTGTCACGCCGCGAATGTGGTTGCCTTCGATCAGCACGTCGGTCACGCGCTGTTCGAAGCGGATCTCGCCGCCCAGCGCCTCGATGTCGGCCCGCATCTTCTCGATCATGCTGACGAGCCGGAAGGTGCCGATGTGCGGCTTGCTGACGAACAGGATCTCTTCCGGCGCGCCGGCCTTGACGAACTCGGCCAGCACCTTGCGCGTCAGGTGGCGCGGGTCGCTGATCTGGCTCCACAGCTTGCCGTCGGAGAAGGTGCCGGCGCCGCCCTCGCCGAACTGCACGTTCGACTCCGGGTTCAGGATCTTCTTGCGCCACAGGCCCCAGGTGTCCTGGGTGCGCTGGCGCACCTCCTTGCCGCGCTCCAGCACGATCGGCCGCAGGCCCATCTGCGCGAGGATCAGCGCGGCGAACAGCCCGCAGGGCCCGAAGCCGACGACCAGCGGGCGCGGCCGGCCCGACGATTGGAAATCGGCCGGCGCGTGGCCGACGAAGCGGTAGCGGGTGTCGGGCGACGGCTTGACGTGCGGGTCGGCCGAGAAGCGCTGCAGCAGCGCGGTTTCATCGGCCGGGTCCGCGAGCTCGCAGTCGATCGTGTAGATCAGCACGATGGCCGCCTTCTTGCGCGCGTCGTAGCTGCGCTTGAAGACGGTGAAGGCTTTCAGCGCGGCGTCGGCCAGGCCCAGGCGCTGCAGCACGGCCGGGCGCAGCGCGCCTTCGGCGTGGTCGAGCGGCAGGCGCAGTTCGGTGATTCGGAGCATGGGCGCTATTGTCCCGCGGGCTCGGGCTGCTGGGCCGAACGCAGCTCGTCGACGGGTGCGTCGTCGATCACGGCCTCGTCGTCCGCGCCCGGGTCGGCCGGCAGGGGTTGGTCGTACGGCAGGAAGCCGCCCGACTGGTGCTTCCACAGCATCGCGTAGTGGCCGTCGAGCTGCAGCAGTTCGTCGTGCGTGCCCTGCTCGACGATGCGGCCCTGCTCGAGCACGATCAGCCGGTCCATGCGGGCGATCGTCGACAGCCGGTGCGCGATCGCGATCACCGTCTTGCCTTCCATCAGGTTCAGCAACTGGTCCTGGATCGCGAGTTCGACCTCGCTGTCGAGCGCCGACGTGGCCTCGTCCAGCACCAGGATCGGCGCGTCCTTCAGCACCACGCGCGCGATCGCGATGCGCTGGCGCTGGCCGCCGGAGAGCTTCACGCCGCGCTCGCCGACGTGCGCCTCGTAGCCGGTGCGGCCCTTCCAGTCCTGCAGCTCCTGGATGAAGGCATGCGCCTGCGCCTTGCGGGCCGCCGCCTCGACCTCGGCCGCCGTGGCACCCGGGCGGCCATAGCCGATGTTGGCCGCGATCGAGCGGTGCAGCAGCGAGGTGTCCTGCGTCACCAGGCCGATCGCGCCGCGCAGGCTCTCCTGCGTGACACCGGCGATGTCCTGTCCGTCGATGCGGATGCTGCCCTGCTCCACCTCGTGGAAGCGCAGCAGCAGGTTCACCAGCGTCGACTTGCCGGCGCCCGAGCGGCCGACCAGCCCGACCCGCTCGCCCGGCTTCACGACCAGGTTCAGGTCGTCGAGCACGCGCTTGCCGTCGCTGCGCCCGTAGGTGAAGGTCAGGTGCTCGAAGCGGATCTCGCCGCGCGGCACCGCCAGCTCGCGCGCATCGGGCCGGTCGACCAGCGTGTGCGGCACCGCGATCGTCTCCATGCCCTCCTGCACCACGCCGACGTTCTCGAAGATGCCGGTCACCTCCCAGCTGACCCAGCCGGCGACGCTCGCGATCTGCCAGGCCAGCGGCAGCGCGGTCGCCACCAGGCCGGCGGGGATCTGGCCGTGCGCCCACAGCAGCACGCCGATCGTCGCGGTGCTGACCAGGAACAGCGCGTTCATCGTCGACAGCGTCGCCATGAACTGCGTGGTCAGCCGCATGTGCGCGGCGATCGCGAGGGTGTGCTCGTCGAGCGTCTCGCGCACGTAGGCGTCTTCGTCGCGCGCGCGGGCGAACAGCTTGACGGTCAGGATGTTGGTGTAGCTGTCGACCACGCGGCCCATCACGGCCGAGCGCAGTTCGGAGCTGGCACGCGCCAGGTCGCGCATGCGCGGCACGAAATGGCGCAGGAAGATCACATAGCCGGCGAACCAGAACACGGTGGGCAGCGCGAGGCGCCAGTCGGCGCTGGCCATCAGCGCGAGCGACGTGAGGCCGTAGATGATGATGTACCAGATGGCCCGGATCGAGCTGACGACGCTCTCGCGCAGCGCATTGCTGGTCTGCATCACGCGGTTGGCGATGCGGCCGGCGAAATCGTTCTGGAAGAACGGCCAGCTCTGGCGCACCACGTGCCAGTGGCTCTGCCAGCGGATCAGGCTGGTGACGCCGGGGATCACCGCGATGTTGCGCACCGTGGCGTCGAGGATCATCGCGAGCGGCCGGCCGATCAGCACCAGCGCGGCCATGCCGAGCAGCATCGGTGTCGCGGCGCTGAACGCGGCGGCGCGGTCGGGCGCCTCCATCAGCGTGACCAGCCGGCCGATGAAGACCGGCACCAGCGTGTCGATCAGCGCGACCGCCAGGCCGGTGACGAACATCGCGGCGTACAGCGGGCGCGTCTGCCGGATGAAGTGCCAGTAGAAGGCCAGCAGGCCGGCCGGCGGCTCGCCCTGGGGCAGGGCGGTCGGGCGGATGCGTTTCAGGAAGAAGGCTGACATGGCGGCGCCAATGGCAAGGCGGCGCAGGCTTGTGGCGTGCGCCGCATCGGAGGTTGGGGGATGCGCCATTCTCGCGCGGAACTCACGCCACAACGACAGAAGCCGCCCGGAGGCAGCTTCTGCGGTGTCCCTCAACCGAAGCGCCCGGCCGGCGCGTCAGCGATCAGTAGCCGGTCGACAGGGCGCCGTAGCTGGCGTCGCTCTTGTGCGTCTTGGCCGCTTCGATGGCTTCGGCGCGGACTTCGGCACGGGTGCGGCTGGCGGCACCGGCGACCACCGGGGTGGCGTAGCCGTAGCTTTCCGAGTTCGGGACCAGCGTGCCGTCGACACGGGCACGGGCCAGTTCGGCGCGCACTTGCTCGCGGCTCTTGCCGCTGTCGGCGGTCGCGGCCACCGCGGCCTTCGGCAGCGTGATCGATGCGTTGTTGTAGCCGTAGCTTTCCGAGTTCGGCAGCAGCTCGCCGCTGGCACGGGCACGGGCCAGTTCGGCACGCACTTGCTCGCGGGTCAGGCCGGTGTCGGCAGCGAACGCGGTGACGGAGGCGCCAGCCAGGGCCAGGGCGACGGTGGCAAGGGCGGCGAAGTTCTTGGTGGTCATGATGAATTCCTTCAGAAGGTTGACGTTTCCAGGCAGGGCGGCTTCAGGGGTTAGAGCCGTCTTGTCCAGCCTCGGTGAGTCACTTGTTGCGTTGGCCTCATCGATGGGGTGAACTGTAGACATTGCGCTTGAATCAATAAACAGCACGTGCTTCAATGCCGCATTGTCAAAAAAGAAACAATGAGGGTGAAAGAATGGATCGGCTGCATTCGATGCGGGTGTTTTCCCGGGTGATTGAAGAGGGCAGCTTCGCGTCGGCGGCACGCCGGCTGAACCTGTCTCCCGCGGTCGTGACGCGGCTCGTCGCCGACCTCGAAGAGCACCTGGGCGCCAGGCTGATCAACCGCACGACGCGCCGCCTCGCGCTCACCGACACCGGCGAGCTCTACCTCGAACGCGTGCAGCAGATCCTGACCGAGGTCGAAGAAGCCGAGGCGCTCGCGAGCGCCGCCACCTCCGAGCCGCGCGGCCATCTGCGCGTATTGGCGCCGCCGGCCTTCGCGGTGCACCAGATCGCCAAGCACCTGCCCAAGTTCCGCGCGCTGTTCCCGAAGGTCACGATCGAGCTGTCGTGCCCCGGCCCGGTGGAGGCGGTCGACGAGAACTTCGACGTGAGCATCCTGTCGGTCGGCGACCGCCCGCTCGATGGCGATTTCGTCGCGCGGCGCCTCGCTCGTTCCGAGGTCATCACCTGCGCGTCGCCCGACTACCTGAACCGCCGTGGCCGACCGGTGCACCCGTCGGAGCTGGCCGGGCACGAGGCGATGGTGCCGACCTTCCTGCGCGAGCTGACCTTCCACGAAGGCGTCTGGGGCGATGACGAGCCGTCCGGCGAGACCTACACGCTGACACCGGGGCGCCCCGCGCTCGGCACGACGCACATCGACACGATGTACGCCGCGGCGCTGGCCGGCATGGGAATCGCCGGGCTGCCGTCGTTCGTCGTCGAGGACGCGCTGATGGAGCACGCGCTCGAACGCGTGCTGCCGCGCTGGCACCTGCTGACCACGACGCTGTATGCCGCGATGCCCACGCGCAAGCACGTGCCGGCACGCACGCGGGCGTTCATCGATTTCCTGCTCGAGACCTTCGGCGGCGGCGAGACCGACCCGTGGCTGGCGGCGGCGGGCTGCGAAACGCGCTGACTACCTGAACACGTCCTCGCGCGTCTCGCCGACCAGGCGCTCCAGCAGCCGCGCCAGCGCGCCCAGCCCGTTGTAGCGGCTGGCGGTGCGGTGCGCATAGCGCCACACCAGCGGCAGGTTCTGCAGGTAGCCGTCCTTGCCGTCGCGGTGGTACAGCCGCGCGAAGATGCCCAGCACCTTCAGGTGGCGCTGCAGGCCCATCCATTCGAAATCGCGCCAGAACTCGCCGAAGTCGTCGTGCACCGGCAGGCCGGCCTTGCGCGCCCGCTCCCAGTAGCGCACCGCGAGGTCGATCTGCACGTCTTCCTGGAGCTCGACGTAGGCGTCGCGCAGCAGGCTGGCCAGGTCGTAGGTGATCGGGCCCCAGACGGCGTCCTGGAAATCGAGGATGCCCGGGTTGGTGGCCGCGCCCGCGGCGGGGCAGACCATCAGGTTGCGCGAGTGGTAGTCGCGGTGCACCAGCACCATCGGCTGGGCCAGGTTGTTCTGCACGATGCGCTCGACGCAAGCGGCCCACTGGGTCTGCTCGTCCGCCGACAGCACCTGGCCGGCATGCTTCACGTACCAGTCGGGGAACAGCTGCATCTCGCGCATCAGCAACGTGCGGTCGTAGGCCGGCAGCTGCGACGCCGCCTCGATGCCCTGCAGGCGCACCAGCGCCTGGCTCGCATCGGCATACAGCGCCGGCGCGCTGCGGTCGTCGAGCTGCGACAGATAGGTCCGGTCGCCCAGGTCGGACAGCAGCATGAAGCCGTCGTCGGCATGCCAGTCGAGCACCTCCGGCGCGTTCAGGCCGGCGGCACGCAGCAGCGCGGCGACCTTCACGAACGGGCGGCAGTCCTCCTTCTCGGGCGGCGCATCCATCACGATGCGCGTGCCGGCCTCGGTGTCGACCCGCAGGTAGCGGCGGAAGCTGGCGTCGTTGCTGGCCGGGCGCGCGCCGCTCGCGTGGATGCCCCGGCCCGCCAATTGCCGCAGCCAGCTTTCGAAGGCGACGCGGCGGCTGTCGTCAGGCCAGGCCAGCGGGGGCACGGTCGACTCGGAGGTCGTCGGATCAGGGGTCAGGGGCATGTGGGGATACTGCTCGTGGATAATCGATTCTACAAATCGCCCTGGGCGCGCCGCCTGGCATCGTGCCGGTGCCGCGGCACCGAGCCGTCCCTCCGCCCTTGATGCCCTCGCTCCCTTGCTGCCGCCGTTCCCTCTTCGACTCTCCGTCTGCGCGATCCGCCTGAGCCTCGTGGCTTCGGCCGCGGGCTGGCTGTCGACCGGCTGGGCGCAGGCGGTCGTGCCGCCTGATGCTCCCGCATCGGCGGCTTCTGCGGCATCCGCGGTCGCGCCGGCTGCGGCCGCGTCCGCCGCGTCGGCCTCTGCCAACGCGATGGTGCTCGAGGCCGACGAGGTCCGCGCCCGCCCCGACCAGGACGTCATCGCCGAAGGCAACGCCCGCTTCCAGCGCGGCCCGATGCAGATCAGCGCCGACCGCATGACCTACGAGCAGGTCAGCGACCTGGCCCATGCCACCGGCAAGGTGCGCGTCAGCCGTGACGGCAACGTCTACACCGGCCCCGAGCTGCAGCTGAAGGTCGAGCGCTTCGAAGGCTTCTTCCTGCGGCCGACCTATTTCTTCTCGCGCACCCAGGCCGGCGGCAGCGCCGAGCGGCTCGACTTCTTCGGCGAGCAGCTGATCGTCGCCACCGGTGCCACGTACACCAGCTGCCGCGTCGATGACGCCGAGGGCAGCACGCCGGCGTGGGTCCTGTCGACCGACCGCGTGAAGCTCGACTTCGCGAACAACGAAGGCATCGCGCAGGGCGCGGTACTGCGCTTCTACGGCGTGCCGATCCTTGCGGCGCCGGTGCTGAGCTTTCCGCTGAGCGACGACCGCAAGTCGGGCTGGCTGCCGCCGAGCATCGACATCGACAACAAGAGCGGCCTGCAGGTGGCCGTTCCGTACTACTGGAACATCGCGCCGAACCGCGACGCGACGCTGACGCCGGCCATCATCTCCAAGCGCGGCGCGGCGCTCGACACCGAGTTCCGCTACCTCGAGCCGGGCCACACAGGCCGCGTCGACCTGAACCTGCTGCCCAACGACCGCCAGGCCGGCATCACCCGCAGCGCGTTCAACCTCGAGCAGGAAGGCGTGCTGCTCGGCAACACGCGCTACAGCACCAACGTCATGCGCGTGAGCGACGACGACTACTGGAAAGACCTGCCGCGCGGCATCAACAGCCTGACGCCTCGCCTGCTGCTCGGCGATGCCCGGGTGGCCAGCGATTTCGGGCTCTGGACGACCTATGCGCGCGTCCAGCGCTGGCAGGTGCTGCAGGATGTCGACAGCCCGCTGGCGACGCCCTACGACCGGCTGCCGCAGGTCGGGGTGCGCACCTGGCAGCCGCTGGTCGGCGGGCTCGAGTTCGGCATGGAGGCCGAGGCGAACCGCTTCGTCAACCCGGAAGGCCACCTGGTCGGCATCTCGCCCGGCGATACGGCGTCAAACCCACGGCCGCTCGGCTCGCGGTTGCATCTGCTGGGCTCGCTCGCCTGGCCGTTCGGCACGCCCGGCTGGACGCTGACGCCGAAGGTGCTGGTGAATGCCGCCAGCTACCGGCTCGATGCGCCGATGGCCGATGGCCGCGACCGCTTCCACCGCGTGGTCCCGACCTTCAGCCTTGACAGCGCCTGGGTGCTCGAGCGCGACACGCAGCTGTTCGGCCGCCCGGCGCGCCAGACCATGGAGCCGCGCCTCTTCTATACGAAGACGCCGTACCGCGAGCAGAACGGCCTGCCGAACTTCGATTCGGCCGAGAAGGACTTCAACTTCGATTCGATCTACACCGAGAACAGCTTCTCGGGTGTCGACCGGGTGTCTGACGCGCACCAGCTGACCGCCGGCGTCACCACCCGCATGATCGACTCGGGCGACGGCTCCGAGCTGCTGCGCCTGGGGCTGGCGCAGCGCTACCTGTTCGAGGACCAGCGCATCACACCCACCGGGGATCCGATCTCGCAGAGCGTGTCCGACCTGCTGCTGACCGGGTCGTCGGGCCTGCTGAAGCACTGGCGCTTCGACACCGCGATGCAGTACAGCCCCGAGCAGCGCAAGACCGTGCGTTCGATCGTCGGCGTGCGCTATTCACCCGGCCCGTACCGCACCATCAACACCAACTACCGCTTCAATCGCATCGACAGCGCTCCCCCAGGCAAGCCGAGCGTGAGCGAGCAGTTCGAGGTGGGCTGGCAGTGGCCGCTGTACGGTCGGCCCGGCCAGAGCAGCGATCGCGGTGGCCGCTGCATCGGAGCTTGGTACTCGGTGGGACGCATGAGCTACAACGTGACCGAACGGCGGCTCATCGATTCGGTGGTCGGCTTCGAGTACGACGCCGGCTGCTGGATCGGCCGCGTGATCGCGAAGCGCTCGTCGACCAGCGACCAGGAAGCGACCACCCAGCTCGGCTTCGAGCTGGAGCTGATCGGCCTGTCGCGCCTCGGCACCAACCCGCTGAAGGTCTTGAAGGACAATATCCCCGGTTACCGCCTGCTGCGCGACGATTCTGCCGCGCCCGCTGCGAGCCCCACGACACCATGATTGCATTCCAACGCCTTGCTTCCCGCGCGCTGATGTCGCTGCTGTCCGCGACCGTCGCGACGTCGGCCGTGCAGGCCCAGACCACAGCGCCCACCGCGCCCGCTGCTACCGCCTCGCGCTCGCGCACGCAGACCGCCGACTACATCGTCGCGATCGTCAACCAGGAGCTGGTCACCGCCGGCGAGGTGCAGCAACGCATCGACCGGCTGCGCGAAGAGGCGCAACGCAGCAAGTCCAAGTTGCCGCCCGACGATGAACTGCGCCACCAGGTGGTCGACGCACTGATCGACGAACGCGTGCAGATCACCAATGCCCGCGACGTCGGCCAGCGCGTCGACGACGTCGAGCTCGAACGCGCGGTGGCCAACGTCGCCGCGCAGAACCAGCTGACGCCGGCCCAGCTGCGCGAGCGGCTGAAGAAAGAAGGCATCGACTACGTGCGCTTCCGCAACAACGTGCGCGACCAGCTGCAGGTCGAGCGGGTGCGCGAGCGCGAGGTGCAGGCACGCATCACGATCACCGACGCCGAGGTCGACGCGGTGCTCGACAAGCAGCGCGCCGCGGCCGGCAGCGCGACCGAATACAACATCGCGCAGATCCTGGTCACGGTGCCCGAGAACGCGAGCGAGACCCTGATCGCCGAGCGCCGCACCAAGGCCGAGGCGGCACTGAACCGCGTGCGCAGCAGCAGCCCGTTCGAGGTGGTCGCCCGCGAGGTGTCCGAAGATGGCAACAAGGCGCGCGGCGGCGAGATCGGCATGCGCCCGGCCGACCGGTTGCCCGACATCTTCGTCGAGGCCGTGCGTGGCCTGAAGCCGGGCGAGGTGGCGCCGACGCTGTTGCGCTCCGGTGCCGGCTTCCACGTGATGAAGCTGATCGACAAGCGCGAGGGCGGCGCCTTCTCGGTGACGCAGACGCGCGCCCGCCACATCCTGCTGCGCCCGTCACCGCAGCTCTCGCAAGAAGCGGCAGTGCGGCGGCTGCAGGAGATGAAGCGGCAGATCCAGAGCGGTTCGCGCAACTTCGACCAGCTGGCACGCGACAACTCCGAGGACGGCAGCGCGGCGCAAGGCGGCGACCTCGGCTGGGTGTCGCCGGGCGGCTTCGTGCCGGAGTTCGAGGAGGCGATGAACGCCTTGCCGATCAACGGGCTGTCGGAGCCGGTGGTCTCGCGCTTCGGCGTGCACCTGATCCAGGTGATCGAGCGGCGCAAGATGTCGCTCGACCTGCGCCAGCAGCGCGAGCAGGCCCGCAACATCCTGCGCGAGCAGAAGTTCGAAGAGGCCTACACCGCCTGGGCGCGCGACCTGCGCGCGCGGGCTTACATCGAGATGCGCGAGGCGCCGCAGTGAGCCTGGCCGCGCCGGCCCGATGAAGCACATCCCCCGCAAGCGCTTCGGGCAGCATTTCCTGTCCGATGGCGCGGTGATCGGCGCCATCGTCGATGCGATCGACCCGCGGCCCGGCCAGGCGCTGGTCGAGATCGGGCCGGGGCTCGGCGCGATGACCAACCCGCTGGTCGCGCGCAGTGAACATCTCACGGTGATCGAGCTCGACCGCGACCTGGCAGCGCGGCTGCGCAAGCGCAGCGAGCTGACGGTGGTCGAGTCCGACGTGCTGAAGGTCGATTTCCCCGCGCTGGCCGCGCAGGCCGGCCAGAAGCTGCGGGTCGTCGGCAACCTGCCCTACAACATCTCGACGCCCATCCTGTTCCACCTGCTCGACGCCGTCGACCAGGTGCAGGACCAGCACTTCATGCTGCAGAAGGAGGTGGTCGACCGCATGGCCGCGTCTCCCGGCAACAAGGACTACGGCCGGCTGACCGTGATGCTGCAGTGGCGCTACGACATCGAATCGGTGCTCGACGTGCCGCCCGAAGCCTTCGATCCGCCGCCGCGGGTCGATTCGGCGGTGGTGCGCATGCAGCCGCTGCCCGCTGCCGCCGGCGTGCCGCAGGCCTTGCTGGGCGAACTGGTGACGGTGGCGTTCTCGCAGCGGCGCAAGCTGCTGCGCCACACGCTGGGCCGCTGGCTCGACGAGCGCGGCTTCGCGGGGACCTTCGATGTGCAGCGCCGCGCCGAGGAAGTCCCGGTCGCGGACTACCTGGCGCTGGTGCGGGCGGTGCAGCAGCCCTAGTTCAGAACCGATAGCGCAGCGACAGCGTGGTCATGTCGGCACCGCGCGTGTCGTCGAAGATGTACTTCAGTTGCGACTCGTAGGACTCGACCTCCAGCAACGCCGACAACCGGGGCTGCAGGTACCACTCGACGCCGATTCCCAGCGTCGGCTCGGTGCCTTTTTCGTCCCGATCGTGGGTGTCGAATCCGAGGAACGCTTCGCTGCGGGCCGTGCGCCGGTAATAGGCGCCGACACGCCCGAGCAGCGCCACGTGGTCGCCGAGGTGGATCGCGCCGACCAGCGCGATGGCCGGACCGGTTCGCCAGTCGGAGCCGAGCGACACGGCGCCGGCCTCCAGCCGCAGCGAGCGGCGAAACTGGTAGCCCAGCATCAGCTTGCCACCGTGTCCGGTCAGGGTCTCATGACCGCCCTGCCCGTTCGACACGCGGTATCGGCTGAGGCCGACGCCGCCCGACACGTACCACCCGGAGGCCGACACGTCGACGGGAAGCGATTCACCCGCCGTGTTGCGCTCCTGCGCGCCCGCCGCGGCGACCGCGCCCAGCGTCAAAACCGCCGCCAGCCACGCTCGCGCGCCAAGTCCGAATGCCATGGTTCTTCCTCCCTGTCGTTGTGTGCGGCGCATTGTGCCTGCGCATCGCACCCAAGAAAAAGCCCGCCGAAGCGGGCTTGACAGAGGCTCGATCGATCAGGCTGCGTTCAGCCACATCGAGGTGTCGAACGCGCTGCTCATCATCGGCATGTTCATTCCGAAGTTCGCGTTGGCTGCGCTCTTGGCCGCCGGCTTGGCGGGCTTGTTCTCTGCAATCTGGGCCGTTTCCGTCGCCCGCTCCCATGACCCTTGTTCCTGGGAGCGGGCTACTGAAAAGAATAGAAGCACCTGAACGGTATTTTTCGTTCCGCCCAGAAATCAGCCGCATCGCGGAAGACGTCGAGCAGTTGCTCGCGGGCCTCGCGGTCGAAGCGCGGGTTGTCGGGCAGCTGCTCGAGTACCACGACGAAGCCGGGTTGCGTGCCCGACTTGTGCACCAGGTCGGTCATGCAGTCGTACAGCGCATCCAGGTTCTTGCCGAAATGCGACGGGAACAGGAAGGACTCGGCAATGCTGTCCAGCACGTCCTGCTTGGACTGGGCGTTGGTCAGGTTCGCATAGAGGAAGTGCTGGCCCACGCCTTGCGCGGCTTCCTGCAAATCCTCGACGCGGTAGGCGCGTATCGACTGGACGATGTTTGGACGGACGGTCTGCAAGAGCATGGTCTCGTTCCTCCTTGGTTCAAAAGAATCCATCAACTGACCCTCACTTCACGATGCGGCGAAAACTCGCGTAGTGGTCGTCGGTGTAGTAACACGCCTGCGGTGTCGTGACCTGGTAGCCACCGCAGACGATGCGCTTGGCAGCGCGGTTCCTTGCCCCCGGGGTCGTCACGGTGTACTCGCGGTAGTAGCCGCGGCGCTGTGCCGGTAGCTGGCGTTCGCGGTTGCCGAACACACTGCCATCCTTGGGATACGGAAACGGGCCTCCGGTTCTGATCAGCCGTTCTGTCGCCTGGGCCTCGGCCGGCAGCGTCGCGAGGGCCACCGTGACCATCTCGTCGGCTGTGCGCGGTGCTTCTTTTGCAGGCACCGACACCACGCTGGCCGCCATGACAGCCACCATGATTGCCGTGCGGCCCCAGTGCTGGCACCGGCGGCCTCGGCCATCGAACTGACTTGCAAAACCGGCCAGCAAACCGGAGAGAGACACGGGTTATCCCTGAATTCGGAAACCAGGATGGTACCGAATCAACTCGCAAAGCTCAAGCTGCTGCCTCAATTTGGGGCAGAGCGCACTGAAAATCAGTGAATGCTCGCATTCGTCTGGGGCCATATGGGTCGGCACATCCAGACGATGCATGGCGCCAAAACCAGCATGATCGGGTCGATGACAGGGGTGTCACATGCCCGTGCGCGACCCCTGGACATTTCTGGCGCACGCACCAAGCTGTGCTTGGTGCGCGGCCATCGGCTGTTTTTGTCGGATCGCCGCTGCGATCAGCGTGCCGCGTTCGCGTCGGCCACCGTCAGCGCGGTCATGTTGACGATGCGCCGCACCGTGGCCGACGGCGTCAGGATGTGCACCGGCTTGGCCGCGCCCAGCAGCACCGGGCCGATCGCGATGCCGCCGCCGGCAGCCGTCTTCAGCAGGTTGTAGCTGATGTTGGCAGCGTCGATGTTCGGCAGCACCAGCAGGTTGGCCTCGCCGGACAGCGTGCTCGTCGGCATCAGCTCGGCGCGGTAGGCGGCATCGAGCGCGGCGTCGCCGTGCATCTCGCCGTCGACCTCGAGCCACGGCGCCTGCTCGTGCAGCAGCGCCAGCGCATCGCGCATTTTCACCGCCGACGGCTGGTTGCTCGAACCGAAGTTGCTGTGCGACAGCAGCGCCGCCTTCGGGCGCAGGCCGAAGCGCTTGAGTTCCTCGGCCGCCATCACGGTGATCTCGGCCAGTTGCTCGGCGGTCGGGTCGTAGTTGACGTGGGTGTCGACCAGCATCACCTGCCGGTTCGGCAGGATCAGCCCGTTCATGCAGGCGTAGGTCTTGCTGCCCTTGCGCAGGCCGATCACCTGGTCGATGTACTGCAGGTGCATCGCGGTGTTGCCCCAGGTGCCGCACAGCATTCCGTCGACCTCGCCCTTGTGCAGCAGCATCGCGCCGATCAGCGTCAGGCGTCGGCGCATCTCGATCTTGGCGAGCTGCGCGGTGACGCCCTTGCGCGCCATCATGCGGTGGTAGGTCTGCCAGTAGTCGCGGTAGCGCTCGTCGTGCTCGGTGTTGACCAGGTCATAGTCGGTGCCGGCCTTCAGGCGCAGGCCGAACTTCTCGATGCGCTGGGCGATGACCTCGGGCCGGCCGATCAGCGTCGGGCGCGCGAGGTTCTCGTCGACCACCACCTGCACCGCGCGCAGCACGCGCTCTTCTTCGCCTTCGGCGAAGGCCACGCGCTTGTGCTTGGCGCACTTGGCGAGCGTGAAGATCGGCTTCATCGTCGTGCCCGAGGCATAGACGAAGCTCTGCAGCTTCTCGCGGTAGGCGTCCATGTCCTTGACCGGACGCGTCGCGACGCCGGAATCGACCGCGGCCTGCGCCACCGCCGGCGCGATCTTCATCATCAGCCGCGGATCGAACGGCTTCGGGATCAGGTACTCGGGGCCGAAACTCAGCGTCGCGCCGGCATAGGCCGCGGCCACCACCTCGCTCTGCTCGGCCTGGGCCAGCTCGGCGATCGCATGCACCGCGGCGATCTCCATCTCGATCGTGATGGTGGTCGCGCCGCTGTCGAGCGCGCCGCGGAAGATGTACGGGAAGCACAGGACGTTGTTGACCTGGTTCGGGTAGTCGGTGCGGCCCGTCGCGATGATCGCGTCGGCGCGCACTTCCTTCACCTCTTCGGGCAGGATCTCCGGCGTCGGGTTGGCCAGCGCCAGGATGATCGGCTTGGCCGCCATCGTCGCGACCATCTCCTTCTTCAGCACGCCGCCGGCCGACAGGCCGAGGAAGATGTCGGCGCCGTCCATCACCTGCGCCAGCTTGCGGTGCGAGGTCTTCTGGGCGAACTGGATCTTGTCCTCGTCCATCAGCTCGGTGCGGCCTTCGTAGACGACGCCGGCCAGGTCGGTGACCCAGATGTTCTCGCGCGGCATGCCCAGCTTCAGCAGCAGGCCGAGGCAGGCGAGCGCCGCGGCGCCGGCACCGGACGTCACCAGCTTGACCTTGTCGATGTCCTTGCCGACCACCTTCAGCGCGTTCAGCACGGCCGCGCCGACGGTGATCGCGGTGCCGTGCTGGTCGTCGTGGAACACCGGGATGTGCATCCGCTCGCGCAGCTTGCGCTCGACGTAGAAGCAGTCGGGGGCCTTGATGTCTTCGAGGTTGATGCCGCCGAAGGTCGGCTCGAGCGCGGCGATGATGTCGACCAGCTTGTCGAGGTCGCGTTCGGCGAGTTCGATGTCGAACACGTCGATGCCGGCGAACTTCTTGAACAGCACGGCCTTGCCTTCCATCACCGGCTTCGACGCCAGCGGCCCGATGTCGCCCAGGCCCAGTACCGCGGTGCCGTTGGTGACGACGGCCACCAGGTTGCCGCGCGCGGTGTAGCGGAACGCGTTGGCCGGGTCGGCGACGATCTCTTCGCAGGCCGCGGCCACGCCGGGCGAGTACGCGAGGGCCAGGTCACGCTGGTTGATCAGTTGCTTGGTCGCGGCGATGGCGATCTTGCCGGGCACCGGGAACTCGTGGTACTCCAGCGCCGCTCGGCGCAGTTCCGCATGCTTGTTGTCTGATTGGGCCATGGCGTGATCTCGTGGGTCCTCGAAGGGGAAAGCATTGTAGGAGGGGGCGCGGCTTGCAGTGTTGCGCAGCGCGGCGCCGGCCCCCATGCGCGAAACTGCGTACCCGCGCGGCCCGGCCGTTCGCAATACTGAGGGGTCTTCCCTGCGCCCGAGTGATGCTTCCCCCGCTGCCCCCGCCCCCTTCCGTCCCCGAGTCCCTGCCGCCGCGACGCTGGCGGCGCGCGCTGCCGTGGGCGACGCTGGTAGCGCTGCTGCTGATCGCGCAGTCGCTGCTGGTGTGGCTGACGCTCGGCTACGAGAGCAGCCGGGCGCAGGAGCAGGTCGACGCCACCGCCACCGCGGCGGCCGGCGACATCAAGCAGGCGCTCGGCCGCGACCTGCAGAGCCTGCAGGCGCTGCTGTGGAACAACCCGTCGATCCCGCTCTGGCAACAGGATGCGGCCACGCTGCTGCGCACGCACCGCGAGCTGCTGCGCATCGAGCGGCGCGACGCGCAGCTGGAGATCACCGAATCGGTCGACTCGCCGCTGCACGGCTCGGCCTTCACGCAGATCCGCCGTGACGACATCGATCTCGAGACCGAGCTCGCGTGCACCACCGCACGCCGCCAGGGCAGCCCGTCGTACTCGCGCAGCTACTTCGTGCCGCTGCCCGGCGGGCTGGGCCTGGAGGTGATGGACGTCTGCATCCCGATCGCCGGCAGCGGGCAGAACCTCGGCTTCATGGCCGGCACCTTCGCGCTCGGCCGGCTGCTGGACGAAACGGTGGGCAGCGAGGTGAAGCGGGTGCACGAGCTGTCGTTCATCGAGGGCGACGGCACGCGGCTCGCGCGCGTGGGCCTGCCGCGCGGCGCGGGGGCCTTCATCGCCGAGCGGCTGGTCGACCTGCCGGGCCTGAGCTTGCAGCTGCGGGTGGACAGCAGCGCCGGCCGGCCGCAGCTGATCCCGAACCTCAGCACCGCGCTGGTGCTCGGGCTGTCGCTCGCGCTCGGCGGCGTGGTGGCGCTGCTGGCGCGCGACGTGCGCAAGCGTGCCGGTGCCGAGTCGGCGCTCGCCGAGGCGCTGAGCTTCCGCAAGGCGATGGAGGATTCGCTAGTCACCGGGCTGCGCGCGCGCGACCCGCACGGCCGCATCACCTACGTGAACCCGGCGTTCTGCGAGATGGTGGGCTTCAGCGCGGCCGAACTGGTCGGGCAGACCACGCCACCCTATTGGCCGCCGGAGCTGACCTCGGAGTACACCAAGCGCCAGCAGGTGCGCCTGGCCGGCACGGTGCCGCCGCGCGAGGGCTACGAGACGGTGTTCATGCGGCGCACCGGCGAGCGTTTCGCGGTGATGATCTTCGAGGCGCCGCTGGTCGACGGCGCCGGCCGCCACACCGGCTGGATGAGCGCGGCGCTCGACGTCAGCGCGCAGCGCAAGATCGAGGAGGTCTCGCGCCAGCAGCAGGAGCGGCTGCAGGCGACGGCAAGGCTGGCCACCGTCGGCGAGATGGCCTCGCTGCTGAGCCACGAGCTGAACCAGCCGCTGGCGGCGATCGCGAGTTATGCCGCCGGTTCGCTGAACCTGATCAACGATGCCGACGGCGACTGCGCCGACACGCTGCCGCTGCTGCGCCAGGCCTCGCAGCGCATCGCCGAGCAGGCCGAGCGCGCCGGCCGCGTGATCAAGAGCGTGCACGACTTCGTGCGCCGGCGCGAACAGGCGCGCGAGCCGGTGCGCGCCGACCTGCTGATCGACGCGGTGCTGCCGCTGGTGCGGCTGCAGGCGCGCAAGAGCGGCACGCGCATCGAGCTCGACCTGCCGAAGCCGATGCCGCGCGTGGTCTGCGACCGCACGATGCTCGAGCAGGTGCTGCTAAACCTGACGCGCAACGCGATCCAGGCGATGGAGTCCCACACGCCCGCCGCCGAGCGCGAGCTGACCATCCGCGTGCGCCCGGTCGACGCCCGCTGGGTCGCGTTCGGCATCGTCGACCGCGGCACCGGCGTGGCCGACGAGGTTGCACCGCGGCTGTTCACGCCCTTCTTCACGACCCGGCCCGAGGGCATGGGGCTCGGGCTGAGCCTGTGCCGCACGGTGATCGAGCAGCACGGCGGCCTGCTGGTGTTCGAGAACCGCCTCGATGCGGCGCAACGCGTGATCGGCGCAGAATTCAGGTTCACGCTGCCCGCCGACAGCAAGAACGCGAGCCCATGACCAGCAGTACCCCCCACAGCCACCCCAGCCCCTCCCACGGCGGCAGCGCGACCACGCCGGCCCACCTCGGCCTGCCGATGGTCTACCTGGTCGACGACGAAGACATCGTGCGCGAGGCGCTGGCCTGGCTGCTGCGCTCGCGCCGGCTGCTGTCCGAAGGCTTCGCGAGCGCCGAGGCCTTCGAGACCATGCTTGCGCCGCGCCTGGCCGCAGCCACCTCCGCCGGCTGGCCGACGTCGCCGAGCTGCCTGGTGCTGGACGTGCGCATGCCCGGCACCAGCGGGCTGGCGCTGTTCGAGCGGCTGGCCGAGCGCGGCCTGCTGCAGGCGCTGCCGGTGATCTTTCTCACCGGCCATGGCGACGTGCCGACCGCGGTGGCCGCCGTCAAGCGCGGCGCGTTCGATTTCGTCGAGAAGCCGTTCTCGGACAACGCGCTGGTCGACCGCGTGGAGCAGGCACTCGCGCAGAGCACGCAGGCGATCCTGCGCCGGCGCGACCGCGTCACGCTCGAGCAGCACCTGGCCGAGCTGACCGAGCGCGAGCGCGAGGTGATGGAGCGCGTGATCGACGGCCGGCCCAACAAGCTGATCGCCGACGAGCTGAACATCAGCGTGCGCACGGTCGAGGTGCACCGGGCGCGGGTGTTCGAGAAGATGGACGTGAAGTCCGCGGTCGAGCTGGCCAACCGGATGCGCGAAACATAATGCCGGCAGGAGGGAGACGACGATGAGCATCCAGGGGTTGATCCGCGCGGTCGTGGCGGTGGTGGTCGTGCTGGTGGTGGTGGCGGGCTTCAGCAGCTGCGGCACGGTGGAGTCGGGCAACGTCGGCATCCGCACGACGCTCGGCAAGGTCAGCCCCGAAGAGGTCGAGCCGGGCATCTACCTGGGCCTGCCCGGCATCAGCCGGGTGCAGGAGTTCTCGGCCAAGGAGATCGGCCTCGACCTGAACGACCTGACGCCGAAGGCGCGCGACAACCTGTCGCTGCGCGACCTGGACGTGACGGTGTACTACCGCGTCATGCCCGGCTCGATCGCCGACCTGTACGTGAAGTACGCCGGCCAGCACACCCGCGACGAAGGCAGCCGCGTCTACCTGCCGGCCTATGCGCTGCTGCAGCGCCTGGCGCGCAACGCGATCTACCAGCAGGCCTCGCACATCGACAGCCTGGTGATGCACACGCAGCGCGAGGAGCTGGCGCTGGCGGTGCGCAAATCGCTGCAGGGCGAGCTCGACGCGAACGACAAGGGCGTGTTCCTGGTCACGCGCGTCGTGATCCGCTCGCTGACCACCGACCCGGCGATCGAGAAAGCGATCCAGGATTCGGTCGCAGCGCAGAAGCAGCTCGAGACGACCAAGCAGCGCATCGCGATCGCCGAGGCCGAGGCGCAGGTCGAGGTCAAGAAGGCCGAGGGCATCGCGCGCGCCAACCAGATCATCAACCAGAGCCTGACGCGCGAGTACCTGCAGCACGAGTCGAACCTGGCGCTGCAGAAGTTCGCCGAGAAGGGCGGCACGACCACCGTCGTGATCCCGGCGAACATGCAGACGGCGCCGCTCATCAGCATCGGCAAGTGAGCGCGGCGATGTCGGTGATCGGCGAATTCGACCTCATCGCGCGCTGGTTCACGCGGCCGGCGCGGCGCGCGGCGCTCGGCGTCGGCGACGACTGCGCGCTGCTGAACCTGACGCCCGGCATGCAGCTCGCCACCTCCAGCGACATGCTGGTCGAGGGCCGGCACTTCCTGTCGACGGTCGCGCCGGAGCGGCTCGGCCACAAGGCGTTGGCGGTCAACCTGAGCGACCTGGCGGCCTGCGGCGCGCAGCCGCTCGCGTTCACGCTGGCGCTGGCGCTGCCGCGCATCGACGAGGCCTTTCTCGACGGCTTCTCGCGCGGCCTGCTGGCACTGGCCGATGCGCACGGCTGCGAGCTGGTCGGCGGCGACACGACGCAGGGCCCGCTGAACCTGTGCATCACGGTGTTCGGCGAGCTGCCGCCCGGGCAGGCGCTGCTGCGCTCGGGCGCGCGCGACGGCGACGAGATCTGGGTCAGCGGCACGCTGGGCGATGCGCGGCTCGCGCTCGAGGTGTTCCGCGGCAGCATCGCGTTGGCCGGCGACGGCTTCGAGCGGGTGCGCGCCGCGATGGAGCTGCCGACGCCGCGCGTCGCGCTCGGCATCGCGCTGCGCGGCATCGCGACCAGCGCGATCGATGTCTCCGATGGGCTGCTCGGCGACCTCGGCCATATCCTGAAGCGCTCGAACGCGGGCGCCACGCTGCAGGCCGATGCCCTGCCGCGCAGCGCGGTGCTGGCCGCGCAGCCGCTCGCGCTGCAGCGCAACTGCACGCTGGCCGGCGGCGACGACTACGAGCTGGTGTTCACCGCGCCGCCCGCGCAGGCCGCGGCCGTGCTGGCAGCGGCACAGGCCGCCGGCGTCGCGGTGACGCGCATCGGCCGCATCGAGCCGGCCTCGCACGGCCTGCGACTGGTGGACGGCGATGGCGCGGCGGTCGGCCAGCGCTTCGCGGCCTTCGACCACTTCAAATCATGACGACGCCCACCGAGCCGCCCCTGCTTCAGCCGCTGCGCCCCGCCCCGCAGCGCGCCACGCTCGGCTTCATGTTCCGCCACCCGGCGCACGTCATCGCGCTCGGCTTCGGCAGCGGGCTGTCGCCGGTCGCGCCGGGCACGGTCGGCACGCTGTGGGCCTGGCTCGCGTTCGTCATCATGCAACCCCACCTGGGCGACCTGCAGTGGCTGCTGGTGCTGGCTGTCGGCACGCTGGTCGGCTGGTGGGCCTGCACGGTGACGGCGCGCAACCTGGGCATCGCCGACCCGGGCAGCATCGTCTGGGACGAGGTGCTCGCGTTCTGGGCCGTGCTGTGGCTGGTGACACCGGCCGGGTTGCTCGCGCAGGCGGTGGCCTTCGGCCTGTTCCGCTTCTTCGACGCGGTGAAGCCCGGCCCGGTCGCCTGGGCCGACGGCCTCTTCAAGCTGCGCCGCGGCCAGCCGATCGGCTGGGCGCAGGGTTTCGGCATCCTGTTCGACGACTTCGTGGCGGCGCTGTGCGCGCTGCTGGTGATCGCGCTGTGGAGGTTCCTGTGAACGAGTTCGAACCGGCCGTGCTGGCGCTGGCCCGCGTGCTGCGGCAGCGCGGCGGCTCGATCGCGACGGCCGAGTCCTGCACCGGCGGGCTGATCGCCGCGGCCTGCACCTCGGTCGCCGGCTCGAGCGACTGGTTCGAACGCGGCTTCGTGACCTACAGCAACGAGGCCAAGACGCAGATGCTGGGCGTGCCTGCCGCCTTGATTGCGCAGCACGGCGCCGTCAGCGAAGAGGTGGCACGCGCGATGGCCGAGGGCGCGCTGCGGCACTCGCCGGCGCGCTTCGCGGTCGCGGTGACCGGCATCGCCGGCCCGGGCGGCGCGGTGCCGGGCAAGCCGGTCGGCACGGTGTGGCTGGCCTGGGCGCTGCGTGACGGGCCGACCCAGGCCGAGCGGCTGCTGTTCGCCGGCGACCGCACGGCGGTGCGCGGGCAGACGGTGTCGCAGGCGCTGATGCGGCTGCTGCAGGCGGCGTCGTGAGCATCCTGCTGGCCGCCGATTTCGACGCGGCGGAGTGGGCTGCGTGGCTGCCGGCCTTGCAGCAGGCGCTGCCCGGCGAGACGCTGTGCCGCGGAGCCGATCGGCCCGATGGAGATGGTGTCGACATCGCGATCGTGGCCAACCCGCCGGTCGGTGCACTGCAGGGGCTGCCGCAGCTGAAGCTGGTGCAATCGCTGTGGGCCGGCGTCGACAAGCTGCTGCGCGACCCGACGTTGCCGACTGGCGTGCCGCTCGCCCGCATGGTCGATCCGGCGATGAATGCCGCAATGGCCGAAACCGCGCTGTGGGCGGCACTCGCGCTGCAGCGCGGCTTCTTCGACTACGCGCGGCAGCAGCGGGCCGGCGTGTGGCGCCAGCACGGCCAGCGGCGTGCTGGCGAGACCCAGGTCGCGGTGCTGGGACTCGGGCAGATGGGGCAGGCGGTGGCCGCGCGCCTGGCGCAGCAGGGCTTCGTCGTCAGCGGCTGGAGCAGCCGCAGCGGGCCGGTCGACGCGGTGCTGGGCGACGCCGACATCGTGATCAGCCTGCTGCCGTTGACGCCCACGACGACCGGCTTCTTCGACCGCGAACGGTTCGCGCAGATGCGCCGCGGCGCGAGCTTCGTGAACCTGGCGCGCGGCGCGCAGGTGGTCGAGGCGGACCTGCTGTCGGCGCTCGATGATGGCCAGTTGGCGCATGCCGTGCTCGACGTGTTCGCGACCGAACCGCTTCCGGCGGAACATCCGTTCTGGCAGCACCCGAAGGTGACCGTGCTGCCGCATGTGGCGGCCCAGACCGATCCGCGCAGCGCGGCGCAGGTGGTGGCGGCGAACATCCGGGCCCTGCGCAGCGGGAAGCCGCTGCAACACCTGGTTGACCGAACCCGCGGCTACTAGGCGCGCAGAACCAGCGACACCTTCGTGGCCGGCCCGCCGCGCACCGTGCCCGGTGCCGGCGCCGCCTGCTGCGTGACCTGCTGGATCACCATCAGCACCAGCCGGCGCAGCCCCTGCCAGGGCTCGAACGGCCAGTCGGGGTGCTTGAGCCCCTTGACCAGGCCGTCGCAGACCTGCGCCGCCTCGACCAGCTGCGACAGCCCGTCGTCGCTCAGCAGCGGCGCCGCGCGTTCGAACAGCCGCTCCTTCGTCCCCCAGACGCGCGCATCGCGCAGCGCAAGCGCGAGCGGCTTGCCGGCATTCATCGCATCTTTCACGCGGCGCAGCGCGAGGATGTCGTTGGCCAGCGTCCAGTGCACCAGCACCGCCGCCTCGCCCTCGGCCTCCAGCCCGTCGAGCATGCGCAGCGCCCGCCCGACCTGGCCCGCCAGCACCGCCTCGCCGAGCTTGAACACGTCGTAGCGCGCGACGTTCAGCACCGCCGACTCGATCTGCTCGAAGCCCAGCTCGCCCTGCGGGTACAGCAGCCCGAGCTTCTGCACCTCCTGGTGCGCAGCCAGCAGGTTGCCCTCGACGCGGTCGGCGAAGAACGCCAGCGTGTGCTGCCCGGCCTCGCCGTCCTGCACGCGCTGGCCCTGGGCCGCGAGCCGCTGCGCGATCCAGGCCGGCAGCGCGCGGCGCTCGATCGGATCGACCCGCAGCGTGACGCCGGCCGCGTCGAGCGCGACGAACCAGGCGCTGGTCTGCTGCGTGCGGTCGAGCTTGGGGCATTGCACCAGCGTGACCACGTCATCCGACAGCGTTTCGCAGTAGCGCTGCAGCGCCTGCGAGCCGTCCTTGCCGGGCTTGCCGGACGGGATGCGGATGTCGATCAGCTGCTTGTCGGCGAACAGGCTCAGCGCCTGCGAAGCCCCGAGCAGGCTGCTCCAGTCGAAGTGCGCGCCGGCGACGGTGTGCACCTGGCGCTCGGAGTGGCCGGCCGCCCGCGCGGCGGCGCGGATCAGGTCGGCGGCCTCCTGCGCGAGCAGGGGCTCATCGCCATGGATCGTGTAGATCCGCTTCAGGCCCTGGCGCAGGTGGGTGGAGAGTTGCTCAGCTCGCAGCTGCATCGTCGGGACAGTGTTCAGTAGGACGGATCAAAGCGACTGGACCGACGCCAGCCGGCGCAGCACCTGCGAGGCGATGTCGGTTTCCATCGCGCGGTAGAGCAGCGTCTCTTCGTGCTCCTTCGCGAGCGCGATGCTCTCGTTGTAGGTCATGTCGCGTGCCAGCAGGATCTCGCTGGCCGGGATCAGCTCCTTGCCCATCGGCGTGCGCAGCCGGAAGCTGAAGCGCGAGCGCAGCTGCACTTCGAGCACCTGGCCGGCGGTGCCGGACGACACGACGCCCTTCTCGCGCACGTCGTCCAGCGACTCGAGCACCACCTCGGCCTGCGACGCGGCCTCGACGACGCGCGTCGCATTGACCGACTGCAGCGCGCGGCGCAGGTCGCCGGCCAGCGGCGACTGCGGCCTGAAGCCGACCAGCTGGATGGCCTTGAAGTGCAGCTCCGGCGCGCGGCGCAGCTCGAAGCCGCAGCCGGCCAGCGCAGCGGCGAAGGACAGCACGAACGTGCGGCGCTGCATCGCCACGCTCAGACCACCACGTTGACCAGGCGGCCCGGCACCACGATCACCTTCTTCGGCGGCTTGCCCTCCGAGAACTTGACGAAGTCCGGGCTCGCGACGGCGGCGGCCTCGATCGCAGCCTTGTCGGCACCGGCCGCCACGGTGATCGCACCGCGCGTCTTGCCGTTGACCTGCAGCACCAGCTCGATCTCGTCCTGCACCAGCGCGGCCTCGTCGACCTGCGGCCACGGCGCATCGAGCAGGTCGCCCAGGCCCTTGGCGTAGCCCAGGTCGGTCCACAGCGTCCAGGTGATGTGCGGGCAGGCCGGGTACAGCGCGCGCAGCAGGATGCCGAAGCCCTCTCTCACGACGGCCGGCGCATTGCCGGTGAAGCCTTCGAGCGCCTTCAGCAGCTTCATCGCACCAGAGGCCACGGTGTTGTATTGCATGCGCTCGTAGTCGTAGCTGATCTGGCGCAGCTGCGTGTGCACCTCGCGGCGCAGCGCCTGCGCGTCCTTCGGCACGGCGCCCGAGATCTCGCCGCCGCCGATGATCGCGTCGGCGTACTTCGCGGCGAAGGCCCACACACGGCGCAGGAAGCGGTTGGCGCCCTCGACGCCCTGGTCGTTCCATTCGAGCGTCTGCTCCGGCGGCGACGCGAACATCACGAACAGCCGCGCGGTGTCGGCGCCGAACTTCTCGATCAGGTCCTGCGGGTCGACGCCGTTGTTCTTGGACTTGGACATCGTCGTCCAGCCCTCGTAGACGACCGGCTTGCCGGTCGCCTTGTCGACGGCCGACAGCACGTGCGCATGGTCGTCGCGCTCGATCTCGAGGTCGTGCGCCCAGAAGTAGTCCTTGCCGGCGCCTTCGTGCGTGACCGAGAAGGCCTCGTTCAGCACCATGCCCTGCGTCAGCAGCCTGGTGAACGGCTCGTCGACCTTCACCAGGTGCAGGTCGCGCATCACCTTGGTCCAGAAGCGCGCGTACAGCAGGTGCAGGATCGCGTGCTCGATGCCGCCGATGTACTGATCCATCGGCATCCAGTACTGCGTGCCGGCGCCGACCATCGCCTTGTCGTTCGATGCGTCGCAGTAGCGCATGAAGTACCACGAGCTGTCGACGAAGGTGTCCATCGTGTCGGTCTCGCGGCGCGCCGGCTTGCCGCAGGTCGGGCAGGCGACGTTCAGGAAATCGGCGCGCTTGTTCAGCGGGTTGCCGCTGCCGTCGGGCACGACGTCTTCGGGCAGCACGACCGGCAGGTCCTTCTCGGGCACCGGCACCGCGCCGTGTTCATCGCAATGGATGATCGGGATCGGCGTGCCCCAGTAGCGCTGGCGGCTGACGCCCCAGTCGCGCAGGCGCCAGGTCGTCTTCTTCTCGCCGAGGCCCTTGTGGGCCAGCGCCGCGGCCACCGCATCGACCGCCTTCGCGTGGTCGAGCCCGCTGAAGTTGTCGGAGTTGATCGTGATGCCGCGCTGCTTGTCGCCGTACCACTCCTGCCAGTGGTCGTAGCTGAAATGCTCGCCGTCGATCGTGACGACCTGCAGGATGCCCAGGCCGTACTTCTTCGCGAACGCGAAATCGCGCTCGTCGTGCGCCGGCACGCCCATCACCGCGCCGTCGCCGTAACTCATCAGCACGTAGTTGCCGACCCACACCGGCACGTCCTCGCCGGTGATCGGGTGCTGCACGACCAAGCCGGTCGGCACGCCCTTCTTCTCTTGCGTGGCCAGCTCGGCCTCGGTGGTGCCGCCGGCCTTGGTCTCTTCGATGAACGCGGCCACGGCCGGGTTCGATGCCGCGGCGTGGGTTGCCAGCGGGTGCTCGGGCGCGACCGCGCAGAAGGTCACGCCCATGATGGTGTCGGCGCGCGTCGTGAAGACGTACAGCCGGCCGGCGCCGATCGGCTGGCCGTCTGCGCCGGCGATGCGGTGCGGGAACGCGAAGCGCACGCCCTCGCTGCGGCCGATCCAGTTCTCCTGCATCAGCTTGACGCGCTCGGGCCAGCCCGGCAGCTGCTCCTGCACGTAGTCGAGCAGCTCGCCGGCGTACTTCGTGATGTTCAGGTAGTAGCCGGGGATCTCGCGCTTCTCGACCGGGGCGCCGGAGCGCCAGCCCTTGCCGTCGATCACCTGTTCGTTGGCGAGCACGGTGTGGTCGACCGGATCCCAGTTGACGACCTGGGTGCGGCGCTCGGCGATGCCGGCCTTCAGCATCTTCAGGAACAGCCACTGGTTCCAGCGGTAGTAGGCCGGCGAGCAGGTCGCGATCTCGCGGCTCCAGTCGATGGCCAGGCCCATGGCCTGCATCTGCCGCTTCATGTAGGCGATGTTGTCGTAGGTCCACTTGGCCGGCGGCACCTTGTTCTTGATCGCCGCGTTCTCGGCCGGCAGGCCGAAGGCATCCCAGCCCATCGGCATCAGGACGTTCATCCCCTTCATGCGCAGCTGGCGCGTCAACATGTCGTTGATCGTGTAGTTGCGCACATGGCCCATGTGCAGCTTGCCGCTCGGGTACGGCAGCATCGAGCAGGCGTAGAACTTGGGCTTGCTGGCGTCTTCCGTGACACGGTAGGCGTCGGCAGCGGTCCACGCGGCCTGGGCGGCGCGTTCGATCTCGGTGGGCTTGAAGTCGGGAGTCATCGTTACGGCGCCGTGGGTGGCTCGGGGGGCGAGGGGCGATTATAGGAAGCGCCCCCGGAACAGGCCGGTATGTTCGTCTTGGAATCATTCGAGGCGAGAAGCCACTCAGCCCGGGACGACCCCTGATTCCCCAACTCCGTCAACCTCGCGAAGCAGTCACCCCATGAATACGATGAGCCCGATCACCCCCCGCCCCGTGTCCGGCTCGACCCTCGACGCCGAGGCCAGTACGTTGAAGCGACGCCCCGACAACGCCGAGCTGGCGCAGAAACTGCTGGCGGCCCGCCGCGAGGCCCGGCTGGCGAGCCCGGTCGCCTCTGAACAGCTCAAAGCCTTTTGCGCCGAGCTGGACCTCCTCAAGGACAAGCTTGCGACAGCGATCCGCGAACCCGGCCACCCACAGGAATGGGGAGCCCTGCTCGACGCCGTGCGCAGCAGCATCCCGGTCGAGCATGGTAGTCTCGGTTTGGCCTTCGCGAAGGCGATGGCGCTTGCGGAGGAATCTACCGCGAAGGGCGATCGGCCGACCTACCTGCTCGGCCTGCGCCGCCTGTGGACCGCCTTCTCGATGCTGCAGCTGACGCTGTCTCTCTGACGTTGCCTACGCCCGGTCCGCCTCGGCCTGCTTCAGCCAGTCGAGGAACCAGCGCGCCGCCGGCCCCGGCGGTGCATCCTTGCGGTGCACCGAGCGCATCGCGAACGACGGCGGGTTGAACGGCAGGCCCTCCACCTCCAGCGTCACCAGGCTGCCCTGGGCCAGGTCAGCCTCGACCTGCGGGCGCGGCATGTGCCCCCAGCCGAAGCCGGCGCGCAGGAACGCGTGCTTGGTGCTCAGGTCGGCCAGCCGCCAGGTGATCGGCGAGACCACGCCGTAATCGCGCCCGGCCGTCATGCGCGAGCGGTCGGTCAGCACCAGCTGCACATGCTGCTCGATCACCGCGCGCGGGATCGGCCCGTCGTGCGACGCGAGCGGGTGCGTCGGCGCCACCACCGTGACGGCGGCCACGTCGAGCAGCGGATGCGATTCGAGCGTGTCGGGCACCTCGGGCAGGCTGCCGATCACCGCGATGCGGCATTGCCCGTCGAGCACCGGCTGCAGGATCGCGCCCATCGCATCCACATGCAGCCGCAGCGGCGTGCCGGGGAACTCGTGGCGGAACGCACCGACCGCCTGGGTCAGCCAGTCCATCGGAAACAGCGCATCCATCGCGACCGACAGCTCCGGCTCGAGCCCGTCGGACAGGCTCTTGGCACGTGCCTTGAAGCCGTCGACGCCACGCGCGACGATGCGCGCGTCGGCCAGCAGCGCACGGCCTTCGTCGGTCAGCGTCGGCAGGCGGCCGCTGCGGTCGAACAGCGTCACGCCGATCTGGCGCTCCAGCTGCGCGATCGCCTGGCTCACCACCGACTGGGTGCGGTGCAGCTTGCGCGCCGCACCGGAGAAGCTACCTCGTTCGACGCAGGCGATGAAGATCTTCAGCTGGTCGAAGGTGACGGGGTCACGCATTTTTGTTCGGTGGCAACGAGATGTAGTACTGACCCAGTTCGGTCAGCTGGCCGTCGGCACCGAGCAGGCTGGTGTAGTGGGTGTCTTTCGCCCAGCGGCCGGTGAACCATGCATAGCGATAGACGTCGGCGCGGGCCTCGAGCATCGCGACCATTTTCTCCATCTGCTGCTTCTGCTCCTTCACGGTGTCGATCTGAACGGTGTCGCCGTCTCCGTCGTGCCAGTTCGCGAACTCGGTGACCCAGAACGGCTTGCCGTACTTCTTCATTTCGTCGAGCTTGGCCTCCAGCCCGTAGTCGTACCAGTGGTAGCCGATGTAGTCGATGACCGGATCGCGACCGCCGTTGGCGGCGCGGTAGGCCGCGTGGAACGCATCCATCCAACCCACGGGCGTCGTGTAGCCCTCCAGGGTGCCGTAGGTGATCTGCGGGCCGACCAGCTTCACGCCGGTGTCCGCGGCGACCTTCTCGTAGCGCGGCCACAGTGCAGCGGCCGCCTGCGGCGTCATCGTCGCCTGCCCCTTCAGGTTCGGCTCGTTCAGCAGCAGCAGGTGCGTGACTGCCGGGTGCGCCTTCAGCCAGGTCGTGACGGTGGTCGCATCGAAGTCGCCACTCCACAGCATCGGGACGTAGTCCATGCCGTAGGCGGCGACCGGATCGGCCGGCGTGTTGGCATCGGGCTGCGAGTTCCAGCCATACCACCAGCTGACGCCGGGAGCGAGCGCCGCCATGTCGGCCCGGCTCTTCAGGTCATAGGCGATGCCGCGCTTGAAGCTCTTGTTGCTCGCCGGGGCGGGTGCCGGGGATGGCGAAGGCGCGGGACTCGGGGCAGGTGACGGTGCCGGCGAAGGTGCGGGGGAAGGCGACGGCGCGGGAGAAGGAGCCGGTGAAGGCGAGGGAGAGGGCGCGGGAGCCGGTGGCGTGCCGCCCACCGGTGCCGGGGACGGCGAGGAATCGCTGCTGCCGCCGCAGGCGGCCAGCGCCGCGGTGGCCGCGGACGCGAGCGTCGCGCCAATCAGGCGCCGGCGCAGCCGGCTGTCGAGGTCATGGTGATCGGTCATCGAAAACTTTCGCTTTTTCAACGGTGCAGGCAGGCGGTCGCCCATGGGGACTGCGGGTTGCAGTTCGCATGCCACTGCCGCCCGACCCCAAAGTGGAACCGTTTATCACTTGCATCTGACGCAAACCGTCGATGCACAGACCAAACTTTGTCGGGCACCTCGTTCCACGCCGACGCAATGCGCATCCCTCTTCGGAGGGTGGTGTATTTCAGGGAACTTTCGCGACCGAGTCGCGCCACACGAAAGTCGGCTCGAAGATGTGGGTCACCGGCAGCGTGCTGCCGTAGCACGCGTTCAACAGATAGCGCGACGCGTTCGACACCACGTCCTGGATCGGGATGCGCACGCAGGTGAGGCGCGGGTTGCTGTACGACGCCGGCTCGGAATCGTCGTAGCCGACCACCGACACCTGCTCGGGCACGCGCAGGCCGGCGTGCTGCAGCCGCGAGATCGCCGCGATCGCCATCACGTCGTTCGCACCGAACAGTCCGGTGAACGGCACGCCGCGCTCCAGCAGCTGCGTGGCCGCGCGCCAGCCGCTTTCGGAGCTGAAGTCGCCCTCGACCTGCGGCACCGTCTCGCGCGCGATGCCATGCGCCGCCAGCTCGGCATAGAAGCCTGCCAGGCGCGCCTCGTTGTCGGGTGCGGAGTTGGGCCCCGAGATCACCGCGATCTGCCGGTGCCCGCGGCTCAGCAGCGCCTGCGCCGCGAGCTGCCCGCCGACATGGTGGTCGGCCGAGAAGCACTGCGCCTCGAGCGTCGGCACCAGGCGGTTCAGCACCGCCAGGCGCGGCTGCAGCCGGTGCAGCGCGAGCAGGTCCTCGTCGAGCAGCTCATTGCTCTGCAGCATCAGGCCGTCGCATTCGCGCTGGATCAGGAACGCGGTGCCGTCCAGCGCCTGCTGGCGGCGGTCGCCGTGGCCGCAGCCGTTGGCGGCCACCATGTGGCGGTCGAACTCGCGCAGCTCGGCGTCCATGGTCTGCAGGATGCGGCCGAAGAACGGGCCGCTGAAATCGGGCACGAAGACACCGATCATGCCGAGCGTGCGCGACGACAGTGCCCGCGCGAGGCTCGACGGCCGGAAGCCGAGCTGGCGCACCGCGCCCTGCACCCGCTCCACCGCCGCCGGCGACGCCGAGCCGCGGCCGGAGATCACGCGCGAGGCGGTGCCGACCCCCACACCCGCCAGCCGCGCCACGTCCTTGATGGTTGCCATTCGTCGCCCGTGAAAGAACCTTCACCCGAACCGGGAATCATAGGGACCGCCCGCAATCATGCTGTGCGCCCTGTTCCTTTACCCATCCGACCGGGTTTTCCCCAATGTTGAATGACCGCAGAGGTGCTGAAATGCGTTCCGCTCTTTGGAACCGGTTCCAATTGGGCTGGCATTGTAGTGCCTGGACGATCCGTCAAGTCAAGCAGCAGTAGCGAAAGGTGTGGAGTGAGCAAGAATTCGGCGAAGTACAGTGCAGAGCAGTTGGAGATTCCCAAGGATTCCAGGCTCTGGTCGCCTGATTTTCTTTTTGGTACCGCCACGGCGTCTTATCAGATCGAAGGCGCCATCCATGAAGACGGACGGATTCCGTCGATCTGGGATACCTATTCGAACACCCCCGGCATGGTATTGAACGGGGACACCGGCGAGTTTGCCTGCGACCATTACCACCGCTGGCCGGAAGACCTGGAAATCATCGAGGAACTGGGCGTGCAGGCGTATCGCCTGTCGATCGCCTGGCCGCGCGTGATGGACGCGAACAACCAGCCCAACCCGAAGGGCCTTGCGTTCTACAAGCGGCTGCTGGAAGCGCTGAAGGCCAAGGGCATCCAGACCTACGTGACGCTCTACCACTGGGACCTGCCGCAGTGGATCGAGGACCGCGGCGGCTGGACCAACCGCGAGGTGGTCTACCACTTTGCCGAGTACGCCGAACTGGTGAGCCGCGAGTTCAAGGGGCTGGTGACGGCCTGGGCCACGCTGAACGAGCCGTGGTGCTCGGCCTTCCTCGGCTACGCCGCCGGCCGCCATGCGCCGGGCCGCCAGAACCTGCGCTACGCGACGCAGGCAATGCACCACCTGCTGCTGGCGCACGGCACCGCGGTGGCGATCCTGCGCCGCAACGACCCGGGTTCGCAGGTCGGCATCGTCGCCAACGTCGGTGCCGCGGTGTCCGAAACGCCGTCGCCGCAGGACCAGGACGCCGCCTATCTGTTCGAGGTGCAGCACAACAACTGGGTGCTCGATCCGCTGCTGAAGGGCAGCTACCCGGCCGACCTGTGGCGGCTGTGGCCCGGCGCCGAGCCGCTGGTGCTCGAGGGCGACCTGCAGACGATTGCCGCGCCACTCGATTTCCTCGGCATCAACTATTACTTCCGAACCCAGGTCAAGAGCGACGGCCGGCACGGTTTCATCGAGACCGAAATGCCCGGCGTGGAGCGCACGCAAATGGGCTGGGAGGTGTATCCACAGGGTTTGGCCCGCTTGCTGAAGGGTTTCCACGCGAATTACAAGAACCTGCCGCCGATCTACATCACCGAGAATGGCATGGCGTCGGACGACAAGGTCGTCGACGGCCGTGTCACCGACCCGTCGCGCATCAGTTTCATCAGCCGCCACCTGCTGGCGGTGGACGACGCGATGCGCCACGGCGTGGATATTCGCGGGTATTTCATCTGGTCGCTGCTCGACAATTTCGAATGGGCGTATGGGTATGAGCGCCGCTTCGGCATCGTCCACGTCGACTACGACACCCAGGCGCGCACCTGGAAGGACAGCGGCCGCGTCGTCCAGGCGTTCATGAAGGCGAGACAGTCCCAGGTTTGATCGAGGCGTCTCAGCGTTCACCGATTCACCCGGGAAGCCGGGTTGTTCACCCCCAATGAGCCGGAGTGCTCGAGTTTCACCACAGGAGACAGACATGGCGTTTCAATTGAAGGCAGTTCTCGCCGGCATGGTCGTGGGCTTCGGCGCACTCGGCGCCGCCCAGGCCCAGGTCAAGGCCGAGGTGATCCACTGGTGGACCTCGGGCGGCGAATCGGCCGCCATCAAGGAGTTCGCGAACGCCTACAAGGCGGCCGGCGGCACCTGGGTCGACAGCGCCGTGGCCGGTGCCGACAACGCGCGCGCCGCGGCCATCAACCGCATCGTCGGCGGCAACCCGCCGACCGCCGCGCAGTTCAACACCTCGAAGCAGTTCCACGACATCGTCGCCGAAGGCAAGCTGGCCGACCTGGACGACGTCGCGGCGAAGGAGAACTGGGACAAGATCCTGCCGCAGCCGGTGCTGAACACCGTCAAGGTGAAGGGCCACTACTACGCCGTGCCGGTCAACGTGCACATGCCCGCCTGGTTCTGGTACTCCAAGTCCGCCTTCGCGAAGGCCGGCATCAAGGACGAGCCGAAGACCATCGACGAGTTCTTCGCCGCGCTCGACAAGCTGAAGGCCGCCGGCCTGGTGCCGCTGGCGCTGGGTGGCCAGTCGTGGCAGGAGCGCATCACCTTCAACGCGGTGCTGGCACACGTCGGCGGCCCGGAGATGTTCCTGAAGTTCTACCGCGACAAGGACAGCGCGCTGGTCACCGGCGAGCCGTTCAAGAAGGTGCTCGCCACCTTCAAGCGCCTGCACAACTACGTCGACGCCGGCTCGCCGGGCCGCAACTGGAACGACGCGACCGCGATGGTGATCTCCGGCAAGGCCGGCGTGCAGATCATGGGCGACTGGGCCAAGGGCGAGTTCCAGGCGGCCAACCAGACGGCCGGCAAGGAATTCGGCTGCTTCCCGGGCTTCGGTCCGAAGTCGCCGTACATCGTCGCCGGCGACGTGTTCGTGTTCCCGAAGACGACCAATCCCGAGGCCATCAAGGCGCAGAAGCTGCTAGCGACGACGATGACCTCGCCGGCCGCGCAGGTCGCCTTCAACAACAAGAAGGGCTCGATCCCGATCCGCACCGACGTCGACACCTCGAAGATGGACATCTGCGCGCAAGCCGGCGTGGCCATCATGAAGGACGCCTCGCGCCAGCTGCCGGATTCGGAAATGCTCGCGACGCCCGACACCATCGGCGCCGTGCAGGACGTGCTGACCAAGCTGTGGAACACCAACCAGTCGGTCGACGACGCCGCGAAGGCCTTGGCCGTTGCGCTGAAGACCTGACCCTCCGGGTCGGGCGGCCTGGATGTAATTCCCACGGTGGGCTGCGGCCCACCCTTTTTTTGTCTACCCTTGCCGCCTTGGCAGGGCTTTGAGGAATCCACGATGGACGTCGGGCGCAGCCGACTGCGGCAACACTGGTCGGTCTACGCGGCATTGCTGCCGATGGCCGCCACGGTGCTGTTCGCCTACATCGGCACGGTGCTGTGGTCGGTGCGCATCTCGTTGAGCAACTCGCGCACCTTCCCGAGCGACAGCTTCGTGGGCCTCGCGCAGTACGAGCGGCTTTTCACCAGCGAGCGCTGGATGGTCTCGGTGCACAACGTGCTGATCTTCGGCGTGCTGTTCATCGTCGCGTGCCTGGTGATCGGCTTCCTGCTGGCGGTCTTCATCGACCAGAAGGTGGCCGGCGAGAGCGTGCTGCGCACCGTCTTCCTCTACCCGTATGCGATGAGCTTCGTCGCGACCGGGCTCGTGTGGCAGTGGATCCTGAACCCCGAGCTCGGCCTGCAGACGACGGTGCGCGGCTGGGGCTTCGAGAATTTCAGCTTCGACTGGATCGTCAGCCAGGACAAGGTGATCTACACGGTGGTGATCGCCGCGGTGTGGCAGGCCTCGGGGCTGGTGATGGCGCTGATGCTGGCCGGGTTGCGCGGCGTCGACGAGGAGATGTGGAAGGCCGCGCGCATCGACGGCATTCCGCGCTGGCGCGTCTACGCGAGCATCGTGCTGCCTCAGCTCGGGCCGTCGTTCGCGACCGCGCTGGTGCTGCTGTCGGTCGGCGTCGTGAAGGTCTACGACGCGGTGATCGCGATGACCCAGGGCGGCCCCGGCATCGCGAGCGAGGTGCCGGCGAAGTTCATCATGGACTACCTGTTCGGCCGCGCCAACATCGGCCTCGCGTCGGCCGCGAGCACGGTGATGCTGCTGACGGTGCTGGCCGTGATCACACCGTGGATGTACGCGCGCAGCCGCTCCAACCGCAACGCCCGGGAAGCTTGATGTCCACGCCTTCTTCCGCCCTCCCGATCACCGCCGCGCCCGTGCGCTCGAAGCGCCCGTCGCGCGTCACGCCGGCGCGCATCGGCGTCTACGCCTTCCTGCTGACCGCTGCCGCGTTCTTCCTGCTGCCGCTGTACGTGATGCTGATCACCTCGGTGAAGCCGATGGCCGAGATCCGGCTCGGCAACCTGTTCGCGCTGCCCGGCGACTGGACCATCGAGCCGTGGATTGCGGCCTGGTCGCAGGCCTGCACCGGCCTCGACTGCAGCGGCATCCAGGTCGGCTTCTGGAACTCGGTGAAGATCGTGCTGCCGAGCACGGTGATCTCGATCTTCTTCGGTGCGCTGAACGGCTATGCGCTGTCGTTCTGGCGCGCGCGCGGCGCGAACCTGCTGTTCGGCGTGCTGATGATCGGCGCCTTCGTGCCCTACCAGGTGGTGATGTTCCCGCTGGTGCGCGCGTTCGCGGCGGCCGGCATCTTCAGCAGCCTGCCGGGCATCGTGCTGATCCACACGATCTTCGGCATGCCGGTGATGACGCTGCTGTTCCGCAACTACTACGCGTCGGTGCCGGGCGAGCTGTTCAAGGCGGCGCGCATCGATGGCGGCGGCTTCTTCCGGATCTTCTTCCAGCTGATGCTGCCGATGGCGACGCCGATCATCATCGTCGCGGTGATCATGCAGGTGACGGCGATCTGGAACGACTTCATCCTCGGGCTGGTGTTCGCCGGGCGCGACAACCTGCCGATGACGGTGCAGCTCAACAACGTGATCAACACGACCACCGGCGAGCGCCTGTACAACGTGAACATGGCGGCCACCGTGCTCACCTCGCTGGTTCCGCTGGCCATCTATCTCATTTCAGGCCGCTGGTTCGTGCGCGGCATTGCGGCTGGTGCCGTGAAGGGTTGATCCGTGTCTGCCATTCCTGTGAATTCATCCGTCGACCTGCCGTCTTCATCGTCCACCGCGACCCCGGTGCCGCATGTGGCGTCGGCGAACGTCGACATCCGCCAGCTCGAGATCCGCCTCGGGGGCGTGCCGATCATTGCCGCGATGGACCTGCATGTGCAGGCCGGCGAGTTCCTGGTGCTGCTCGGGCCGTCGGGCTGCGGCAAGTCGACGCTGCTGCATTCGATCGCCGGGCTGCTGGACGTGCATGCCGGCAGCATCGAGATCGGTGGGCGCGACGTGACCTGGGCCGACCCGAAGGACCGCTCGATCGGCATGGTGTTCCAGTCGTACGCGCTGTACCCGACGATGAGCGTCGAGCGGAACATGTCGTTCGGGCTGCGCGTGAACGGCACCCCGAAGGCCGAGATCGAGAAGCGCGTGGCACGCGCCGCCGAGATCCTGCACCTGCAGGAACTGCTGAAGCGCAAGCCCTCGCAGCTGTCGGGCGGGCAGCGCCAGCGGGTCGCGATCGGGCGCGCGCTGGTGCGCGACGTCGGCGTGTTCCTGTTCGACGAGCCGCTGTCGAACCTCGACGCGAAGCTGCGCGCCGAGCTGCGCCGCGAGCTGAAGCAGCTGCACAAGAACATCGGCACGACGATGGTCTACGTGACGCACGACCAGGTCGAGGCGATGACGCTCGCGACGCGCATCGCGGTGATGAACAAGGGCCGCATCCAGCAGATCGGCGCGCCGGGCGAGATCTACAACCGGCCGGCCAACGTGTTCGTGGCCGGCTTCCTCGGCTCGCCGAGCATGAACTTCGCCGAAGGCACGCTGCAGGTGGCGGGCGGCGCGGTGACGTTCAAGCGCACGGGGCTCTCGGTCGACGTGACGCGCTATGCGTTCGCGCAGGCGCCGCGCGACGGGCAGGCGGTGCTGCTGGGCATCCGCCCGGAAGACATCGCGCTGCACCTGGACGGCGCGGCCGCCGGCGACGGCAGCGGCACGGTCGCGCTGGTGGAACCGATGGGTGCGCAGACCATCGTCTGGATGGACGTGCAAGGCCAGCAGGTCAGCGCGATGCTGAGCGGGCACGCGGAGCCGGCGGTGGGCGCGCAGGCGCCGTTCCGGATCGCGGCGGAGAAGGTGTCGCTGTTCGATCCGGGGTCGCAGGAGCGGCTCTGAGGACTTCGCGGTCGCTAGAAATCTGGCGAGGGGCCTGCGGCCGAGTAGCGCGCAATTCTGCAGAGAGTAAGGAGCCGGCGCCAGCGACGCATCACTAGCATCGCGCGACGCGCCCGGGCTGTTGGCGCCTTTTCAACCGACCCCAGGAGCCCCTCATGGCATGTCTCTTTGCCGCGCGCAACGGGCGACCCTCCACAAGCGTCGCAAGCCGATCAGGCCGCCAACGCCTACGGCAGAGCCTGGGGATCGGGCACCCAGACTTCTTGTGAAATGGCGTGCAGCCAGTATCGGCCTGTCGGCCTGCCACTCGCCTACTAGGAGGCCCCTCGTGAAACGAAAGCCTGTCGTCTGGAGTGTGGTTCTGGTAGTTGCATTGATTGCAGGAAGCCATTGGCTATGGCGCACGCTGCAGATCGATTCATGCCTGGACAGCGGCGGGCGTTGGAATTACCAGCAATCTGCCTGCGAGTCGACTTGAACGACTGCGGACCAGTCTGCGCGCTCAGCGCTCCACCACCCCACCATTCACGAACACCTTCAACTCCCCCGGCTCAAACGCCCGCCACGCTTCATCGGCGGTCAACGGCTCGGTGACGACCACTGCGACGCGATCGGCCGTCGTCGTCAGCTCGGCGAAGTCGACGCTCATGTCCTCGTCCTGCAGCCTTGCCTTGCGGAACGGGTGCTCCCGCACCAGCCAGCTCAGCTTCGTCGAGCAGTGCGCCCACAGCGCCTGGCCGTTGCTCAGCATGAAGTTGAAGCTGCCGTGCGCCGCGATGCGCGGCACCAGTTCGGCCAGCGTGGCCGTCAGCTCGCCGACCGGCGGCAGGTCGGCATGCGCCTTCGCGAGTTCCTGCATCAACCAGCAGAACGCGCGCTCGCTGTCGGTGCTGCCCACCGGGCGGAACGCCGCATGCAGCCGCGGCTGGTAGTTCTTCAGGTCGCCGTTGTGCGCGAACACCCAGTAGCGGCCCCACAGCTCGCGCACGAATGGGTGCGTGTTCTCCAGCGCCACCACGCCCTGCGTGGCCTTGCGGATGTGGGCGATGACGTTGTGGCTGCGGATCGGGTAGTGCCGGACCATCTCGGCCACCGGCGACAGCCTCGCGCTCTGCGCATCGACAAACAGCCGTGTGCCCGCGCCTTCGAAGAACGCGATGCCGAAGCCGTCCTTGTGCTCCTCGGCACGGGTCGAGAACCCCGTGAAGCTGAACATCAGGTCGGTCGGGGTGTTGGCGTTCATGCCCAGCAACTGGCACATTGCGTCGCTACTCCAGGAACAGGCGCTTGACGCCCCTCAGGCTCAGCAGGGTACCTGGATTGCTGGTTTCGTTCAGCACACCGCTCATGCGCTCGCGCAGCCGCGCACTGCGCTGCGCGCGCCAGATCACCAGGTCGGCCAGCCACGGGTGGGCGTTGATGCCGTTCGCCCGCTCGTACAACGCGAAGCGCGGCTGCAGCGCGCGCAACGCCGACTCGTAGCGGGCGCGCACGGCATCGTCGTCGGTGCGCCGGCCGGCCAGCACGGCCTCGGCCGCCAGCAGGCCGGTCTCCATCGCCTTGCCGATGCCTTCGCCGGTGAACGAGTAGGTGCTGCCGGCCGCCTCGCCGGTCACCAGCAGGCCGGGACGCGAGAACACCGCGCCCTTCAGCGTGCAGCGCAGCGGCGCGCCCTTCAGCGGGCCCTGCAGCTCGCCGCCGGCCAGCAGCTCGCGGGCCGGCTCGTAGAACTCGCAGAAGCTCGCGAACATCTGCCGCAGGTTCACGTCGAGCTTGTTGTGGCGGCCGTCGGCCGCGCTGCGGTGGCTGTTCGCGACGCCGACGCCGACATTGAACACGCCGTCGCGGCACGGAAAGATCCAGCCGTAGCCGGGGCGCAGCCGGCGGTCCCACACGACGTCGAGCGCACGCAGCCGATCGGCCATCGCCGGATTGCGGATGTAGGTGCGCATCGCGATGCCACTGGGCGCCTGGCGCTCGCACACACCCGCGGCGATCAGCGCCTGCGGCACCGCACCGGTGGCCAGCAACACCCAGCGGGCACGGATCTCGCGCTTGACGCTGCCATGGCCCACGGTCGCGCCATCGACGCGGCCCGCCGCATCGTGCAGCAGGCCCTCGAAGTGGACCGGGGCGAACATCTTCGCGCCGGCGAGTGCGGCCGAGCGGCACAGGATCTGGTCGAGTTCGCGGCGCGGCAGCACCGCCAGCGTGCCGGGCACGTCGACGCGCCCGCCGCGCGGCCCGATGCAGCCGACGTGCTGCGCCGGCTGGGCCAGCGCCATCACCTCGTCGAGCACGCCGAGCCGCGCCAGGGCCGCGTGCGCATCGGGGATCAAGCCGTCGCCGCACACCTTGTCGCGCGGGAAGCGGTGCTGGTCGACCAGCACCACGTCGACGCCGGCCCGCGCCAGCCATAGCGCCGCCGCGCTGCCGGCCGGGCCCGCCCCGACGACGAGCACCTCGCAACGTTCGGGCAGGTCGGTCAGCGGGAGGTTCTGGATCGGAGACATCGGGCGGATTGCAGGCTCGGAAGAGCCCGCAAGGATACCCGTGCCCCGCCCTCGTTCACGCTGCTCAGGCGCTCTGGATGTTCTCCGGCGTGAACGGCATCCTGCGCAGCCGCTTGCCGGTCGCCGCGAACACCGCGTTGCCCACCGCCGGGCCGATCAGCGCCGTCGCCGGCTCGCCGATGCCCCCCGGCTTCTCGGTGCTCGGCACCAGCGTGATGGATATCGCCGGCGATTCGTTCAGCCGCAGCAGCCGGTACTGGTGGAAGTTGGTCTGCTGCACCCGGCCCTTCTCGAGCGTGATCTCGCCGAACAGCGCCGCGGTCAGGCCGAACACGATGCTCGACTGGATCTGCGCCTCGACCGTGTCGGGGTTGACCATGCGCCCGAGGTCGGCCGCCACCGTCACCTTGTGCACCTGCACCTCGCCGTTGGCGACCGAGATCTCGGCCACCTGGGCCATGTAGGTGTCGTAGCCCTCCATCAGCGCGATGCCGCGGAAGCGCCCGGCCGGCGCCGCAGTGCCCCAGCCGGCCTTGTCGGTCGCGATCTTCAGCACGTTGGCGAAGCGCGGCTGGCCGGCCAGCAGCGACATCCGGTAGGCGAGCGGATCCTGCCCCGCCGCGACCGCGAGCTCGTCGATGAAGGTCTCGTTCGCGAACGCGTTCAGCGCATGGCTGACCGAGCGCCAGTAGCCGACGCGCAAGCCGGCATCGTGCTTGACGATGTCGTGCCGCGAGGCCGACACCGCGTAGCCGGCGACCGCCGCCTCGGTCATCAGCGGGTCCTGCACCTCGGCCGGCAGGCCGAACACGCGGCCGGTGATCGACTGCGAACTCATCCGGAAGGTCATCGCGGTCGGCTTGCCGTCCGGGCCGATCGCTGCGGCGAGCTGGTGCACCGACTGCGGCCGGTAGAAGTCGTGCGTCATGTCGTCTTCACGCGTCCACAGCAGCTTCACCGGCTTGTTGACCGCCTTCGAGATCTGCGCGGCCTGGATGATGAAGTCGATGTCGATGCGCCGGCCGAAGCCGCCGCCGAGGAAGGTGGTGCGCAGGCTCACGTTCTCCGGCGGCACGCCGACCACCTTGGCCACCGTGGCGGCCGCGGCGTCCTGCCACTGCGTCGGGCCGATCAGCTCGACGCGGTTGTCATGCACGTGCGCGGTGAAGTTCATCGGCTCCAGCGGCGAGTGCGACAGCAGCGGCATCATGTACTCGGCGCGGATCACCTTGCCGGATGCCTTCTCCGCTTTCGCGATCTCGGCATCCGCGTCCCCCACCGCCTTCAGCGGCAGCACCTTGCCGGTCTTCAGCGCGCCGCGCGTGCTTTCGGTCATCGAGGTGTGCGTCAGCGCCGCGCCGGCGCCTTCGTCCCAGACGACCGTCAGGCCCTCGCGCGCCGTCTTCGCGTGCCACCAGGTGTCGGCCACGATCGCGACGCCGTCGGGGATCTGCACCACATCGATCACGCCGGGCATCGTCTTCGCCTTGCTCGCGTCGAAGCTCTTCACGGTGCCGCCGATCACCGGGCACTGCTCGAGCGACGCGTAGACCATGCCGGGCAGCTTCACGTCGATGCCGAACTCGGCGGTTCCGTTCACCTTCGAAGGCGTGTCGAGCCGGCGGGTCGGCTTGCCGACGATCTTGAAATCCTTCGGGTCCTTCAGCACCACCTTGTCGGGCACCGGCAGCTTCGAGGCCGCGGCGGCCAGCTGGCCGTAGGTCGCCTTCTTGCCCTTCGGGCCGATCACGCGGCCGTTCTCGGCGCGCAGCTGCGACTCCGGGATGTTCCATTTTTGAGCAGCCGCGCTGATCAGCATCATGCGCACCTGGGCACCGGCGATGCGCAGCTTCTCCCAGCCGTCGCGCACCGAGCTCGAGCCGCCGGTGAGTTGCGGGCCGCCGAGCAGTGCGTTGCCGTAGAGCTTCTGGTTCGGCGGCGCGATCGACACCTTGATCGCGCGGATGTCGACGTTCAACTCCTCGGCGATCAGCATCGGCATCGAGGTGTAGACGCCCTGGCCCATCTCGGAGCGCGCCGACAACAGCGTGATGGTGTTGTCGTCGGCGATGTGCACCCAGGCATTCGGCGTGTAGAGCATGCCGGCCGCGTTGGCATCGGAGACGGCACCGGGCAACGCGACGCCCAGCATCAGGCCGCCGCTGGTGAGCGCCGAGGTCTGCAGGAAGCCGCGCCGGGTGAGGTCAGTCGCGAGACGGGTGGTCTTGGTCATGGCGTTCTCCTCAGGCCTTGTGGTGCTGCATGTCCGCGGCCGCACTCTTGATCGCGGCGCGGATGCGCGGGTAGGTGCCGCAGCGGCAGATGTTGCCGCTCATCGCGGCGTCGATCTCGGCATCGCTCGGGTTCTTGTTGTCCTTCAGCAGCGCGGCCGCGCTCATCAGCTGGCCGGACTGGCAGTAGCCGCACTGCGGCACGTCGTGCTTGATCCACGCAACCTGCAGCGGGTGGGTGTTGTTGCGCGACAGGCTCTCCACCGTCGCGACCGACTTGCCGGCGACGGCCGACACCGGCGTCTGGCACGAGCGCACCGGCTGGCCGTTCAGGTGCACGGTGCAGGCGCCGCACAGCGCCATGCCGCAGCCGTACTTGGTGCCGGTCAGGCCGATCTCGTCGCGGATCACCCACAGCAGCGGGGTGTCCGGTTCGGCCTTCACGTCGACCGACTTGCCGTTGATCTTGAAACGTGTGCTCACGGGGCGTCTCCTGGGGTCTTGTGCATGAGCACCCAGGATCCCCCTGCGTCGCCAACCCGTCTGCCCGCGGGAAACCCTAGGGCACGGCGGGATCACTCCCCGATCGTGACCTGGCGGATCGGTGCGTCGGTCGCGTTGATGCGGGCCAGGCAGTTGAGCAGCCCGCCGAACACCGCATAGGAGCAGTGGTACGACTCGAAGTACCAGCTGATGCCGAGTTCGTCGTCGACCATCGGCGGCGACGCGACGGTCAGCGTGCTGGACTCGGGCGGGAAGAGTTCGTCCGCATAGCCGCCCCAATTGGCGGCCTTGAACCAGTGGCCGAGGACGGTGTTGATGCGCTCGCGGTCGCGCTCGGACTGCGGCGATTCGAACTCGATGTCGACTGCGATCGTCTGGCCGACGAGTTCGTAGTCGGTCAGGGCGAAGCCGAGCTGGCCCCAGGTGCCGGGGAACACCAGGCCGGCCTCGGGTGCGGGCGCCAGGTCCGGGAGGTCGGCCCTGGCCAGCGACAGGCTGTGCAACGGTGCGAACTGCGCGTGGGCCCAGTGGCACAGGTTCAGCAGCACGGTGCAGGCGGCCGGGTCGAGGGCGGTGTTGGACAGCTCCAGCACCGCCACATCGCCCTGCACGTGTGCGTGGACGACGGCGCAGCCCGCTTGCGCCGGCGCGATGTTCGACCCGCAGAGCGCGCCGCACTGCGCCACGTCGACGAAGGTTTTCAGCAGGTCGAGCCAGCCGAGGCGCTCGTCGGGCGACAGCGGGTTGGTGAAGCGGAGGTGCAGGTTCAATGCACCCGGCGGAGCGTGGCGGTCCAGCGTGATGTGGAAGGGGCGGAGCATGGGGTTGCGGTCCTCAGTCGAGTCGGGTGGGCCAGGTGCGGCGGAAGGCTTGGCTGCCGAAGCCGATCTGCAGCGATGCGCGCACGGGGCGGGTCAGTGCGGCGACTTCCTTCAGCAGCTGCAGGTCTTGTGCGCCGCGGGTCACGTCGCCAATCGGAGGCACGTCGCCCGCGATGATTACGAGGCCTGATGCGAGACCGCGCAGGCGGATTTCCGGAGACAACTGCGCGCGGATGCATGCCTCGCCGCCAAGCTCCTTGATCAGCGGGTGGCCCAGCAGGGTGATCCAGGAGACGTTCACCACGCGGCGACGAGCAGCCCTTGAGAACTGGTCATTGCTGATGTCAACGCCGAGAAAGCGAGGTGCACGCTGAGAAATCCACGGCATGGCCTGATCTCGCCACGCTCGCGCCAAATGCTTGAACGCATAGCCGGCGTATCCCGACTCGAACGCCTCGACCTCGGTCGCTGCTGCAACGAAATCTTCAAACCGCTCACGCCGCTCTGTACTCAACTCGGCCAGAGGAAACTCAAGGACGCAACAACAGGCTTCGCGGGGGGAGATATCGAAGTGAGACAGATCCGTCCCGAAGAAGTGGAAGCCGTGATCGCCGACGTTGCGTGGCTCGCCGGAGCTGAGATGAATCGAGTCATAGTCCATGTCCTCCGCAGCCAACTTGCGCATCCGAATGCTCAGGTTCTGCTTGACGAACTCGCGCCACACGCCGGAAGCGCTCTGCATCGACCGGATCGCACCCGGGGGAATGGCTGAGAAGTAGAGCTCAACCAGCTTCGCCACCACCGGTGCAAGTTCGCCCATTGATTTGCCGTAATACAGCACCAAGGCCACGCCAGTACGTGCGGCGCAGTATTCGCCACTGCGCATCTTCAGTTGAAGACGCTCGGAATCCAATGCGAGCAGGTCTTCCGCCACCATGAGACTCGGACTCATCTCAGTCAAGCCGGCTCAGCCAGTTGCGACGGAAAGACTCACTGCCAAAACCAATCTCCATCGAGATGCGGACCGGCCGGGTCAGCGCCGCAACCTCCTTCAGCAACTGCAGGTCCTGCGCACCGCGGTTCACATCGCCAATCGGCGGCACGTCGCCCGCGATGATGGCGATACCCGATGCGAGGCTCTGCAGGCGGATCTCCGGCGACAACTGCGAGCGAATCTGCTCATCGCCTCCCAATTCCTTGATCAGCGGGTGGCCCAGCAATGTGATCCAGGAGACGTTCACGACGCGGCGGCGCGCGGCTTCGTTGAAGCTGTCGTAGCTGATGTCGACACCGATGAAGCGTTGCGCCTTTTGCGCGATCCACTCATGCGCCTCATCGCGCCACGTCATGAACAAGTGCTTGAACGCATAGCCGGCGTACCCTGACTCGAACGGCTCGACATCTGCAGCCGTCGCGATGAACTGTTCGAATCGACCACGTTGATCGGCGTTCAACATGGCAAGCGGGAACTCGAACACGCACGAACAAGCCTCGCGCGGCCAGACTTCGAAGTTCGACAGATCAGTTCCGAAGAAATGAAAGCCGTATTCGCCCACGTTCCCCGGTTCACCTGAACTCAGGTCGATGGATACGAAATCGACATCTTCGGCGGCCAGTTTTCGCAAGCGACTCGCCAGACCCGCTTTCGTGAAATCTCGCCACACACCAGTCGTGCTGAGAATCGATCGAATGCTGTCCTCCGGAATAGCTGCGAGATACAGCGCCACCAGCTTCGAGACAGAAGGGGCAAGGTCGCGCGTCGACTTTCCGAAATACAGCACCAGTGTCACGCCGGTGCGTGCGACACAGTACTCGCCGTTGCGAGCCTTCAAGTGAAACTGAAGGGCATCCAACGCTGAATGATCCGACGTTGCAACAGTCATGCTGGGCATCTCTCATTCGTGACAAGTTTCGGTTCAACGGTGATCGGCGGCCGCTGCAGAGATCCCAGAGTGCGAGTCCTTGAGAGCTGTCCTCGGCTCCAGAACTGTGGCGCCACTCCCTTCGACGGCGGGCCACCCCGACGAGTAGGCACCGGCGTTGGACACTGGAACTTGAACTCCACAAACCGAGCTGGCAGCCCGTCGTCATCATGGATCGTCGCATCCGGATAGATATTCCCGCGGATGCGCCGGAAGAACTGATGGATCGGCTCGCCGATCAGCCGCATGCGCGTGTTCGGCCGCGCCGCAGGCTGGCCCGTCTTCCGGTTGTACGCCGTCTCCCCGACCATCTTCACCGGCGACCGGTCCTGGCTGATCTTGCTGTTCATGCACTCGTGCTTCTTCGCGCCGAGCAACGGGCAAGTGTCGTCCGGCTCGGGCTGCACCTGCTGGTCGCATTCGCACAGCATGTCCTGCAGCGTCTGCACCGCGATCGCCATCTGCAGCTCGCCCGCCATGTCGGCGGTGTTCCCATGGTTCTGCAGCTTCTTGTCAGTGAGCCGGCAGGCGTTCCGGCCTTCCATCTTCACGTCGAAGGAGTAGAGGATCCAGGTCGACTCCTTCATGAAGGTCGACGATTTCACGCCGCCCAGCGTGCCGGCGTTGTCGCCGTTCGATGCCGAGAACTCCGAGCCCTTGATCGCGATCATCATGCCGCCGTCGGCCTTCACGGTCGTCGTGCCGTTGGCCAGCGTCGACGACTGCGAGATGTTCGGATACGGGATCGGCACCGGCCCACCCGGCGAGGGGGTCTTGCACACGTCCGGCACCGTCGCCGTCGACACGCCGCTGCTGCCCTTGTGCACCAGCGTGTGCGAGGTGCCGTTGACCTTGATCGTGACCGCCATGTCAGCCCTCCCCCGTGGCCACCAGCGCGGCCGCCCGTTCGCCACCCTCGCTGCTCGCACACAGCAGTGAAAGCGGTCCCTTTGCGTAACCCTTGCGGCCGGCCACCGTGGCCAGCACCGCATGCAGCACGCCGCCAGCCGCGCCTACGTCGCCCCAGCAGTCCGCCGGCGCCACGAAGTCGGACGCCGACACGAAGGTCTGCGCCGAACGCGTGCAAGTGAAGCCGTACTCGTCGGCGCGGTACGGCTCGCCGTTCATGTCGCAATAGATGTCGCTCACGCGGGCGCCTGCCGGCAGCGCCGCCAGCGTGTCCTGCACGGCCTGCGTCAACCCTTGGCCGATGCACACCGTGCGTGTCTTGATCCGGTTCTCCTCGACCGCCTGGCCTGTGCCCAGCACGACCGACAGGATCGGCAGCCCCAGCGCCTGCGCCTTGTGCCACCCCGTCAGCAGCAGCGCCCCCGCCGCCTCACCGGGCACGAAGCCCCAGGCGTTGTTCTGCACGCCTGCGCCATGCAGCTGTTCACAGGACTCCAGCCACTCCAGCGTCAGCGGGTGCAGGTAGCTGTCGACGCCGGCGAGCACGCAGGCATCCAACTCTCCTCGCGCCAGCTTGGAGACGGCAGCCCGCAACCCCAGCAGGCCCGCGGCATGCCCTGCCTCGAAGCATGCGGCGGCTTGAAACATGTCTTCGCAGTGACCGCAGATGCTTTCCAGCAGGCGCTGTGCCAGCCCTGCTTCCAGGCCTGGCCGTGCCGCCGGCAGGGCCAGGGCCAGCGCGCAACGCGCCAACTCGGTGGGCAGGCGCCGCTGCATCGGCATCGCAACGGCTTCGAGCACCTCGTCGACGGCAGGAAGCAGCAGTGCCTGGAGTCGCTGCTCGAAGGGCTGCTGCAGGTCGATCCAGTCGGCACAGGCCACCGTCATCGGCTCGCCCGCCGTGTCGATCATCGCGGGGTGCGCCTGGGAGACCGAGATGCCGGCGCGCACCGCGGCCGCACTCGATGCGGCACAGCGGCCGACCGGCGTGCTCGCCCCCAGCGCGACGATGGCCACCGGCTCGCTCATGCAGCCCCCGCCCCCGCGTCGCGACCGGTCTTCAGCGTGATGACGGTGCGCAGCAACTGATGCACCTTGAAATGACAGGGCAGCGCGCTGTGCCACACCATCTGCAGTCGGGGACCATCGGGCTCGATGATCACCGTGTGCAGGCGGCGGTTGCGATGGATCTCCCGCGTGCCGTCGGTGAAATGGGTTTCGAAGCCGAGGTAGACCTTCGGCAGCCTGAAGTCCAGGCTGCCGCCCTGCGTCAGGCCACGCAGCACCGCCGGCTCGCCGCCCCGCAGGAAGCCCGGCACCTGCTGGTCGGCCGGCGCGCTCTGGAAGTAGCGATCGTCGAGGTCTTCGGCCCACAAGGGCTGGCGCGTCTTCATCCAGCGTTCGCCGTAGGTGCCTGCAAAGCCCACGCGCGGGTGCCAGTGGCACGCGATCGGGCCGAAGCCGGCGGGCTCCGGCCGGTCGCGCCAGCCACGGATTGGCGCCTCCGGCCGTTCGATGTTCGGCAGGCGCAGGCCCTTCGCATGGCGGCCCGACACGGCGAATCCGGTGCCCACCGGATTGCGCCACTCCCAATCGCGCTCAGGGTGTGCCGAGGCCGCATCCACGCCGCCGTAGGCCCGCTCGTAGACCAGCGGCATCGATGCGAACGGCTCGGGCGCCGACGCGCCCAGCGTGCCCCAGCGCCGATCGCCGAACACCCTCAGCACCTTCCGGATCGGGCCGACGCTGAAGCCCACGTCCAGTTGCGTCACCGGGGACCCACCCGGTGCGTGGGCATGGCCCAGCACCAGCACATCGGTGGCCTGCTTGGTCAGGACGAGGTCGGCATCTTGACGCAGGCTGCTGCGGCCGGCTTCGCCGAGGTGCTCCGGCAGCCGCAGCACGGGTGCCTGTTCGTCGGCGACACGGGGAGCACCATCGACGATGTCGAACGTGGCCTTGACCGCGACGATCCAGACCTCGGAGCCATCGCGGTCGCGCAGCCAGACGCGCTCGGCCGCGAACGGCGTTCGATTGGCAAGTTGCCACATGGGCGCCCGATCAGTGAGGGGCGTCCGTGGCGTCCTGGGTCAAGCCGTACCACCTCAATCGGCCTGACCTCCAGCGGCATGGGAACGTGGAGGTGGAGAGCATCTGGCTGTGTGTCGCGGAGAAGAACGTCGCGGTGAGCGGCACCGCGGTCGTCGCACTGTAGAGACCGACCCACCAAACGCAACCGGTACGAATGTCAGGTTCGCGCCGACGAACTCCCGTTTGGTGGCGCCATCCGCCACGCCGCGATCACCGCCAGCGCGCTGATCACGCCGAGCAACCCGAAGGTCTCGTGGAACGCCTTCAGCGGCGCATCCGCATGCACGCCCAGCCGCCACTGCAGCACGATCCCGACGATGCTGATGCCCACCGCCCCGCCCAGCTGGCGCAGGAAGTTGATCGTGCTCGACCCGTGCGAGATCAGCTCGGTCGGCAGCCCGCGCATCGCGCCGAGGTTCAGCGATGGCAGCACCAGCCCGAGCCCGATGCGACCGACCACCGCCCACAGCGTGATCAGCCACAGCGCCGTCGCGAACCCGACCGTCAGCATCAGCCAGAACGAGGCCGCCAGCAGCAGCACGCCGGCCGCGACGACGCGGCTCACCGGCAGCTTGTCGGCCAGCCGGCCGGCCAGCGGGATGGTGATCGCGAGCACGATGCCCGCCGGCAGCAGCACCGCACCGGCCTGCGACGGCGGCAGCTTCAGCGCGAGCTGCATGAACACCGGCACCAGGTAGGTCGAGCCGAACAGCGCCATGCCGTAGATGAACGCGACCCAGCCGCCCATCGAGAACGAGCGGAAGCTGAACAGCCCGAGCCGCATGATCGGGTTGTCGCTGCGGCGCTGGCGCGCGACGAACACGACGCCGGCACCGATCGCGACCGCCAGCAGCACGATCGCCGACAGCTTGGCCGCGTCGTGCAGGTGCACCAGCCCGTTCAGCAGCGCCAGCACCGCCACCGTCAGCAGCGCCAGGCCGCCGACGTCGAGCTTGCGGCCATGCTGGTTGACGTGGGCGCCGCCCGGCGAGCTGTGCGGCAGGTAGCGCGCCGCCATCGCGAGCGCGGCCAGGCAGAACGGCACCACCACGAAGAAGATCGAGCGCCAGCCGAAGGCCTCGACCAGCACGCCGCCGATGCTCGGCCCGATGGCCGGCGCGAGCACGACGCCGAAGCCGAAGATGCCCATCGCCTTGCCTTGCTCGTGGCGCTGGAACGCATGCAGCACGATGATCGCGGGGATCGGTTGCAGCACGCCGGCCGACAGGCCTTCGAGCACCCGCATCGCGAGCACCCCTTCGAAGCTCGTCCCGAGCCCGCCGCCGATGCCGCCCAGCATCAGCAGCAGCACCGCGCCGAAGTAGCTGCTGCGGTAGCCGAAGCGGTCGAGCACCCACGGCGTCACCAGCATCGAGACCGTCATCGCGGCCATGAAGCCGGCCGACAGCCACTGCGCACGCTCCTGGCCGAGGCCGAAGCGCTGGCTGATGTCGGGCACCGCGACGTTGATGATGGTCGAGGCCATGATCGACGCCATCGTGCCGATCATCACCGTCAGCAGCACCATCCAGCGGTAGCGCTCGCCGAACCTCTCGCGCAACTGGACGAGGGAGGCCGGCGACTCGGGGGGCGTGCTCATGCCCCCCAGTTTCGCACCGGTCGCGAGATCACCAGATCCGCATCACCAGATCGAAACGCGCTTCTCCGGCGGCAGGTACATCTTGTCGCCCGCCTTCACGCCGAAGGTCGAGTAGTAGCCCGGGTGGTTGCGCACCGTGCCGTTGGCGCGGATCTCTTCCGGCGAATGCGGGTCGGACTTCAGCTGCTGGATCATGGCTTGGTCGCGCGCCTTGCCGCGCCACACCTGGGCGAAGCCGAGGAAGAAGCGCTCGTCGCCGCTCAGCCCGTCGATCGCGAGCGGCGGCTGGCCGTTCAGCGACAGGTGGTAGGCCTTGTACGCGATCTCCAGCCCCGAGTTGTCGGCGATGTTCTCGCCCAGCGTCAGCTCGCCGTTGACCTTGTAGCCCGGCACCGGCTCGAACGCGCCGTACTGCTCGACCAGGATGCTGGTCTTGGCCTCGAAGCGCTTGCGGTCTTCGGCGGTCCACCATTCGCGCAGGTTGCCCAGCCCGTCGAAGCGGCTGCCTTCGTCGTCGAAGCCGTGGCTGATCTCGTGGCCGATCACCGCGCCGATGCCGCCGTAGTTGGCCGCGTCGTCGGCGCTCGCGTCGAAGAACGGCGGCTGCAGGATCGAAGCCGGGAACACGATCTCGTTCATCGCCGGGTTGTAGTAGGCATTGACGGTCTGCGGCGTCATGAACCATTCGTCGCGGTCGACCGGCTTGCCGAGCTTGGCCACCTCGCGCGCGTCGGCGAGCAGGCGCGCCCGCATCACGTTGCCGACCAGGTCGTCACGGCGGATCTGCAGACGGCTGTAGTCCTTCCACTTCTTCGGGTAGCCGATCTTCGGCGCGAAGGTCGCGAGCTTGGCCTGTGCCTGCTTCTTGGTGTCGGGGCCCATCCAGTCGAGCGTGTCGATGCTCTGCTTGTAGGCGGCCAGCAGGTTGCCGACCAGCTTCTCCATCTTGTCCTTCGACTCGGGCGGGAAGTACTTGGCCACGTAGACCTTGCCGAGGCTTTCGCCGATGGAGCGCTCGACGATGCCGACGCCGCGCTTCCAGCGCGGGCGGTTCTCGGTCGTGCCCATCAACACGGTGCCGTTGAATGCGAAGGCGGTGTCGACGAATTCCTTGCTCATGTACGGCGCGAACGAGATCAGCAGCCGCGTCTTCGCATAGGCCTTCCAGGTCGACAGCGGCTGCGACTGCAGCAGCGCGCTCATGCCCTTGAAGTAGCTCGGCTGGCGCACGATCACGTCGGGCGTCTTGCCGGCGATGCCGGAATCGGCCAGCCAGGCCTTCCAGTCGACGGCCGGCGCGAGCTTCGGCAGGTCTTTCTGCCGCACTGGGTTGTAGCTCTTGACGGCGTCACGGTTCTCGACGCGCGTCCATTGCACGCGGGCCATCTCGGTCTCGAGCGCGAGCACCGCGCGGGCGCTGGCTTCGGTGTGCGATTCGCCGGCCAGGCTCAGCAGCTTCGAGACCAGCTCGACGTACTTGGCGCGCGCTTCCTTGAAGCGGGCGTCGTCTTCCTTCAGGTAGTAGTCGCGGTCGGGCAGGCCCAGGCCGCCCTGGCTCAGGTAGGTGACATAGCGGGTGGAATCCTTCGCGTCCTGGTCGATCTCGCCGTTCACCGCGGACGGGATGCCGAGCCGGCCGTGGCGCGCCATCAGCACGCTGAACTGCTTGCGGGTGCGCACCGCATCGATCGCGGCCAGTTCGCCGGCCAGCGGCTTGGCGCCCAGCTTCTCGAGCGCGGCTTCGTCCATGAAGCTGGCGTACAGGTCGCCGATCTTCTTCGCGTCGTCGTCGCCGCCGTTTTTCGCGGCGTCCTCGATCAGGCCGCGCAGCTTCTCGAGCGTGCCTTCCTGGATCTTCTCGAAGGCGCCGACGTAGGCCTTGTCGGCCGGCATCGGTGCGTCGCGCAGCCAGGTGCCGTTCATGTGGCGGAACAGGTCGTCCTGCGGGCGCACGGCGTTGTCCATGCCGCTGCGGTCGATGCCGGAGCGGGGCGCTTCGGTCTGCGCGAGGACGGGGCCGGCGAACAGCGTGGCGGCGACGGCGGCAAGGGCCGCAAACAAGGCAGCCCGTCGGGGGCGATGAGGCAGAAGATGCAAGTGAAGCTCCTGGGCGGCCGGATGGACCGCGGTGGTCGAGGGGGCGCCCGATCGGCGCAGCCGTACTCTACAGGCGCCCCACCTTTCGCGGGTTCACGGTGCGACGGAGCGCAGGATCGCGTGGGCGCGCTGCAGTTCCGGGCCACTGAAACGCCGGGCCAGCTCATCCTGCTGCGCCTGCTCGCGCTGCGGCGCCGACAGCTCCGGGCGCTGCGCGATCGCCTGCAGCGCGGTGCGCGCGTCGGCGATCTGCTGCTCCCAGCGCGCCCAGGCGGCATCCTCGGCGCGCAGCCGCTCGGCGCCTTCCGCGCCGAACTGCGCGGTGCGGGCGGCCTGCAGCTCGGGCGTCTGGCGGGCCGTGTCCGGGGTCAGCAGCGACGGCGACGCGGCCGCGGCCTCGGTGGACGGTGCGCTGCGGCGGGCCGCCAGTGCCGCGAAGTCGCGCTCCTCGTCGGCATAGAAGGCCTGCGCCCACGGTGCACCGAGCAGGTCGCGGCGCACCTTCGAGCGTTCGGCCATCACGCCGGCCCAGCTGCTCGGATCCTCAGGTTTCCACGCGGTCTCGAAGCGGCGTTGCTGCAGCGAGAGGTAGCGGTCCCAGACGTCGAGCACCTGGCGCGCGGCGTCGATGCCGCGTTCCAGCGTCAGCTGCTGTTCGATCCAGTGGCGCAGCTCGGTCGGCTCGACCTCGCCGGTGCCGGTCAGCAGGTAGTCGAAGCGGCGGCGCAGCGACAGGCCGGGCTGCAGCCGGTCGCCGACCCAGCTGCCCCAGTCGCCATCGAGGTCGGTGCCACGCAGCGAGCCGTCGACCCACAGGCGGGCGACGCGCGCGGCGGCGGCCTCCGCCTCCCGGCCGGATGCTTCGTTGTAGGCCGCGGCGTCGGTGGGCACGCCGGCGGCGAACGGGTTGTCTCGCCATTCGGTGAAGCGCGGCTCGGCCGGCCGCGCCGCATGCGTCGACGACGGCGTGAGCCGCCAGGCGACCACGCCGATCACCAGGCAGACGCCTGCGACCGACAGTGCGAACAGCGAGGCCGGTCGATCACTCACAGCCCTGCCCCCTTCAGCCGGTTCGCCTGGCTGCGGTAGAACGCCACCGGGTCCTGCGCGAACAGCCCGCGGATGCCGAAAGCCTGGTTCACCTCGTCGAGGTGGTTCCAGGCGTAGTTGTCCTTCAGCACCACGCCCCAATGGCTGGAGCACTGGCCGACCAGCCCGTCGTTCTGTTCGAAGCCGAAGAACACGCTGGTGGCGGCGAGCAAGCCGTCGCTGACGTCGAACACGTTGGTCAGCACGCTGGTGCCGCCGACCGACCAGTAGCGCACGCCGTTGACGACCGCGGCGCCCTGGCCGCAGGGCGTGGTGGGCGCGGCCTGCGGGAAGCGGCGGTTGAAGTCGGCGGCGCCGGCGGTGTTCAGCGACTGCAGCGCGCCGAGCGAGTTCTGCGGCAGGCTCGGCGAGCCCGACAGGAACGAGATCGTCGCCGCCAGCGCGTTCGCGATCGCCGCGACGGCACCGGTGGTGCCGGTCCACGAGGTGACGCCCTGGATCGCGTCGGCGGTCTTGCTGCCGGTGTGCGGCGCGCCGACCGTCGTGACGGAGGCGATCAGCTCCGGCGCGACGGCCGCCACGTAGCGGATCGTCGGGCCGCCGTGGCTGTGGCCGATCAGGTTGAACTTCGCGTAGCCGTAGGCGGCCTTCAGCGCGCGCAGTTCACGCAGCAGCTGCTCGCCGCGCGCCTCGCTGGAGTTGGCGGCCGACACGCTGGGCGTGTAGACGGTGGCACCGCCCGCGCGCAGCGCCGACGGGATGCCGTAGAAGTAGTCGACCGGCCCGATCGCATCGAAGCCGAGCAGGCCGTGGACCATCACGATCGGGTACTGCGTCTTCGTGTAGGTGTCGGCGGCGCGTGCCTCGGGCGCGGCACCGAGCGCGAGGCCGGCGGCCAGCGCAATGGCGCCCAGGGTGCGCGGGATCAAGGAACGCAAAGACGGGGACGGCCGCGGCACGCGGCAGATCGGCAAGTTCATCGAGGTGTCTCCTGAAGGTTCTAGGTATGTCGTGCGCCCGCTGGCATCGAAGCCAGTCGTGTGCGCACGCGGGACCGAACATCCTGCGAACTGCCTGCAAAACATGCGGCCGACGCGGAGTCTCGAACGAACGTTCGTCTTTTAAAAGAGGGTTGGCACGGAAAGGAGGGAGGGACTTTCCCGGAGGCGCGCCGCCCCTCCGGGGGAGGGAGATCAGATTTCTTCGTACAGGGGAAGCGTCAGAAACTCCGCGAACTCATCCTGCGTGCTCATCTGCGTGAAGATCTCCGCCGCGCGGTCGAACTTGCCGTCGAACCCACCAGCCTTGATCTTCGCGAGCTCTTCCGGCACCAGCGCCCGCACCAGCTCGGCCGTGACCTTGCGGCCGTCGTCGAGCGTGCCCTTCGGCGAGCGGATCCACTGCCACACCTGCGAGCGGCTGATCTCGGCGGTGGCCGCGTCCTCCATCAGGTTGTGGATCGGCACGCAGCCGTTGCCGGCCAGCCAGGCACCCAGGTAGTGGATGCCGACGTTGATGTTCATCCGCAGCCCGTGCTCGGTGATCGGCGCCTCGGGCTGGAAGTCGAGCAGGTCGGCCGCGCTGACCTTCACATCCGGGCGCTGCTTGTCGAACTGGTTCGGCCGGTCGCCCAGCACCGCCATGAACTCCTTCATCGCCGGCTCGACCAGGCCCGGGTGCGCGACCCAGCCGCCGTCGTAGCCATCGACCGCGTCGCGCTTCTTGTCGGCGATGATCCCGCCCATCGCGATCGCGTTCTTCTCCGGGTCGTTCTTGATCGGGATCAGCGCGCTCATGCCGCCCATCGCCGGCGCGCCGCGCTTGTGGCAGGTCTGCAGCAGCAGCAGCGCGTAGGCGCGCATGAACGGCGCCGTCATCGTGACCTTCGCGCGGTCGGCCAGGCAGAAGTTGCGGTCGACCTTGAACTTCTTGATGCAGCTGAAGATGTAGTCCCAGCGGCCGGCGTTCAGCCCGGCGCTGTGCTCGCGCAGCTCGTACAGGATCTCGTCCATCTCGAAGGCCGCGAGGATGGTCTCGATCAGCACCGTCGCCTTGATCGTGCCCTGCGGCAACCCGAGCTCGGCCTGCGTCATCACGAACACGTCGTTCCACAGCCGGGCCTCGAGGTGGCTCTCCATCTTCGGCAGGTAGAAGTACGGACCGGCGCCGCGGGCGAGTTGCTCCTTGGCGTTGTGGAACATGAACAGCGCGAAGTCGAAGATGCCGCCGTGCACCCGCTGGCCGTCGACCATCACGTGCTTCTCATCGAGGTGCCAGCCGCGCGGTCGCACCTGCAGCGTCGCGATCTGGTCGTTCAGTTGGTAGGTCTTGCCCTTCGATTCGAGCGTCAGCGTGCGGCGGATCGCCTGCGACAGGTTGATCTGCCCCTGGATCTGGTTGGACCACGACGGCGAGTTGCTGTCCTCGAAGTCGGTCATGTAGCTGTCGGCACCGGAGTTGAACGCGTTGATCACCATCTTGGCGTCGACCGGGCCGGTGATCTCGACGCGCCGGCAATGCAACGCCTTCGGAATCGGCGCGACCTTCCAGTCGCCGGCGCGGATGTGCGCCGTCTCGGGCAGGAAATCGGGGCGCTCGCCGGCATCCAGCCGCTGCGTGCGCTCGACGCGCGCGGCCAGCAGCTGCTGCCGGCGCGGCTCGAAGGCCCGGTGCAGCTTGGCGACCAGCTCCAGCGCCGGCAGCGTCAGCACCGTCTCGAAGCCCGGCAGGACGGGCGCGTTGATCTGCATGCCGTGCGGCAGGGAAAGGCTGCTCATGGGGGAATCTCCTCGGAAACGAATCCCCGCACTCTATTGGAGACTTGCGTGAAGATTAAGAGCCTGCGAATCCGGTGATTCGTGACTTCAACGCAAGCAATCAGTCCGGGAATCGCCCGCCGAGCTGCTTCGTCAGCGCGATCGCCGCCTCGCGGACCGGCGCCGCATGCGCCTCGGTGTAGCGCTGGGTCGGCATCGTCAACGTCAGCGCGCCGGCCAGCGCGCCCGCGGCGTCGAACACCGGCGACGAGATGCCGGCCACGCCCTCGCTGCGGTCGTCGGCCAGGCCGATCACGCCGTCGCGGCGCAGGCGCTTGCTGATCGCATCGCCCGGCAACGCGCCCGACGCCAACGGCGCATAGGCGCTGATGACGCGCCCGCCCGCGCCGCGCTTCAGCGGCAGCACGTCGCCGGCCCGGATGTGGTCGCGGATCGGCTGCGGCGAATCGATGCGGTACAGGCACAGCCGCGCGTCGTTCTGCCGCACATGGAAGGCCGCGCTCTCACGGGTACGCCCCGCCAGTTGCCGCAGCACCGGCATCACGACGGCTTCGAGCGAGAACGCCGCCGCATGGGCCGCCTGCAGCCGGATCGCCGATGCACCCGCGGCGTAGCGCCCGTCGGCCAGCCGCTGCACCAGCCCGGCGTGCTCCAGCGAGGCCAGCAGCCGCAATGCGGTGCTCTTGTGCAGTCGCGTGCGCTGCGAGAGGTCAGCGAGCGACAGCATCGGCTGCGCGCTGTCGAACGCCATCAGCAGGCTGAGCGCGCGGTCGACCGCGGCCGCGCCGCCGGGTGCGGCATGCTCGTCGGCGACCGAGGCCTGGGCAGCTTTGCGGGGCATGGGCTCCTCGTTGTCGCCATTGACTTGCGCCCGGGCGACATCGATACTTGAATTCAAAGGAAAGAATGTTGTTCTATCTTATGAAATCACATTCATGAACGCAAGCCCCCTGCCCCTGCCCGAGGTGCTGATCAGCGAAGTCGGCCCCCGCGACGGCCTGCAGAGCATCGCGCGCGTGATGCCGACCGCCGACAAGCTGCGCTGGATCGATGCGCTGCATGCCGCCGGCCTGCGCGAGATCGAGGTCGGCTCGTTCGTGCCGGCCCGGCTGCTGCCGCAGATGGCCGACGTGGCCGAGGTCGTCGCGCACGCGCTGACGCTGCCGGGCCTCACCGTGATGGCGCTGGTGCCGAACCTGCGCGGCGCCGAAGCGGCCCTCGCGGCCGGCGTGCACAAGCTGACGCTGCCGGTGTCGGCCAGCACGGCGCATTCGCTGGCCAACGTGCGCAAGACGCCGCTGGAGATGATCGAAGCGCTGCGCTCGATCGCCGAACTGCGCGACGAGAGGGCGCCCGGCGTGCGCATCGAGGCCGGCATCTCGACTGCGTTCGGCTGCACGATCGAAGGCCGGGTGTCCGAAGACGCGGTGATCCGCCTCGCCGCGCAGGCCATCGCCGCCGGCGCCGACGAATCGGGCCTGTCGGACACCACCGGCATGGGCAACCCGGCCCAGGTGAAGCGGCTGTTCACGCGGCTGCGCGCCGAGATCGGCGAGCACGCCGGTGCCGCACACCTGCACAACACGCGCGGCCTCGGGCTCGCCAACTGCCTGGCCGCGTTCGAGGCCGGCGTGCGCGTCTTCGACAGCTCGCTCGCCGGGCTGGGCGGCTGCCCGTACGCGCCCGGCGCGTCGGGCAACGTCGTCACCGAGGACCTGGTCTTCATGTTCGAGGCGATGGGCGTGCGCACTGGCGTCGACCTGCCCCGGCTGATGCGCTCGCGCGAGGTGCTGCAGCAGTCGCTCGCCGGCGAGCCGCTGTACGGCCATACGCCGCAGGCGGGGCTGCCGCTCGGGTTCGTGTCGGCATGAGCGACAGCATGAATGACGGCAACGAGCTGCCGCTGGCCGGCATCCGCGTCGTCGAGTTCACCCACATGGTGATGGGACCGAGCTGCGGCATGGTGCTCGCCGACCTGGGTGCCGAGGTCATCAAGGTGGAGCCGCTGGCGGGCGACGCGACCCGGCGGCTGCAGGGCTCGGGCGCCGGCTTCTTCCCGATGTTCAACCGCAACAAGAAGAGCCTCGCGATCGACGTGCGGCAGCCGCGCGGGCTCGAGCTGGTGCTGAAGCTGGTCGCGACGGCCGACGTGTTCTGCGAGAACTTCAAGCCCGGCGGCATGGCCGCGCTCGGCCTCGGCTACGCGCGCCTCGCGGCGCTGAATCCGCAGCTGGTCTACGTCTCGCACAAGGGCTTCCTGCCCGGCCCGTACGAGCACCGCACCGCGCTCGACGAGGTGGTGCAGATGATGGGCGGGCTGGCCTACATGACCGGGCCGGTCGGGCAGCCGCTGCGGGCCGGCAGCAGCGTCAACGACATCATGGGCGGCATGTTCGGCGCGATCGGCGCGCTGGCGGCGCTGGCGCAGCGTGCGACGACCGGTCGCGGGCAGGAGGTGCAGAGTGCGCTGTTCGAGAACAACGTGCTGCTGGTCGCGCAGCACATGATGCAGTTCGCGGTCACCGGCCGGCCGGCGGCGCCGATGCCCAGCCGCATCCCTGCCTGGGGCGTCTACGACATCTTCGAGGTGGCCGGCGGCGAGCAGATCTTCCTCGCGGTGGTGTCCGACGGCCAGTGGGCGAGCCTGTGCAACGCGTTCGGTTTCGCCGACCTGAAGGACGACCCGCGGCTCGCGACCAACAACCTGCGCGTCGCCGCGCGCGACTGGATGATGCCGCTGTTGCGCGAGCGCATGGCGGTGCACCGCGCGGCCGAGATCGGTGCGCGCTTCGAGGCCAACGGCCTGCCGTGGGCTCCGATCACGCGGCCCCACGACCTGTTCGACGACCCGCACCTGCTGGCCACCGGCGGCCTCGCGCCGGTCACGCTGCCCGATGGCCGCGACACGCGCACGCCGCTGCTGCCGATCACGCTCGATGGGCGGCGACCACCGCTGCGCTCCAACCCGCCGGCGATCGGCGAGCACACCGAGGCGCTGCTGCAGTCGCTCGGCCTGGATGCCACGCAGATCCTCGCGCTGCGCAGCGATGGCGTGATCGCCCCCGCTCAAACCGAACAACCACCCGGAGACACCTCTTGATGAACCCGCTGCGCCGCACCCTTCTCGCCGGCCTGCCGGCGCTGGCCGCCTGGCCTGCGCTGGCCGAATCCACCTTCCCGAACCAGCCGATCCGGCTGGTCGTGCCGTTCCCGCCGGCCGGTGCGACCGACGTGGTCTCGCGGCTGATCACCGGCAAGATCAGCGCCGACACCGGCTGGAACTTCGTCGTCGACAACCGGGCCGGCGCCGGCGGCAACATCGGCCTCGATGCGGTCGCGAAGGCGCAGGCCGACGGCTACACGCTCGGCATGGGCCAGACCGCCAACCTCGCGGTGAACCCGGCGCTGCTGGCGAAGATGCCCTTCGATCCGCTGAAGGATTTCACGCCGGTCGCGCTGGTGGCTTCGCTGCCGGTCGTTCTGGTCGTGCGCACCGAATCACCGTTCACGTCGCTGGCGGCGATCGTGTCGGCCGCCAAGGCCAAGCCCGGCGTGCTGCTGCAGGCGCTGGCCTCGAACGGCACCGTCGGCCATCTCGCGGGCGAGATGTTCGGCCGGCTCGCCGGCGTGCGGTTCACCAACGTGCCGTACAAGGGTGCCGGCCCCGCGCTGACCGACCTGATCGGCGGCCAGACCGATTTCATGTTCGGCACGCCGCAGGCCGTCACGGCGCTGGTGCGCGGCGGCAAGCTGCGAGCGCTGGCCGTCACGTCGGCGCGCCGCTTGCCGGTGATGCCCGAGGTGCCGACGGTCGCCGAATCGGGCTACGCCGGCTTCGAGGCGACCGACTGGAAGGGCCTGGTCGCGCCGGCCGCGACGCCGCGCGACGTGGTGCGCAAGCTGAATGCAGCGGTCAACCGCGCGCTCGGCCGGGCCGACACGCTGGCGGCGCTGCTGGCCGATGGCAGCGCGCCGATGGGCGGCACGCCGGAGCAGTTCGCGCAGTTCCTGAAGTCCGAACACACACGCTGGGGCAAGGTCGTCCGCGACGCCGGCATCAAGCCGGACTGAGCTCGCCGCCCCGAGGATTGCTGACTTCGGCGCGCATAATCGCGACCCATGGACCGGCTAAAGCAGATCGAATCGTTCGTATCGGTCGCTGCCAAGGGCAGTTTGACGGCCGCCGCCCATGCCGAGGGCGTCGCGCCGGCGGTCATCGGCCGGCGCATCGATGCGCTCGAAGAACGGCTGGGCGTCAAGCTGCTGGTGCGCACCACCCGCCGCATCACGCTGACGCACGAAGGCAGCGCCTTCCTCGAGGACTGCCAACGGCTGCTGGCCGACCTGGCGAACGCCGAATCGAGTGTCAGCGCCGGCGGGGTCAAGGCGGCAGGCTACCTGCGGCTGACCGCACCGGCCGGCTTCGGCCGCCGCCACGTCGCGCCGCTGGTGCCGCGCTTCCTCGCGCTGCATCCCGAGGTCAGCGTCTCGCTGAACCTGAGCGACCGGCTGGTCGACATCGTCAACGAAGGCGTCGATTGCGCGGTGCGCGTCGGCGAGCTGCCCGACAGCAGCCTGGTCAGCGTCCGGCTGGCCGACAACCGCCGGCTGTGCGTCGCGACGCCGGACTACCTGAAGCGCGCCGGCACGCCGCGCACGCCACAGGAGCTGTCCCACCACGAATGCCTGACGCTGAGCAGCGATGCGAGCCAGACGCGCGGCTGGGCCTTCACGATCGACGACCAGGTGCAGCACCTGCGGCTGAACGGCCGGCTCGATTGCAGCGACGGCCAGGTGCTGCACGACTGGTGCCTGGCGGGGCTCGGCATTGCATGGCGCTCGACCTGGGAGGTCGAGGGCGAGGTCGCGAGCGGTGCGCTGGTCAGCATGCTCGACGACTTCGCCGCGCCGCCGAACGGCATCTACGCCGTGTTCCCGCAGCGCAAGCACCTGCCGCTGCGGGTGCGGCTGTGGATCGATTTCCTGAAGCAGACCTACGGCGACGCCACGTATTGGCAACGCACCGCGGGCCCCGCCTGACTTACTTGGCGGCTGACGCTGCGGCGGCCGGGGCCGACGCGTCCTTCGTGCACTTCTTCACGAAGCTGTTCTTCGCCGCGCCCTTCAGCTTCTTGTCGGCGGCTTGCATCTCGCAGGCCGAGCCGGCGCCACTGGCTTTGGCCTCGCGCTCGCACTTCTTCATGAAGCTGTTCTTGGCCGCGCCGGCCAGCTTCTTGTCGGTCGCCTTCGATTCGCAGGTCGCCGCATCGGCCGCAAACGCCACGTTCGACAGCGCGATCAGGCCCAGGGCCACCAGGGTGCTCAGTTTCTTCATGGGATTCCTCCGGGGTGCGGCGAACAGTGCGTCGCCGGCCGGATTGAAGCACCTCGATCGAATGTGATCAAGCGTGAGTCTGGGTCAACATGCGTCCGTTCATGTCACAACATGTCGACGACTGCGAGGGTAACTACGCAGGTCAGAGAATGCGGCGCGGGTGGGCCAGGGCCTCGTGCGCGGCGTGCAGGCGGCGCACCAGCACGCGGATGAAGGCCTCGTCGAACAGGTGGCGGCAGCCGGGGCTGACCTGGGCCAGCGTGTCCGGCGTGAAGGTGATCGTGGTCGCAGATTCGGTGACGATCACGTCGGTGCTGTGGCGGCGCAGTTCGGCGCTCGGTGCGAGGTAGACCATCTCGCCCACCGAGGTGCCGGCGCCGAGCTGCGCGACCTTCGTGCCTTCGCGGAACACCTCGACCTCGCCCTGCGCAATGATGTGGAAGTTGCGCGTTTCCTCGCCCCGCCGGTACAGCGCGTGACCGAAGGTGTAGCGCTGCCATTTCGCGCGGTGCACCACCTCCCACAGCTCGACATCGCCGAAGTTGGAGAAGAAGTCGAGCGTGCGCAGCAGGTTGAAGCGCTCCGAATCGAGCACGCCCTGCAACTGGCCGCGCGGCACCTGGTGGTTGACGATCAGCCCGGACAGCGCCTGCGCGAACTCGTCCCAGGTCGCGAAGCGGTCATCGGGGCGCTTGGCCAGCGCCCGCAGGATGACCGCATCGACGCCTTCGCCGACACCCGAGCGCAACTGGCTCGGCGGCATCGGCAACGCGTTGTAGACCTGGTTCATCATCGCCGACTGCGACGGCGCGTCGAACGGCGGGCGCCCGGCGATCAGGTGGTACAGCACGGCGCCGAGCGAATACATGTCGGCCCGGCTGTCGAGCGAGGCGCCGTCGAGCTGCTCGGGCGCCATGTAGGCCAGCGAGCCGACCCGGTAGACCTGGGTCGTCTCGGCCGTCATGTTCAGCACGCTGCCGAAGTCGGTGACCTTCACGTCGGTGATGCTGCCGTTGGTGATCACCGCGAGGATGTTGGCCGGCTTCACGTCGCGGTGCACCAGCCCCTGGCGGAACACGTAGCCCAGCGCCATCGCGCACTTGAAGCCGATTTCAACGATCAGCTCCAGCGGCAGCAGCTGGTCGGCCCGGCAGTACTGGCGCAGCGTGTGGCCCGACACGTACTCCATCACGAGGTAAGGCTCGTTCGGGTCGGCGACCGCATCGAAGATCTGCACCACGTTCGGGTGCTGCAGCCGGCCGACCAGGGCCGCCTCGGCCGCAAAGAAGCGCTCGAAGAAGCGGCCGTCGGTCGGGTCGTTGACCGCGCCGCAGCGCACCCGCTTGATCGCGACGTCGCGCTGGTGGAATTCGTCGCGCGCGAGGAACACCTCGCTGGTGGCCCCTTCGCCGAGCCGGCGCAGCACCGGGTACTTGCCGACCTGGGCCGGCAGCGGCAGGCCCGAGACGGCGTTGGGTTCGGTGGTGGCGAGCGGAAGACTCATGGGTGATGCATTGTCGGCACGGGGATGCCGAGGGGCCCGAAGGCCGAGAGTCGCATCTTGGCACCGTCACCGCACCCCAGTGTGCCAAATTGAACACCAAAGTGAGTGCAAATCCGAACCCGTGTGCTGTGTCCACCCCGCCGGGTTTCCCCGGAGCCACCCACGGGCCCCACTTAGAATCGCCGCCATGATCCAAGCCAAACAGGAACTGCTGCAGGCGCTGGCCGCGGCGGTTGCCGATGTCCACCCCGGCAGCAACGTGCCGATCGCCTTCGAATCGCCCAAGCAGGCGTCGCACGGCGACTTCGCGGTGACGCTCGCGATGCAGCTGGCCAAGCCGCTGAAGAAGAACCCGCGCGAACTGGCCCAGGCGCTGATCGACGCGCTGAACCGGCAACCCGCGGTGCAGCGCCACGTCGAGGCGCTCGAGATCGCCGGCCCCGGCTTCATCAACCTGCGGCTCAAGGCTGCTGCCAAGCAGTCGGTGATCGGCGAGATCCTGGCGGCCGGTGCGGCCTTCGGCAACCAGCCGCCGGCCGACCGGCGCGTGATGGTGGAGTTCGTCTCGGCCAACCCGACCGGCCCGCTGCACGTCGGGCACGGCCGCCAGGCCGCGCTGGGCGACGCGATCTGCAGCCTGCTCGACACGCAGGGCTGGCAGGTCACGCGCGAGTTCTATTACAACGACGCCGGCGTGCAGATCGCGACGCTGGCCGCCACCACGCAGGCCCGCATCAAGGGCCTGAAGCCCGGGGACGCGGCCTGGCCCGAATCGGCCTACAACGGCGAGTACATCGCCGACATCGCGGCCGACTTCCTCGCGAAGAAGACCGTCAAGTCGGACGACCGCGAGTTCACCGCATCGGGCGACCCCGACGACCTCGACAGCATCCGCCAGTTCGCGGTGGCCTACCTGCGGCACGAACAAGACCTGGACCTGCAGGCCTTCGGCGTGCGCTTCGACAACTACTTCCTCGAATCCAGCCTGTACAGCAGCGGGCGCGTGGAACAGACGGTGTCCAAGCTCAAGGCCGCCGGCAAGACCTTCGAGGAAGGCGGCGCGCTGTGGCTGCGCAGCACCGACTACGGTGACGACAAGGACCGCGTGATGCGCAAGTCCGACGGCACCTACACCTACTTCGTGCCCGACGTGGCGTACCACATCAACAAGTGGGAGCGCGGCTTCACGAAGGTGGTCAACATCCAGGGCACCGACCACCACGGCACCATCGCGCGCGTGCGCGCCGGGCTGCAGGGCGTCGGCGAGAACATCCCCGCCGGCTACCCCGACTACGTGCTGAACAAGATGGTCACGGTGATGCGCGGTGGCGAGGAGGTGAAGATCTCCAAGCGCGCCGGCGGCTACGTGACGCTGCGCGACCTGATCGACTGGACCAGCCGCGACGCGGTGCGCTTCTTCATGATCAGCCGCAAGGCCGACACCGAGTTCACCTTCGACGTCGACCTGGCGCTGAAGCAGAACGACGAGAACCCGGTGTTCTACGTGCAGTACGCCCATGCGCGCATCAGCAAGGTGCTGCGCGACTGGGTGGCCGAGCACGGCGGCGACCTCGACGCGCTGAAGGGTGCCGACCTGTCGCTGCTGACCGCACCGACCGAGGCGGCCCTGCTGCTGAAGCTGGCCGAGTACCCCGACATGCTGACCCACGCGGCGGCCGACCTGGCGCCGCACGACGTCACCTTCTACCTGCGCGACGTCGCCAGCGCCTTCCACAGCTACTACGCGGCCGAGCGCTTCCTGCTCGCCGACAACGCCACGCTGACGCGCGCCCGCCTCGCGCTGCTGGCCGCCACCGCCCAGGTGCTGCGCAATGCGCTGCAGGTGCTGGGCGTGGCCGCTCCCGACCGGATGTAATGGAGACAACATGAAGAGCCAACGTGGCGGTTTCGTCCTGGGCCTGATCATCGGCCTGCTGATCGGCCTGGCGCTCGCGCTGGGCGTCGCGCTGTACATCGCGAAGGTGCCGGTGCCCTTCATCAACAAGGTGCCGCAGCGCACCGCCGAGCAGGACGCGGCCGAGGCCGAGAAGAACAAGAACTGGGACCCGAACGGCTCGCTGTCGGGCAAGACCCCGGTGCGCACCGGCAGCCAGGCCGCCAGCGGCGTGGTCGCGGCACCGGTGCCGGCCTTCCCGCCGTCCGTCCCGACGGGGGCACCGCCGGTCGTGCCGACGCCGGCCGCGGGCACCTCGCGCCGCGACCCGGCGGCCATCCTCGAGGGCCGGGCTGCCAGCACGACGGCCCCGGCCGCCACCACCCCGCCGGCCCCGGTGATCACGTCCACCAAACCCGGCTCCGATGCGTTGAGCTACTTCGTCCAGGCTGGCGCTTTCGGCCGCGTCGAGGATGCCGAGCAGCAGCGCGCCAAATTGGCGATGATGGGTCTGCAGGCCAGGATCACCGAGCGTGAGCAGGCCGGGCGCACGATGTTCCGGGTGCGCCTCGGCCCCTACGACAAGAAGGAAGACGCCGACCTGGCGAAGGAAAAACTGGATGGCGTGGGTGTGGAATCGGCGTTGGTCCGGGTGCAAAAGTAAAGACAACCGCCCTGAACTTTCGCATCCGACACCGACTCCACCGCTCGTCGTTGACCCCTACCCCACTTTGGAACTGAACATGAACCGTCGCGATTTCTCGGCACAGCTGGTCGGAGCAAGCCTGGGCGGTGCCGGCCTGGGCACTCTCGCTCTTTCGGCCAGCACCGGCGCCCTGGCGCAAGGCGCCGCCCCGGTCGAAGGCACCAACTACATCAAGTTCGGCCAGCCGGTGTCGCCCGCCACGCCGGGCAAGATCGAGGTGGTGGAATTCTTCTGGTATGGCTGCCCGCACTGCAACGCCTTCGAGCCGGCGCTCGACGCCTGGCAGAAGAAGCTGCCGGCCGACGTGGTGTTCCGCCGCGTGCCGGTCGCCTTCCGTGACGAGCCCTTCGTCGCGCACCAGAAGATCTTCTATGCGCTCGAGTCGCTGGGCAAGGTCGAAGCCATGCACCGCAAGGTCTTCTACGCGATCCACAGCGAGCACGCCCGCCTGGACAAGCCCGACGAGATCGCCGCGTTCATGGCCAAGAACGGCATCGACAGCGCCAAGTTCCTGGAAGCCTACAACTCGTTCTCGACCCAGACCAAGACCAAGCAGGCTGCCAAGCTGGCCGAGGCCTACAAGCTCGACGGCGTGCCGGCCCTGGGCATCAACGGCCGCTACTTCACGTCGGGCTCGCTGGCCGGCACCAACGAGCGCATGCTGCAGGTCACCGACTTTCTCATTCAGAAGTCCCGCACCGGCGCTTGAGACCCCAAGTCGGTGCAACGCCGACTTCATCTCGTAACCCCGATGGCATGAAACTGTGGCTAGAATGGCCTGCAAGTTTCATGCCGCAATGACCTCACTTACCTACACCTCCTCTTTCTCCTGGCGTCGCCTGGCGCTTGTTGCCGTCGGCTGCCTGCTCGCGGCGGTGCTGCCGGCCCAGGCCGAACGGGCCGACCGGCTGAAGAAGATGGAGGTCGAATCCGACCAGCCGGGCAAGGTCGACCTGATCAACCAGCTGGTCGTCTTCAACGGCAACGTCGTCGTCAGCAAGGGGACCATGCTGATCAAGGCGGCCCGCATCGAGGTGCGCGAAACCGCGGACGGCTACCAGTCCGCCGTCGCGGTCGGCACGCCCACCCAGCCGGCCAGCTTCCGGCAGAAGCGCGAAGGCGTGAACGAATTCGTCGAGGGCGAGGCCGAGCGCCTCGAGTACGACAGCAAGCTCGACACCATCCGCTTCGTCAACAAGGCCTCGGTGCGCCGCCTGCGCGGCACCGCGGTGGCCGACGAGGTGACCGGCGCGCTGATCACCTACGACGGCACGGCCGAGCTGTTCACCGTCGCCGGCGGCAGCGCCGCGGTGACCCCGAGCAACCCGACCGGCCGCGTGCGCTACGTGTTCACGCCGAAGGAAGGCACGCCGGCCGCCGCCGAAGCGGCATCGCAACCTGCCTCGGGAGCACGCCGTTGAGCGCAGTCCCGGTCTCCTCCACGGCGTCCGCGATGCCGTCCGATGCCAGCCGGCTCGAAGCCATCGGCCTGCAGAAGACCTACGGCGCCCGCAAGGTGGTCAAGGACGTGCGCCTGTCGGTACGCAGCGGCGAGGTCGTCGGGCTGCTCGGCCCGAACGGCGCCGGCAAGACCACCAGCTTCTACATGATCGTCGGCCTGGTGCGCGCCGATGACGGCCAGATCCTGATCGACGGCCAGCGCGTCGAGCGCCTGCCGATCCACCAGCGCTCGCGCCTCGGCTTGAGCTACCTGCCGCAGGAAGCCTCGATCTTCCGCAAGCTGACCGTCGAGGAGAACATCCGCGCGGTGCTCGAGCTGCAGCGCGGCCCCGACGGCAAGGAGCTGCCGAAGGCCACCGTCGACAAGCTGCTCGGCAACCTGCTGAACGACCTGAGCATCGAGAAGCTGCGCGACAGCCCGGCGCCGTCGCTGTCGGGCGGCGAACGCCGGCGCGTCGAGATCGCCCGGGCGCTGGCCACGCAGCCGCGCTTCATCCTGCTGGACGAGCCGTTCGCCGGCGTCGACCCGATCGCGGTGATCGAGATCCAGCGCATCATCGGGTTCCTGAAAAGCCGTGGCATCGGTGTGCTGATCACCGACCACAACGTGCGCGAAACGCTGGGCATTTGCGATCGCGCGTACATCATCAGCGAGGGGCGCGTTCTCACCGAGGGCACGCCGGCCGAGATCGTCGACAACGCCGATGTGCGAAAGGTCTACCTCGGCGAACACTTCCGCATGTAGGGGCTGACGAATGAAGCCCTCCCTTCAGGTACGCCTGTCGCAGCATCTGGCCTTGACGCCGCAGTTGCAGCAGTCGATCCGGCTGCTGCAGCTCTCCACGCTCGAACTCCACCAGGAAGTCGAGCAGATGCTGGAGCAGAACCCCTTCCTCGAAGCCGAGCTGGAAGAAGCCAGCGCGGCCGAGCCGATGGTCGAACGACTGACCGTGTCGGAGCGCAATGCCGAGCGCGAGACCGAGAGCAGCAGTGCGAGCGAAAGCTCGGCCGACACCGCACCTGACGAGGCCGCCGGGATCGACAGTGCCGAGTACGGCGCGACCGAGCGCGAGGACTGGGAGAACGGCACCGAGCGCGACGATTTCGACGGCATCCGCGAGACGCCCAGCGCGCCCGGCAGCGGCAGCAGCAATGCCGACGATGACTTCGACGGCCAGGACCGCAACCCGCAGGCCCCGAGCCTGCAGGAGCACCTGCGCGAGCAGCTGCTCGGCATGCGCGTCAGCGCCGAGGACGCTGCCGCGATCACCGTGCTGATCGAATCGCTCGACGACGACGGCTACCTCGCCGATCCGCTGGAAGAGATCGCCGCCGAGCTGGCGAGCGACCCCGAGCAGCAGGAAGAGATCCTCGAGCGCCTGCAGTGCGCGATGAAGTGGCTGCAGAACATGGAGCCGCTGGGCGTCGGCGCCCGCAACCTCGGCGAATGCCTGACGCTGCAGTTGCGCGCGCAGGAGCGCTGCGAGGCGCAGATGATCGCGATCATCATCTGCAAGCAGCACCTGGACCTGCTGGCGCGGCGCGACATGAAGAAACTGATGGCGGCCACCGGTGCCGACGAAGAGCTGATCAAGCAGGCGCAGACGCTGATCGTCGCGCTCGAGCCGAAGCCGGGCCGCCCGTTCGCGCGCGCCGAAGCCAACATCATCGTGCCCGACGTGATCGTGCAGAAGTCCGGCCGCAACTGGAAGGTCGTGCTGAACCCCGACGTGATGCCCAAGCTGCGCATCAACGACCTCTACGCGCAGGCGATCCGCCAGGGCCGCGGGGCCGGCGGCGGCAGCGCGCTGAGCTCGCGGCTGCAGGAGGCGCGCTGGTTCATGAAGAACATCCAGCAGCGCTTCGACACCATCCAGCGCGTCTCGCAGGCCATCGTCGAGCGGCAGAAGAGCTTCTTCACGCACGGCGAGATCGCGATGAAGCCGCTGGTGCTGCGCGAGATCGCCGACGAACTGGGCCTGCACGAATCGACCATCTCGCGGGTGACGACGGCCAAGTACATGGCCACGATGTTCGGCACCTTCGAGCTGAAGTACTTCTTCGGTTCGTCGCTGAACACCGAGGCCGGCGGCAACGCGTCGAGCACCGCTGTGCGGGCGCTGATCAAGCAGCTGGTCCATGCCGAAGACCCGATCAAGCCGCTGTCGGACAGCCAGCTGAGCCACATGCTCGAAGAGCAGGGCATCCAGGTGGCGCGGCGCACGGTCGCGAAGTACCGCGAAGCCTTGAAGATCGCGCCGGCCAATCTTCGCAAATCCCTTTGAACTGAACTCCCGATGTGCGCCCTGCCCTTGTTCCTGCCCTGCGCCGCGGGCGTCGAAGCGTTTCTTGAAGAAGAGGTGCTGCGCATCCTGCCGACCGCGCAGGTGCATTCCGGTCGCGGCGGCGTCGCGCTCGACGGCGACCCGAGCGACGTGATGACGCTGAACCTCGAATGCCGCCTCGCGCAGCGCGTGCTGGCCGAGGTGGCCGAAGGGCCGTACCGCGACGAGCACGACCTGTACGAGCTGGCGCGCGGCGTCGACTGGCAACAATGGATCACGCCGGAGCAGACGCTGCGCGTCGACACCACCGCGCACCGCAGCCCGCTGCGCAGCCTGAACTTCGCCGCGCTGCGCATCAAGGACGCGGTGTGCGACCAGTTGCGCGAGGCCACCGGCACGCGCCCGAGCGTCGACACCCGCCACCCCGACCTGCCGCTGCTGCTGCACGTCGGCGAGGAGCGTGCGTCGCTGTACGTCGACACCTCGGGCGAGCCGCTGTTCAAGCGCGGCTGGCGCGAGGACAAGGGCGACGCGCCGCTGAAGGAGACGCTGGCCGCCGCGATGCTGGCCGCCGCCGGCTGGCGCGGCACGCCCGAGGCGGGCGGTGCGCTGCACGACCCGTGCTGCGGCTCCGGCACGATCGCGATCGAGGCCGCGCAGATCGCCTGCGGCATCGCGCCGGGCCTGAAGCGCCGCTTCGCGTTCGAGCACCTGCTGCCGTTTGCCGATGCCGAGATGCGCGCGCAGTGGCAGCGCCTGAAGAGCCATGCGCAGTCGCGCATCCATGCGAGCGCGGTGCCCATCCATGCGAGCGACGTGTCGTTCCGGATGGTCGATTTCGCGCGCCGCAATGCGCAGCGCGCAGGGGTCGAGCAGGCGATCCAGTTCAACGGCGGCGATGCGCTGGAGCGGCCGGCACCGGCGCTGCCGGCCGGGCTGCCCGGCACCTTGATGATCAACCCGCCGTACGGCGAGCGCATCGAGGTGGCCGGCAAGGCGCGCGCGGCGGCACCGGCGCGCGACGACCAGGATGGCGACAACAAGGCGCTGGTCGACGACTTCTTCCCGCGCCTGTCTGCTCACTGGAAGCGCGCGTACACGCAGCACGAAGGCGGCTGGACGGCCTATGTGCTGAGCCCGGACATGAAGCTGCCCGGCGCGATGCGCCTGAAGGAATCGAAGCGCACGCCGATGTGGAACGGGCCGATCGAGTGCCGGCTGTTCCGCTTCGACCTGGTGGCCGGCTCGGCGCGCTGAGCCCGGCGGCTCAGCGTCTGAGCAAGCTCCCGATCAAGCTGCCGATGTCGCCCATGCTGCCGGCGTCACCGCTCGCAGGCAGCTGCCCGTTCGGCGTCAGGTGATCGACCACCTGCGGCAGCACCTGCGACAACTGCGCGGCAGCCTCGCCATGCGACAGCCCGAGCTGCTCGGCGATCTGCCCGAGCTGGCCTGAGCCGAGCACGCTCTGCAACTGCTCGGCCGAGATCGGCAGGTTGTGCCCGGTCGACACCCACGAGCCGATCACCGAGCCGAGGCCGCCCTGCTCGAAGCGCGCGATCAGGTCATTGAGCCCGCCGCCCGAGCCGTTCGCGTTCAGCATCGACACCACCGCGGCGATCAACGCCGCCTGGTTGCCGCCGCCTTGACCCATCGGGTCGCTCTGGCCGGTCACCATGCCGACCACGGAATCCAGCAGTCCCATGAGGTGCTCCTTGGAGTGGGAGCGGCGATTGTGGGCGCCTCCCGTGTCGACCACAAGACCGCCCGGCGCCTCAGGCGCCCGATGACAGCCCGATGTCTGTGAGCCCAAGATGTGCCAGCACCGCGAGCGGCGCGGTGTCGGCCCGCAGCACGCGCGGGCCGAGGCTCGCCGGCACGAAGCCGCAGGCCGCGGCCGCCGCCTCTTCGGCCTCGCTGAGCCCGCCCTCCGGGCCGCTCAGGAAGGTCAGCGCGCCGCCGGGTTGCGCCTCGAGCGGCTCGGGCGTGCGCAGGCTCAGCACGAAGCGGCGGCCCGCGGCGGGCGGCAGGCCGCGCAGCCAGTCGGCAAGGCTGCGCACCGGCGCGATCACCGGCACGCGCGTGCGCCCGCACTGCTCGCTGGCCGCGGCCGCGACGCCCTGCCAATGCGCCTGCTTCTTGTCGGCCCGCTCGCCGCTCAGGCGCAGCACCGAGCGCTCGGTCATCAGCGGCTGGATGGCGGCGACGCCGAGCTCGGTCGCCTTCTCGACCAGCGCATCCATGCGCTCGTTGGCCGGCATGCCGAGCGCGAGCGTCACCTGGATCGCCAGCTCGCGGTCGATCTCGACATGAGCGTTCAGCCGCACGCCGACCTCGCTGCGGCCCATCCGGACGACCTCGGCCTGCCACTCGCCGCCCTCGCCGTTGAACAGCGTCAGCGGATCGCCGGGCTGCAGGCGCAGCACCTGCACGTGGCGCGCGGCGCCGGGAGGAAGGCTCAATTCAAGACCGGCCTGCATCGGCTCGGCCACATGGAAACGGGGAGGCATGGCCGAAGTGTGCCAGCCCTCGCGCCTCAGACGTCTCGCTCGTCGAGGCCACGCCAGTGCCGGCGCCACGCCCGCCAGCGCGTCTTCAGCCGGCGCGCGGCGCGCCACGCGGCCGAGCGGCGCAGCGCGTCCATCACGCGCTGCTTGGTCGCGCGCCACCAGCCGAGCGCGCGCGCGAACCACGCGAAGCGCATCAGCTGCGACTCGGTCAGGATGAACAGCCGCCCGACGATTGCGGTGCCGAGCAGCTTGGCGACGACGATCACCGTGATGCCGAGCAGCGCATGGCCGCGGTGGATGACCCATAGCGCGAGCAGCTTGATCGGGAACAGCGCGACCGCCGGCAGCAGGAACAGCAGCAGCGCGATGCGCGGCGGTGCCTCGCGCACCCGCGCTTCGAGTCGCGCGAGCGGCGGCCATTTGGCAAGCCGCGCGACGAAGGCCGTCAGCGGGCGCCAGCCCCACTCCTCGATGAACAGCACGGCGGCCGCCAGCACCAGCAGCACGCCGCGCAGCAGCCGCCACGGCAGCCGCAACAAGCTGCGCCACAACGGGCGCACCGGGGGAACCGGGGGTGGCGCCAGCTCAGCCGCCGTACAGCATGCGGCGCGCCTTGTGCGCCGCGGGCTCGCCCTTGCGCGAGCGGATCTGCTCGATCGTGCGGTCGGCCACGTCGCGCAGTTCCTCGATCGTGCTGGCCTTCTCGACCGCGAGCGTCAGCGTGAAGCCGCGCAAGCCGAGTTCGCTGGAGATCATCTGCGTCAGCGTGGAGGTGAACTTCGCGTAGTCGAGTTCGCCCGGGTCGACCGGGGTGCCGACACCGCCTGCCGCCGCGGCCGGCGCGGCAGCAGGAGCCGCTGCCGGCGGGGTGTTCAGCCGCGAACTGCCGCTGCCCGACACCTGGGCGATCAGGCCCATCGCCTCGAGCGCGCGGAAATCCTCGATCGTCACGCCGGTGACGTTGGCCAGCAGCATCTCCTCGGACTTCGCACCGTCGATCAGCAGCAGCAGGTTGCGCTGCGCTCTTTCCTTCACCCGCGTGCGGGCGGTCATCTCGATGCGTCCCGCGTCAGTTTTGGTCCAGATCACCAGAGCTCTCCCAGGGCGCGGCGCGGCCGGTCAGCCGCGGCCCGAATTTATCAGCATGGCGCCCTCGCCGGGGCGCTCATCCACTGCACCGTCAGGTCTTGTCCCTCAACTCGCGCCGCAGGATCTTGCCGACCGGGCTCTTCGGCAGCTCGGTGCGGAACTCCACCACCTTCGGCCGCTTGTAGCCGGTCATGTTGGCCTCGCAGTACGCGCGCACCTCGGCCTCGGTCAGCGCAGGATTCTTGCGCACGATCACGAGCTTCACCGCCTCGCCGGCCTTCGCGTCGGGCACGCCGATCGCGGCGCATTCGAGCACGCCGGGCATTTGCGTGACGACGTCCTCGACCTCGTTCGGGTAGACGTTGAAGCCGCTGACCAGGATCATGTCCTTCTTGCGGTCGACGATCTTGAAGTAGCCGTTGCCGTCGACGGTGCCGATGTCGCCGGTGCGGAAGAAGCCGTCGGCCGTCATCACCTTCGCGGTCTCGTCGGGGCGCTGCCAGTAGCCGGCCATCACCTGCGGGCCGCGGATCGCGATCTCGCCCGGCGTGCCCAGCGGCACCTCGCGGCCGTCGTCGTCGAGCAGCGCCAGCTCGGTCGACGGCAGCGGCAGCCCGATGGTGCCGGTGTAGGCGGTGCTGTCGGTCGGGTTGCAGGTGGCCGACGGCGAGGTCTCCGACAGGCCGTAGCCTTCGCAGATCGGACAGCCCGTCTTCTCGAGCCACAGCTTGGCCGTGGCCTGCTGCACCGCCATGCCGCCGCCCACCGAGATCTTCAGGTGACTCCAGTCGACGGTGTTGAACAGCGCGTGGTTGGCCATCGCGTTGAACAGCGTGTTGACCGCCGGCAGGCTGTGGAAGGGCTGCTTGGCCAGCTCCTTGAACACGCCCGGGATGTCGCGCGGGTTCGGGATCAGCAGGTTGCAGCCGCCGGTGCGCATCGACAGCATCATGTTCGAGGTGAAGCCGAAGATGTGGTACAGCGGCAGCGCGCACACCGACATGATCTGCGTGCCGGCCGGCACCTTGCGCATCGCCGGCTGGTACCAGGCCTCGGCCTGCAGCGTGTTGGCGACCAGGTTGCGGTGCAGCAGCACCGCGCCCTTGCTGACGCCGGTGGTGCCGCCGGTGTACTGCAGCACCGCGATGTCGTCGAGCTTGAGCGCCGGCGGCTTCAGGCTCGCGCGCTTGCCGGACGAGACCGCGTCATTGAACGGCACCGCCCCGGGCAGCTCGAAGGCCGGCACCAGCTTCTTCACGTTGCGCACGACGTAGTTGACGATCAGCCCCTTCGGGAAGCCGAGCATGTCGCCCATCGTCGCGAGGATGATCTTCTTGCTCGGCACCGCGGCCAGGCAGGCCTGCAGCGTCGCGGCGAAGTTCTCGATGATCAGGATCGCCTTCGAGCCGGAGTCCTTCAGCTGGTGCTCCAGCTCGCGCGGCGTGTACAGCGGGTTGACGTTGACCACCACCATGCCGGCGCGCAGGATGCCGGCGACCGCGATCGGGTACTGCGGCACGTTGGGCATCATGATCGCGACGCGGTCGCCCTTCTCGAGCCCGAGCGTCTGCAGGTAGGCCGCGAACGCGCGCGACGCGTCGTCGACCTGGCGGAACGTGAAGACCTTGCCCATGAACTTGTAGGCAGGCAGGTCGGCGTACTTCTTCAGGCTTTCGTCGATCAACGCGGTGAGCGACGTGTACTGCTCGACATCGATCTGCTCCGGCACCCCGCTGGGGTACTGCTTGAGCCAAGTCTTATCCATCTGGGGTCTCCGGAAACGAACGGGCGATTCTGTCCCATGGTCCCTCCCTGCCCCCTAAGGTGTTTCACCTGAAGGGCGGCAGGAGTTGGGGTGCAACACGATTGACGCTCCTGGAGGCTTCCCGTACGCTTTCGGCGAATTGGTCAGACCACCAGACCAATCATTGTGGCCCACGGGAAAACCTCCATGACCCCCTCGACGAACCCACGGCTGGCCGGCAAGGCCGCCCTCGTGACTGCCGCCGGCCAGGGCATCGGCCGCGCCACCGCGGAGGCCTTCGCGCGCGAGGGCGCGCGCGTGATTGCGACCGACATCAACGACGCGGCGCTGGCGGAGCTGTCGCGCATCCCCGGCATCACCGTGCACCACCTCGACGTGCGCGACGGCGCGGCGGTGCAGTCGCTGGTGGCGGGGCTCGGGCCGCTGCAGGTGCTCTTCAACGGGGCCGGCTTCGTGCATGCCGGCACCATCCTCGAGTGCGACGACGCGGCCTGGGATTTCTCGTTCGACCTCAACGTGCGCTCGATGTACCGCACGATCCGCGCGGCGCTGCCGGCGATGCTGGCAGCGGGCGGCGGCTCGATCATCAACATGGCCTCGGTGGCCGGCAGCATCAAGGGCGCGCCGAACCGCTTCGTCTACGGCACGACCAAGGCGGCGGTGATCGGGCTGACGAAGTCGGTCGCCGCGGACTTCGTCGCGAAGGGCATCCGCTGCAACGCGATCTGCCCCGGCACCATCGAATCGCCGTCGCTGCGCCAGCGCATCGAGGCGCAAGCGGCAGCGGGTGGCCAGACGATCGCGCAGGTCGAGGCCGCCTTCGTCGCGCGGCAGCCGATCGGCCGCATCGGCAGCACCGCCGAGATCGCCGCGCTCGCGGTGTATCTTGCGTCCGACGAGTCCGGATTCACCACCGGCACCGCCCAGGTCATCGACGGCGGCTGGTCCAACTGAAGCAGCACTGAAAGAGAAGTCCATGAAACTGATGCGCCATGGCCCGAAGGGCTCCGAGCAACCCGCACTGGTCGATGCCGACGGCAAGGTGCGCGACCTGTCGGGCGTGCTCGCCGACATCAACGCGTCGACCTTGTCGCCGCACGGGCTGAAGCGGCTGCACGAGCTGAACCCGTCGACGCTGCCACTGGTCGAGACGCCGGGCCGCATCGCGCCGCCGTGGGCCGGCCTCGGCAAGTTCATCTGCATCGGCCTGAACTACGCCGACCATGCGGCCGAATCGGGCCAGCCGGTGCCGGCCGAGCCGGTGATCTTCATGAAGGCGAGCAGCGCGCTGATCGGCTGCAACGATGCGGTGGTGCTGCCGAAGAATTCGCTGAAGAGCGACTGGGAGGTCGAGCTGGGGGTCGTGATCGGCAGCACGGCGCGCTACGTGTCGGAAGCCGACGCGCTGGACCATGTGGCCGGCTTCTGCGTCGTCAACGACCTGTCGGAGCGCGAGTACCAGTTGGAGCGCGGCGGCACCTGGGACAAGGGCAAGGGCTGCGACACCTTCGGCCCGGTCGGCCCGTGGCTGGTCACGAAGGACGAGGTGTCCGATCCGCAGAATTTGTCGATGTGGCTCGAGGTCAACGGCAAGCGCTTCCAGAACGGCAACACGAAGACGATGGTGTTCAACGTGGCGCACCTGGTCAGCTACGTGAGCCGCTTCATGACGCTGCACCCGGGCGACCTGATCAGCACCGGCACGCCGCCCGGCGTCGGCATGGGGCAGAAGCCGCAGCTGTACCTGAAGCCGGGCGATTCGATGAAACTGGGCATCCAGGGCCTGGGCGAGCAGCAGCAGAAGGTGCACGCCTGGAACCCGGAGCTGATCGACGGGTGAGTCCCTGATGGAAGCGAGTGCCCCCACCATCCGCATCCATGCGGCCGATGACGTCGTCATCGCGCGGCGCCAACTGGTGTCGGGCACGCGCATCGAATCCGAAGGCGTCACCGTCAGCGGCCTGATCCCGCCCGGCCACAAGCTCGCGGTGCGCGACATCGCGGCCGGTGCCCCGGTGCGGCGCTACAACCAGGTGATCGGCATCGCACGCCAGCCGATCGCGGCCGGCCAGCATGTGCACACGCACAACCTGGAGTTCTCGAGCTTCGAGCGCGACCCGGCCATCGGCGCCGATGCGCACCCGACGGACTTCGTCGCAACCCCGGCCACGTTCCAGGGCATCGTGCGCGCCGACGGCCGCGTCGCGACGCGCAACTACCTCGGCATCCTGACCTCGGTGAACTGCTCGGCGACCGTCGCGCGCGCGATCGCCGACCACTTCCGGCGCGACATCCACCCCGAGGCGCTGGCCGCGTTCCCGAACGTCGACGGCGTGGTCGCGCTGACGCACGGCGCCGGCTGCGCGACCGACAGCGAGGGCGAGCCGCTGCAGGTGCTGCGCCGCACGCTGGCCGGCTATGCGCGGCACCCGAACTTCGCCGCGCTGCTGATGGTGGGCCTCGGCTGCGAGACCAACCAGATCGCCGGCATCGGGCTGGCCGACGGCCCGCGGCTGCACAGCTACAACATTCAGGACGCCGGCGGCACCGCGAAGGCGGTGGCTCGCGGCATCGCATTGATCCACGAGATGCTGCCGGAGGCGAACCGCACCCGGCGCCAGCCGGTCAGCGCGAGCCACCTGTGCGTCGGGCTGCAATGCGGTGGCTCCGACGGCTACTCCGGCATCAGCGCGAACCCGGCGCTCGGCGCGGCGGTCGACCTGCTGGTGCGCCACGGCGGCACCGCGATCCTGTCGGAGACGCCCGAGATCTACGGCGGCGAGCACCTGCTGACGCGGCGCGCGGTGTCGCCCGCGGTCGCCGGCAAGCTGCTCGCGCGGCTGCGCTGGTGGGAAGACCACTGCGCCCGCAACCATGCCGAGATGGACAACAACCCGTCGGCCGGCAACAAGGCCGGCGGGCTGACGACCATCCTCGAGAAATCGCTGGGCGCGATCGCGAAGAGCGGCACCACCAACCTGGTCGACGTGTGCGAGTACGCCGAGCCGGTCACCGCGCACGGCCTCGTCTTCATGGACACGCCCGGCTACGACCCGGTCAGCGCGACCGGCCAGGTCGCCGGCGGCGCGAACCTGATCTGCTTCACGACCGGCCGCGGCTCGGCCTATGGCTGCGCACCCTCACCGTCGCTGAAGCTGTCGACCAACACCGCGCTGTGGCTGCGCCAGCAGGACGACATCGACATCAACTGCGGCAGCGTGGTCGACGGCAGCGCGACCATTGGTGAGTTGGGCGAGGCGATCTTCCAGCAGATGCTGGCGACCGCGTCGGGCGAGCTGACCAAGAGCGAGCGCCACGGCTACGGCCAGAACGAATTCGTGCCGTGGCAGTTCGGTGCGGTGATGTAGATCCGTGACGTGATCAGCGCGCCAGCAGGTGCGGCAGCGTCAGCGACAACGCCGGCCAGTACGTCACCAGGATCAGGAACCCGATCATCGTCAGCAGCCACGGCCACACCGCGATCGTCAGCTCGGTGATGCCCATCTTGCTGATGCCCGACGCGACGTACAGGTTCAGCCCGACCGGCGGGTGGCACATGCCGACCTCCATGTTGACCGCCATCAGGATGCCCAGGTGGATCGGGTTGACGCCCAGCTTGCAGGCCACCGGGTACAGGATCGGCGCCATGATCAGCACGATCGCCGACGGGTCCATGAAATTGCCGGCCACCAGCAGGATGATATTGACCAGCAGCAGGAACACCACCACGCCGAAGCCCTGCCCCGTCATCCACGCCGCCATCGACTGCGGGATCTGCTCGGAGGTCAGCAGGAACGAGAACAGCACCGCGTTCGTGATGATGTACAGCAGCATCGAACTCATCGCGGCCGCGTTGCGCAGCACCTTCGGCACGTCGCGCAGCTTCAGGTCCTTGTAGATGAAGACCGAGATCACGAAGGCATACACCGCCGCGATGGCCGCCGCCTCGGTCGGCGTGAAGATGCCGGAGTAGATGCCGCCGATCACGATCACGATCAGCGCGATGCCCCAGAACGCGTCGCGGAAGGCCTTCCAGCGTTCGCCCCAGCTGGCGCGCGGCAGCCGCGGGTAGTCGAACTTGCGCGCCCGGTACCAGGTGGTCACGCCCAGCAGCAGCGACAGCAGCAGCCCGGGCAGCACGCCGGCGATGAACAGATCGCCGACCGATGCGGTCGCCACCGGCTGGCCGTCCGGCCCGGTCGCGTTCATGCCGTTGGTGGCGATCGAGAAGATCACCAGGTTGATCGACGGCGGGAACAGGATGCCCAACGCGCCCGAGGTGGTGATCACGCCGGCCGAGAAGCGCTTCGGGTAGCCGGCCTTCTGCATCGCCGGCAGCAGGATGGTGCCGACCGCGACCACCGTGGCGACCGACGAGCCCGAGATCGCCGCGAACAGCGCACAGGCCAGCACGCCGGCGAGCCCCAGCCCGCCGTAGAAGTGCCCGACCATCGTCGACGCGAAGTGGATCATCCGCCGCGCCGCCCCCCCGTTGGTCAGGAAGTTGCCGGCCAGGATGAAGAACGGGATCGCCATGATCTCGAACTTCTCGAGCCCCGAGAACAGCTTGAGCCCGATCGACGCGATCGGCTCGTTGGTCATGCCGAAGAAGAAACCCAGCACCGTGAGGCCGAGCGCGATGGAGACCGGCATGCCGGTCAGCATCAGCAGCACCAGCAGGCCGAAGATGATCAAGGCGTTCATGCGGCCACTCCGGCTTCGTCGTCCAGGCCTTCCACGTGCGCGACCTCATGGTGCGGCAGCTCGCCGCGCCGCCAGAAGGCCCACATCACCTGCAGGAAGCGGAAACACATCAGGTACGACGCCAGCGGAATGCAGGCGTACGGGATCCAGGTCGGCACCTCCAGGTCGGGCGAGGTCGGGCCCTCGGGCACGTCGCCCACATCCCAGCCGAAGGTGGTGAACAGCGCGTGGTGGAAGCCGTTGTCCCAGACGAACACCGCGCCCATCGTGCCGACCACGCCGGTGAAGACCACGCCGCCGAGCAGCCCGACCAGCGTCAGCCAGCGTGCCTGCGCCGGCGGCAGCGCGCGCACCAGCGTGTCGACGCCGACGTGCGTGCCGTGGCGCACACCGTAGGCCGCGCCGAATTTCGCCATCCACACGAACATGTAGATGCACAGCTCCTGCGCCCAGCTGAGGTTCAGGCCGAGCAGGAAATCCTGCACCGGCTGCAACACGGGCGGGTAGTGCGCGGCGGCCGCATAGCGGTGCACCACGGCGACGAAGATCAGCAGCGTCGCCGCGCCCATCAGGGTGGCGATCAGCCATTCCTCGAGGTGGTCGAGGAAGCGGTTCACGGACCGCAGCACCGGCGCGACCATGGCGGGCCTACTTCGCCGGCACGAAGCCGGCCGCCTTGTAGACCGCGTCGATGGTCGACTGGCCCACGCGCGACGCCATTTCCTTGTGCACCGGCATCAGCGCCTTCTTCCACTCGTCGAGCTCAGCGGCCGTCGGCGTGTAGATGGTGGTCTTGCCGCTCGCGCGCATCTTCTCGAGGTCGTCGATGTTCTCCTTGGTCGCCATGTCGTTGGCGAACGCGGTCGCCTCTTTCAATGCGCCTTCGAGGATGGTGCGGATGTCGGCCGGCAGCCCGTCCCAGAACTTCTTGTTGACGATCACCGCATAGGCCAGGTGGCCGTGGTTCGAGATCGTCGTGTGCTTCTGCACCTCGTAGGTCTTCTGCGTGTAGAAGTTCGACGGCACGCCCTCGCAGCCGTCGACCACGCCGGACTGCAGCGCCTGGTACAGCTCGCTGAAGGCCATCACCTGCGGCACCGCGCCGAGCGCGCGCATCTCGGCATCGAGCACCTTCGAGCTCTGGATGCGCATCTTCAGGCCCCTGAAGTCGGCCACCTTGTGCAGCGGCTTGTTGGCACTCATGATGTGGAAGCCGTTGTCCCAGTACGCGAGGCCCTTGACGCCCTTGGGCTCCAACTTCCTGAACAGGTCGGCACCCACCTGGCCCTCGGTGACCGCGCGGAACGCCGCCTGGTCCTTGAAGATGAACGGCAGGTCGAAGACCTCGAATTCCTTGACGCCCAGCGGGCCGAACTTGGCGAGCGACGGCGCGAGCATCTGCACCGAGCCGAGCTGCAGCGCCTCCATCTCTTCCTTGTCCTTGTAGAGCTGGCTGTTCGGGTAGACATCCACCTTCACGCGGCCGCCGCTGCGCTGCTCGGCCAGTTCCTTGAAGCGCTGCGCGCCGTTGCCCTTGGGCGTGTCGGGGGCCACGACGTGGCTGAACTTGATGACGATGGGCGCCTGCGCGAAGGTGGTCGGGGCGGCCACGGCCAATGCGGCGGCGGCGAGCGCGCTGCGGCGCGTGATCGACCGCGTTGTGGAATGCGTCATGTCTTGTCTCCGGATGGTCTGTACTGCGGCGGGATTCTGGTCGGCGGCCCGGAGCGCGGGTAGTTGTGGAGTTCCACATTTCGGTGCCGCAGATCACCCGCGATCGGCCCGCCCGCCGCCTGCCAACCTAGACTTCGCGCCATGTCCGCACCGGCCGATCCGCCCCGCCACCCTGCGCTCGCGCTGCCGCCGCGTCCGCCGGCGCGGCGCGGGCTGTGGGCACTGCCGCTGCTGCTGTCGCTGGTCTTCGTGGCCGGCGTGCTGCTGTGGCTGCGCGCCACCGAGCAGGCCGACCTGGAGGAGCAGCGCACCGCGCTGGTCTCCGACGCGCTGTCGCTGGAGACACAGGCCAGCGCCCGCATCGAGCGCGAGTCGCTGCTGCTGAAGGATGTCGCGACGCGGCTCGACCACCGCAGCACCGGCCCGCAGGCGCTCGCGACCTTGCCCGAGGCGCAGCAGGGCCTGCACCGTTTCTGGATCAGCCTGACCTGGCTCGATGCCGCCAACCGGCTGGTCGCGCAGCTGCCCGACGGCCCGGACGGCGCGCGCAGCGGCCCCGGCCTGTCGGCCCACCTGTCGGCGCCGCTCGCGTCCGGCGGCACGCTGGTGGCCCGCTACTCGCCCGGCGAGATGCTGCGCCAGACGGTGCCGTGGTGGCTGGCGCGCAAGTACGACGTGCGCTTGCTGGACGGCTTCGATGCGGTGATCGCATCGACCACCGAAGACCGGCCGCTGGACGGACGGCAGAGCTGGCGCATCAGCATGGCGCCGGCGCTGGCCGACAGCTGGCTCGAGCTGACCGCGCGCGACGTGGTGCCGCCGTGGTACCACGGCCTGCCGGTCGCGATGGTGGCCGGCTTCGTCGCGCTGATCGCCGCGATCACCTGGATGCTGCGCCGGCAGATGCACGGCGTGTCGCGCGCCGAGGCGGCGTGGCGCACCGAGGCCGCATGGCGCCAGGCGATGGAGGATTCATTGACCGTCGGCCTGCGCGCCCGCGACCTCGAAGGCCGGCTCGTCTACGTGAACCGCACGCTCGCCGACATGGTGGGCTACGAGCCGCACGAGCTGGTCGGACTGCTGCCGCCGATGCCGTACTGGCCGGCCGACTCGCACGAGGAGATCATGCAGCGCCACCTGCGCAACATGGCCGGCCAGGCGCCGCGCGAAGGCTACGAGGCGCGCTGGCGGCAGCGCGACGGGCGGCTGTTCGACGTGATGGTGTTCGAGGCGCCGCTGGTCGACGCGCGCGGCGTGCACATCGGCTGGATGGGCTCGATCCTCGACATGACCGAACGGCGCCGGCTCGAGGAGCGCGAGCGCCGCCAAACCGAGACCATGGCCCACCATGCGCGGCTGACGATGCTGGGCGAGGTGGCGTCGACGCTGGCGCACGAGCTGAACCAGCCGCTGACGGCGATCGCGAGCTACAACGCCGGCGTGATGAACTCGATGCAGAAGCTGCCGTCGCCCGACCCGGTGGTGATGCGGGCGCTGAAGCGCTTGGGCGAACAGGCAGCCCATGCCGGCGCGATCGTGCAGCGCATCCGCGAATTCCTGACGCGGCGCGAGCCGCGGCTGGAGCCGTGCGCGCTGAACGCGGTGATCGAGGGCGGCGTCGCGCTGCTGCGGCGCGAGCTGCAGCGCCAGCAGGTGCAGGTGCTGCTGCAGCTCGATGCGGCGCTGCCGGTGATCGTGGCCGATGCGGTGCTGATCGAGCAGGTGGTGATCAACCTGGTGCGCAACGCCGGCGATGCGCTGGCCCACCAGGCGGGCGAGCGCCGCATCGTGGCCGGCAGCTCGCTGAGTGCCGACGGCCGCTTCGTGCGCATCGACGTGCGCGACAACGGCCCGGGGCTCGGCGGGCTCGGCATCGAGGCGCTGTGCGCGCCGTTCTTCTCGACCAAGGCAGAAGGCATGGGCATGGGCCTGGCGATCTGCCGCTCGATCATCGAGGCGCACCACGGCATGTTCGATGCGACCGATGCAGCGGGCGGCGGCGCGGTGTTCGCGCTGACGCTGCCGGTGGACCTGTCGGCTTCGGAACTCTCGGCGGAGGAAGGCACATGAACCCTGGCACGAGCGCTGGCGTGGTCTACCTGGTCGACGACGAGGCGGTGGTGCTGGATGCGCTCGGCTTCCTGCTGTCGTCGCACGGCCTCGACGTGCGGCCGCATGGCAGCGGCCCGGCGCTGCTCGCGACGCTGGACGCCGCGCCGAGGCCGCTGCCCGGCGTGTTCCTGCTCGACATCCGGATGGAGCCGATGTCGGGCCCGCGCTTGCACGACGAGCTGATCGCGCGCGGGCTGCGCAACCCGGTGCTGTTCCTGAGCGGGCATGGCGACATCCCGATGGCGGTCGAGGCGCTGAAGAAGGGTGCGTTCGATTTCCTCGAGAAGCCGTACGTCGACAACGCGCTGGCCGACCGCGTGACGCAGGCGCTGGCGGTCGATGCCGCGATGCAGCGCCAGGGCGCCCAGGTGGCCGAGCGGCAGGCGCGGCTGTCGAGCCTCACCGAGCGCGAGCACGAGGTGATGCTGCGCGTGGCGGCCGGCAAGCTGAACAAGGTGATCGCCGATGAACTGCACGTGTCGGTGCGGACGGTGGAGGTGCACCGGGCGCGGGTGTACGCGAAGCTGGGGGTGCGTTCGGCGGCGGAGGTGGCCACGGTGCTGGCAGCACCAGCGGGCTGACGACCAGCGTCCGACGCAAGACGCGGTGCTATGGCGTGGCTGACGATGCGCCGGCGATCTGCTCTTTCAGCAAGTCGACCAGGAGCTCATGCAACGGGGCCAAGTCAACGGCACCGGTGACCGTGGATTCGTCAGCATGCCGCAGGCCGAATTCGTAGCGCTGGCGCTCCCGGCTGATGAGCTCCGGAAGAATGGTGGCGCCGGACAACCACTGCTGCGCCTTGACGCACAGCACGAAATAGCACGCCGCTCTCGCGGTACGCCCGTTGCCGTTGATGAACGGGTGAACCCAATTCAATCGCCACAGGACGAAAGCGGCGAGACCGACGGGATCTGCCATCTCCCACTCCCGATTGACCGTGTTGACAAAGTCATCCATCAACGCTTGAACCCGATAGTGCGGTGGAGGCTCGTGTTCGCCGACGAGAACCTGGCAGGGCCTGTATTCGCCGGCGTAGGCATGCAGGCAGGCAATCGCCTGGAAATTCAGTGCCTTGAGCACCTGCGACGACAGGAATGGACGGCCAACCGCGAGGCTGGCCTCCACGACAGACTTCAAGAAGCTGTACTGACGATTGCCGTTCTCGACGGTCAGTGTCTTGTAGGTGGGGTGATCCTCGTCGTCCCCCACCAGGTCGAACAAGATCACGTCTTGTCCACGCGTCCGTCGTGTTCGAGGAGGATCTGGCGAACCCTCTCGCGCGTGATGCCACTGCCGGGCTTCAACGACCCGAAGACGAACGAAACCCGTTGTTCCAGGATTTCTGCCGCGGACGATTTGCGCCCCACGGTCTGCTTCAGCTTGCTCAACAATTCGGGGCTGGTCTTCAGCCCCAGAAAGACGTTCATGGCTGCTCTCCTCTGCTGGAGGTTTCGGGTGCACTCGCCAGCACCCCAAGAATGCGGGACATCCCGCCGTGAATCAATGGTTGGAGACCGCCTTGTGTAACGTCCACCGTGTGATGGTTCCACCGACACGGCGGTTTTTCGCGGCATCGCCCGTTTGACCGTACATTTCGGGGCATGCCCAGTGTCAACATCAATCCGGTGGTCCGGGCCTTGTTGAGCGACCCGCAGAAGCGCCAGGAGTACCGGCGCCAGCTGATCGCCAGCCGTCCGCAGAAGGACGAAGGCCGCAGGATCGAGCTTGAAGACGCGACCGGCAAGGTCGTGCACCTGCGGGTGCTTCCCGCGACGCCTCCGGCCGCCCAGAAATCTTGAACTTCGCGTTCCAGGCCTTCCTGCTGTTGCTGATCTACCTGCCGGGCGCGATCTTCGTGCTGGCGGTGACCGGCAAGATCCGCGACAACGGCGAGATCCCGGTGATCTCCGGCTCGATGACCGGCCATGCGATTGCCGCGGTGCTGGTGTCGGCGCTGCTGCACACCGGGTGGCTGCTGGCGATCCATGCGTGGGCGCTGCTCGGCGGCTGTGCCTGCCAGCCGGCGGCGCGCGACTTCTTTGCGCTGCTGACGCTGAACAACGCAACCGCGCCGTATCTCGCGGCCGAAGCGGCGATCGGCGGCGCGCTGTGGTTCAACGCGGTCTACTTCATCAGCATCTTCACGCTGCCGCTGGTGGCGGGCCTGGCCATCAACACGGCGATCGAGCGCCGCGGGCTGGACATCCGCCACCGCTTCCTGCGCTTCAAGCCGCCATGGCACTACATCCTGACCGGCGAGAACCGCTCGAACCGGGACGGGCGCACGGTGGTGGTCGACCTGCTGGTGCAGGTGGGTGAATCACCGGTGCTGTACAGCGGGATCCTGAGCTACTTCTCGTTCGACGAGAAGACCAAGGCGCCCGATGCGCTCGTGCTGGCCTCGGCGTTCCGCGGCGTCGTGCCCGACTTCGCCGGCACGGCCGAGCCGGAGTTCCTGACGCCGATCCCGGGCGACACGTTCGCGGTGAAGTTCAGCGAGATCAAGAACATCAACATCCAGTACGTGGACCTGGTCGACGCTTAGGGTCTCGGGGCGCCATTGGCGCGAGCGAAGGCGCGGGCGGGGGGTGCGGGGCCTGTTGGCAAGGAAACACCGTTCGCCCTGAGCTTGTCGAAGGGCCCGATCATCCTGAGCCTGCCGAAGGACCTGAGCTTGGCGAAGGCCCTGCGCGCGCCGGGCACAACCCTTCGACGGACGGGCCCTCGACAAGCTCGGTCCCTGCTCAGGGCGAACGGAGGCTTGTGTACGCACAGAGCCGTCGTATCGCAAAGGCGCGCCGACCAGCGACCCAGCCGCTACTCGACCGCCTTCACCATGTCCTCGACGACCTTCTTCGCATCCCCAAACACCATCATCGTCTTGTCCATGTAGAACAGCTCGTTGTCGAGCCCGGCATAGCCCGCCGCCATCGAGCGCTTGTTGACGATCACCGTCTTGGCCTTGTAGGCCTCGAGGATCGGCATCCCGTAGATCGGGCTGCCCTTGATGTGCGCCGCAGGGTTCACCACGTCGTTCGCGCCCAGGATGATCGCGACATCGGCCTGGCCGAACTCGCCGTTGATGTCCTCCATCTCGAACACCTGGTCGTACGGCACCTCGGCCTCGGCCAGCAGCACGTTCATGTGCCCCGGCATGCGCCCGGCCACCGGGTGGATCGCGTACTTCACCGTGATGCCCTTGGCCGTCAGCTTGGCCGCCAGTTCCTTCACCGCATGCTGCGCGCGCGCCACCGCCAGCCCGTAGCCCGGCACGATCACCACCGTCTCGGCATTGCCCAGCACGAAGGCCGCGTCGTCGGCGCTGCCGCTCTTCACGCTGCGCTGCGCCTGCGCGCCGGCGGCCACCGTGCCGGCCTCGCCGCCGAAGCCGCCCAGGATCACGTTGAAGAACGAGCGGTTCATCGCCTTGCACATGATGTAGCTCAGGATCGCGCCCGATGACCCCACCAGTGAGCCGGCAATGATCAGCATGCTGTTGTTCAGGCTGAAGCCGATGCCCGCCGCCGCCCAGCCGGAGTAGCTGTTCAGCATCGACACCACCACCGGCATGTCGGCCCCGCCGATCGGGATGATGATCAGCACGCCCATCACGAAGGCCAGTGCCAGCATGCCGAAGAAGGCCGGCCAGCTCTCGGTGAACACGAACACCAGGCCCAGGCCGACGGTCGCGAGGCCCAGCAGCAGGTTCAGCACGTGCTGCCCCGCGAACTGCACCGGCGCGCCCTGGAACAGCCGGAACTTGTACTTGCCCGACAGCTTGCCGAACGCGATCACCGAGCCGCTGAAGGTGACCGCCCCGATCGCCGCGCCGAGGAACAGCTCCAGCCGGTTGCCGGCCGGGATCGGCTCGCCCTTCGCGACGATGCCGAACGCATGCGGCTCGGCCACCGCGGCGACCGCGATGAACACCGCGGCCAGGCCGATCATGCTGTGCATGAAGGCGACCAGCTCCGGCATCTTGGTCATCTCGACCCGCTTGGCCATCACCGTGCCGGCCGTGCCGCCCACCAGCAGGCCGAGCAGCACCCAGCCGAGGCCGAGCGCGTTGCCATCGGCCAGCTTGACGATCAGCGCCGCCGTGGTCAGTGCCGCGATCGCCATGCCGGCCATGCCGAACAGGTTGCCGCGGATCGACGTGGTCGGGTGCGACAAGCCCTTCAAGGCCTGGATGAAGAAGACGCTGGCCACCAGGTACAGCAGCGTCACCAGGTTCATGCTCATTGCGAGCCCTCCTTCGGCACCACGGCGATCGCCTTCTTTTCCTTCTTGCGGAACATCTCCAGCATGCGCCGCGTCACGAGGAAGCCGCCGAACACGTTGACGGCCGCCAGCGCGACCGCCAGCACGCCCATCGTCTTGCCGAGCGTCGTCTCGGTGAGCGCCGCGGCGAGCATCGCGCCGACGATCACGATCGCCGAGATCGCGTTCGTCACCGCCATCAGCGGCGTGTGCAGCGCCGGCGTGACGGTCCACACCACGTGGTAGCCGACGTAGATCGCCAGCACGAAGATGATCAGGTTGGTCAGGGTATGGCTCACGGGATCCATGGTCTTCTCCTCACTCTTTCTCGTTGATCGGGGGCAGCTGCCAGTCGCCGCTGAACGACCGCACGCCGGCCTGCACCTCGCGGCCCAGGTTCAGCGCCCAGGCGACGACCTCGTCCGGCAGGCCGGAATCGTTGGCCGGCCGCTTGCCGCCGGGCACGGCGCCGGAGAACGGCTCGGGCACGAACACCAGGGCCGACAGCATCGAGCCGGTCTGCGCCGCGTACTGCGCACGCACGAGGTAGCCGACGGCCGCCTCGTCCAGCAGCGCCTGCGACGCCTTCAACTCCGGCACGACCTCCTGCAGCACGCCGGCGAGCTCGACCGGGCCGACGACGACGACGCATTCGTCGCGCATCGAGTGCACCGGGCTGTAGACGAACTGCAGCTCGTCCGACTTCAGGCGGCTGCACTTGAAGTCCCACTGGAACAGGCCCGCGGCGTCGACCGCCTGCAACAGCAGCACCAGCCTGCGTCCTGCGGGCGTCGTGATGCTCGTCAGCACGCGCTCGACATCCTTCACGCCGACGGAGCTGTTCCTGGCCTCCAGCCGTTCACCGGTGGCCGTGTAGCCCGCCGGCAGCAGCATCGAGCGCCGGCCGACGTTGACCCGCACCGACACGTCGTCGGCCGCGAGGCTCACGCCGCACACCGACAGTGCGAGCATCGCGCAGAGCAACGCACGGCCCGGCACGCGCATCGCGTCAGGCACGTTGCACCTTGCCGTCCTTCGAGACCAGGCAGGCCACGACGATGTCGTCGTCCATCGGCACGTGGAACGTGCCTTCCTTCGTCAGCACGAGCTTCAGGAAGTCGAGCACGTTGCGCGCATACAGCGCGCTCGCGTCGGCCGCCACCAGCGCCGGCAGGTTGGTCTCGCCGACCAGCGTGACGCTATGCTTGACCACGATCTTCCCGGCCTCGGTCAGCGGGCAGTTGCCGCCCTGCGCGGCAGCCAGGTCGACGATCACCGAGCCCGGCTTCATCGCCTTCACCATCTCCTCGGTGACCAGCACCGGCGCGGCCCGGCCCGGGATCAGCGCGGTGGTGACGACGATGTCGGCCGCGGCGACGCGCTTGGCCACCTCGACCTTCTGCCGATCGAGCCAGCTCTGCGGCATCGGCCGCGCATAGCCGCCGACGCCCTCGGCCGCTTCCTTCTCTTCGGCGGTCTCGTACGGCACGTCGATGAACTTCGCGCCCAGTGACTCGACCTGCTCCTTCACCGAAGGCCGCACGTCGCTCGCCTCGATCACCGCGCCCAGGCGCTTCGCGGTCGCGATCGCCTGCAGGCCGGCCACGCCGACGCCGAGGATCACGACGCGCGCCGCCTTCACGGTGCCGGCCGCCGTCATCAGCATCGGGAAGATGCGCTGGTAGCGGTCGGCCGCGATCATGATTGCCTTGTAGCCGGCCAGGTTGGCCTGCGACGACAGCACGTCCATGCTCTGCGCCCGTGTGGTGCGCGGCGCGGCCTCGAGCGCGAAGCTGGTGAGCCCGGCCTCGGCGAGGCGCTGCAGCCCGTCGCGGTCGAACGGGTTCAGCATGCCGACCAGCGCGGTGCCGGTCTTCAGCAGCGGCAGCTCGTCCACCGACGGTGCACGCACCTTCAGCACCAGCTCGGCACCGAAGGCCCCGGCCCGGTCGACGATCTCGGCGCCGGCTGTCGCATAGGCCTCGTCGGTGACGCTGGCGGCGATGCCCGCCCCCGACTGCACGCGCAGCACATGGCCCTGCGCCTTGAGCTTCTTGACCGTCTCCGGAGTCGCGGCAACGCGCGTTTCCCCAGCCGCTGTTTCCAGCGGGACCCCTATCAACATGGCGGACTCCTCGGGTATGTTGTTGTGCTGCAGGTTGTGCTGTAACTGGCGCGAGAGCTTACACAAAGCTTTCGCGCTCACAACCGGCACACGCCCTCACGCGATGCAGGGCCACAACACCCGCCCTTAAAATCCGCCGGATGTCCTCCCGTTGGAAACCCAGCGTCACCGTTGCCGCGATCGTCGAACACCTGGGCCGCTTCCTGCTGGTGGAGGAGCACACGTCCGACGGGCTGTGCCTGAACAACCCCGCCGGCCACGTCGACCCGGGCGAATCGCCGCTGCAAGGCGTGGTGCGCGAAGCGCTCGAGGAAACCGCCCGCGCGTTCGTGCCGACCGGCATCGTCGGCATCTACCTGTCGCGCTCGCAGCGCGCCGGCACCGAGCGCGAGGCCGGGCGCGACACCACCTACCTGCGCATCGCATTCCGCGGCACGGTCGGCGAGCCCGACCTGTCGCGCGCGCTCGACACCGGCATCGTGCGGGCGCTGTGGATGACGCCCGACGAGATCCGCGCGAGCGTGCACCGGCACCGCAGCCCGCTGCTGCTGCGCTGCGTCGACGACCACCTGGCGGGCGTGAACCTCCCGCTGTCCCTCATCACGACCGACGAGTCGGTCTTTGCGGTCCCATCGAAGTGAAGAAGCAACGCATCGTCGTCGGGCTGTCCGGCGGCGTCGATTCCGCCGTCAGTGCCCACCTGCTGAAGCAGCAGGGGCACGAGGTCATCGGCATCTTCATGAAGAACTGGGAGGACGATGACGACGACGAGTACTGCTCGACGCGCCAGGACTTCCTCGACGCCGCGAGCGTGGCCGACGTGCTGGGCATCGAGATCGAGCATGTGAACTTCGCGGCTGACTACAAGGACCGGGTGTTCGCCGAGTTCCTGCGCGAGTACCAGGCCGGCCGCACGCCGAACCCCGACGTGCTGTGCAATGCCGAGATCAAGTTCAAGGCCTTCCTCGACCATGCGATGCGGCTCGGCGCCGAGAAGATCGCGACCGGGCACTACGCCCGGGTGCGCGAGCGCGACGGCCGCTTCGAGCTGCTGAAGGGGCTGGACCCGCTGAAGGACCAGAGCTATTTCCTGCACCGGCTGAACCAGGCGCAGCTCAGCAAGACGCTGTTCCCGGTCGGCGAGCTGCCGAAGACCGAGGTGCGCCGCATCGCCGCCGAGATCGGGCTGCCGAATGCGGCCAAGAAGGATTCGACCGGCATCTGCTTCATCGGCGAGCGGCCGTTCCGCGAGTTCCTGAACCGCTACCTGTCGAACAAGCCCGGCCCGATCAAGGACGACCGCGGCCGCGTGATCGGCGAGCACGTCGGGCTGTCGTTCTACACGCTGGGGCAGCGCAAGGGCATCGGCATCGGCGGGCTGAAGGACAAGGGCGCCGCGAAGGGCGGCAGCGAGCACGCGCCGTGGTTCGTCGCCCGCAAGGACATGGCGGCCAACACGCTGTACATCGTGCAAGGGCATGAGCATCCGTGGCTGCAGTCGCATGCGCTGACGGCGGACGATGCGAGCTGGGTGGCCGGCGTGGCGCCGGCTCCGGGCGCGATGGCGGCCAAGACGCGCTACCGCCAGGCGGATGCCGGCTGTGCACTCGATGGCGGCAGCGCGGCGGGGTTCAACCTGAACTTCGGCAGCGCGCAGTGGGCCGTGACGCCCGGGCAGTCGGCCGTGCTGTACGACGGCGAGGTGTGCCTCGGTGGCGGCGTGATCGCGAGCGCCGCCTGAAACGCAGCCAGGCTCAGGGCTTGCCCAGGTCCATCGTCCAGTAGCGGCTGTAGGCGGCACCGGTCGCGCCCGGCACGCAGGCCACGCCGACCTGCGTGAAGTTCTTGCTCATCAGGTTCGCGCAATGCCCGGCACTGTTCTGCCAGGTGGTCATCACGCTGTCGATGCTGTTCTGGCCGGCCGCGATGTTCTCGCCCAGCTGGCTCCAGGTGTAGCCAACCGCGGCGACGCGGTCGGAGACGCTGCGGCCGTCCTGGCTGGTGTGCGAGAAGTAGTTCTTCGTCGCCATGTCCTGCGAATGGCCCGCGGCGGCCTGCGTCAGCTTGTCGTTCCAGGCCAGCGCGGGCGCGGCGGTGAAGTTGCCCGACGTGCCGCAGCTCTGTGCGCTGGCGCGGAAGGCGTTGATGCGCGCCAGCATCTGCGCGTTGAAATCGGGGATGTCGCAAGTGCCGGAGGCCGCGGGGGGCGGTGCCGGCGTGGCGGCGTCGGCCGTGCCGGAATCGCCGCTGCCGCCGCAGGCCGCAAGGAACATCAACCAGGGTGCCACCAGGCGGGCGCGTCGTGAGGAGGTCGACAAGATCCATATCCAAAGCCGGGGGGTTCACAGCGTAAACGCACCCGGACGACGCAACGCACCCCAAACGTAAGCGTTTGCTGACCCGGCGCCTGCGGCGGCCCGAAGCGTGAAGCAAAGCACGCGCAGGCCGGGCGTCGGATGCCGCAGTGCACGTTCGGCGGCGCCGCCGGGTTAGCGTCGGCTTCAGTCGGTCGACGGCCCGCCGATATCCGAAGACGATGCGGCTTTCGCTGCACCGGTTTCCATCGACCCCGAGTTCCCGCCCACCATGCGTTTGCGCCTTCCGTCCCTGACCCGACACAGCCTCTGCGCCACGGCGCTGTCGCTGGCCGCCGCCGCGCACGGCGCCGTCGTCAGCGTCGCGGTGGCCGATCCGGCGGGCCGCCCGCTGGCCGACGCGGTGGTGATGCTGGAGCCCGCCGGCGGCAAGCTGCCGGTCAAGCCGATGGCCGGCGTCGAGATCTCGCAGAGCAAGCGCCAGTTCCACCCGTCGCTGACCGTCGTCACCGTCGGCACGCCGGTCACCTTCCCGAACTTCGACACCGTGCGGCACCACGTCTACTCGTTCTCGCCGATCAAGACCTTCGAACTGAAGCTCTACGCCGGCGTGCCGAACGCGCCGGTGGTGTTCGACAAGCCCGGTGCCGCGGTGCTCGGCTGCAACATCCATGACCGGATGAGCGCCTGGGTCGTCGTCGTCGACACGCCGTACCACGCCCGCAGCGGCGCCGACGGCCGCGCGCGCCTCGACGGCATTCCGCCCGGCAGCTACCGGCTGCGCGGCTGGCATGCCGGCGTCGCGCCCGGCCAGGAGCCGGCGCCGCAGGCGCTCGCGATCGGCGCGGCCGACCTCAACGCCGTCATCCAGCTGCCGGTGGCCGCGGGGAGCGCGCCATGACGCCGACCCCGCTGCGCACCCTGCTGCACCCGACCCAGTGGCCGCGCTGGATCGGCAGCTCGCTGGGCACCCGCATCGTCGTGCTGTTCCTCGGGCTGCTGCTGCTGGTGCAGGCCGCGAGCTTCTTCGCGATCCGCGCCAGCATCGACCGCAATGCGCGGGCCTCGATCACCGAAGAGCTGCAGGTCGGCGAACGCGTGCTGACCCGCGTGCTCGACCAGAACGCGCAGAAGCTCGCCGAAGGCGCGAGCCTGCTGGCGGCCGACTACGGCTTCCGCGCCGCCGTCAGCAGCAACGATGCCGACACCATCGCGTCGGTGCTGGCCAACCACGGCGAGCGCATCGGCGCCACCGTCACCGCGCTGCTCGACACCGAATTCCACCTGCGCGCCGCGGCCCAGCCTGGCCTGCAGGAGCTGCTGCCGGTCACGCAGCGGCTGGCCGCGCGGGCCCTCGCCTCCAAGCGCGCCAGCGAGATCGTCGTGCTCGGCCAGCGCCCGTTCCAGCTGGTGATGGTGCCGATGCGCGCACCCGTCGTCGTCGGCTGGGTGCTGATGGGGTTCCCGATCGACCAGCGGCTGGTCGACGACATGCATGCGCTGTCGTCGCTGCAAGTCAGCCTGCAGGTGCGCGCCGACGCGTCGGCGAAATGGTCCACCGCCGTCTCGACGCTGCCGCTGGCCACCCGCGACCAGCTGGAGAAGCAGGCCGCGCTGTCGCTGGACCGCGTGAACGGCCGCACCGAAGCCGCCAGTTCGGCGGCGATGACGCTGAGCCTGCTCGACAACGAATACAGCGGCCGCACCGTGATGCTCGCCGAACACGACGGCGCCGCCGTCTCGGCACTGCTGCTGCGCTCGGTCGACGACGCGGTCGCGCCCTACCGCCAGCTGCAGTTGGGGCTGGCCGCGCTGACGCTGGTCAGCGTGCTGGTGTTCGGCATCGGCAGCGTGCTGACCGCGCGCCACGTGACCACGCCGCTGCGCCGCCTCGCGACCGCCGCCGAACGGCTCGGTGCCGGCGACTACTCGACGCCGCTGCGCGGCCTGGACCGCAGCGACGAACTGGGCGACGTGGCCCGCGCGTTCGAACGCATGCGCGAGAACATCGGCGAGCAGCAGGACGAGATCCTGAAGCTCGCCTACTGGGACCCGCTGACCGCGCTGCCGAACCGGCTGCAGTTCCGCAACGCGGTGCGCGACGCGATCGTCGCGGCCGGGAAGGCCGGCCGCACGGTGTCGGTGATCATGCTCGACCTCGACCGCTTCAAGCATGTCAACGACGTGCTCGGCTACCGCTTCGGCGACCTGCTGCTGCGCGGCGTGGCCGAGCGGCTGACGCAGCAGGCGGTGCGCGGCGGCGACCTGGTCGCGCGGCTGGGTGGCGACGAGTTCGCGGTGCTGCTGGCCGGGCTCGACCCCGCGACCGACCTGGCGCTGACCGGCACCGTGGCCAAGCGCATCCAGCAGGCCTTCGATGCCGCGCTGACGCTGGAAGACCAGACGGTCGACATCAGCGCGAGCCTGGGCCTCGCGAACTGGCCGCAGCACGCCGACGACGCCGACGTGCTGCTGAGCCGCGCCGAGGTCGCGATGTACATCGCGAAGCGCCACCACGACGGGCCGATGGTCTACGATCCGGCGCTCGACGCTGCGAGCTCGCAGACGCTGTCGCTGCTGAGCGAGCTGCGCCACGCGGTCGACCACGACGAGTTGCGGCTGTACCTGCAGCCCAAGCTGGCGCTCAACAATGCGCGCGTCGTCGGCGCCGAGGCGCTGGTGCGCTGGCAGCACCCGCGCCGCGGGCTGCTGCCGCCGATGGAGTTCATCCCGTTCGCCGAGCAGACCGGCTTCATCCGGGTGCTGACGCTGTGGATCTTCGAGCAGACCGCGCAGATGTGGAAGCGGCTGCACGACGGCGGGCAGACGCTGACGATCTCGGTCAACCTGTCGACGCGCGACCTGCTCGACCCGGAGCTGCCGCAGAAATTCGACGCGCTGCTGGTGCGTCATTCGGTGCCGGCCGAGGCCTTCTGCCTCGAGATCACCGAGAGCGCGATCATGGACGACCCGCAGCGCGCGCAGGCCACGCTCGACAAGCTGAGCGCGTTGGGCTTCCGGCTGTCGATCGACGATTTCGGCACCGGCTATTCGTCGCTCGCGTACCTGAAGCGGCTGCCGGTGGACGAGCTGAAGATCGACAAGTCCTTCGTGATCAACATGGAGAAGGACCTGGACGACGCGCGCATCGTGCGCTCGACGATCGACCTGGCGCACGGCCTCGGGCTCACGGTGGTGGCCGAGGGCGTCGAGAACGCGCAGGTCTGGGAGCTGCTGCGCGAACTGGCCTGCGACGAGGCCCAGGGCTTCCACATGGGCCGGCCGATGCCGGCCGCCGAGTTCGCGCGCTGGTCGACCGGCTGGAGCACGCGCCAGGCGATGACCATCTCGACGGGCAAGGGGCCGGACATTCCGATCACCTTGCATTGACGGGGCGCCTGAACAAGGCGCCCACCGTCCGCGCAGCGGCCCGCAGCGCCGCCTCGTCGTACCCCGCATACCCGAACAGCCACCCGCGCCGCGGCGCCTCGATCGCGTAGCGCGACAGCGTCGCGAGGTACACGCCGCCCTCCTGCGCCCGCGCCGACAGCGGCTCGTCCGCCCGGCCCGCCTCGTCCTCGTGCGCCAGGTGCATGCCCTGCGCGCTCGGCGTGAGCCGCAGCGCACCCCCGCTCGCCTTCGCCAGCGCCTCGATCACCAGCGCCTGCCGCTGCGCATACAGCTCGCGCATGCGCCGCAGGTGGCGCAGCAAATGGCCTTCGGTGATGAAGCGCGCCAGCACGTCCTGCGCGGCACCGGGGCTGTGCCGATCGGTCACCGCCTTGGCCCCGGCAAACGCCGGCGCCAGCGCGAGCGGCGTCACGATGAAGCCGAGCCGCAAGCCCGGGTGCAGCGTCTTCGAGAAGGTGCCGACGTACAGCACCCGCTCCGACTGCGGCAGGCTGCACAGCGCCGGCATGCGGTGCGCGCCGTACTGGAACTCGCCGTCGTAATCGTCCTCGACGATCCACGCACGCCGCGCGCGCGCCCACTCGAGCAGCGCGAGCCGGCGCGCCAGGCTCATGCGCACGCCCATCGGGAACTGGTGCGTCGGCGTCACGACGGCCATGCGCGCCTGCGGCCAGCGCGCCGCGCCCTGCGCGATGCACAGCCCGTCGGCATCCACCGGCACCGGGCGCACGACGGCGCCCTGCCCGAGCAGGTTGGCGCGGATGCCCGGGTAGCCGGGGTCCTCGACCATCACCTCGTCGCCCAGGTCGAGCAGCAGCCGGCCGATCAGGTCGATGGCCTGCTGCGAGCCGGACGTGACCAGCACCTGCGACGCATCGCAGCGGATGCCGCGCGACACCAGCAGCCACTGGGCGATGGCTTCGCGCAGCACCGGCTCGCCGGCCGGGTCGGTGTACTGCGACAAGGCCCGGCGGCGCGACGCCACGGTGTCGCGCGCGAGGCGGTCCCACAGCGCGAACGGGAACTCGGCGGTGGCCGGCGCACCGATGCGGAACGCGACCGGCGCCTGCGTCGGCGGCTGCCAGCGCAGCGCGATGTCGGCGATGGCCTGGCCGCGCTTCGACAGCGCCCCCGCCGGCGCGATGGCCGCCAGCTTGCGCCGGCCGCCGCGCAGTGCCGCGAGGCCGGGCGCCACGTAGCTGCCGTCGCCGACGCGCGCCACCACGTAGCCTTCGGCGCGCAGCCGCTCCAGCGCCCACAGAACCGTGTTGCGCCCGACGCCGAGCGCCAGCGCGTGCTCGCGCGACGGCGGCAGCCGCGCACCGGGCGCGAAGGTGCCCTGCTCGATCGCGCCGCGCAGTTGCAGGTAGACCTGCTGGCGCAGCGTCGCGGCGGCTGAATTGGTTCCTCCGGGCATGGTCGATTGGTTCCTCGATGAACCCCGCAAGTGTCTACGATGCAGAACCAATCCGGAACCGAACGGGAGCCTCTCCATGAGCGACAACACCAGCGACAAGATCGAGCGATTCATCGCCCTGCACCGCGGCCCGCGCGCCTTCGTGATCGCCAATGCCTTCGATGCCGGCTCGGCGCGCGCGCTGGCCGGCCTGGGCTTCACGGCGCTCGCGACCTCCAGCGGCGCGGCGGCCGCGGTGGCCGGCCGGCGCGACGGCCAGCTGACGCGCGACGAAGCCATCGCGCACGCGCAGGCCATCGTGCAGGCGGTCGATGTGCCGGTGTCGGCCGACCTCGAGAACGGCTTCGGCGCGACGCCGCAGGACGCGGCCGAGACGATCCGCCGCGCCGGCGCGATCGGCCTGGCCGGCGGCTCGATCGAGGACGCGAGCGGCGACGAGGCGAAGCCGCTGTACGACCTCGGCCACGCGACCGAGCGCATCGCCGCCGCGGTCGAAGCGGCGCGTGCCGTGCCGGGCGGCTTCGTGCTGACGGCGCGCTCCGAGAACTTCCTGCGCGGCAAGCCCGACCTCGACGACACGATCCGCCGCCTGCAGGCCTTCGAGCGCGCCGGCGCCGACGTGCTGTTCGCGCCCGGCCTGCCCGACCTTGCCGCGGTGCGCACCGTGTGCAGCGCTCTGACGAAGCCGTTGAACTTCATGGTCGGCATCAAGGGCAAGTCGTTCAGCGTCGCCGAGCTCGAAGAAGCCGGCGTGCGCCGCATCAGCCTCGCGACCTCGCTGTACCGCGCCGCGATGCGCGGGCTGCTCGATGCCGCGACCGAGGTGCGCGAACGCGGCACCTTCACGTACCTGGAGCGCCTGTGAGCACGCCGCACGACTACCACGCCGAGGTGCACTGGACGCGCGCCGGCCAGCCCTTCACCGACAACCGCTACAGCCGCCGCCACGACTGGCATTTCGACGGCGGCGCGACAGTGTCGGGCTCGTCGTCCCCGCATTCGGTGCGCGTGCCGATGTCGGACCCGTCGGCCGTTGATCCCGAAGAGGCCTTCGTCGCCTCGATCGCCAGCTGCCACATGCTGTGGTTCCTCGGCCTGGCCGCGAAGGCCGGCTGGCTGGTCGACGACTACCGCGATGCGGCGGTCGGCATCATGGAGCCGAACGCGCAAGGGCAGATCGCGGTCACCGTCGTCACGCTGCACCCGGCGGTGCGCTACGGCGGCGAGCGCCGGCCCGATGCCGCCGAACAGGCGCGGCTGCACCACGATGCGCATGCCAACTGCTTCATCGCGAACTCGGTGAAGTCCGAGGTGCGCTGCGAGCCGGTGGCAGTCGACTGAAGAATCCCAGGAGCCGCGATGTACATGCCCCGTCATTTCGAAGAGACCCGGCCCGAGGTGCTGCACGAGCTGGTGCGCAGCCATCCGCTCGGCATGCTCATCACCCAGGATGCCGACGCCATCCTGTCGGCCAACCCGGTGCCCTTCCTGCTGGAGCACGACGACGGCGGCCGCGCGGTGCTGCGCGCCCACGTCGCGCGCGCCAACCCGGTGTGGCAGGCGGCGCGCCGCGACGTCGATTCGCTGGTGGTGTTCCAGGGGCCGCAGGCCTATGTGTCGCCGGGCTGGTACGCGAGCAAGGCCGAGCACGGCAAGGTGGTGCCGACCTGGAACTACGTGATGGTGCAGGCGCGCGGCAGGCTGCAGGTGCACGAGGACGCACCGTGGCTGCTGTCGCTGGTGACGCGGCTGACGCAGCGGCACGAGGCCGCGCTGCCGCGGCCGTGGGCGGTGGCCGATGCGCCGGCCGACTTCATCGACGGCATGCTGCGCGCGATCGTCGGCATCGAGATCCCGCTGGACGCGCTGATCGGCAAGTGGAAGGTGAGCCAGAACCGCTCGACCGCCGACCGCGAAGGCGTCGCGGCGGGGCTGCGCGAACAGGGCGCGGCATCGGACGGGGCGTCGGTCAATATGTCCAAGCTGGTGCAGCCCGGCGGCTGAAGACGCGGGGGATACTCGCGCTGCGCCGTCGCCTCGTCTGCCACGCGCACCGCACGATGAAATTCCTTCTCGTCCTGATCCTGCTGGGCACCGTCTTCGGTGCCCGTGCCGCGCCCCCGGTGCCCGACACGATCGCGCAACGCCTGCAGGCCTGCACCGGCTGCCACGGCAAGGAAGGCCGCGCCGCACGCGACGGCTACCACCCGCGCATCGCCGGCAAACCGGCCGACTACCTCCACCACCAGCTGCAGGGCTTCCGCGACGGCCGCCGCCAGTACGCGCTGATGACCGGCCTGCTCGATCCGCTGAGCGATGCCTACCTGCGCGAGATCGCCGCGTACTTCTCGTCGCTCGACCTGCCGTACTCGCCGCCGGCACCGGGGCCCGCGCTGCCGGCCGAGCTCGCGCGGCGCGGCGAAGCCCTGACGCGTGACGGCGACCCCGCCCGCAAGCTGCCTGCGTGCGCGCAGTGCCACGGCAGCGCGCTGACCGGCGTCGCGCCGGCGATCCCCGGCCTGCTGGGCTTGCCGCGCGACTACCTGGTGGCACAGCTGGGCGCCTGGCGCACCGGCACGCGGCGTGCGCTCGCGCCCGACTGCATGGCCCAGGTGGCGCAGGCGCTGACGGCCGACGAGGTCGGCGCGATCGCGCAGTGGCTGGCAGTGCAACCGGTGCCCGAGCCGGCGCACCCGGCATCGACGCTGCCGGCGGCCTTGCCGATCGCCTGCGGCGGCGTGCCTGACGTGACGTCCAACGTGACGAAGGTCGCCCGATGAAGCGCGTGCTGATCGTCCTCGTGCTGCTGCTCGCGGCGGGTGTCGCGCTGGTGCTGGCACTGAACTTCCGCGACGAGCCGCCACTGCTCGCCGATACCGCGCCCTTCACCGCACAGCAGGTCGCGCGCGGCGAGTACCTGGCCCGCGCCGGCAACTGCGCCGGCTGCCACACCGAGCGCGGCGGTGTGCCGTATGCCGGCGGCCGCGGCATCGCGACGCCGTTCGGCACCGTCTTTGCTCCCAACCTGACGCCGCACCCGCAGCACGGCCTGGGCGGCTGGACCTCGGCGCTGTTCTGGCGCGCGATGCACAACGGCCGCTCGGCCGATGGCCGGCTGCTGTACCCGGTGTTCCCGTACACCGAATTGACCCGCATCACGCGCGAGGATTCGGACTCGCTGTTCGCCTACCTGCGCAGCCTGCCGGGCACCGACAAGCCGAACCGGCCGCACACGCTGAGTTTTCCGTACGACACGCAGGCGGCGCTCGCGGTGTGGCGCGCCGCGTTCTTCCGGCCCGGCGCGGTGGCGCATGACGACACGCGCCCGGCGGCCTGGAACCGCGGCGCCTACCTGGTCGAGGGGCTGGGCCATTGCAATGCCTGCCATTCGAGCCGCAACGCGCTCGGCGCCAGCTCGGGCATCGCGCTCGGCGGCGGGCTGATCCCGATCCAGAACTGGTATGCGCCGTCGCTCAACGATGCGCGCGAGGCCGGCGTGGCCGACTGGGAATTGTCGAAGATCGTCGCGCTGCTGCACGACGGTGTGGCCGACGCGTCGCGCGGCGGCAGCGTCACCGGACCGATGGTCGAGGTGGTGACCGGCAGCCTGCAGCACCTGAGCGCCGACGACCTGCTCGCGATGGCGACCTACCTGAAGGCGCTGCCGCCACACGACGTGAAGGACCCGCCGAAGCCCGCGCCGATCTCGGCCGCGGCGCTGGAGCAAGGCGGCAAGCTCTACGAGCAGCACTGCGTCGGTTGCCATGGCAAGCAGGGCGAAGGCGCGGCGCCGGCCTATCCGCCGCTGGCCGGCAACCGCGCGGTGACGATGGCGTCGGCCGCGAACCTGGTGCACATCGTGCTGGAAGGCGGCTTTGCGCCGTCGACGCCGGCGAACCCGCGGCCCTACGGCATGCCGCCGTTCGCGACCGTGCTCAGCGATGCCGAGCTGGCCAGCGTGCTGAGCCACGTGCGCGGCTCATGGGGGAATGCAGGAACGGAAGTGTCGCCGCTCGATGTCGCGCGGCTGCGCAGCGGCCGGTGATCTCGCGTCGGCGCGTCAGATCAGCGCGCTGACCTGAACGGCGGCCAGCAGGCCCAAGCCGAGCGCCAGCAGCCAGCCCTTGACCTCGCCGCGGCGCTGCGCCGGCGGCAGCCGGTGCGGCCGGCTCAGCATCGCAAGCACCACCGACGCGCCGCCCGACACGACGAACAGCACCGCCATCGCGAGGCTCAGCCCGCTGTCGGCACGCTGCTCGGCCATGCGCATCACGATGACGCCGATCAGCGCGCCGGCCCCCATCGACATCAGCGAATCGCGCGACGTGGCAACGGAGGAGGAGGACGGACCGGTCGACTGCGGCATGGGAGGCTCTCTGGAAGAAGCCGCCATTGTCCGCAGGCCGGTGCCGCGGCGGTCCGCGCAATACGTGGCGAATCCCACACCAGTCCCCGCCTTCACCCGCGCGATTGACGCGTCTGGCGGCCGCGGATAGGCTCCAGACCGCGAACGATTTCACGACATCAAGGGGGAGCCACCACATGCCTTGCCGCCGTTGCCGTCCGATCGCCACTGCCTTCGGGCCGCTGTTGCTGCTGACATCGCTGCTCGCCGCCACCGGTGCGCAAGCCGCCGCTCGGTCGACAGCGAGTTCGACTCCAAGGTGGCACGCGCGAGTGTCGGCTACTCGTTCTACAAGACCGACGAGGCCGAGGCCGGCGCGGTCGCCGGGCTGCACGTGACGCGCTTCAAGTTCGTCGTCGAGGGGCTGGGCCAGGTCGACGGCAGCATCGTGGCGGTCCGCCGCGAGGAGGCCGCGCACACCGTGCCGCTGCCGACCGTCGGCGTCTACGGCACCTGTGCGTTCGCGCCGAGCTGGCTGGCCTCGGGCCGCGCCGATGCGTTCGCGATCGACTACAAGGGCCACAAGGGCCGGCTGCTGAACTTCCAGGCCAACGTGCAGTACCGCTTCACCGGCAACTTCGCGCTCGGCGTGGGCTACCGCTACGACCAGTACAAGCTCACCGAGACGCGGCGCGACCCGCGTGGCGAGGTGCGCTACACCTTCCAGGGACCGCAGGTCTTCATCGACGCCGGGTTCTAGCGCGCGCCGTGGAGACGACCGCGGCGGCCGCCGCTCCCGATCCCGCCGTCTTCCTGCATGTGCGGATCGTGCTCAGCATGGTGGTGAGCCTGAGCATCGCGCGGCTGCTGTCCGGCCTGGCGGTGTTCGTGCAGCACCCGGGCCGGCAGAAGGCGTACTGGGTGCACCTGCTGTGGGCGGCGTCGACGCTGCTGCTGCTGGTGCACTTCTGGTGGTGGGAGTTCCGGCTCGCGCAGCTGGCGGTGTGGCGCTTCGAGGTCTACGCCTTCGTGCTGTTCTACGCCGGGCTGAACTACCTGCTGTGCGCGGTGCTGTTCCCGAACGACCTCGATGAATACGACGGCTGGCGCGACTACTTCCTGTCGCGCCGCCGCTGGTTCTTCGCGCTGCTGGCGCTGAGCTTCGTGGTCGACCTGGGCGACACCTGGATCAAGGGCAGTGCGCTGCTGCCGAAGCTCGGGCTGGAGTACCCCGTGCGGGCGGCTGTCTACGTGCTGCTGTGCGGGGCCGCCGCCGTCATCCGCCACCCGGTGTTCCATGGTGTGTTCGCGGTGGGCAACCTGCTGTACCAGGTGTCGTTCATCGGGCGGTTGTATGACGTGATCGAGTGACGCGACCACGGCGGGGCAGGCCGCCCGACCCGCGTGTCGAGTGCGAGGACGGCGAGCGCCCGCGCCGTCAGGGCTTCGAGGCTGCCGCTGGGGGAGTCGATGCAGCAGGCTGGGCGGGCACCGGCACGATCACGCCAGGTGCGAGCGAGATCTCGTCCTGCACGCGCACGCCGGTGACGTAGTAGCGGGTGTCGCCGAAGCAGCTGCCCGGCAGCCCGACCTTCTGCTCGTAGTGCAGCGCGACGCGCTTGCCCATCACCAGGTTGACCTTGTCGGCGGTGGCCTCGTCCCAGATCGTGAAGCGGAATTTCTCGGGCGTGCTGCCGGGCAGCGACACCAGGGCCAACTCGCCCTCCCAGGTCTTGCAGACCCAGCCCTTGCGGGACAGCTGCTGCACCCAGCCGGCGCGCTCGCCGTCGGAGTAGCTCCAGTTCACCGCGCCGAAGAAATACAGCACCGCCAGCCCCACCAGGACCAGGGGCACCAGCAACCATTTCATCGCGCGCATCGTGACGTTCCTCCGGGACGGGTCGGCCGCGCGTGATCGCGCGGCTCGTTCGTGTTGCGGCGGAAGTCTAACGCGTCATCCCTTCACGATTCCGGGCTCAGCGGGCCAGCTTGGCCGCGATCTCGGCGACGTGGCGGCCCTGGAAGCGGGCGCCTTCCAGCTCGTTGGCCGACGGCTGGCGCGAGCCGTCGCTGCCGGCGATCGTCGTCGCGCCGTACGGGCTGCCGCCGGTCACTTCGTCGAGCTTCATCTGGCCTTGCCATGCGTACGGCAGGCCGACGATCACCATGCCCTGGTGCAGCAGCACGGTGTGCGTGCTGAGGATGGTGCTCTCCTGGCCGCCGTGCTGCGTCGCCGTGCTGGCGAACACCGAGCCGACCTTGCCGACCAGCGCGCCGGTGAACCAGAGCGGGCCGGTCTGGTCGAGGAAGTTCTTCATCTGCGCGGCCATGTTGCCGAAGCGGGTCGGCACGCCGAGGATGATCGCGTCGTAGGTCGGCAGTTCTTCGACCGTCGCGATCGGCGCGGCCTGGTCGAGCTTGAAGTGCGAGGCCTTCGCGACGGCTTCGGGCACGATTTCCGGCACGCGCTTGATGTCGACGGTGGCGCCGGTGCCGCGCGCACCTTCGGCGACGGCCTGGGCCATCGTCTCGATGTGACCGTAACTGCTGTAGTAGAGGACGAGGACTTTTGCCATGACTTGCTCCTGGTTGATGGGCTGAGCGCATTCTGGGCGCCGGCGGCCGACGCGGATTGCACAGGAGCGTATGCAGGCTTCAAAACGGCTGAACGGTCGGCCCGCCGCACGGCATCGACGAAGGCAGCCAGCTTGTCGCCGGCCGCCTGCATGCCGACAACGCGATCAGAACGGAATGTCGTCGTCCATGTCGTCGAACCCAGTCGACGACTTCGCGGCCGGCTTGGTGGCTGCCGGGCGCGAGGCCGGTGCGGGGCGCTCGGCCCGCTCGGTGCGCTCCGGCCGATCGCCGCCACCACCGCCGCCACCCGAGGCGCCACGGCTGTAGCCGCCGCCACCGCCGCCTTCGTCACCGCCGCCGTCACGCCCGCCCAGCAGCTGCATGTTGTCGGCAATGATCTCGGTGGTGTACTTCTCGGCGCCGTCCTTGTCCTGCCACTTGCGGGTCTTCAGGCGGCCTTCGACATAGCACGAGCGGCCCTTCTTCAGGTACTCGCCGGCGATCTCGGCCAGGCGGTCGTAGAACACCACGCGGTGCCATTCGGTTTCTTCCATCTTCTCGCCGGAGGTCTTGTCCTTCCAGTTGCGCGAGGTGGCGATGGTCACGTTGCAGATCGCGGCGCCGTTGGCAGAGTAGCGCACTTCGGGGTCACGGCCCAGGTTGCCGATGAGGATGACTTTGTTGATCGAGGCCATGGAAAGCGGCTCCTGAAAAGTAGAACGGGGAAATTGCGGGGGGATGCCGGATTATGAGGCTGCGGACCCGACCACCCGGCCGGCCGGCCACCCACCCGGGGGATGCATCTCGTCACGCCCGGGCAACGAAACTTCACACGGCCCGGGGTCAACGACGGCTGCCGGCTCCCGTTGTCGTCTGCAGGGTCGCGCCACTCTCGAATTCAGATCAACCCGAACCGGAGTCCACCATGAAGTTCACCCTCCTGATCAGCTCGATGATGCTGGCCGCCAGCGCCGGCGCCTTCGCCCAATCCACCACCGCCGGCAGCGTCCAGCGCGACGTGAACCAGCAGGAACGCATCCAGCAAGGCCTGCAGAGCGGCCAGCTCAGCACCAAGGAGGCCGGCAAGCTCGAACGCGAGGAAAGCAAGGTCGACCACCTGCAGGCGCAGGCGCTGAAGGACGGCAAGCTCTCCACCGACGAGAAGCTGCGCCTGAACGCCGCGCAGAACAAGGTCAGCGGCGACATCGCCGCGGCCAAGAGCAACAACGTGAAGGGCAACCCGACCTCGGCCTCGTCAGAGCGCATGCAGGCCGACGTGCAGCGCAACATCAACCAGCAGAAGCGCGTCGAGGCCGGCGTGCAGAACGGCTCGCTGACGAACCACGAGGTGTCGAAGCTCGAACGCGGCCAGGCGCACGTCGACCGCAAGGAAGCCTCCGCCGCCCGTGACGGCCACGTCGGTGCCGCCGAGGAGCGCGGCATCCAGCGCAGCGAGAACCGCCAGAGCCGCAAGATCCACCGCCAGAAGACCGACGCGCAGGAGCGCAAGGGCTGATCAGGGCTCGCCGTCCCAGTACTCCAGATCCGTCTCGGCCCGGTGCATCCGCGCGAAGCCGAACGGATCGCCCTCCTTCGTCGCCGACGCCAGGTACTTGCCCGAATCGGGGTACTCCACCACCTCCGGGCTGTCCTTGGTGCTGATCGACAGGTACTTCAGCGGCGCCTCCGAGGTGTTGATGATCTGGTGCGGGTACGCCGGCCCCGGCGGGATGAAGACCACGTCGCCGGCCGCGATCGCCAGGTGCTCGCCGGCCACGCGCAACGTGCCCTCGCCCTCGAGCACGATGAACATCTCCTCTTGCGCATAGTGGAAGTGGTACGGGCAGCCGCGCTTGCCCGGCGGCAGCACGTCGACGCTCGCGCCCAGCTTGAGCGCGGCCGTGCCGCGGGCCAGGCGCGCGCCGGTCGAGTCGTACAGCGGCTCGCGCGTTTCGCGCACCCGCGGCGCGGTCTCGAAGTTGCGAATCAACAGCTGCCGCAGCTGCTCGGCGCGCGGCGTGTGGAGGTCGGTCATCGGCAGTCTCCTGGTGAAGCCGCAAGGTTGCCAGAAACCCGTGAAGAGCGCCCCGAGTAACATCGCGGCCTCGCCCCCGCCCTCCCTCCCCGCCTGTGACCCCCGAAGCCTCCACCGCACCGCTGCAGATCCTGCAGGAGGTGTTCGGCTACACCGCGTTCCGCGGCGCCCAGGAATCCATCGTCGACCACGTCAACGGCGACGGCGATGCGCTGGTGCTGATGCCCACCGGCGGCGGCAAGAGCCTGTGCTACCAGGTGCCGGCGATCGCGCGGCACCGCGCCGGCCGCGGCGTCGCCCTGGTCGTGAGCCCGCTGATCGCGCTGATGCACGACCAGGTCGGCGCGCTCGAAGAGGCTGGCGTGCACGCCTCGTTCCTCAACTCCACGCTGACGCTGGACGAAACCCAGAAGATCGAGCGCGAGATGATGAGCGGCCGGCTGGTGATGCTGTACGCCGCCCCCGAGCGCATCACGACGCCGCGCTTCCTCGCGCAGCTCGATTCGCTGCACGAGCGCGGGCTGCTGAGCCTGTTCGCGATCGACGAGGCGCATTGCGTGAGCCAGTGGGGCCACGACTTCCGCGAGGACTACCTCTCGCTGAACGTGCTGCACGAGCGCTACCCGGGCGTGCCGCGCATCGCGCTGACCGCCACCGCCGACGACCTGACCCGCGCCGACATCATCGAGCGGCTGCAGCTGCAGCAGGCGCGCGTCTTCATCAGCAGCTTCGACCGACCGAACATCCGCTACGGCATCGTCGAGAAGGACAACGCCCGCGCCCAGCTGCTGCGCTTCGTCACCGACGAGCACGAGGGCGATGCCGGCGTCGTCTACTGCCAGTCCCGCAAGAAGGTCGACGAGACCGCCGACTGGCTGAAGACCGAGGGCATCAACGCGCTGCCGTACCACGCCGGCATGGACGCCGACGTGCGCAAGCGCCACCAGGACCGCTTCCTGCGCGAGGACGGCGTCGTGATGGTCGCGACCGTCGCGTTCGGCATGGGCATCGACAAGCCCGACGTGCGCTTCGTCGCCCACCTCGACCTGCCGAAGAACATCGAGGGCTACTACCAGGAGACCGGCCGCGCCGGCCGCGACGGGCTGCCGGCCGATGCCTGGATGGCCTATGGCCTGGCCGACGTGGTGAACCAGCGCCGAATGATCGACGAGAGCCCGGCCGGCGAGGAGTTCAAGCGCGGCCAGCGCGCCAAGCTCGATGCGCTGCTGGCGCTCGCCGAGGCGCACGACTGCCGCCGCGTGCGGCTGCTCGCCTACTTCGGCGAGGCGAGCGAGCCCTGCGGCAACTGCGACAACTGCCTGCACCCGCCGGCCACCTGGGACGCGACCGAGCCGTCGCGCAAGGCGCTCAGCTGCATCTACCGCTTCCACCAGAACAACGGCCAGCGCTTCGGCGCCGGCCACCTGATCGACGTGCTGCGCGGCAAGACCACCGACAAGGTGACGCAGTACCGCCACCAGTCGCTGTCGACCTTCGGGATCGGATCGGACCTGAGCGAGGTGCAATGGCGCACGGTGCTGCGCCAGCTGATCGCGCTCGGCCACCTGCGCACCGAAGGCGAATACAACACGCTGGAGCTGACGCCGAGCGCGCGCGAGGTGCTGCGCGGCGAGGTGACGCTGCTGCTGCGCGAGGCCAGCGAGACACCGAAGGCGCGGCGCGGCAGCACCAAGGGCAAGACCGGCAAGGCGGCGGGCGGGCGCGACAAGCCGCCGCCGGTGCCGCTGGACGACGATGGCCTGCTGCGCTTCGCCGCGCTGAAGGCCTGGCGCGCCGAAGTGGCGCGCGAGCACGGGCTGCCGGCCTACGTGATTTTCCACGACGCGACGCTCGCCGAGATGGCGCGCGCCCAGCCGTCGTCGCTGGACGCGCTCGGCCACATCAGCGGCGTCGGCGCGAAGAAGCTGGAGGCGTACGGCAGCGAGATCCTGCGGGTGCTCGGCGAATGAGCCAGCGCAGTCCCGAGACCCTGCCCTACGGGCTGGGCGCGGCGATCCTGACCGTGCTCGCCTTCGTGCTGGTCGAGATGCTGATCGGCGGCGTGCTGGCGGACCTGCAGGACACGCTGGCCCTCAGCGACGTGCAGCTCGGCGAGCTGGCGCGCGTGCTGGCGACCGGCGTCGTCGTGTCGACGCTGCTCGTGTGGCGCGGGCTGACCCATGCGCAGCTGCTGCACGACGCGCCCTCGCCGCCGCTGCGCACGCTGGTCTTCACCGCCGCGCCGCTGCTCGCGCTGCTGCCGCTGCTGTGGTCGGTGAACGGCTGGATGGACTGGCTGCTGCAGGCGCTGCTGCCGCTGTCGGCCTGGGAGGCGGAGTGGTTCGCGCATGCGGTCGACGGCACGTTCGCGGCCACGCTGTCGGCCTGCGTGCTGGCGCCGGTGCTCGAGGAGATGCTGTTCCGCGGCCTGCTGCTGCGCGGGCTGCTGCTGCGCTACCCGCCGGCCACCGCGATCGTGCATTCGGCCGCGCTGTTCGGCCTCGCGCACTTCAACGTCTACCAGTTCTTCGTCGGCTTCAGCACCGGCCTGGTGCTCGGCCTCGCGTACCAGCGCACGCGTTCGCTGTGGCCCTGCGTGCTGCTGCATGCGGCGTTCAACGGCGGGGTGCTGTGGATGGCGAGCAGCGACGGCCAAGGGCTGTCCGAGGTGATCGGGCACCCGCTGGGGCTGCCGCTGTCGGCGGCGCTGTTCGTGTGGGGCCTGCGCCGCCTGCTGCGCCTGCCTTCGAAACCCTAAGGCTCTGCCGACTGCCCCGCCACCAGCACCGGCGGCAGCCACAGCTCGATCACGCCGGGGCGCGGCACCGCCGAACGCCGCCGCTCGCGGATCCACACGCCGTCGATGCGCGTCGGCGTGACCCACGGCTCGCCGATGAAGCGCGACAGCGCGAGCGCGCATTCCCGCCCGGCCGGGTCGTGCAACACGAAGGTCGGCACCGGCCACGGCACCGGACGGCGCTGCTGGCGCAGCTCGGCGTTGCGCGCCGCGTTGTCGATCGGCGCCACCTGCACCAGCACGTCGGCCTGCTGCTGGATCGCCTGGCGCAGCGCACTTGCGGCTTCGCGCGAGGCCTCGTCGTAGATCTCGATGTACAGCGTGCTGCGCTCGTCGCCCTGCCGGCAGGCGCCCAGGTTCGCCTTCTCGGGCGAGTTCAGCGGCGACTCCACCGGCGCCGCCGCGACCGGCGGCATCGGGGCCGGCAGCTCGACGTGCGCCGCGCTCGCGAGCTGCGACGCGCGCCCCGTCAGCCCGAGCCAGACGCGCCGTGCCGCCACCGCCTGCTCGTCAGGCGAGGTGCCGGGGTGCCAGTAGCTGAACGCGGTGTTCTCGGTCGGTGGCTTCTGCACCACCGCGCACAGGTCGTTGCGCAGGCGCTGGCTGGCGGCCACGCAGTCGGCGCTCGGGTCGGCATCCTTGCGGCATTCGTCGGCGATGCGGCCGGCCAGCCGCTCGACGCCGGCGCGCTCCAGCGGGCGCATCGCCGGGCTGCCTCGCAGGTCGAACAGCAGCGAGGCCTGCGTCACCACATGCTCGGCCACCTTCGGGCAGCGGCCGTTGAAATCCTGCAGCGCCTTCGACACCTCGGTGAACAGCACGCGCGCCTCGGTCTGCTGGTCGGTGCGGTTGCGCTGCAACTGCTCCTGCACCTGCCACATCGACAGCAGCAAGGTGCCGGAAGCGCCGACCCCGAGCGTCGTCGTCAGCGCGGTGGCCTTCGCGGTGCGCCGCCACAGCGGCTCGGTCTTCGAACCGACGGCCACCTCGTCGTCGGCGCTGCGCAGGCGCGCGGCCACGCGCAGCCCGTGCCGCGCCGGGCTGCGCCAGCCGGGCAGCTGCGCGAGCCAGGTGTCGTGCAGCGCGCGGCCGAAGTCCTCGCCGAGCCGGTGGTAGCTCTCCCATTGCGCCTCGTCGAACGACTGGTCGCCGGTCGACTCGTGCGGAAAGCCCTCGTGCTGGCGCGCATAGGCCAGCAGGTCGACGTCGAGCGCGTCGTGCAGGTTCGGCTTGACCACCAGCAGCGTCGCCTCGGGGCGCCACGGCCCGCGCGGACCGGCGCGCTCGCGGTAGCGCACGCGCGCAAGCAGCACGCCGCGGGACGAATGGTTGTCGGCCATGTGCTCCGGCGACAGCACCGTCAGGTCGCTGCCGGCCAGGCTGAACAGGTGCTGGGCCTCTTCGCGGGTGTAGAAATCGATCTCGGCGCCGAAGTCGATGCGCGCCTTGCGCACCAGGTTCTCGATGTCGCCGAAGCAGTAGTCGCCGTCGCAGCTGCCGTCGGCGAGCACCATGAAGTCGGTCTCGCGCTTCAGCAGCGGGTAGATGCCGCTGTTCTCGAAGTGCCCGCCGTCCGACAGGTACCACCACGGCCGCTCGACCCCGTAGAAGGTGGCCGAGGCCTCGCTCGCGAGCATCAGCGGCTTCGGCGCGAAGCGCCACGCGAGGCGGCTGAGCCAGCGCAGCTGCGCCGAGTCGCGCGGCGCGCGCACCCAGTGGCCGAGCCGCACGCCGAGGAAGTACACCAGCAGCGCGAGCCCGCGCGAGGTGTACGAGCCGGCGCCCGGCGATGCCGCCGCGCCCGACACCGCGATCCAGCGGCCCAGCGTGCCGGTGTCGTCGCCCGGCTGCAGCGCAACGAACTCGTCCGGCCCGATCTCCAGCCCGCGCCAGGTGGCCGTCACCGCGGTGCCCTTGCGGTCGGCGTTGTAGAGGCCGCTCTGGTCGTCGCGCGTCTGGTTCAGGCAGGTGTTGACCAGGTGGATCGGGCCGCCGCGGCTTTCGGGGCGGTAGCTGTCGAGCGCGGTGTCGTCGCCGTCGACCACGCTGGTGACGTCGCCGCGCGCGACCGGGCCACCCTCGGTGCCAGCCACCAGGCCGCGGCGCGGGTTGCCGACCGCGAGGTAGGCCCGCGTCAGCCGCGCGCGGTAGAAGCTGTGCAGCGACGAGGTGTTCGCCATCTGCGCATTGCCGGCGGTCAGCACGATCCAACCGAGCCACAGCCCGCCGATCAACAGCGCGCGCATCCACGCCGGCACCTCGCGCAGCGCGCTGAAGGTGTCGGGCGCGAACACGAACCACTGCAGCATGACGAGCCAGGCCGTCACCAGCGCGAGCAGGCCGACCAGCGAGCCGACGTCCATCAGCCGCGGCAGCCAGCCGCGCGCGCGGGCGCCGGCCTCGGCCGCCATCTGCTGCAGCGGCTGCGCGAGCCGGCGCAGCACCAGCACCACCAGGCCGCCGAAGCCGACACCGCCCCACAGCCACTGGTTGCCCGATTGCAGCTCTTCCAGCACCCACCAGCTCGCACGGTCGAGCGCGCCGAGCCCGCCGATCGCGACGACGACCAGCGTGGCCGCCTTCAGCCAGCGCGTCAGCTGGTTGCGCAGCCGCGCGACGGCCAGCGCATGCGGCTCGCGGCCGAGCGCGAGCCGCGCCTGCACGAACAGCTGGCCGACGACGATCGACAGCAGCGCGAGCAAGGCCGCGGTAGCCCAGTCGAGCGCGTCCTGCACCGGGTTCACCGTGCTGCCGCTGCGCAGCTCGCGCAGCAGCAGCCACGCGGCGAAGGCCATCGCGGTGACGAACACCACGTCGCGCCAGCCCGGGCCGACGGCGCGTGCATCGGGATCGTGCGTGTCGCGCGCGGCCCAGTAGCCGGCGACGAGCCCCGGCGCGGTCGCGGCCCACAGCGCCAGCGCGACCGGCCACCACGGCGTGAACCACCGCTCCCAGCCCTGCGGGTCGAGCTGCTGCGTGCTGTGCTGCCACAGGTGCGGCGCGATCACCAGCAGGCCGAGCAGCATGCAGGCGAACATGAATTCGGTGTGGATCGCGAGCCAGGCGCGCAGGTAGGTGACGACCGCGATGCCGATGTCGCGCGAACCGGCCGGCGACAGGTAGCGGCCGTTGCGGCGCAGCCATTGCAGCACCGGTGAATCGCTGCGCGCGAGCAGCGCCTGCGCCTGCTGCAGCCCGAAGGCATTGACGAGCCGGCCGAACATCGCGCCGGTGTAGCCGCCGCCCGAGACGGTGGACAGGTAGTCGACGCGACCCAGCATGCCGTCGGCCACCAGCGAGCGGTCGGCCGGGTCGGCGCGCTCGCTGTTCGGCTGGCCGTGGTTCTGTGCCAGGCCGCGCAGCAGGCCGAGCGCGAAGGTCGCGCTGCGCACGCCGCCGCCGGACAGCGCGAGGCCGACGCTGGGCAGCTTCAGCGCCGGATGCGTCTCGTCGTCGGCCAGGCCGAGCGCACGGCGGCGCCGCGCCTGCAGCGCGAGTTGTTCGGCCTCGCGCAGCGCCTGCCAGTCGTCGGGCAGCGTCGGCGCGGACGAAGTGGCGTGTGAAGTGTCGGATGTCGATGCGTCGTCGGGCTTCATGGGCCGTGTCCCCTTGGGGCCGTTCGTGTGGCGGCCTCGGCGCGACTGTAGGACCGGGCGAGACGCTTGTCAGCCGCTGCCTGACCGGCGACCTAGGGGGACGCCTGACAGCCTGTGTCAGCCCGATGAAACCCAGCTGTAACCACCGGTGCGGGCGCCAACAAATGCCGTGTTCTTGTGCGCAGACAGGCGTCAGGGTCCGAAACGACGGCTTCGTGCGACCGCCGGGGCGTCGAAAAGAAGGAGCACAGACAGACCTGTTCGAAAGCCTGCCCCATGTTCCTGCCCCGCACCTTCCTCGCTGCCTGCCTCGCCACCGTGGCCGGGCTGTCGCTCGCCGCCTTCGCACCGGCGGCATCGGCCGAGACCTGGGGCCTGCACATCGCGAGCAAGCACATCCCGGCCAAGCGCTACAACAACTCGAACCCCGGCGCGTACTACCGCAGCGACGAGAACTGGACGGTTGGCGCGTATCACAACTCGCTGCGCCGCAACAGCGTCTACGCCGGCTACACGCTGGAGCACGGTCGCTTCGGCGTAACGATGGGCGGCGTGACTGGCTACGACCACGCGGTGCAGCCGCTGTTCGTGCCGACGATGTCACTGTTCACGGTGCAAGGGGTGACGGCGCGCATCGCGTTCATCCCGCGCGTTGAAAAACGCATCGGCTCGCACGTGATCCACCTGATGCTGGAGTTCTGATCAGGGCACGCGCTCGGCGCTGTGCCACGGCGTCCAGATCAGCGCCGCCGCGAAGCTGACCGTGTTGCTGCGCTCGAACAGCGGGCTCGCGCGGTTGGCCGCGCCGCGATGGCTGTTGAACGAGCTGCCGAGGCTCAGCACCGTGTCGGTCGCGATGCGCCGTGACCACCAGGCGCGCAGCCCGCTGCCGAAGTAGCCGGACGTCGCGTCATAGGCCGACCGTTGCGCGGTCGCGTAGCGCGGATCCACCTGGTAGAAGTAGTCGTGCAGCGATTCGCTGGCCCAGGTGCTGACGACGCTCAACTGCACCTGGCTTTCGCTGTCGGGCCAGCCGCGGCGCTGCCAGCGCAGCTCGGGCTCGACGACGCTGCCATGGCGGTCGATGCCGCGCCCGTCGGTCGAGAACACCGCGCGTGCCTTCAGATGGGCGCTGATCTGTTGCCCGTCTTGCAGCGGCAGGCGCCAGCGCAGCTGCGGGCCGAGCTCGAACAGGTAGTCGAGGCCCGGCATGCCCTGCCGCGCATCGTTGTCGCGCGCATTGAACGCGACGGCGCCCGACAGGTCGAGCTCGAGGCGCCCGCCGGCGAACAGCCGGCTGCGCACGCCGTCTTCGTCGACGCGCAGGCGCTCGCCGCGGTAGACGAAGATCGGCACCGGTGCGATGCGCGAATGGCGCGTGCCGGCAGCGGGGTAGTCGGGGCCGTTGACGGCGACGCCGCCGACGCCGATCTCCCACAGCGGCTTGCCGCTCGGCGTGGCCTCGACCTTGGCGGGCGGGGCGTCGGCCTGCTGCGCATGGACGAGCGAGGTGGCGAAGAGCAGCGGAAGGACGAACGTGAGGACCCGCGGCAGCCGGCGCATCAGGGCGTCACGTCCAGGACCAGCGTGCTGCTGTCGGCGGCATGCCCGTCGTTGTCGATCGCCCGGGCATACACGCGCACCGTGCTGCGGCCGTCGGTCGGGCCGGTCAGCGTCCATTCATAGGGCGGGAAACTGTCGCCGCCGAGCAGCACCGAACTGAGGCCGTCGAGGCGGTAGAAGCGCACCTCGTCGATGCCGCTCCGGTCGCTGGCCGCCGCGGACAGCCGCACCGAGCCGCCGGCCTGCACCGACGACGCCGACGCGACCAGCTGCACGCTCGGCGGGCCGTCGTCATCGAAGCCGTTGCTCCATTCGACGTAGAAGCCGCCACCGCAGGCGGTGAGCAGCGCCGCACCGGCGAGCACGGCGGAAAGGTGGGCAGGTCGTCGCATCAGCGGATGCTACCCCGCTCACACGCTGGTCCACCACCGTTTCCCGGGCTGTGGCGCATCCAGCGCGAGGCGCTCGCCCATTTCAGGCGTGGCCAGCCGCACGCCATGCGTCGCGGCCAGGTCGAGGATGCGGTCGAAGGGCTCGTGCCACGGGTGCATCGCGAGGTCGAAGGTGCCGTTGTGAACCGGCATCAGCCAGCGCCCGCGCAGGTCGAGGTGGGCCTGCAGCGTCTCCTCGGGCTGCATGTGGACCTCGGGCCACTGCTTGTCATAGGCGCCGGTCTCGAGCAGCGTCACGTCGAACGGGCCCAGGCGGTCGCCGATGGTCTTGAAGTCGGCGTGGTAGCCGGTGTCGCCGCTGAAGAACAGCCGCAGGTCGCCGGCGACGATCACCCACGAGGCCCACAGCGTGCTGTCGCCGTCGCGCAGGCTGCGGCCCGAGAAATGCTGCGCCGGCGTGGCCACCAACTGCACACCGTGCACGCTGGTCTGCTGCCACCAGTCGAGCTGGCGCACCTTCGAGGCGTCAATGCCCCAGGCGATCAGGCGGTCGCCGACGCCCAGCGGCGTGACGAACACCTCCACCTTCGGCGCGAGCTGCAGGATGGCGTCATGGTCGAGGTGGTCGAAGTGGTCGTGCGACAGGATCACGCCCTTGATCGGCGGCAGCGCGTCGATGTCGATCGGCGGTGCATGGAAGCGCTTCGGGCCGGCCCACTGCACCGGCGACGCGCGCTCGGAGAACACCGGGTCGGTGAGCCAGAACTCGCCGGCCAGCTTCAGCAGCAGCGTCGAATGGCCGAGCCGGAACAGACTCGCGTCGGGCGCCTCGGCGAGTGCCGCCGCGCTGAGCGCCTGCACCGGGATCGGTGCGCGCGGCACCGTGGTGTCGGGCTTGCTCGTCAGCACGCGCCACGCGATGCCGAGCGTCTTCAGGAAGCCGGGCGATTGCCGGGGCACGACGTTGCGGAACTTGCCGTCGCGGTGCTGCGGCGATGCGGTGTGGTCGGCCGGCGTGGTGCGGCGGGGGCAGAGGGTGGCGGAACTCATGGCGGGATCACTCCGGTGACGCAGAAAAAGGGCGGGCGCTCAGCGGCGCGCTGGCGAAGGAACGGGCGCGCGGCACACCAGCCGGATCGCGACGCGCATGCGCTCGCGGTAGTCGGCGGTGCTGCGGGCGTGGTGCTTGATGCCGTGCGACGCGGCCGACAGGTGCAGCGCCAGGTCCTTGGCGCTGACGCCGGCGTCTTTCCAGGCGGCGGCGACGCCACTCGACGTCAGCGCGCGCGACAGGTCGGCGACCATCGCCTGCTCCAGCTCGTCGAGCACCGGGCCGACCAGTTGCGTGGCCGTCGCGAACAGCTCGGCCAGGTGCTCCTGCGGCAGCTCGGTGCCATCGGCCTGCGACTTCAGCGCCATGAAGGCGACCAGCAGGCGCTCTTCGATCGGCAGCTCGTCGCGCGCCAGCGCCGCGCGCATCGTGGCGCGGCTCTGGCCGATCAGCTGCACGACCACGTCCTTGAACAGCGCCTCCTTGTTGGCGAAGTGCAGGTAGAGGCCCTGGCGCGACAGGTCGGCCGCACGCGCCAGGTCGTCCATCGAGGTCTTGCGGTAGCCGTAGCGCAGGAAGACGCCGGCCGCGGCCTGCAGGATGGCGTCGCGGCGGGCGGTGGTCGGCTCGACGGTGTCGGGTGGCATGGTGCAGGGCTCGAAGCCGGGCGGCTCCAAGCGGTTGATCAGTTGCATCAACTTTACACCATGTGCACATGGTGTCAAGTACGCTTCAGCTTCGCCAGCTCGTCCGCCACCAGCTTCACCACCAGCCGGTCCAGCGTCTGCACCGAGTACTGCTTCACGTCGTGCGTCGTCTGCGTGCCGGGTCCGCTGGCCGGGTCGGCGGCATCGCGGTAGGTCAGGAATACGAAGCGGCCGGCGGTGTACTGCGCCATCTGCCGGTAGATGTACTCGCCGACGGGGTCGAGCCCGCTCGCGCCGACCGCGAACAGCTTGATGCCCTTCGCGAGCGCGGCCTGCATGTCGGTGTCGTACTGCGGGCCGCCGTAGTCCAGGTGCGGCGGCGCATCGGCCACCAGCACCACCATGCGGGCCGCATCGCGCCGCCAGCTCAGGCCGTGCACCACCTCGTGCAGCGCCTCGTTCAGCGCCTCGGGCGTGTCGCCGCCGCCGTTCGCCCGCAACTGGCCGAGCACCTGCTGGAAGCCGCGCAGGTCGTCGGTGAAGTCCTGCGTGCGGGTCAGGAACGCATCGCCGCGGTCGCGGTAGGCCACCAGCCCCCAGCAGAGGTCAGGCTGCACCGGCAGCTGCGCGATCTGCTGCGCCATCGCCAGCATCGAGGTCTTCAGCTTCGCGATCTCGTCGCCCATCGAGCCGGTCGCGTCGACCATGAAGACGAGGTCGAGCCGCGGACGCTGCGCGACCACGGCCTGGCCGAGCCGCACCTGCACCGCGCTCGCCTGGCCGCGCTGCAGCAGCGCCCGGCCCTGCACGCCGTTCTTGCGCACCGCGATGCCGAGCGTCCGGTCCCCCTGCGCGCCTTGCGGCAGGAAGGCGCGCGGGTGCAGCCAGACCCGGCCGGCGGTGTCGGTCCGCGCCCACATCACCGGCTGCGCGAGGCCCGGGCGCTGGATCGCGACCTCGGCGTCGTGCACCGGATCGCCCTGCGCATCGGTCACCTCCAGCAGGTAGCGCTCGGCGATGTCGCGCTCGCGCACCGGCAGGCCGGCGTTGCGCTGCCGGTACGCGAGGTACTCGCCGAAGTCGGCGTTGTCGTCGACCATGCCGGCGGTGACGGTCTCGCGCACCGGGCGGGGCTTCGTCGGCTGCGGTGCAGGCGGTGCCGGCCAGGGCTCGGGTGCGAACGACGCGCTCGGCTCGGGCGCGGGTTTCGCGGCCGGTGCCGCCGGCGCCACGGCGCGCTCGCGCACCGAATCGGCCGCCGAGCCCGCGGCCATCGCCGGCTCGTCGCGGCGCTCGGGTGCGGCCTTCGATTCGGCCTTCAGCGACTCCCGCTCGATGCGGTCGGCGCGGCCCAGGCGCCGGTTGGCCTGCTGGCCCGCGCCGCCGGGCACCTCGCGCATCGCCGGCAGGCGGTGGCAGCTGGTCGCAGACGGCGGGCTGAACGCGGGCGGTGCATCGTCGAGCTGCGGCGGCGCGTCCTGCCAGACCGGCGGCCAGGGTTCGGCGGCCTGGGCGAGGTTGCCGTCCAGGCTGCCGGCGCAAGCGGCCAGCAGCAGCGAGGCGATCAGCACCGAAGTGAGCGTGCGGCGCGGGGTCTTCATTGTGTCCATGCGGGTCTCCAGGGTTGTCGGAACGTGACCCTGGCTGACACGCGGCAGCCGGCGCGATGGGGTGAAACCTTCGCGAATCTTTTTCGAGGCCCGTCGTTTCACCCCGTTGCGCACCGTCGCGCGTATCACCCGCTGTATCAGGCAGACTGCCATGCCATGCAACCCGGCCTCCCCACTGACACCGACACCAGCGACGACCACCTGATGAGTGCCTATGCGCGCGGCGATGCGGCCGCCTTCGAAGCCCTGTACACCCGCCACCAGGCCGGGCTGTACCGCTTCGTGCGCCGGCTGCTCGGCAGCGCGCTGTCGGCGCAGGCCGACGAGGTGTTCCAGGACACCTGGCTGCGCGTGGTCAACGCCCGCGCCAGCTGGCAGCCGCAGGGCGCGAGCTTCCGCACCTGGCTGTTCACGCTGGCGCACCACCGGGTGATCGACGTGTGGCGGCGCAGCGGCCGCGAGGTGTCGATCACGACCGACGACGACGAGGCGCCGTGGGAGCCCGACGCGGCGAACGGCGTGCCGTGGCAGCAGTGGCCGGCGCCGCAGGGCGAGGACATCGCGTTCTGGCGCCGCGCCGGCGAGCGCCTGCTGGCCTGCCTGGAGGAACTGCCGCTGCCGCAGCGCAGCGCCTTCCTGCTGCACCATGACGACGAGCTGCCGCTGGCCGAGGTGGCGCGTGCGCTCGAGGTCGGCTTCGAGACCGCGAAGACCCGGCTGCGCTATGCGATGAGCAAGCTGCGCAGTTGCATGGGGGCCTACCTCGCGCCGCTGAACGGCACGGAGGCTTCGCGATGAGCGACAAGGCCGACATCGAGCGCGATATCGAACGCGACAGCCACCTGCGGCAGGCGCTGCGCCATGCGCCGGACGCCGATGCGGCGGCGCCGGCGGCGTTGCGCGCGCTGATCCTGCACGAGGCGCAGGCCAAGGCGCGCGAGGGTCGTGCGGCCATTCCTGCCGCGGCACCGTCGCTGCCGTCGCGGCTGTGGCACTGGATCGGCAGCCCGCGCTTCGCCGGCGCGCTGGCCGGCGTGGTGGTGATCGGCTTCGCCGGCCTGCTGTGGCGCGAGCGCCCGCCGGAAGAAGCGCTGCCGCCGCGTGCCGCGGTGCAGGCGCCGACGGCGCCCGCTGCCGAGCCGGCATCCGATCCGTTGGAAAAGAAGAAAGAAGCTGCGGCATCGATGGCGGGCGCGGCCGTGCCCGCACCGGCCGCCGAGCCTGCGCCCCCGCCAGCACCGGCCCCGTCGGTGCGCAGCGAGAAGCCCAAGCCGCCGCCCACACCGCGGCAGGCTGAAGAGGCGCCGCGACGCGATGCCGTTGCCGATTCGCCCGGCATCGTGGCCGAGGAATCGACGTTGCAGATGCCACGACCGATGCCCGCGGCGCCGCCACCTGCGGCCGCGCCCGCCCCCGCGCCGCAGTCGCAGGGCGCGGCGGCCGGTGCGTTGAGCCAGCGCCGCCTGAACGAAAGCCGCGAGCGCAGCAGCGACACGGCTGACCCGAGCTCGCGGTTCGCGGCCGCGAAGGCCGTCTCGCCCAGCCAGGCTTCCGCGGCCGCGGAAGCGGCTGCGCCTGCGAGCCTGCAGGCCCATTTCGCGGCCAGCCCGGCCATCGCGCAACTGCGTCAGCAGATCGCCGGCGAAGCGACGCACTGGTACTGGCAACGCCCCGGCGGCCCGCAGCATCCGTTCGACAACACCATCAGCCAATGGCTCGGCCGCCTGGAGGCCGCGTCACGCGGGCGTTGGCAAAGCCTCGGCAACCTGCGCCCCGCGCCGGGCACCGAGCTGCAGCTGCTGCGCGATGGCGAGGTCACGCAGCGCCTGCAGCTGACCGACGACGCGTTGCTGTGGGAGCGCCGCGATGTGGGCGAGACGCTGCGTGCGCCGCTCGACGCGGCGACCCTCGCGGCACTGCGCCAGGCACTGGAGGCGGCGACGCCCTGACCATTTCCCGTTCGCCCTGAGCTTGTCGAAGGGTCGGGCTGAGCCTGTCGATGCCTTTGCTCGATGCGTGCAGACCCTTCGACAGGCTCAGGGCGAACGGGTGGGTGTGATGCGCAGGCTTCGACAGGCTCAGCCCGAACGGGTTTCCCTCAGCCCGAACGTGCCTCTTCAGCCCTGCGCGAGCCAGGCCGCCAGGCCTGCCGTGACACCATCCGCGAAGCGCTGGAACACCGGCTCGACAACGAAGCCCAGGTGCGGCGTCAGCAGCAGGTTCGGCGCGTCGCGCAGCGGATGGTCGGTCGCCAGCGGTTCGGCGTCGAACACGTCCAGCGCCGCGGCCCCCGGCCGGCCCTGCTTCAGCGCCGCCACCAGCGCATCGGTGTCGACCAGCGACGCACGCGAGGTGTTCACCAGCACGCTGTCCGACCGCATCGTCGCGAGCCGCTCGGCGTTGATCAGGTGCCGCGTCTCGGCCGTCGGCACCAGGTGCAGGCTGACCACCGCCGAGGTGGCCAGCAACTCTTCCAGCGGCAGCGAGCTCGCGCCATGCTGCAGCGCGCGCTGCTCGGTCATGTGCGGGCTCCAGGTGACGACGTCCATGCCGAAGGCCCGGCCGACGGCGGCCACGCGGCCGCCGATCTCGCCGAGGCCGATCAGCCCCAGCCGCTGGCCGTGCAGCACCGGCGCGAGCGGCTCGGCCACCTCGCTGCGCCAGCCGCCGGCGCGCAGCCGCGCGCTCGAGACCGCCACCTGCTTCACCGCACCGAGGATCAGCGCCCAGGTCAGCTCGCAGGTCGCGCTCTTCGACGGGCCCCATTCGGTGTGGTGCACCGGGATGCCGCGCGCCTGCAGCGCCTGCTGGTCGAGCGCGTTGTTGCGAGTGCCGGTGTAGGCCAGGAAGCGCAGCTTCGGCAACTGCGCCAGCAGCTCGGTGCCGAACGGCGTGCGGTCGCGCATCAGCACGATCGCGTCGGCGTCGCGCAATGCATCGAGCAACGCATCGCCGCGCAACGGCGCATGGTGGATCGTCACATCGGCGGCCGCGTCGATCGCGCGCCAGTCGCCGAGCCGACGGAAACTCCGTTCCCAGTCGTCGAGCGCGACGATGCGCGGCCTCGTCATGGCCGCGCCAGCGCCGCCAGCGCCTTCAGGTCGGCCGCGCCGCCGACCTGCCAGCAGGCGCGGATCAGCTCGCTCGTCTTCGCCGCGCCGAGCACCGCATCGGACAAGCCGTGGAACTTGGCCTCGAGCGCCGCATCGCTCATCGGCCGCTGCAGCGAGCCGATCGCGTGCTCGACGAACACGTGCACGCGGCGCCCGTCGCGCAGCACCGCGGTCACGTCGGCGCTGGCCTCGTCGATGCGGTCATCGACCGTGGCAACCACCTTGCGGCGCAGCGCCACCATGTCGGGACGCGTGACCACCGCATCCGAGAACTCCTCCTCCGCCGCATGCCCGAACACCAGGCCGGCCGCGCAGCCGTGGTACACGCTGAACTTGCCCTGCAGCCCGTCGGCCGGCTCCTTCTTGCCGGTCAGTTCGAGCACCAGCGAATGCACCTTCAGCTCGATGCGCTCGACGTCTTCCGCGCGCACGCCCTGCTCGCGCAGCTGCACGCAGGCGTCGATGCTCGGGTGGATCACGATGCCGCAGGCGAACGGCTTGTAGCTGTTGAACGAGATCTCGAAGCGCTCGCCCAGCTCGTCGGTCACCTCGTTCCAGGCGCACTTGGTCGACACCACCTGCGCGAAACCGCGCGGTGCCTCGATCGCCTTCGGGCTGCTGGTGAAGCCGTGGCGCGCGAGCAGCGCCGACATCAGCCCGGCACGCGCCGCCGCGCCCGGGTGGAACGGCTTGGTCATCGTGCCGAACTGCTCGCGCAGCCCGACCGGCTGCGACGCCGCGATGCCGAGCGCCATCGCCGTCTGCTGCACGTCCAGCCCGAGCAGCCGCGCGCAACCGGCGGCCGCGCCCAGCATGCCGGTGGTGCCGGTGATGTGCCAGCCGCGGTCGTAGTGCTCCGGATAGACGGTGTTGCCGAGGCGGCAGGCCACGTCGATGCCGATCACCAGCGCGTCGATCAGCGCGCGGCCGCTGGCCCCCTGGTGCTCGGCCAGCGCGAGCAACGCCGAGGCCACCGGCCCGGCCGGGTGGATGATGGTCTTCAGGTGCGTGTCGTCGAAGTCGAAGGTGTGCGAGGTGATGCCGTTGACCAGCGCGGCGCTCGCCATGTCGACGCGCTCGCCGCGGCCGAGCACGGTGGCCTGCGGGGCAGGCTGCAGCATGCTGACCGCCGCCAGCGCGGCGTCGGCCGCCTCGTGGCGGGCCGCGCCGACGGCGCAGCCGAGCCAGTTCAGGAAGGTGCGGTGCGCCTCGTGGTCGACCGCATCGCTCCAGCCGCGCGACGGGTGTTCGGCGACGAAGCGGGCGAGGATCTGCGTGATGGGCGGGGCGTTGTGGTCGGCGGCGACCTGGGTGTTGCGGGCCATGGCGGTCTCTTCAGTTGTCGAGTTGGATGTTGCGCGCCTTGGCCAGCTTGGCCCAGCGCGCGATGTCGTTGCGCATGTAGTCGCCAAACTGCGCCGGCGTCATCGGCGTCGGCTCGACCGCCTCGACGGCCAGCTTCTCGCGCAGGTCCGGCGCCTTCAGCACGGTCGCCAGCGTCTCGTTGAGCTGGCGCACGATAGTTTCCGGCATGCCGGCCGGGCCGACCACGCCGTACCACTGCATCGCATCGAAGCCCTTGAAGCCGGATTCCTCGAGCGTCGGCACGTCCTTGGCCTGCGGGTGGCGCTTGGTGCCGGTGACGGCCAGCGCGCGCACGCTGCCGCTGCGCAGGTGCGGCATCGCGGCGGCCAGGCCGGGGAACATCGCCTGCGTCTGCCCGCCGATCAGGTCGGTGAAGGCCGGTGCGATGCCGCGGTACGGCACGTGCACCATGAACGAATCCACCTGCTGCTTGAAGAGCTCCATCGTCAGGTGCGTCAGCGAACCCGGGCCAGCCGAGCCGTAGGCGACCTTGCCGGGGTTCTTCTTCAGGTAGTCGATGAACTCCTTCAGCGTCTTCACCGGCAGCTGGGCGTTGACCACCAGCACGTTGGGCGTGGCGCCGATCATGCCGATCGGCGTGAAGTCCTTGACCGCGTCGTACGGCAGCTTGCGCGTGGCCGGGCTGGTGCCGTGCGTGCCGACATAGCCCTGCATCAGCGTGTAGCCGTCGGGTGCCGCATGGGCAGTGGTTTGTCCGGCGATCACGCCGCCGCCGCCGCCCTGGTTGTCGACCACGATGGTCTGGCCGAGCAGCACGCCCCAGCGTTCGGTGACGGTGCGGCCGATCATGTCGCTGCCGCCGCCGGCGGCCACCGGCACGATGTAGCGCAGCGGCTTGTTCGGGAACCTGGACTGGGCCTGCGCGAAGGCGGGCAGCGCCGAAAGGGCTGCGGCGTGCAGCAGCGAACGTCGTTTCATCGTGTGTCTCCGGTCTGTTGTGGGGGGATCAGGCGCGCATGCGCGTCGGTGACGTGGGCACGGGCCAGTTGCTCGCAGGCGGCGGCATCGCCCTGGCGCAGCGCCTTCGCGATCTGCAGGTGCTCGGCGATCGAGATGCGCCGGCCGGCGTCGCCCGACAGGTTGCTCAGGCGCGCCACGTGCAGGCGCTGGATCACGCCGCGGTAGGCATCCAGCAACTGCCGGTTGCCGACCGCCTCGACGATGGCCCAGTGGAACTTCAGGTTCTCGGCGTAATAGGCCTGCGCGTCGCCGCTGTCGACCGAGGCGTTCATCACGCCGATCGCGGCCTCCAGCCGGCGCGCGAGCGGCTGGCGCCGCGCGGCCGGCAGTGCCGCGACGCGCGACGCGGCATAGCCGTCCTGCATCTCGCGCAGCTCGTACAGCTCGCGCACGTCGATCGCCTCGAGCTGGCGCACGAACACACCGGCGTTCTTGCGCGCGACCACCAGGCCGGAGCTTTCGAGCTCGCGCAGCGCCTCGCGCACCGGCACCCGCGAGACCTTCAGGCGGGCCGCGATGTCGGGCTCGTTGATGCGCTGGCCGGGCAGCAGCGCGCCATGCAGGATCAGCTCGAGCACGTCGTCGCGCACCAGCTTGGCGAGGGAGGTGTCGCGCACATCGTTGAGGCGATCGGCGGTGGCGGAAGCGGTCCAGGGCAGCATTCGTATATCGTATACGAAACGATCGGCGAGCCAGCGGGGTTTGTCAGCATCCCCCGTTCGGCGGAACCCCGCCCTGGGGCCGCGACACGCTGCGCCTTTATGATGTCCGGTTTCGTGCCTGCGATCCGATGCCCGCGCCTCGACCTCCCGCTCCTCCTGTTCCGGTGACCCCCAACGCGGCCACCCCCCCGGCCGACGCCTCGATCGAGCTGCAGCTGATCCGCGTCCGCGGCGCCCGCACGCACAACCTGAAGAACATCGACCTCGACATCCCGCGCAACAAGCTGGTGGTGATCACCGGGCTGAGCGGCTCGGGCAAGTCGAGCCTGGCGTTCGACACGCTGTATGCCGAGGGCCACCGCCGCTACGTCGAGAGCCTGAGCGCGTATGCGCGCCAGTTCCTGCAGCTGATGGACAAGCCCGACGTCGACGTGATCGAGGGCCTGAGCCCTGCCATCAGCATCGAGCAGAAGGCCACCAGCCACAACCCGCGCTCCACCGTCGGCACCGTCACCGAGATCCACGACTACCTGCGCCTGCTGTACGCGCGCGCCGGCACGCCGTTCTGCCCCGACCACCACGTGCCGCTGCAGGCGCAGAGCGTCAGCCAGATGGTCGACGCCGCGCTCGCGCTGCCCGAGGACACCCGGCTGATGGTGCTGGCGCCGGTGGTGCGCGACCGCAAGGGCGAGTTCACCGACCTGTTCGCCGAGATGCAGGCGCAGGGCTACATCCGCTTCCGCATCGACGGCCAGACGCACGAGGCCACCGAGCTGCCGAAGCTGAAGAAGGCCGAGAAGCACGACATCGACGTCGTGATCGACCGCGTGAAGGTGCAGCCCGACGCCGCCGCCAGCGGGCTGCGCCAGCGCCTGGCCGAGAGCTTCGAGGCCGCGCTGCGCATCGCGCAGGGCCGCGCCGTCGCGCTCGAGATGGACCACGGCCGCGAGCACCTGTTCTCCAGCAAGTTCGCCTGCCCGATCTGCAGCTACTCGCTGAGCGAGCTCGAGCCGCGGCTGTTCTCGTTCAACTCGCCGGTCGGTGCCTGCCCGAGCTGCGACGGGCTGGGGCTGGTCACCGCGTTCGACCCGGAACGCGTCGTCGCCTTCCCGTCGCTGAGCCTGGCCAGCGGCGCGGTGAAGGGCTGGGACCGCCGCAACGGCTACACCTTCTCGCTGCTCGAGAGCGTCGCGAAGCACTACAAGTTCGACATCGACGCGCCATTCGAGGAGCTGCCGAAGGAGGGCCAGCGGGTGCTGCTGTACGGCTCCGGCGACGAGGACATCGCCTTCGTCTACGAGAGCGAAGGCAGCGGCACCGGCAAGAGCCGCTCGCGCAGCGTCAAGCGCATGCACCCGTTCGAAGGGATCATCCCGACCTTCGAGCGGCGCTACAAGGAGACCGACTCGGCCGCGGTGCGCGAGGACCTGGCCCGCTACCAGGCCGCCCGCCCCTGCCCCGACTGCGAAGGCACGCGGCTGCGGCGCGAGGCGCGCAACGTGTTCCTGCAGGGCGAGGGCAGCGACGAGAAGGGCGAGCCGATCTTCCGCGTCGAGCACTTCACGCTGCGCGAGTGCCTGCACTACTTCGGCAGCCTGAAGCTGCGCGGCGCGAAGGCCGAGATCGCCGACAAGGTGGTGCGCGAGATCCGCTCGCGGCTGAAGTTCCTGAACGACGTCGGCCTGAACTACCTGAGCCTGGACCGCAGCGCCGACACGCTGTCGGGCGGCGAGGCGCAGCGCATCCGGCTGGCCAGCCAGATCGGCTCCGGCCTGACCGGCGTGATGTACGTGCTCGACGAGCCGAGCATCGGCCTGCACCAGCGCGACAACGACCGCCTGATCGGCACGCTGCGCCACCTGCGCGACATCGGCAACAGCGTGCTGGTGGTCGAGCACGACGAAGACGCGATCCGCGCCGCCGACCACGTGATCGACATGGGCCCGGGGGCCGGCGTGCACGGCGGGCACGTGATCGCCCAGGGCACGCCGGACGCGGTGGCGGCCAGCGCCGAATCGCTGACCGGCCGCTACCTGTCGCGCGTGCTGCGCATCGCGGTGCCGACGCAGCGCCACCGGGTGCAGGACACCGCCGAGCCGCAGTCGCTGCGCATCGTCAACGCGCGCGGCAACAACCTGAAGGGCGTCACCGTCGAGATCCCGGTCGGGCTGCTGACCTGCGTGACCGGCGTGTCCGGCTCGGGCAAGAGCACGCTGGTCAACGACACGCTGTATGCCGCGGTCGCGCGCAAGCTGTACGGCAGCCATGCCGAGCCGGAGGCGCACGACAGCATCGAGGGCCTGGACGTCTTCGACAAGGTCATCAACGTCGACCAGAGCCCGATCGGGCGCACGCCGCGCAGCAACCCGGCCACCTACACCGGCCTGTTCACGCCGATCCGCGAGCTGTTCGCCGAGATGAACACCGCCAAGGAGCGCGGCTACGGCGCCGGCCGCTTCAGCTTCAACGTGGCCGGCGGGCGCTGCGAGGCCTGCCAGGGCGACGGCGTGCTGAAGGTCGAGATGCACTTCCTGCCCGACGTCTACGTGCCCTGCGACGTGTGCCACGGCAAGCGCTACAACCGCGAGACGCTGGAGGTGCTCTACAAGGGCCGCAACATCACCGAGGTGCTGGAGATGACGGTGGAGGACGCGCATGCGTACTTCAACGCGGTGCCCAACATCGCGCGCAAGCTGCAGACGCTGCTCGACGTCGGCCTCGGCTACGTGCGGCTCGGCCAGAGCGCGACCACGCTGTCGGGCGGCGAGGCGCAGCGGGTCAAACTGGCGCTGGAGCTGTCCAAGCGCGACACCGGTCGCACGCTGTACATCCTCGACGAGCCGACCACCGGGCTGCACTTCGCCGACATCGACCTGCTGCTGCGGGTGCTGCACCAGCTGCGCGACGCCGGCAACACCATCGTCGTGATCGAGCACAACCTGGACGTCATCAAGACGGCCGACTGGCTGATCGACATGGGGCCCGAGGGCGGCGCCGGCGGCGGCATGGTGGTGGCGAGCGGCACGCCGGAAGACATAGCAGCAAACCCGGCGAGCTTCACCGGGCAGTACCTGAAGCCCCTGCTGGCCGAGTGACGGGAACACCCGCACGAACAGCGTCACCGGACGTGGCTAGACTGCAGCCCTTCGAGAGGAGCCTGCCGTGAGCCTGACTGTTGATTACTACCTGTCCCCGCACTCGCCGTACACCTACCTGGGCCACCAGCGCTTCTGCGAGATCGCGGCGGCCGCGGGCGCCAAGGTCAACGTGCTGCCGGTCGACCTGGGCGGCAAGGTGTTCCCGGTGTCGGGCGGCCTGCCCTTGTCGAAGCGCGCGCCGCAGCGCCAGGCCTACCGGCTGGTCGAACTGAAGCGCTTCAGCGCGTGGCTGAACCAGCCGATCAACCTGCAGCCGAAGTATTTCCCGGTCAACAGCGACGATGCGTCGCAGCTGATCATCGCGGTCGACATGAAGGACGGCACCGAGGCGGCGCTGCGCATCACGACGGCGGTGCTGCGGGCGGTGTGGGTGGAAGAGCGCAACATCGCCGACCTGGCGGTGCTGCAGGCTCTCGTGGCCGAGCAAGGCCTGCCGGCACAACGCATGGACGACGCGCACTCGCAGGCGGTGCACGAGCGCTATGAGCAGGATTCGGAGGCAGCGATTGCCGCCGGTGTGTTCGGCGCGCCGAGCTACGTGATCGACGGCGAGATCTTCTGGGGGCAGGACCGGCTGGATTTCGTGCAGCGGCGCCTGCAGCAAGGCTGATCTATCCGTTGTGAACGGCCGATCCGTCCGCGTCCGACGCATCGGTGACCCAACTACCCTGGATCAACTCCTCGACGTTCGGCTGCAGCAGCAGCGCGATCAGCGCCACCAGGAGGCCGACCGCCGTGACGACGGTGATGGTTGCAGCAATGAAGAAACTCATGGTGGCCTCCGATCGGTACGCCGCCGGCCTCGCGGCCGGCGTGCGCACCCGTCATCACATGTTGTACTTGGCCTTGGCGCTGTTCACGCAAGCCGTCTTGGCATCACCGGCCAGCGAATCGCACTTCTCGGCTTCGGCCTTGTAGGCCGCCGTCTTCTTGTCGTCAGTGGCTTCGGCATTGGCCTTCTTGGTGTCGCGCTCGGCCTTCGCATCGGCCTTGGCCTTGGTCTCGACGGCCTTGGCTTCCTTCACGCAGACGTCCTTCTCGTTGCCGGCCTTGTCGTCGCAACGCTCCTTCGCGACCTTGTAGTCGGCCTCGGCGATGTCTTCCTTCGCCTTGTACGTGGCCTTCGCGGTGCCCTTGTAGTCAGCTTCGGCCATCGCCTCGGTCTTCACGCGAGCCGCCTTCGCTTCGGCGACGCAGATGTCCTTGGCGTTGCCCGACAGGGATTCGCACTGCTTGTGCGCCGCTTCGTACGTCGATTTGGCCGAGGCCTTGGCCTGGTCGTAGGCGGTCTTGTCGGCGGCGAAGGCGCCGGTGCTGAACATCAGTGCGGCGACGGCGGCAGTGATACACGACAGCGATTGTTGCTTGGTCATATGGATATCTCCTCGAACGGAATGGCCTGAAGCCGGTGCGGCAAGCTTAGGCAGCGCCCCTCGGCTGGTCTGCCGGACAACTCAATTTGCGGGTGTGGGAGATGCCCTACAGCTGCGCACAAGGGCGCGTGACAAGCTGCCGCCGATGGCGGCGCCGCGGGTTCAAGCGGCTTGAGTGCCGCACGGCGCTGCTCGACAATGCCCGCCATGCACCCCCCATCGCCCGACCTGGAGCGCACGCGCCTGCTCGATTTCGCGCGCGCCTCGGGCGACTGGATGTGGGAGACCGATGCGCAGCTGCGCTACACCTGGGTCTCGGGTGCGTTCGAGGCGATCACCGGGGTGCCACCGCAGTCGATGATCGGCCGGCAGATCGCCGATTCGCCGCTGCTCGACGAGCTGGCGCACCCGCTGCCCGGCGGGCGCAGCTTCCACCAGTTGTTGAAGGAGCACCGGCCGATCACCCGCGTGCTGACCGACAAGCACACCGGCCGCGGCGTGCTGCAGATCTCGCGCAGCGCGGTGCCGGTGTTCGACGCGCAGGGGAAGTTCGCCGGCTACCGCGGCACCGCGCGCGATGTCTCGGCGCACATCGCCGCCGAGCGCCAGGCGCATGCGCAGGCCGAGCTGCTGCGCAAGCTGTCGTCGCAGGTGCCGGGCGTGATCTTCCAGTTCCAGCTGCACCCCGACGGCACCCTCAGCTATCCGTATGCGAGCGACGCCTCGCGCGAGCTGTTCGGCGTCGAGCCGCCGCGCGACGGCAACGGCGGCGACCCGACCGTGCCGTTCCGGCTGCTGCATCCCGACGACCAGCGCGGCTACCTCGACAGCATCGAGGCGTCGGCGCGCGCGCTGTCGCCGTGGCAGCGCAGCTACCGCATCGTGCGCGACGACGGCAGCGTGCGCTGGATGGAAACCCGCGCGATGCCCGAGCGGCTGGCCGACGGCTCGACGCTGTGGCACGGCTTCACCGCCGACACCACCGCGCAGAAGCAGGCCGAGATCGCGCTGCGCGGCAGCGAGGAGCGCTGGAGCATGGCCGCCGAGGCCGCGGGCATCGGCGTCGCGCAGTATTCGCTCGCGACCGGCGAGGTCAGCTTCGACCGGCGCGCCTGCGCGAACCACGGCCAGCCGTGGCCGCTGGCGCACCACACGCTGGCCGATTTCATCGCCGCGGTGCACCCCGACGACCGCGCCGCCACCGAGGCCGCGATCCAGCGCGCGCTGGCCACCGACGGCCGGTTGGAGACCCGCTACCGGCTGCTGCGCTCCGACGGCGTGCCGGCGATGCTGGAACTCTTCGCGCGCTGCACGCACGACACCGCCGGCCGGGTCGACGGCCTGGTCGGCACCTGCCGCGACATCACGCAGCAGGCGGCGCTGGAGCAGTTGCGCCGCGACAAGCAGGCCGCCGAGCAGGCGAACCGCGCGAAGAGCGAATTCCTGTCGCGCGTCAGCCATGAGCTGCGCACGCCGCTGAACGGCATCCTCGGCTTCGCGCAGCTGATGTCGCTGGACCGCCTGCACCCGCTCGCACCCGACCAGCGCCGCCGCATCGACAGCGTGATGCACGCCGGCCGCCACCTGCTCGAGCTGATCAACGACGTGCTGAACCTGGCGCGCATCGAGCAGGAAGACTTCTCGCTGAAGCCGGCGCCGGTCGACCTCGCCGCCGCGGTCGAGAGCTGCCTCGCGATGATCCAGCCGCTGGCCGACAACGCCGGCATCCGGCTGCTCGCGCCGCAGCGGCCCACCGGCTGCTGGGCGATGGCCGATGCGCGCGCGGTCGAGCAGGTGCTGCTGAACCTGCTGTCGAACGCGATCAAGTACAACCGCCCCGGCGGCACCGTGCAGCTGGCGTTGCAGTGCGACGGCGAGCGCGTGTCGGTGGCGGTGAGCGACCAGGGCGACGGGCTGACGACCGCGCAGCAACTGCAGCTGTTCCAGCCGTTCAACCGGCTCGGCGCCGAGCAGCGCCGCATCGAAGGCAGCGGCCTGGGGCTCGTGATCGCGCGCACGCTGGCAGCGGCGATGCAAGGCGAGCTGCTGTTGCGCAGCACGCCGGGCGAGGGCTCGACCTTCACGCTGCTGCTGCCGGCCGGCGATGCGGCGCAGGCGCCCGATGCCGCCACGCTGCCGGCCACGCCACCGGCGGCACCCGTTGCTGCGCAGAAGCACGTGCTCTACATCGAGGACGAGCCGCTGAACGTGATGCTGATGCAGGAGGTCTTCAAGGGCCGCCCGCAGTGGCGGCTGAGCGTCGCGAGCGATGGCGCCGGCGGCCTCGCGGCGGCGCGCGAGCAGGCGCCGGACCTGCTGCTGATCGACATGAACCTGCCGGACACCAGCGGCCTCGCGCTGATCCGCCGGCTGCGCGACGACGCGCGCACCGCCGGGCTGCGCTGCATCGCGCTGTCGGCCGACGCGATGCAGCCGCAGATCGATGCCGCGCTCGCCGCCGGCTTCGACGACTACTGGACCAAGCCGATCAACGTGGCGCGCGTGCTGGATGCCGTCGCGAAGGCGATGGAACAACCCGACGCCCCATGAAAAAAGCCGACGCAAGCGTCGGCTTTTTGAGGTGAACAGAACCTGATTACTTCAGGTGGCCGTTGATCAGCTTGGTCATCTCGAACATCGAGACCTGGGCCTTCTTGAAGATTTCCTTCAGCTTGGCGTCGGCGTTGATCATCGTGCGCTTGGCCTTGTCCTGCAGGTCGTTCTTCTTGATGTACTCCCACACCTTCTTGGTCACTTCCGTGCGCGGCAGCGGGTTGGCGCCAATCACGGCGGCCAGCGTCGGGCTCGGGGTCATGGCCTTCATGAAGGCAGCGTTCGGGGTGCGCTTCTTGGCCGGAGCGGCCTTCTTCGCAGCGGCCTTCTTGGCCGGCGCTGCCTTCTTGGCGGGAGCGGCCTTCTTGGCCGGCGCGGCTTTCTTCGCCGCTACTTTCTTCGCGGGTGCAGCCTTCTTGGCCGGTGCCGCTTTCTTTGCAGGAGCCGCTTTCCGAGCGGGCGGTTTCGCAGTTGCCATGTTGAATTTCTCCATCAATAACGTTGTTGATGTGCCCGGGTTGGGTGAGAGCCGCATGAGCTCTCGGTTCTCCAGGTCCACGTGCGGAGCGAATACTACTGCGAGAGTGCTGCATTGAGAAGCAGTTTTCATAGGTGAAACACGCATTCATGCGCCTTCGCGCCATGTTTTGTCGCCTGTGAGCCTCACCTGCGTGCTCTCGAGGTGTCGTAGCGGGCTGTTACCCGTGCGCATCGAGCGCTTCCGAGAATGCGTTTCGACGGTGCCGCATGGTGCGTTGCCGTCCTTGTCGAAGGAGACGAACGATGGGCAAGAAGATCCTGATGCTGGTCGGCGACTACGCCGAGGACTACGAGACCATGGTGCCGTTCCAGGCGCTGCAGATGGTCGGCCACACGGTGCATGCGGCCTGTCCGGACAAGAAGGCCGGCGATTTCGTGATGACCGCGGTGCACGATTTCGAAGGCCAGCAGACCTACTCCGAGAAGCCCGGCCACCGCTTCACGCTGAACGCGACGTTCGCGTCGGTGAAGGGCGAGGACTACGACGCGCTGCTGATCCCCGGTGGCCGCGCGCCGGAATACCTGCGCATGAACCAGCAGGTGATCGCGCTGGTGCAGCACTTCTCGCGCGCCGACAAGCCGATCGCCGCGGTGTGTCACGGCGCGCAGCTGCTCGCGGCGGCCGGCGTGATCCGCGGCAAGCGCGTGTCCGCCTACCCGGCCTGCGCGGCCGAGGTGGAGCTGGCCGGCGCGAGCTACGCGGCGATCGAGGTCGACCAGGCGGTGACCGACGGCAAGCTCGTCACCGCACCGGCCTGGCCGGCGCATGCGGCCTGGCTGGCGCAGTTCCTCACGGTGCTCGGCACGCGCATCCAGCACTGAAGAAACCCCTCGTTGCAGCGGGCCGGGGATCGTCCGAAGATGACGCCCCGCTCCGCCGCATCGAGGAACACGACCATGTGCGAAGTCTTCATCCGCGCCGATCCGTCGTCCTATGAATCGCGCACGCGCTCGGTTCGCCTGCATGGCGTCGTGACCAGCATCCGGCTCGAGAACCTGCACTGGGAGGTGCTGACGGAGATCGGCGCGCGCGACGGCATGAGCGTCACGCACCTGCTGGAGCGGCTCTACGACGAGCTCGTCGAGGCGCGCGGCGAGGTCGGCAACTTCGCGTCGTTCCTGCGCGTCAGCGCGCTGCGCTACATGGCGCTGCAGGCACACCAGCGGATTCCGGTCGACAACAGCGTGCCGATCCGCTCGCTCGATGCGCGGGAAGTCCTGGATCGGCTGCCGCCGAGTTGGGCCACACCGTCTCGCAGCTCCGGTGACAAGCCGGGCTACGAACTGCACGCTCAATAAACGTCGCGGCGGTAGCGGCCGGCGTCGGCCAGCGCGGCGAGCTGGTCGGCGCCGAGCACCTGCGCGAGCGCCTCGTCGACGCCGGCGGCCATGCCCTCGAGGCTGCCGCAGACGTAGATCGCCGCGCCATCGGCCACCCATGCGCGCAAGCGCTCGGCTTCTTCCAGCACCCGGTGCTGCACGTAGCGCCGCGCCGGCTGGTCGCGCGAGAACACGCGGTCGACCAGCGCGAGCACGCCGTCGGCCTGCCAGCGGTCGGTGTCGGCAGCGTAATGCGCGTCATGCGCGGCCTGGCGCTCGCCGAACAGCAACCAGCAGGCGTCGGGTGCCCGAGCTTCCGCGCGGGCCGCCAGGTGGCTTCTGAGGCCGGCCAGACCGGTGCCGTTGCCGATCAGCACCAGCGGACGCGCCGCGTTGTCGCCGATGCGGAAACTGCCGTGCGCGCGCAGCCTCAGCGGCACGCGCTCGCCCACGGGCAGGTGTGTCGTCAACCAGCCCGACGCGACGCCCAGGCCGCCATCCGGATGCCGCTCCTGCCGCACCATCAGGTGCAGCCGGCCGGCCGACGGCACCGACGCGATCGTGTATTCGCGCGGGCGCTGCGGGTCGCCGGGCGCCTGCACCTGCACCAGGTCGCCGGCCTGCCAGTCGGGCAGCGGCGTGTCGTCGGCCGGTTCGAGTTCGAGGTGGCATACCGGCGCGGCGCTGCTGCCGTCGTTCAGCACGCGCCGCTCGACCAGGCGCCAGTCGTCGAAGCCAGGCGCCTGCCAGTCGGGCACGTCGATGGTGCCGGCGAGGTGGGCGACCTGCTGCTGCCACTGCTTCAAGGCCGCCGCATCCTCGTTGTCGAGCTCGATGCGCGCGAACAGCGGCGTCGCGCCCTGCGCCTGCAGCCAGGCGTCGAGCCGGCGGCCGAAGCCGCAGAACTGCGCGTAGCTGCGGTCGCCGAGCGCCAGCACCGCGTGGTGCAGGCGCGGCAGCGGCGCACCGCCATCGGCCATGTGACGCGCGAACGCGGAGGCTGGATCGGGCGCGTCGCCCTCGCCGTAGGTGCTGACGATGAACAGCGCGCGCTCGGTGCGCGCCAGCTCGTCGGGCCGCAGCTCGCCGAGCGGCAGCAGCCGCACCGGCACGCCGGCGGTGTGCAGCAGGCGCGCGGTCTGCCACGCGAGCTGCTCGGCGAAGCCGGTCTGGCTGGCGAAGGCGACCAGCACCGGCGAGGCCTGCGCATCGGCGTGGTCGAGCGCGGCGGCATCGCGCGAGGCGGCGGTGCGGCGGCGCCGTTCGCGCCAGGTGATGAAGGCGCAGAACGCGAGGTAGGCGAGCGCGACGGCGCCTGCCGCCAGCAGACGTGCCGACGGCGTCATTCGAGCGCCGCGAAGGCCGGCGTGACGTGGTCGTCGAGCCCGCCGTCGGCGCAGCGCGTGACGAACAAGGCCGCGATGCCGCGCTGCGCGGCCCACGGCAGGCCGGCTTGCGGCCCCATCACCGTCAACGCGGTCGACAGCGCATCGGCCCGCATGCAGGACGCGTCGAGCACCGTCACGACCGCCACGCCGTGCGTGATCGGCCGACCGGTGCGCGGGTCGATCGTGTGTGGATAGTGGCGGTCGTCGCGAGCGAAGAAGCGCCGGTGATCGCCCGAGGTCGCGACGCTCAGGCCGTGCAGCGCGATGCGCGTCGGCACCGGATCCACATCGACCTGCCACGCACCGTCGTGCCAGCGCGGCACCGGCTCCAGTGCCACCCACCACGGCTGCCCGTCGGGCTTCACGCCCTCGCCGCGCAGCTCGCCGCCGACCTCGACCAGCACGTCGTCGAGTCCGAACGAGCGCGCGAGCCGCTGCACGACGCGGTCGACCGCATAGCCCTTGGCGATCGCCGACAGGTCCAGCCGCAAGCCGCCCGGTTGCCGCACGCCCTGCGGGCCGGTCTCCAGCCGCTGCCAACCGCTGACGGCGCACGCGGCCTGCACTGCCGCGTCGTCGGGCGATGCGAAGCCGGGCTCGTCATGGCGCTGCCGCGGCCCGAAGCCCCACGCATCGACCAGCGCGCCGGCGCACGGGTCGTAGGCACCGTCGCTGTCGCGCGCCACCTGCAGCCCACAGGCCAGCACCTCGGCAAAGGCCGCGGGCAGCGCATGCCAGCTGCCTGCGGGTGCGTGATTGAAGCGGCTGATGTCCGAACCGGGCTCCCACGGGCTCATCTGCGCGACGACGAGGTCCAGTTCCTGCTGGATCGCCTGCGCCACCGGTGCGAGGGCGAGCGCGCGCGGACCGGCCACGCGCACCGACCAGCTCGTGCCCATCGTCGCACCCTGCAGCGCGTGCACCTGCGCGCCGAGCGCCGGCGCGCGGGTCGCGATGCGCTGCGGGACCAGCACCCGCGCCGTCTGCATCGCCTTCTTTACTGCGGCAGCACTTCGACCGTCGCGCTGGCGTTCATGCGGCGCGTCGGCGGCGTGCCTTCGGCGGCGCGCACGCTGTGGCTCACGCCGATCCAGTAGCGCCCGGCCTCCGGCCACTTGACGCTGAACTGGCCCTGCGCGTCGGTCTTCAGCGCGATCTCGCCGAGCTTGTAGCGGTAGCGGTTGCCGCCGCGCAGGATCGTCACGTCGAGGTTGGCGGCCGGCTTGCCGTCGAGCAGCACACGGAAGCTGGAGCTGTCGCCGGCGCTCAGGTCGGTCGGCGCGGTCAGCGGGACGAACTCGAGCCCGGCGCCCTGCGGCGCGAAGGCCTTGTCGGCGGGCTTCGCTGCAGTCTTGTCGCCCGCTTTTTCCCCCGCTTTTTCCCCTTTCGCATCATTGCTGACCCAGGTCTCGACCCGGCTCTGCATGCGCGTCACCTGCAGCTCCGTCGCGTCGGCCGGGATCTCCTTGGCCATCGCGTCGGCCGTGCCGCGCCAGCGCTTCTGCTCGCCGTTGAGCTTGTAGTTCGCGAACACGCTCTCGCTGAAGTTGACGATGCGGTAGGTGCCGGGCTGCGCGAGCTTCACGTCGAAGCTGCTGCGGCGGCGCGCGGCGGCGAGGTTCTCCGGCGCGACGAGGCTGCCGTCGGGCGCGACGATGCTGAGCTTGTCGAGCACGAGCGCATTGGTGTCGTACTCGAACAGGTCTTCGGAGACCGCGGCGTCGACCGTCACGGCCGCTTCACGGCCGCTGACGACGGTGGCCGACGGCACCAGCCAGGTGCGGTGCGCCTGCGCGGAGAGGGGCAGCAGCGCGGCCACGGCGAGCAGCGCGAGCATCGATCGGTGGAAGGTTTTCATGCGCGGCTCCTCAAGGCTTCAGGTCGAGTGACACGGCGCCGAGTTCATGCTCGCCCTGCACCTTCGCGGTCTGGGCGGTCTTCACCGGCCAGTCGAACGGCAGGCGCACGACCTCGCGGCCGCCGTTCTCGCGCGCCGCCTCGATCACCAGCTGGTAGCTGCCGGGCGGCAGCGAGGCCAGCCCCTTGGCGTTCGACAGGCCCAGCACATGCTCGCCCGGTGAGCGGGTGGCGGCGGTGACGCCGTCGATCGGCGTCTGCAGCTCGCGCCCGCTCTTGCGCCACCAGCTGCGCATGTCCTTCAGCCATTTCGCGCCGCCGTTGTCGCGCTTCTTCAGGTCGTACCAGAGCGCAACGTTGGACGCGAAGCCCTGGTCGGCGGCCTTCTCGACCCACACCGCGACATAGGGCTTGTGGTACTCGGCCACGCTCAGCTGCGGCAGCTCCAGCTTCAGGTTCGCGTCGGCTGCGAAAGCCGGTGCGGCCAGCGCGGCGGCGGCGCCCATCGCCATCGAATAACTCAGTTTCATGGGGGTCCTTCTGCGGAATCGGTATCGAAATCAGTGGATGAACAGGATCGCCAGCAGCAGCGGCAACACCAGGCCGCCGGCCACCACCGGCCAGGTGCTCGGGCGCTTGGCGGCATGCATCTTCAGGATCAACAGGCCGGTCACCGAGAACACCAGGCACGACGCGGCGAACAGGTCGATGAACCAGCTCCAGGCGCTGCCAGTGTGGCGGCCCTTGTGCAGGTCGTTCAGGTACGAGATCCAGCCGCGGTCGGTGCGCTCGTATTCGAGTGCCCCCTCGGCACGGTCGATGCGCAGCCAGGCATCGCCGCCGGGGCGCGGCAGCGGCAGGTAGATTTCTTCGGGCGACCATTCGGCCGCGCGGCCGGCCACCTCGATCGACAAACCCTGCTCGACCCACGCGGCCAGCGCCGGCGGCAACGGCTGCTTGTCGTCGGCCGGCTTCGCGGTGACCAGCGACAGCAGCGCCGGCGGCACCTGCGCGGCGCGCTTCATGACCTGCGGCTTCGCCTCGATCTGCGACGCGTGGTTCAGCGTGAAGCCGGTGACGGTGAACAGCAGCAGCCCGACCAGGCTCAGCGCCGAGCTGATCCAGTGCCACTGGTGCAGCGTCTTCAGCCAGTAGGCGCGCTGCGGCGCCGGGGTGGCGGCGGGCGTGGCGTCCATCAGACCTCGGACCACATCCGCAGCAGGTTGTGATAGTGGCCGGTCAGCGCAAGCAGCTCAGCGTTGTCGCCATGTTGCTCGCGCAGGCGCTGGATGGTCTGGTCGAGCTCGAACAGCATGCCGCGCTGCGCATCGTCGCGCACCAGGCTCTGCAGCCAGAAGAACGAGCAGACGCGCGCACCGCGCGTGACCGGCAGCACGCGGTGCAGGCTGCTCGACGGGTACAGGATCAGGTCGCCGGCCGGCAGCTTGACCTCGTGCGCGCCGTAGGTGTCCAACACCTCCAGCTCGCCGCCGTCGTAGTCGCCGGGGTCGGCCAGGAACAGCGTGCACGACAGGTCGGTGCGCAGCCGCAGGCTGGTGCCTGGCACGCCGCGCACCGCGCCGTCGACGTGCAGGCCGTACTGCTCGCCGCCCTCGTAGCGGTTGAACAGCGGCGGCACGTAGCGCAGCGGCAGCGCGGCCGAGACGAACAGTGGATGCGTTTCCAGCGCCGCCAGGATGACGGCGCCGAAGCGCTGCGTCAGCGGCCCGGATTCGGGCAGCTGGCGGTTGCGCTTGACCTGCGCACCCTGCGCGCCGACCGTCTCGCGGCCGTCGTTCCAGTCGGCCGCATCGAGGGCCTCGCGGATCTCGGCGACCTGGGACGGCGTCAGCACGCCGGGCACGTGAAGCATCATGACGGCATCTTCAATACTTGAGGTTGGCGCTCAGCAGGACGTTGCGTGCCTCACCCGGCTTGTAGCGAGAGCCCCCGTTGTTCAAGGAAGCGATGTACTCCTTGTCGAACAGGTTGTTCAGGTTCAGCTGCAGCGACACATTCTTGCTGAGGTCGTAGGCGGCCATCATGTCGGCGACCCAGTACGACTTGGTGTTCAGCAGGTTGCTGGTGGGCGCCGCGGTGTTGCTGTTGCGCGCCACGGTGTCGACGTAGCGCACGCCGCCGCCGACGGTCAGCACGTCCAGCACCTTGTACGAGGCCCACGAGCTGAAGGTCACCTTCGGCGAGAACACGATCACGCCGCCGTCGTTGGCATTGGCGCCCTGCTTCACGCCCGAGATGATCTTCGGGTCCATGTAGGCGAGGCCGGCGCTCAGGTTCAGCGCCGGCGTGACCTGGCCGACGAGGCCCAGCTCGACGCCGTCGACGCGCCGCTTGCCGATCTGCGCGAAGGTGGGCGAGGCGGCGCCGTCGGACACCAGCTCGTTCTTGTTCTCGCTGCGGTAGATGGCCGCGGTGGCTGACAGCTTGCCGCCGAACAGGTCCCACTTGGTACCGAGCTCGATGTTGCTGCCCTCTTGCGGATCGGCCAACGGCGAGGCCTGGTTGGTCGACGCCGCGTTCAGCGAGAAGCTGGCACCCCCTGGCGGCTGCAACGAGTTCGACACCGTCAGGTAGACGCTGCCGTCCTTGGTCGGCTTGAACAGCGCACCCAGCTTCCAGCTCACCAGGTTGTCGGTCAGCGACAGCGGCGCGTTCTGCGCCAGGCTCTCGGGCGTGGCCGGCGTCACGCCGGTGTTCGAGGCGGGGGTGAAAGTGGAGCCGTTGGTTTGGGTGTGGAACTTCTCCCAGCGCACGCCGCCGTTCAGCAGCCACTGCTCGTTCAGCGTCAGCGTGTCGAAGGCATAGACGGCGGCGCTCAGCGTGTTGCCGTTGGTGTAGGCGCCCTTGAACGGCGGCGTCAGGAAGACATCGCCGGTGCTCGGGTTGTACACGTCGGCGCGCGGCTGCAACAGCGGCGTGGTGGGCAGCGTCGTGCCGCTGCGGCTCACGTCGGTCAGCGTCTGCGCGTTGGCCTGGTTCTGCTTCTCGTAGATGAACTCGAAGCCGCTCGACAGCGAATGCTTGACCGCGCCGGTGGCGAACTCGGTCGACAGGTTCGTCTGGTTGGTCAGGATCTCGTTCGTCTGGTGGCGCGCCTGGCGCGAACGCTGCACCGTCAGCTGGCCACCGGTGAACGTGACGCCATTCACGCCGGTCACCAGGAAGTCCTGTTCGGTGTGGCCGAGGCGCGAGGTGTTGCGCAGCGTGACGCCGCCGCCGAAGTCGTGCTCGATGCGCGCGGTGAACATGTGCAGCGTGACGTCGTCGTAGTCGTCCAGCGAGCCGTAGTAGTTCTTCGAGTCGACCGCCGGGCCGACCGGCAGCGCGCCGAAGACGTAGCCGTCCTGGCCGTAGGTCGTGACGCCGCCGTCCGGGCGGTTCTTCTGGTCGACGTACAGGTAGTTGAAGGTGGTGCGCGTCGGCGTGCCGAGGCCCAGCACTAGCGAAGGCGCGAAGCCGAAGCGCTTGCTCTTGACCTCGTCGCGGCCCGGCGTGCCGTAGTCCTGCGCGAGCACGTTCAGGCGCAGCGCGGAGCCGGGGATGCCGAGGTCCAGCGGCCGGTTCAGGTCGGCGGTGGCGCGCAGGCGGTTGTCGGTGCCGGCGGTCAGCGTGCCGTTGTTGAAGGCCTCGCGGGTCGCCGTCTTCGACACCAGGTTCACGTAGCCGGACGACGCGCCGCGGCCGTTGTCGGAGCCCGACGGGCCCTTGACCACCTCGACCTGCTCGATGTTGAACACGTCGCGCGAGATGTTGCCCAGGTCGCGGATGCCGTCGACGAAGATGCTGTTCGTCGTGTCGAAGCCGCGCATGAAGATCGAGTCGCCGGTGGTCGTGTTGCCGTTCTCGCCGAGCTGCATCGTGATGCCCGGGGTGTTGCGCAGCGCCTCGGCCAGCGTGGTCGCGACCTGCTGCTGCAGCACTTCCTTCTTGATCACGGTGATGGTCTGCGGCGTGTCCAGCAGCGGCTGCGTGAACTTCGGACTCGCGACGTTGTCGGCCTTGAAGTCGCTGCCGGTCTGGCCGGTGACGCGCAGCGCCGGCAGCGTCGTCTCCGGCGCGTCGGGCTTCTTCGGTGCGTCGGCGACCGGCGCCGTCTGGGCGGCCACCGGCAATGCGACGGCCATCAGGCCGATCTGAGCCAACGCGGATGTCTTGCTTGCCGCGTGCTTGCGGCTCTTGATGTAGGCCAAGGGGTGCTCCTGGAGGGGTTTTTGTGTTGTCTTGGCTGGCGCGATGGCTGGCTGTAAAAACAGCCGGCCCGAGACCGGCGCCGGCTGGATGGAGAAATTCGTGTCAGCGTCGCAGTGCGTACCAGGAAGCGACCGCGATCGGCAGGCCGAGGGCGGCCCACGACAGCGCATCCCAGGCGCCATCGCCCAGCAGCGCCGACAGCAGGCCGACGGCGCTCAGCACCGCCAGCCCGCCCGGCCAGGCCCACACGCGCAAGGCGGTGCTCATGGCTGCGCGGCCTCCGGCTCGCTGACGAAGCCGACCTTCGTCAGGCCCGCCTTCGACGCATCGGCCAGCGTCTGCGCGACGTAGCGGTAGGCCACCGCCTGGTCGGCACGCAGGTGGATCTCGGGTTGCGGCTGCTTGCCGCTCTCGGCGGTGAAGCGCTTCTGCGCCTCGGGCCGGGTGACGAGCTCGCCGTTCCAGTACAGCAGGCCGCCGGCGTCGATCGCGAACTCGACCTTGTCGGCCGCCGTCTGGTTGACCTGCGAGCTCGCCTTCGGCAGCTCCAGCTTGACGGCGTTGGTCAGCAGCGGCGCGGTGATGATGAAGATCACCAGCAGCACCAGCATCACGTCGATCAGCGGGACCATGTTGATCTCGGCCATCGGGGCGCCGGCGTGCTTCGAATCGAAACTGGCGAAGGCCATGGCGGCGACCTCGCGTCAGGCGGCGACCGGCCGCGAGGCCAGCGCACGCACGTTGGCCGGCTGGGCCGCTTCATTGCCGAGCGGCTGGCCCATCGACACGAAGGTGTGCAGCTCGTAGGCGAAGGCATCGAGCTTGGACGACATCACGCGGTTGGCGCGCGTCAGCCAGTTGTAGCCCATCACCGCGGGGATCGCGACCGCGAGGCCGAGGCCGGTCATGATCAGCGCCTCGCCGACCGGGCCGGCGACCTTGTCCAGCGTGCCGGCACCGCTCATGCCGATCGCGACCAGCGCGTGATACACGCCCCACACCGTCCCGAACAGCCCGACGAAGGGCGCGGTGGCGCCGACGGTGGCGAGCATCGCGAGGCCGTTCTCGAGCCGCGTGGTTTCCTCGTCGAGCACCTTCTTGATGGTGCGGGTGACGAATTCGCCCGAGGTGCCGGCCTCTTCGAGCTTGGCGGCGCCGTACTTCGCGTGGTGGACCTGCGCGTGCATCGCGTGGCTGGTGAGGTGCGAGAACGGGTCGTGCACGCCGTGCGTGGTGATCTCGTTGGCGACGGCCTCGAGCGAGGTCGCGTTCCAGAAGAAGTTCAGGAAGGTCTGGCTGTGGCGGCGGCGCGAGACCAGCGACAGGCCCTTGATCACGATGATCACCCAGGACGCGATCGACATCAGCACCAGGATGCCGAGCAGCGTCTTGCCCACCACATCGCTCTGGGCGATGAAGTGGCCGAATCCCAAGCCAGCGTCTGCGTTCACGGTCATTTCTCCAGATCAAAATTCAACGGGATCAGGGCCCAGCCCGCAGTCGGGCGGCCGTTCTCGGTGTAGGGCTCGAAGCGGAACCTGCGCACCGCGTCGACGGCGGCCTCGTCGAGCCTCGGGTAGCCGGACGACTTGCCGACCTGCACCGATTGCGGCGCACCGGCCTCGTCGATCCAGACGCGCACGACGACGGCGCCGGTTTCCTTCAGGCGCTTCGACGCGCGCGGGTACTCGGGCGGCTCTGCCTTCAGGTAGCGCACGGCGGAGGCCGGGATCTGCTTCGGCGGCGCCGGGGGTGCGGGCGGGGCCGGCGGCGCTTCGATCGCGACCGGTGCGGGGGGTGGTGGCAACTCGACCGGCGGCGGCGCGACGAAGGCGGCCGGCGCAGGCGACGGCGCGGCGGTGACCAGCGGGGTCGGCGGCGGCGGGGTTCGCGTCACCGGCTTGATGGGCGGCGGCGGGGGTGCCGGCGGCGTGGGCGGTGCCGGCGGCGCGATCAGGTTGACGAAGATCGGTGCGGCCTGCACGACGGCCTCGCGCACCGCGGGCACCTGCAGGATCGCCCAGCCGGCACCGAGGTGGATCGCGGCGATGGCGGCCACCACGCCACGCAATTGCGCCCGCGACAGCCCGTCGGTGCGCACCGGCCGACGGCTGAGCGGCGGCAACGGCGAATGCGTCGCGGAGACGGGAACGGCGGCCATGGTGGAGGGGTGGGGTGCGGGTACTGCGGGGGCAACTTCAAACTTCTTCAAAAACTTTAACACAAACGAGAACGATTCTCATTGGTTGCCGTGGGACGCTCTCGACCGCAGGGGAATGCAGTGCATTGCGTGAGGGTTTTCGAGTGAGACATCCGGTCGGATTGAGCCGCCGAACCCGGCTCCCTAGACTCCGTCGCTCCCATCAACTCGAAGATCAGGGGCGTCTCATGAAACACGCACGCGGCTGTCTGTTGATCGCGGTCACTTGGGCGATCACGCAGCCCTCACTGGCCCGCTACGTCCAATCCGATCCAGCCGGACTGGCGGCCGGCACCAACACCTACACGTACGCCAACAATGACCCACTGCGCTACGTCGATCCGAACGGGCTGTGCCCTTGCGGGGAATCGCTCGATGTCCTCCAGTTGGCGCGCTCGGACCGGCGCGACTGGAGCAAAGCGGCCGATCGGTCGGACGTCAACCGGGCGTTCGGGCCAGGCACCTACAAGTGCAATCTGTTTGCGGACGAACAGTTCGAGACAGCCGGGTACCACCTTCCGAACATCGGTGGCGGCGCCCTCGCACGCGCCTTGGAGATGTACCCGCCCGGAGCGCAGAGCCTGTCAACGTCGGGTTACACCGTTCCCGGATGGCCCGTGGTCACAGGTCCGGCGCTGCCAGGCGACCTGCTCGCCTGGCAGGGGCACGTCGGCATCGCATCGACCGACAGCCGCTCCATTTCCGCTTCGCCGCACGGGGTGATAGAGAATGACTGGGGATTCCGCTCGGGACAGACCCCCGTCATTCGCCGCTGCACATGCCCAAGATGAACGGCTTTCGGCTCTGGCCTCGTGGGGCCATCGTGACACTCGTTCTGGCCTGTGTCGCGCTCTCCAGCGTGTCCGCGTGGGTTTACGTGCACACGCGCGAAGCCTATCGTGCAGTGGGCTTCAACGACGGTCGCATCCACGAACGCGAGTTGATGCTCGACAAGATCCGGCGCAGCACCCGGCTGGAAGCTTGCAGTGCAGCTTCCGCCGCATCAGCCGTCGAGTTCCTGTCGGTCAAGGCCGAATCGGTCTCCCTGCAGGTGGTCGACGGCGATCATCTCCGTTTCTGCCAGTGAGATCGCCGCGCCAATGAAAACGGGCCGCGCGAACGCGGCCCGTCGGTTCAGGTCATCGCTTTATTTTGCGACGATCACCTGCGCTTCCGTGCCGGCCTCGCGGCGCAGCATCACCAGGAACCCCTTCTGCGACGGCGACGCCACCGCGCCGCCGACCGGCGTCAGCGTGTCCACGCGCTGGATGCGCAGGCTGCGCACGATGCCGCTGCTGTCGCCGTTGACCGCGTAGCGCGGCTTGGCCGGCGTGAAGGTCATCTTGTCGAACGCATCGGTCACGTTGCCGGTGTAGTAGTTGTCGGCCGCGCTCGCGGTGAAGTCGAACTGCTGGTCGGGCGTCAGGCCCAGCGCCGCGAGCGGCACCGTCATGATCATGTTGGCCGAGTTGAAGTCCGCATCCGCGTAGTAATAGGCGCCTCCTACGCCCGTCGCGAGGTTCACCACGTTGATCAGGTTGATGCCGGTGACACCGAACCCGCCCTGCTCCGCGTTGTAGACGGCAAAGTCCGGCACGCCGTCGCGGTCGACGTCGATGTCGACCTCGAAGCCGGCCGGGTAGTTCGCCGTCGCGCGCCGCCCGAAGGTGCTCAGCGCGAACTGCAGCGCTCCCGCGTCGGCCACGTAGCGCACGCCGATCGCACGCATGTCGACGAACGCGAAGTTGTCGCCCGGCTGCGGCAGCTCGGCCGGATCGGCCTTCTTGCTGGTGCCGGTGAGCGCGAAGATGTCGAACTCGCTGTCGGCCGCGCCGACGTTGCCCATCAGGATGATGCCGCCCGGCCAGTTCGGGCGCACCGCCGCCACCGCGAGCGTCTGCGCCGCCTTGCGCGGCAGGATGTGCCACGGCACGCTCAGCAGCTCGGTGCCTGCGGTGAGCGTCAGGTAGCCGTCGTACTCCGGCGCGTCGAGCAGGTCGCCGCTGCCGCCCAGCGCGCCGCTGTCGAGCGTCCACTCGGGCAGCTTCGCGGGGTTCACGCGCAGCTTCACGGTGATCACCTGGCGGCCTCCCGCAGCCACCTTCACCGAGCTCGGTGCCGAGATCGTCACCGCGCCGCTGGCCTGGTCGTCGGCGAAGCGGAAGGCGCTCTTGATCGAGAAGGTCTTGGCCGTCGTGCCGAAGTTCTCGACCACCAGCTTCTTCTCGTACTCGGCCGGGGCCGAGACCTCCTGCGCACCGAACGACAGCGCCGCCGACAGCGAGGTCGGCTCGTAGGCGATGGCATTCAGCGCCAGCGCCTTGTTGACCCGGACCTCGCCCGCGCCGATGCGCGTGATCGGCGCCAGCACGCCCGGCAGCAGCGCCGGGTTGGTGTAGATCAGGTTCGTCGCGCTGTTCATCAGCATCGACTTGATCTGCAGCGGCGTGCGGTTCGGGTACTTGCCGATCAGGATGGCCGCGGAGCCCGCGATCATCGGCGTCGCGCCCGAGGTGCCGCCGAAGGCTTCCTCCTCGGTCCCGCCACCGGCCACCGCCGACACCGACGCGCCGGGCGCGCCGATCTCGGGCTTGATGGTCTGGTAGCTGATGCTCGGGCCGCGCGCCGAGGTGCTGGCCATGCTGCCGACCAGCGGCACCTTGGTGCCGTCGCTGACCGACACGTTGACCGGCGCCGCGATGTTGGCCTTGATCTTGTTCGACGTCGATTGCGTGATCACCAGCGTCGGCACGAAGTGCGTGCCGCCGCCGTTGCTGAACGACACCGCGTCGCCGGGGGCGACCAGGCCGAGCAGCACGCCGGTGGCGCCGGCCGCGCCGGCTGCGTCCACCTTCAGGCTGACCGAGCAGGTGCCGCGGTCGATCAGCGCGACCTTCCCGGTGGGGTCGGCCAGCAGCGGCACGCCCGGGCAGGCGGTGCCGACGAAGACCACGTCGCCGCTGAAGCCGCCGGCGATCGGCGCCCAGTCGACCGTCGCGGTGTTGCCGTAGGTGCCGGCAATGGCCGCCGGCGAGTTGATCTTCAGGCCGAAGGCCACGGCGCTCGGCACCTGCGTCTGCGCGACGCTGATGGCCCCCGGGGCGATCGACGGCGAGCTGACGATGTACGGCTTGTTCGCGGCATTGCCCGCGGCCACGACCGCGACGATGCCGGCGTCCACCGCCGTCGATATGGCTTCGGTGGAGTCGTCGATGTTCTGGCCGTAGTCGGAGCCGAGCGACAGGTTCATCACGTCGACCGCGTCGGACGGGTCGCCGTCGCCGTTCGGGTCGATCGACCAGTCGATCGCCTTCAGGATCGAAATGCCGTTGCAGCTGGTCGCGACGGCACTGCACACGCGCAGTGCCAGCAGCTTGGCGCCCGGGGCAACGCCCTTGTGGGTGCCGTCCAGGCTCTTGCCGCCGATGATGTCGGCGACGTGCGTGCCGTGGCCCTGGAAGTCGATCGGGTTCGGGTCTTCGGTGCGCGGGCCGTTCGGCCACACGTCACCGACGAAATCGAAACCGCCGATGACCTTGGCGGTCGGGAACACGCTCGGGTCGATGGTGGTGTTGCGCGGGTCGCTCGGGTCGGTGCCGTAGGCCTTCAGGTAGGCCTCGGGCGTGCCGGCACCGCCGAGGTTGCGGTGCGTGTAGTCGATGCCCGAATCGATCACCGCCACGCGCACGCCGGTGCCGTCGGCACCCGCCTGCTGCGCGGCGGTCGCGCCGATGTAGGGCACCGTCTCGCTCAGGCTCATCTCGTAGTGGTTGACGCGGCGCACCTTGGCGACGCCCGGCAGGGCCGCGATGGCCTTCAGCTGCGAGGCATCGACGCGCACCGCGATGGCGTTGTGCGCCATGTGGACACGTCCCAGTTCCTGGGCGCCGAGCGTGGACAGGCGCGACTGCAGCGCGTCCTGGTGCGACAGCACGGTCTTGCGGTGCGCGGCCAGCGCTTCGCGCGTGGCCTGCGGCGCTTCGCGCAGCGTCTTCACGCTGAGCGTGCGTTCGGTGGTCGAGGCGGCGATCGCGAGCTGCGCGGCGGCAGCGGCCACCGGCGCGTCATCGAGCGTCACCCACACGTCGACCGCGCCGGTCGCCTTCGACAGGCGCGCATCGAGCACGTCGACGCGGCCGCCGGGCACAGCGGTCTGCTGAATGGTGCGCACCGGCGCGTCGGCGAGCGGCGCATCCGCGGCCGACGCGGTATCGGGCGCATCGCCGCTGCTGCCGCCACCGCCGCCGCAGGCGGTCAGGACGAGCGCGGCGGCGAGGGCCAGCCCGGACTTCCAGGAAATTCGGATAGACACGAGACACTCCTTGTGGGGCACGTCCACCCGATCCGTCCGACTGCCTGCAAGCCGGACCGGGACAGCGCGAAGCACGGGTGCGTGCCGCGGCGCTGTGCGTGAGGGTTGATGGGAGCGTGCATGCTCGGTGGCGCACCTCCGGTGTGTCAAGGCGTGACATTTCCTTCCCCCTAACCCTGGGGGGAGCGGAAAACCCTGGGTCGTCAGACCACGCCGGCGCCCGGCCGTGCGACCGGCCCGATCTCGATTGCGGCGACGCGATGTGCCCGGGTATGCTCGCGCCAATGAAGACCCTCGTCCGCTGGTTCCTGCTGGCCGCCGCCCTGCTGCTGGTGGCCCACCTCTACCCCGGTGTCACGGTGACCAGCTTCGGCTCGGCGATGCTGGCCGCGCTGGTGCTGGGCCTGCTGAACGCGCTGCTGCGGCCGATCCTCGTGCTGCTGACGCTGCCGGTCACGGTGCTGACGCTCGGGCTGTTCCTGTTCGTGATCAACGCGCTGATGTTCTATTTCGCGGCGCAGTTGCTCAGCGGCCTCGCGGTCGCCGGGTTCTTCGCGGCGCTGATCGGGTCGTTGATCTACAGCTTGTGCGGGGTGGTGATCGATACCGCTCTGGAGGCGGTGTTTTCGTCAAAGGCGGGGTGAGCCGCCACCGGCATGGCCGGTGGCGGGAGCCGGTTCCTCAGTTGTTCGACGTGAAATACACCTCTTGTTGCCAAACCATCACGCCTTGGTGCACCTCTGAAAGCACGCCGCAGAACCGTTGCGGCTGACCTTGTTGGCTGTACATCCACAGCCGCTCGGCTCGTTCCGAGAGCAGCGTCTCAAGGCGGTTCACCATCATCTGATGGAACTGATCACTGTTCCCTCCAACGTAGAGCGCGAGACTGTACAAGTCGTGATAAGCGCTCACCGTGTTGCCGTTCTCTCGGCACGTCTCTTCCACCTGCTTGAGCGCCCCAGGGACACCCGATGCGGGCAAGTGAGGCGCGTTGTATTCGAAGTTTTCCGGCAAGCGCAGGCCGAACGGTGCGTCGGAATCCAGTTTCACCAAGCCATCGGGCTCAACCGAATTCGCAGACTCGCGGCGATCGCTGGCCTTGCCACTGCGGTGCTGAAGGGAGACCTGCGCCTTCTTGCTCAGCTTGCGGGCAACCTCTCGGGCCTCTGAGCCAGCATTCTTCGTGGACTTGCGCACGACCTTTGCGGCGTCGGCCACGCCTTGAGCGACATCACTGCCTGCATCCACCACCTGGAGGGCTGCTCCATACACCGCGCTCTTCGCATGGCGACCCACATTGCGAGCGGCCTTGTCGACAACCCTGACGCAATTGTCCAAAGCACCCCACGCTTGGTTCGCCAATCCAGCACTTGCGCCCTTTTTCAGGCGCTTCGATTTCCACTTCGAAACCTGGTGCTGGACCATGTTGGCAGCGCCATCTTTTGCCACCTTGATCCTGTTCTTGATCGTTCCGGCCAGCCACTTTGCATTCGAGTTTCGGCGATAGACAAACTCCGGCTGAGGAGTGGGGAATTCGATGATCTTGGTAGTGACGGAATGACTGACGGGATGCATATCAAACGCTCCGGGCGATATATGAAGTGGGCAACGAACACCACGCGATCGGTTTCACCCATGCAACCGTCACGCGTGGCTTGAGTAACTGGACGCCCCACGCCGGTTCCATGCGACGCATCTGCCATTTGTCAGCCACCTCGCAATCAGATCGCTCGCCCGACCTCCACCCCATCCGCCTTGAACATCGCCTTGATCCCCCGCACCGCCTGCCGGATGCGGGCCTCGTTCTCGATCAGGGCAAAACGGACATGGTCGTCACCGTGGTCGCCGAAGCCGATGCCCGGCGACACCGACACCTTCGCCTTTGCCAGCATCTGCTTCGCGAACTCCAGCGAGCCGAGCGCCCGGTAGGCCTCGGGGATGCGCGCCCAGATGTACATCGAGGCCTTCGGCGTCTCGACCATCCAGCCGGCCTCGTGCAGGCCCTTCACCAGCACGTCGCGGCGGCGCTGGTACTGCGCGGCGATGTCCTTCACGCACTGTTGATCACCCTCCAGCGCGGCGATCGCCGCCACCTGCAGCGGCGTGAAGGTGCCGTAGTCGTGGTACGCCTTGATGCGCGCGAGCGCCGCCACCAGGTCGCGGTTGCCGACCATGAAGCCGATGCGCCAGCCGGCCATGTTGTAGCTCTTCGAGAGCGTGAAGAACTCGACCGCGATGTCCTTCGCGCCCGGCACCTGCATGATCGACGGCGCCTTCCAGCCGTCGAACACGATGTCGGCATAGGCCAGGTCGTGCACGACGAAGATGTCGTGCTTGCGCGCGAGCGCCACCACGCGCTCGAAGAAATCCAGCTCGACGCACTGCGCCGTCGGGTTGCTCGGGAAGCCCAGCACCATCATCTTCGGCTTCGGGTAGCTGCCGCGGATCGCGCGCTCCAGCTCGGCGAAGAAGTCGACGCCCGGCACCAGCGGCACCGAGCGGATGTCGGCGCCGGCGATCACCGCGCCGTAGATGTGGATCGGGTAGCTCGGGTCAGGTACCAGCACGGTGTCGCCGCGGTCCAGCGTCGCGAGCATCAGGTGCGACAGGCCCTCCTTCGAGCCGATCGTCACGATGGCCTCGCTGTCGGGGTCGATCGCGACGCCGTAGCGGTCGTGGTACCAGTGCGAGATCGCACGGCGCAGCCGCGGGATGCCCTTCGACGTGGAGTAGCCGTGCGTGTCGGGCCGCTGCGCCACCTCGGCGAGCTTGGCGACGATGTGCGGCGGCGTGGGCCCGTCGGGGTTGCCCATGCTCATGTCGATGATGTCTTCGCCGCGCCGGCGTGCGGCAGCGCGCAGCTCGGCAGTGATGTTGAAGACGTAGGGGGGGAGGCGGTCGATGCGCGCGAAGCGGCGCTGGCCTGCGGAGGAGGACATTGAAGAAGACTTTCACGTGAGCGCCCGGAACCGTCCGAGCGACGTGAGCCGCGCATGAGGCGCGGCCCGGGCACATGATAGACGGCGGCTCGCTCAGAGGAAGCCCTTGTCCTTGAGGGAATTCTTGAAGGCCTCGGCTTTTCTGGCTTTGTCTTCTTCTTTCGTCATCGCATCGGACGTCGTGTCCTGCGCACCTTTTCGCTCCGCGGCCATTGCCGTGTTGACTGGTTCGGTCTCTCGCGGGCTGTTGAGCGCCTTGTCATCGGCTGGTTCGGGCAAGCGCTCGTGCCCGTCTGCACGCTTTGCGAAGAGATTCCCGATAGCCTTGAACATGCCAGTCTCCAGAAGATGCTCACGGGCACCACGCCCATGTTGCACCCCTGAGTGACGCTCGGCCTGCGCAAGTTCCACCGGACTCAACGAAGCCGCCGCTTCGCCGCCCGCACATCCGCCCCCCGCACCTCGAACTTCACTGCCTGCAACAGCGCTCCATCACGCCCCATCAGCTTCAGCTCGTGCCGCCCCGGCCACGGCGCCCAGTGCAGCCGCTCGCCCTGCCCCAGCCGCTTGCCGTCCATCCACCAGCTGCCGCCCTCGCCTTCCAGCACGATGCGCTGCGCGGCAGGTGGCATGTCGGGGTCGATCGCGAAGATGCTGCCGTCGCGCGGGCTGACGATGCCGAAGCGCTGCGTGCCGCGCACCTGCGCGCTCGGGCTCCACAACGCCTGCTCGGTGCCGGCGATGAAGACCTCGTCGCGCGCCGCCTCGCGCTGGTCGTCGAAGCGGATCGGCATCGTCACCACCCCCACCGGCACCGCCGGCCGCTTCGACGGCGCACCGTCGTGCAGATGCCGCACCAGCGCCTGCCACACCGGTGCGGCGCCGCTGACGCCGCTCACGTCGTGCATCGCCTCGCCGCTCGCGTTGCCGACCCACATGCCGACGGTGTAGCGGTCGGTGAAGCCGACGCACCAGTTGTCGCGCATGTCCTTGCTGGTGCCGGTCTTCACCGCGGCGAAGCCCTTCGTGACCAGGCTGCTGTCCAAGCCGAAGGTGCGCGCCCGCGCCGCGTTGTCGGCCAGGATGTCGGTGACGAGCCAGCTCGCCGCCGCGCTCGCGACGCGCCTCGGTGCGACGGTCGCGCCGCGCAGCGCCGGCGGCGAGAACATGCCGCCGTTGGCGAGCGTGCGGTACGCGTTGGTCAGCGCCAGCAGGCTGACGTCGGCACTGCCGAGCGCCAGCGAATGACCGTAGAAGCCACCGGTCTCGGGCAGCGCCAGCCCCAGCGCGTTCAGCCGCTCGACCAGCGCATCGGGCCCGAGAATCGCGCCCACCCGAACCGCCGGCACGTTCAGGCTCGCGCCGAGCGCGGTGCGCGCGCTGATCCAGCCCTTGAAGGCATGGTCGTAGTTCTGCGGCAGGTACAAGCCGTTGGTGGTGGCCAGTTGTGCCGGTGAATCATCGAGCAGGCTGGCCGGCGTGATCAGCCGGCGCTCGAAGGCCAGTTCGTAGACGAAGGGCTTCAGCGTCGAGCCCGGCTGGCGGCGCGCGAGCACGCCGTCGACCTGGGCCGCGTCGGAATAGCTGCCACTCGAGCCGACCCACGCGCGCACCTCGCCGCTCGCGTTGTCGAGCACGACGATCGCGCCGTCTTCGACGTTGCGGCCCGACAGCTCGGCCAGTTGCCGGCGCAGCGTGTTCACCGCGAAACGCTGCAGCCGCGCATCGAGCGTCGTGCGCTGTACGCTTGCCTGCATCGCCCCATCGCCCACCACCTGCCGCGCGAAATGCGGCGCGAGCTGCTCGCCCAGCGGCATGCCGCCCTGGCGCAGCAGCGCGGTCTGCGCCAGCGCGGTGACGCCCTTGCAATCGAGCTTCTGCAGCTGCAGCACGCCGCAGGCCCGTTGCGCGACGACGGCAGGCGCCGCATTCGGCCCGCGCAGCAGCGCCGCCGCGATCGCCGCCTCGTCGACATCGAGCCCGCCGGGGTGCTTGCCGAACAGCGTCTGCGACAGCGCATCGATGCCGACCACCTCGCCGCGGAACGCGACCCGGTTCAGGTAGGCCTCGAGGATTTCGCTCTTCTTCCAGCGCGCATCGAGCCGCGTCGCGGTGACGGCCTGGCCGAGCTTCTGCGCGACGCTGCGCCCGCCGACCGGCCGCGCCAGGCCGTCGTCCAGCAGGCCGGCGAGCTGCATCGTCAGCGTCGACGCGCCCCGCGTGCGGGTGTTCCACACATTGGCCCACGCGCTGGTCGCGACCGCGCCCCAGTCGACGCCGCTGTGCTCATAGAAGCGCCGGTCCTCGCTGAGCACGATGGCCTGCAGCAGCGCTGGCGAGACGTCCTGCAGCGGTACCCACGCGAGCCGGCGCGCGCTCTTGTCGACGCGCACGGTCTGCAGCGGCGTGCCGTCGCGCGCGAGCAGCGTCACGTCGGACGGCCTCCACGCCGTCTTCACCTCGCTGAAGCTCGGCAGCGCCTGCGCCGCGGCCGCTGCGAACAGCAGCAACGCAGAGCAGGCGGCCCGCTTCACGGCGCGACCTCGATCGCCACGTTCGGCAGCTCGCCGAAGCTCTCCGGCGCATACATCGCCTCGACCCGCGTCGGCGGCAGCGCGAAGCGGCCGGGGTTGTTCAGCCGCACGGTGTACTCGATCACGTGCTTGCCGCGCGGCAAATAGTCGTAGTAGCTGCGGAAGGCCTCGAAGCTGCGCTCCTCGTACACCGGCCACGCACCCTGCCGCTTCTCGCCCTGCGTCGCGATCGCGCTGTCGCGACCGAGCCCCGAGCCGAGCAGCGTCGCACCGCCCGGCACCGGGTCGCTGACCACCACCCAGGTCATGTCCGACTGCGCATCGACCTCGACCCGCACCCGCAGCACGTCGCCGCGCGACCACTTCGACTTGTCCTTCTGCTCGACCGCGGTGACCGTGCGCGCGAGGCTGTAGCCGGCGCGGATCGGCTCCTTCAGCGGGATCGCGGCCAGGCTCTGCACCGTCAGCCACGGCTTGCCGGTTCCCTCCTGCGTCACGCCCAGCGTGCCGGCCTTGTCGGGCCAGGGCAAGGTCACCACGCCGCCATCGGCCGACTTGCCCCAGTCGATCGCGATGGGCGCGCCACCGGTGCTCGCCACCGTGCGGCCCGCGACCTTGGCCGATTCGAACTTCGCCGAGAACTTGTCGAGCGCGAGTGAGCCCCACAGGTTGGCCGTGGTCGTGAGCCACGCGCCGCCGCGCTGGCGGCCGAGGCTGCCGACCACCATGCGCGGCAGGTCGTCGCGCCACGCCGGGTCGTCGAGCACCGCGAGGATCAGCCGCGCCGCATTCGCATCGGCACTGTCCATCAGCCACCACCAGAAGTCGTCGCCCTCGTTGCTGAAGCGCAAGGTCGTGCCGGCATAGGTGAGCCGGCCGCGCAGGATCTGCTGCACTTCCTCCAGCCGCTTCGCTTGCTCCGGCACACCCTGCACGCGGCGCAGGATGTTGAGCCAGTCAATCACCGCGGCGGTCGGCCACTGGTTCGGCGTGATGTTCACCGAGCCCAGCATCTTCGGCTGCGCGCGGCCGTAGCGCGACAACGCCTCGATGGCCGCGAGCTTGCGCACGTCCAGGTCGGCGCGCGGCGACCAGAACTTGCGCTCGATGCGGCCTTCGACGAACGCGGTCAGCCCCTCGAGCATGCTGTCGCGCGCGGCCGGTGGCAGTTCGAAGCCGGCCTCCTGCGTCGCGGCCAGCACGTAGGCGGTGAGCCGGTCGCTGCCGCGCGCGCCGTCTTCGGCACGCGGCGGGAAGTAGCTCGCAAGCCCGTCGCTGTCGAGGTAGGTCGGCAACGCGTTCGCGACACCGGCCCACAGCTTCGCGTCCTTCAGGCCGACCGACTTCGAGGTCTTCTGCTCCAGGCAGATGAACGGGTAGGTCTCGAAGTAGCGGCGGATGCCGGGCAGCGCGCCGGTCAGCTTCGGCTGCACGCCGACGTTCAGGCCGCCGCGCTTGATGCCGTTCTCCGGCAGCGCGTCGGCCGGCGCCGCCACCGGCAGCGTGAACGGGCCGTCGAGCTGCGACAGCGTCGCCTGCAGCACCCGCACCGGCACCGCGGCGCTGACGAGCTGCGTGAGCTTCAGCTTGTCTTTCGCCTTGTCGCCGGTGAGTTCCTCGGCCCCGGCCTCCCAGGCGATGCTGAAGACCTCCGCCGGCACCTGGACCGGCCACACCAGCTCCTTCGCCCCACCGGCCGGCAGCATCACCTCTTGCGGCGGCAGCTCGATCGGCGTGCGCACGATGTCGGCACCGCGCTCGCCGCCGCTGTTCGCGGTGCCAGTCAGGGTGGCCCGCACGGTCATCTCGTGCGTCGTGGTGTTGCGCAGCGTCAGCATCGCGCTGAACCGATCACCAACGCGCACCAGCGGCGGCAGGCCCGACAGCACCTGCAGGTCCTGCGTGACGCGGATGCTGGTGCTGCCGCTGCCGAACTGCTGCAGCCCGGCATCGGCCACCGCGACCAAGCGGAAACTGGTCAGCGAATCGTTGAGCGGCACGTCGACCACCGCCTCACCGTTGGCATCGAGCAGCACCTGCGCCTTCCACAGCAGCAGCGTGTCGAACAGCTCGCGCGTCGCGTTCTTGCCGCCACCACCACCGGCCGCCACCGCCTTGCGGCCATAGTGGCGCCGGCCGATGATCTCGCTCTGCCCGGTGCTGGTCTCCACACCCAGCGCACGCGGCTTCAGCATCGCGCCGAGCAGGTCCCACGAATCGTTCGGGCGCAGCGCGAGCAGGCCCTCGTCGACCGCGGCGAAGGCCACCTCGGTGTTCGCGAGCGGCTTGCCGTCGTGCAGCACCTTGATGCGCGCCTTCGCGGTCTGGCGCACCGCGTACTGCGGCTTGTCTGCTGTCACGCTGACCTGCAGCCGGTGCGCCTGCAACCCCACCTTGAGCGCCGCGATGCCGAGCTTGAAGGCCGGCTTCGACAGATCGACCATCGCGGTCGGCGCCTGGTACTCGCGGCCCTCGTACCAGAACGAGCGCGCCCAGTTCAGCGGCTCCTTCCAGCCCCAGCTGAAGAACGAATACCACGGCACCTCGCGGATGCGCCCGCGCAGCACCAGCACGTCGACGTAGACGTTCGGGCCCCACGACGGCTCGATCTTCAGCTCCACCGTCGGGTCGTCGCCGCGCAGCGTGACGACGCGCGTCGCGATCACGCCCTCGCGCTCGACGCTGACCAGCGCGGTCGCCTCGCGGAACGGCATGCGCACTTGCAGCCGCGCGGTCTCGCCGGGCTCGTAGCTCTTCTTCTCGGGCAGCACGTCGATGCGGTCGTCGTTGTCCTGCGCGAACCACAGCTCGCCCTGCTTCGTGACCCACACGCTGGACGCCGCTTCGGCGAGGTGGCCGGCCTTGTCGCTCGCCTTCGCGATCAGCTCGACCTGGCCGGCGTTCTCGAGCGCCGCGTCGCACAGCAGCAGGCCACGGTCGTCGGTGCTGCCGCTGCACACCGTGCCGAGCTCCTTGACCTCGGTGCGGTTGTCGTAGGCGTAGAAGCCACCGACCATGCGCTTGCGCGTGCTGATGACCTGCGACAGCCGGCCGCGCACCTCGACCGCCTGGCCCTTGACCGGCTTGCCGGCGGTGTCGAGCGCCAGCACCTGCAGCTTGACCTTGCCGCGCGCGCTCGCCCACGAGCCGGTCTTCACGCCCAGCACCACCGCGCTCGGCCACAGCGCGACCGTGGTCGACGCGGTCTGCACCTCGCCGTTCGGGTCGTTGAAGGTGAGCTCGGTGACGAGTTCGCTCGGCCGCTGGATGGGCGGCAGGTCCTTCACGGTGACGCTGGCCGCGCCGTCGCGGTCGGTCGTCACCGGCAGCTTGTCGGCGACCACCTTGCCGCTCGCCTCGGGCGCACCTTCGTCGCCGTCGTCGCTGCGCCCGGCCTGCTTCGGGTCGCGCGGCGGCTCGAAGCTGAATTCGTCGTAGCCCGCAAAGCCGCTGGCGCGCGGGCGCAGCAACGCGGTCAGCCGCGCGGGGGCCTGCGCCATCCCGCCGCCGGCGAAGTAGTTCAGCTGCACGCCGATCGGTAGCTCCTTCGGCGCGATCGGCACCTCCTTCGGCCCGCTGACGCGCGCGTCGACCAGCGGCAGCCGGAACTCCTCGACGCGGAAGCTGCCGGCGGGCCAGCTGCTGCGCTGCCGCTCGGCCTCGGTGCCCTCGCGCTCCAGCGTCACGTCATACACGCCGAGCTTGGCGGCCGGCGGGATGTTCCAGCTCGACACCGCGCTGCGCGTGCCGTTCCAGCTCAGCGGCACGGTGACCTCCTGCCCGCTGCCCTGGTGCACGATCTTCAGCCGCGTCGGCAGCCGCTCGGCCGGCAGCGCGGCCAGGCCGCTGCTGGTCTCTCGGCGCAGGAAATGCTTCATCGACACCGTCTCGCCGGCGCGCAGCAGCGTGCGGTCGAACACCGTGTGCGCCTGCACGTCGGGCTGCGCGTCGTTGCTGGTCGGGAAGCTGAAGCGCCAGGTCTCGATGCCCTTCTGCCAGCTGCTGAAGACGAAGGCGGTGTCGGTCAGGCCCTTCGGCGTGGGCTTGCGCGCGGTGACGAAGAAGCCGGTGTCGGCCGGACATTCGTCGGCGCGCTCCAGCACCTGGTCGATGCGCGCGAGGCCGTTCGCGTCGGTGCGGCCGGCCCACAGCCGTTGGCCGCGGCAGTCGTTGACGGCGATGTCGGCCTCGGCGACCGGCTGGCCGCGGTCGAGCGTCGTGACCCAGACCACGCTGTTCTCGCGGCCGAGCTTGAAGTGAACGCCGAGGTTGGTGACCAGCACGCCGGCGCGCACGTACATCGGCGCCCTCTTGTCGAGCAGCGCCTCGCCGAGGCGGCGCGATTCGATCTCGACCACGTGGTAGCCGGGGTCGGCGATCGGGATGCCGACCACCTCGAACGGCCGCGGATCGCCACCGGCGAGTTGCGGCAGGTCCATGCGCTTCGCGTCGCCCGCGCTGTTCAGCAGCGACAGCTCGCGGGTCTCGACGTAGCGCTCATGGCGCACTTCCTTGCTGCGGCCCTTGGCGTCGACGACGCGCTCGGTCTCGTAGTGCTGCGCGACCGGCAGGCCGGCCTCCTTCGCGGTCAGCCGGCTCTCGTGGTAGCGCGCGACGCGGGCGTACCACTGCAGGATGTCGGCATCGGTGCGCAGCGTCTTGATGCGCACTGCGCCGCCCCCCGCGGCCGGCCGCAGGTCGCCCTGCACATGGCGCAGCGTGACCGGCAGCATCGCGTCGGCATTCAACTCGACGACGCCGAACGGCGCGGCCGCGAACTTCGCAATCGGCGGGGCGTCGCCGGTGGCGACCTTCAACGGAAAGCTCGCGGCATTCGCGAGCGCGCGGCCCGAGCTGTCCTTCAGGTTGCGCGGCAGCTCGATCGTGAAGGTGGCGCGCTCGGGCGGCGGCGTCGGGAAGCGCAGGCTGTCGACCTCGGTCGACTTGTCATCGGCATCGAAGGCCGGCGCGATCGCCTGGCCCGAGGCCGGCTGCAGCCGGACCGCCGCGGCCAACTCGCGCGGCAGCTGCGACGAGAAACGCAGCGTCATCGGCCGGATCGGCAGGCACGGTGCTTCGGCCCGCTCGCGCTCGCAGCTGAACTCGGCGCTGAAGGCCTTGCGCACGCGGAAGTTGAAGCGCTGCTCGGTGCGCGTGACGATCTTCGGGTTGACCTGCGCCGCGATGCCGGCACCCCAGACCAGGCGCAGCACGCTGTCGGGCGGCAGCGGGCGCTGGCAGGTCAGCACGACGATGCGCTCGGCCTGCTTCTCGAGTTGCCGCGCCTTGATCACCTCGTCGCGGATCGCGCCGCCGACCACGCGCACCGGCATGCGCTCGCCGATGCCCTCGACCTCGCAGGCTGCATGCGCCGCGACCGTGGCCTCGACCGCCGGGCCGGTCAGCCGCAGCACGAAATGCTGGTCTTCTTCGACCTGGTTTCCGGCGTACGGCAGCGTCGACTCGACGGCCGGACCGCCGGTGCTGAAGCTGAACTCGGTGCCGCCGGTCAGCGCGCCGTTCAGCGGTTTCCAATCGGGTTTCGCCTTCAGCGTGCAGCGCGTGCCGGGCGGCAACGCCTCGCGGAAGTCGTACAGCCAGACGCGGTCGTTGGCCCAGCGGCCCGAGCCGGCACGCGACTGGCCTTCGCAGGCCACGCCGAGCGGGTCGGGCAGGCGCAGGTCGCCGAACGCCACCACCGCCTCGGAGAACTTCACCGTGAGCTGGCGGACCTGCGCGACCTCGCCTTGCGGACTGACCGACGCGATGGTGGCGGCGAGCGCCGGCGCGGCCGATGCCGCCAGCAGCGCGAACGTGGCGGCGCCGATGGCCCGGGCGATGGATCGTGGCATGCCGTCTCCTCCTGAAGTGCCGGGAGGATAAGGCACACCGGGCCGGATTCAGCGGGACGTCAGCCTTCCCCGCGGCGCTCTTCTTCCATCTGCCGGCGGCGCTGGCCTTCGAGGTCGCGCAACCGCGCATCGATGATCGACGCGTCGATGAAATCGACCTTGCCGCCCGGCGTGCGGGCCAGGCGCTGGCCGGCGCGCAGGCGGTCGACCGCGCCGGTCAGGTCGCCGACCGCGTAGTGCGATTCGGCATCGGCGCGCAGCGAGCGCAGCTGCAGGCCGAGCTGCTCCCAGGTGCGGCTGAGTTGCTGCCAGGCGAGTGCGTCGGTCGGGTGCAGCGTGGTCCAGGTCTGCAGGTCGTCGGCGCTGCGCTTGATGGCCGGGTCGGTCTTCGGCGAGGCCAGCGCCACCTGGGCCTGCAGCAGCAGCACCGCGCGCGACGGCGTCGCGCCGCCGTCGAGGTAGGGCTTCAGCACCTGGCCGGCGCGCACGCCGTCGCCGCGTTCGGCGAGCGACTGCGCCTGCAGCATCACGACCTCGCGCTCGGCGGTGGCGTCGCTGCGCGGGCTGCCGCGCACCACGCCGAGCGCGACCTGCAGCGCGGCATCGGCGCGCGCCCAGTCGTGCAGCAGCGTCGACGCGAGCGCGCTGGCATAGGCGGCGTTCAGGCGCTCGCCGACGCTGGCGGTCGCCGCGACCTTGTCTTGCGACTGCCAGCGGCGCAGTGCGTCGGTGCGCGTGTCCATCATCACGCGGGCACGGGCCTGCGCCGCGACGTGGGCGAGCACGCTGACCGGCGGCACCGGCGCGGCGGTGCCCAGGCGCTGGCGGGCGTCGCCGATGCGCTCGGTGGTGATCGGGTGGGTGCGCAGGTACGGGAAGCCGCCGCTGTCGTTCAGGTGCGAGGCCTGGTCGAGCTTTTCGAACATCGCGGCCATGCCGCCGGGCGCGAAGCCGGCGCCGGTGAGCACGTTGAAGCCGACGCGGTCGGCCTCGCGCTCCATGTCGCGCGAGAAGTTCAGCTGGCCCTGCACCGAGGCGGCCTGCGCGCCGGTGAAGATCGCGTTGGCGCCGTCGACGCGGGTGCTGCGCGTGGCGGCGATCACGCCGAGGATCATGCCGGCCAGCCCGATCAGCGACTGGCGCCGGCTGTTGACCATGCCGCGCGCGATGTGGCGCTGCGTGACGTGCGACATCTCGTGCGCCAGCACCGACGCGAGTTCGTCGCGCGTGGCCGTCATCGCGATCAGGCCCAGGTGCACGCCGACGTAGCCGCCGGGCAGCGCGAACGCATTGACCGTCTTGTCGCGCACCAGGAAGGGCTCCCAGGCGAAGCGCTGGTCGATCTCGCCGCCGATGTTGCCCTGGGCGCGCGAGGCCGCGACCAGCGGCTGCCACAGCGATTGCAGGTACTCGAGCAGCACCGGGTCGTCGAGGTAGTCCGGGTCTTGCCGGATCGCCCGCATGATCTGGTCGCCGATGCGGCGCTCGGTGCCGACGCTCAGGTCATCCGACACCGAATCGCCGAGCGCGGGCAGTGCATTCTGCGTGGCCGGCACCGGCTCGGGGCCGGGGCTGGAGGCCGCGCCTTGCGCCTGCGCCCAGCCGCTGCTGCCCAGTAAGGCCAGTGCACACAGCGACGCGACGAGGCGGGCGGCGACGGTCGGGCGGGTGGGAGGCGCGGCGATAAGCGCGGTGATGGGGATCGGGCGTGTCATCCGGTGGGGCGCAAAGGCGAGGAGCGGCCGATCGCTATGATGCCAGCGCCACGTTGCCCGGATGTTTCCCTTCATGTCCAAGCCCCTTCCCCCAGCGCAGTCCCTGCCCCCGAGCGATCCGACGCTGACCCATTTCGACGCGCAGGGGCAGGCCCACATGGTCGACGTGTCGGCCAAGGCCGAGACGCATCGCATCGCACGCGCCGCCGGCGTGATCCGCATGCTGCCGGCCACGCTGGCGCTGATCCAGGGCGGCACCGCGAAGAAGGGCGACGTGATCGGCATCGCGCGCATCGCGGCGATCCAGGCCAGCAAGCGCACCGCCGAGCTGATCCCGCTGTGCCACCCGCTGCCGATCACGAAGGTGGCGGTCGATTTCGAGATCGATGCCGCGCAGAACCTGGTGCGCTGCATTGCGCAGGTCGAGACGCTCGGGCGCACCGGCGTCGAGATGGAGGCGCTGACGGCGGTGCAGGTCGGGCTGCTGACGGTCTACGACATGTGCAAGGCCGTCGACCGCGGGATGGTGATGGGGGAGATCCGGGTGCTGGAGAAGCACGGCGGGAAGTCGGGGGATTGGGTGGCGGCTACCTGAAGTCTTCGAAGCTCAGCGGGCGGGTCGGCTGCAGGCATTGGAACGGCAGCGGGGTCGACGCCGCCTTCGGTGCCTCGCAAGGGGCGAAGAACTCGGCCGCCCCCGGGTTGTTGAACTCGCGCAGTCGCTGGGCGACATAGCGGGCGCGGTCGGTGTCGCCGCTTTCTTCGAGCGCCCTGGCCCAGGCCATCATCAGCCGGGTGTCCAGCAGGTAGTGGGTGGAGCGCTTGAAACTGCCCAGTGCCTCGCCGGGATGTTCGGCGATGGTGCCCGCGGCGTAGTCGGCGTGATGGGCGAACAGCCAGCTGCGCTGGCCGTCGGCGATGCGTTCCGACAGCGGTGCCGCATTCTCGGGCGGCGAGAAGATGACCACGACGCGCATGTAGTCGAGCACCGACACGATGGCGCCGACCACCAGCAGGGCCGAGCCGATGGCCAGGGCCGTCGAGATGCGGCGCGCAACGGCAGGCGCCGCAAGCTCACGGGTCTCGCGAATGCCGCCCAGGCAGATGCCGAACGCGAAGGCCATCGGCAGCAGGAAGTAGGCGTACCACAGCGGGTACTCGAGCATGCTGTGGACCGCCATCGTCAGCACCATCACGAGGGCCCCGCGCTGCGTCAGGCCATCGGTCGACGCCGCTCGCCGCGCTGCGACGAACGCCTTCCACAGGGCCCACAGCAGCAACGCCATCACCAGGGTGCCGAGCGGGATGCCGAGTTCGACCAGCAGCTGCAGCGGGAGGTTGTGGGTGTGGTCGAAGAAGGCACCCGGCCTGCCGGGGAAGGGCGTGAGGGTCCACGCGAAGTTGAACTCACCCCAGCCGACGCCGAGCCAGGGGTGCTGCGCGATCAGCGACAGCGCATTGGCCCAGATGCCGAAGCGCGAGCTGGACGGGTCCGAACCGTGGATCTGCGAGTCGCCGGCGAAGGTCTGGACGCCGGCGGTTGCAAGCATCCACGACAGCACGTAGAGGACCGGCATCAGCAACAGTAGGACGCGCGTGAAGCGCGACAGGCCGCGGTCAATCAAGCCCCAGACCGCCAGCAGCACCACACAGACCATGCCCGTGCGAGAGACCGTCAGCACGATCGCGAAGACGAGCGCAGCCATGGCGAACAGCGAGGCCACGCGAGCGATGGCGAGATGAGGATCGCGTGGACGCTCTGCCCAGGCCTCGTGCAGGCACGCCAAGGCCACGAGAGACCAGACGAGCAGACTGCTCAGGTGATTGGGTTGACGCAGGTTGCCGCCGGCCCGCCCGGGCGTGGCGGGGCGTGCGATCCAGTTGCCGTCGGCCCATTGAGGTGCGAAGGACTGGATGATGGCCACGATGAAGCTGAGCAGTCCCGCGATGCAGAGGGCGACGCAGAACGCGTTGAAGACGGGCGCTCTTTGGTCGGGCGACCGTCCGACAAGGAAGCCGACGACCAGCACGACACAGGCAGCCAGGAGCATTCCGGCGGACGACACGACCAGCGGCCACGGCAGTCCATGGGCGGCGGCGGCCAATGCAGCCACGACCAGCATCAGCAGGGCAGCCAAGGTCGCGCGCGCTGGAGCCGACTCGCGCCTGGATTCAGGTTGAAACGCGACGGAGCTTGCCAGCACCAGCGCCAGCGTCCCCCACCCCATCAACGCTGCGGCCTGATTCAAAAGGGTCGCCGACGGCGGAACGTTGAATGCAAGCAGCGCTGGCGCCGCGATGGCCGCGCAACTCAAGACCGTCAACGGAAGCTTGATCGACGGAGAATTGGGGGGGCGGACGGCTTCCAATGGCAAGGCGGCGGAGTGGTCGAGCGCGGATTATGGGGGTCCGGCGCTGTCTAGAAGAATCCGTCGACTGGCAGATAGCCGATGGGCTGTCCATGCGCGGGCTCGAGCAGGATCACCCACGATGCCCTGCGAGACTGAAGCGGAAGAAAGCGCAGCGCCTCGACCGGCACGCCGGCGCGCTCGGCGGCTTTGCCAAGCGGCGCTGCCAGACGCCCATCTCGTTGCACGAGGAGGTCAACGGGCCGAGCGCGGCGCAATGCCTGCGCCGCATGCGGCTCATACGGCTGCCAGTAGCGCGGCACCATCGACAGGTCGATGCCTTTCAGGCCGAGATCGATCGAGCGCAGTTGTTCATCGGGGTCCTGAGGCTTCGGCGCTGCCACCAGTCGTGGGCCGGACAGGGACAGGGTTTGGAACCCCGTTGGCGCCTTCATCAGTTCTTCGGTCTGCACGTCTGCCGCCGAGATGAGGCGGAAGCGGTCGACTTCGAACGACAGCAGCACCGGTCGCGCTTCGTAGATGGAGTTCAGTCCATAGACGAGGGCGCAGATCTGCATCACGGCGATCACACCCAGGTCCCGCACGAGTTCGCCCTTCGGCTTGGCTTTGTTGAACACGACGGCCGTCAGCAGTGGCCCCATCACCACGTCGACCGTCACCACCAGGAAGAACAGCGAAAAGCCGCCAGCCATGTCGTCGAATGGCGACGGGTACCACAAGAGGAAGACGACGGCGCCTGCGGCCAGAGCGACAACTCCGCTGATGGCGAGGTGGAGGCCGCTGGCGACGAGGCGAGAACGAAGGGCAACCATCATGGCGATTCAAGGCTTGGTGAGACGTGCGCCCAATGCGGGGGTGCTGGGGTAAGAGACAGCGGCCAGTTGAGGGTACCGTCGGTCGCGGGTGTCGATCCATGCGCTCCGTCCTTCGTCGCACTGCTGCTGAGTTTGCGTCACGCAAAGCAGTTCGAGACTGTGGCGCGCATCTTCCGGCCTCCCGTTCAAGGCGCTGGCCATTGCGTAGCGGAACAGCACTGGCGGGTATCCGAAACGTTGGGCGATTGAATGCATGTCATCCAGTTCCGCGGCACTCATCCCTGGCCCTGCTTCGTGCCGCGCAAAAGAAAGAAATGCGCTTTGCTGGGTCAACAACAGGAGGTCGGGGGCAGTGCTGGTGACATACCCAGTTCCGATACGGGCGGCTTCAAGACGGAATGTTCGCAGATTCTGCTCTGCTTCCAGATAGTCTCGCCCGATCATGACGCCCAGGCAGCAGCAACCCGCCCAGAGTCCGACGGCGACCCATCGGGGCACGGTGGTCCCTCGGGCGGTCGTGCGCAACCGCTCGTCGAGGCCGCCCATCATGAAACCCACCGGCAAGAGGAAATAGGCGTAATCGAGCGGAAACTCCAGCAGTGAATGCAGGAAGACCATGCCGACCGCGGCGATCAGGTAGGCGCTCTGTGGATCGCGTATGCGGCGCCATCGGCTGGCGAACCACCACGCCAGCGAGCCGAAGATGCCCAGTCCGATGGGGATGCCATTCCAGATCAGCAGGTCCAGCAGCAGGTTGTGGCTGTGTTCGAGTTGCTCCCAGGTCGATGCGTGATCCGTCGCGACGCGCGATTGGGCAACGGCGACCTGATTCCATCCGTAGCCCACCCACGGTTTGCGCGACGCCGCGTCAAGCATTCCTGCCCAATGTGTCGGCCGGGTTCCACCCTGGGCCTGCTCTGCAAGCGGGCGACCATCTGAGAGATGAAGTGCATCGCTGACCGGATTGACGGCGAAGTGCATCGCGACGCCCAGCATCAGCAGCACGAGCAGCGGCGCCGGTCGCGCCCGCACCTCGGCGCGAGCGCGGAAGCTGACGAACCAGACCGTGAGCATGAGTGCCGCCACCCAAGGCGTGCGAGAACGAGTCAAGACGGCGCCGAGCACCAACCACAGGGCGACAACCCACGCGCAACGCCCACCAAGGCGGCCGGTTTGATGCAACGCCAGTGTCCCGACGAATCCCAAGGACAACAGCGTGGCCAGCTGGTTTGGCTGGGCGAGATTGCCCGAAGGGCGACCGTGCGGAGGCATGGCCGTCACCCACCGCCCCAGGTCCGGGACCGTCAGCCATTGCACCAGCTCTGCGCCGACTGACAGGACGCCGGCGAACACGAACGTCAGCCACAGAGCTTCCCATGGAGAGGCGCGGGGCCCCATGGATTCGAATGTTGCGCCGGCAGCCAACGAGAGGCCGAAGCCGGCCATGTAGAGGCCGGCCATCCAGGCATCACCCGCAAACAGGATCAGCCCTGTGAAGGCCTGTACGGCAATCACCCCGACGCAGGCCAAGGCAACGGATGCCAGGAATGGCCAGCACCACCTCTTTGCCCGCACCAGTACCGGGGCGACAAGCAAGGCCATTGCCACTGCGGCGACGGCGTCGGCCTGGAAAGCCGCCCACGGCAGGTAGTGGTCGGGTATCAACCAGGCACAGCCAAGAAAGACCAGAGCCAACCAGGACAGGAGGTGCATGGGAAGGGAAGCCTCAAGACAAAAAGCGGCCGATGGCCGCTTTTTCAGAGAGTGCGAAGTGATCAGCCGCGGCACGAACCCGGCAGGTACGTGGTCGGGACCGGGGCGCCACCGTTGCCGGGACCGCAGGTCCACTTGAAGACTTGGACACCGATGTCAGTAGTACCCATCTGGGCGGTAGCCGACTTGTAGGGGATCAGGTCGATCGTCTTGGCGTCAAGCGCGGTATCGCCCCAAGGGCCAGTAGCCGTCGTGACGGTAACGACACCAATGTTGCTGGTGTGAACGGCAGCAACGTACTTCGAAGTCTGGCTGGTGCTCTCGCAACCCCAGGCATCAGCAGCCGGCAGCGACGAAACCGACGACTGGAACACTTCAGAGATCGTGGTGCGGCAAGCCGAGGCAGCCAGAATCACTTCCGACATCTTGGCCTTCTTCGTGTACTGTTGGTAAGCCGGCAGAGCGACGGCAGCCAAAATACCAATGATCGCAACGACGATCATCAGTTCGATAAGGGTAAAACCTTGTTGAACGCGCTTCATGGTGTAGAGCTCCTGAGATGGGAACGGGTGGGACACGCAAAACAAGATGCAGCCCTCGTGCCAAGCTCAATCCCTAGGTTTGATGTGATTTTCGACCGTTGTTCTGACGCAGCCGGTCACCGCTTGCACCAAATGCCTACCGCGCCCGTTCTGCATTGACCAAAACCGTCACTTCGTTTCTGTAAACGGGATTGCGCAAACGGTTGTCAGATGCATCAGGCCAGCTCGATCATCTGACCCGCCTGCAGCGCAGCGATGCGATGCGGCGTGACCAGGTTGGCAACTTCCTTCATCACCGAGGCCACTTCCCCCGGCTTGATGTGCGTGATGTGAACATCGACCGCGCCCTTCAGCGACGCCAGCTCATGGCTGAGCGCCGCCGGGCACAGGTGGCGGCTGATGCGGGCGAGCTGCCGCTCGTCGTCGCTGAACGCCGTCTCGATCACCAGGTGTTCTATCTTGAGCGACGACAGCCGCTCCCACAGCAGCGGGTTCGGCCCGGTGTCGCCGGTGTAGATCCACCAGCCCTCGGCGCCTTGCAGCCCGAAGCCGACCGCCGGCACGGTGTGCGCCGCGCTCAGCACCTCGAAGGTCTTGCCGCCGAGCACCAGTTGCTGGCCGACCTCGAACGGCCGCAACTGCAGCACCGGTTGCTCGCGGCTCGGCAGCCGCGTGAAGTCGGGCCAGATCACGCCATTGAAGATGTGCTGGCGCAGCGCCTCGAGCGTCTGCGGCAGCGCATGCACCTGGATCGGCGGCCGGCCGGCGGCCATGCGCCGGCGCATCACGCTGTCGGCCAGCAGGCCGATCGATAGGATGTGATCGAGGTGCGAGTGGCTGATCAGGATGTGGTCGATTTGCGCCAGCTCATCGAGCGACAGGTCGCCCACGCCGGTGCCCGCATCAACGAGCACATCGTGTTCAACCAGGAAGGCGGTGGTCCGGCTGCCTGCGGCAATGGCCCCGGAGCACCCGAGGACGCGGATTTTCATGGCGGTGGCAGGAGGCGCGCGACACAGGCACGCCAGCAGGACAGAACGCTGAATGCTGACCGCGACCGCCCGGTGATGCAAGGTGCGAAGCCGCGATTGCGCCCGCCTTGAACACCTCGATACCCGGCATTCGGGATCGACGTGAATTGCTTCACGCCGGCCGGGCTACAGAAAATCTCGTCCGGTGCCGAGCCCGTCAGACCTGCACGAACTGCATCTGCGTGCCGGCGAGTTCGATCACGTCGCCGTTCTTCAGCGGCAGCGTGTCGCTGGCCAGCGGGTTGCCGTTGATCGTCGGGCGCGACGAGCCTTCGACGTGGGCGAACACATAGCCGCCCGGGCGTTTCGTGATCGACGCGACCTGCACGCCGGGCTTGCCGACGGTCGTGACCACCTTGGTCAGCGCGACCTCGCGGCCCGCAGCGGCACCATTGAGCACCTTGATGGTCGCCGGGCTCGACGACGTGCTCAAGCCACCAAAGCCTGAAGCCGGCGCGAGCGTCTGCGCAAAGCCCTGGGCCGAAGGCACCGGCGCGGCGCCGGGCTTCATGATCATCGTCTTCTCGTAATCGGTGCCGTCCTCGACCAGGTACTTGATCTTGTACTTGCCGATCTCGACGGTGTCGTTGTGCGCCAGCAGCTGCTTCTTGACGGCCTTGCCGTTGATGTAGGTGCCGTTGGTGCTGTTCAGGTCTTCGATGAACACGTCGGAGCCGACCATCTGGAGCACCGCGTGCTCGCCGCTGACGGCCAGGTTGTCGATCACGATGTCGTTGTAGGGCCGCCGGCCAAGGGTCGTCTTGTCCTTGGTGATCTGCACTTCCTTGATCACGACCCCGTCGAGCGATACGACCAACTTGCCCATGCTTGACCTCTAGTCTCTCTTGTATGTCTGGGCTCCGAACCAGGACCCCGTGCAATGTGCTGGCAATTTCAGAGCCGGCAGAACTTCAATGCCTGAACGTTTCAACGCCTGAACGGCCACCACGATCGTGGCGCGATGCTCTGGCCCCGTACCCGAACCAGGACCACCGCGATATTATCCTTTCCACCCGCATCATTGGCTGCGTCAATCAGCGCCGCACCTGCCTCGTCCAGCGAGTCGTGCGCCTGCAACACCTGGCCGATGCTCTCATCGTCCAGCATGTCAGACAGCCCGTCGGAGCAGAGTAAGTAGATGTCTCCCGGCATCAGGTCGTGCAGGTGGGTCTCCAGCAGCACGGTGTCTTCGACGCCGACAGCGCGCGTCACCAGGTTCTTGTTGGCGGAGAAAGCGGCCTGTTCCGGCGTGATCAGCCCGGAATCGATCTGTTCCTGCAGCAGCGAATGGTCGTGCGTGATCTGCTGCAGGCGGCCGGCGCGAAAGCGGTAGCCGCGCGAATCGCCGACATGGCCCATCAGCAGCCGGCCGTCGCGGAAGGCGCCGACCACCAGCGTCGTGCCCATGCCGGCGTACTGCGGGTTGGAATTGGCCGCGTTGAAGATCGCCCGGTTCGCGTTGTCGACGCAGATGTCCATCGCGCGGCGCACGTCGGTGTCGGACGCATTGCCCGACGCTTCCTGCAGCCAGCGGCCCAGTTCGGTCTTGATGAACGAGGTGGCCATGCCGCTGGCGACCTCGCCGGCGTTGTAGCCGCCCATGCCGTCGGCCAGCACGACCAGCGCCGAAGCCTCGTGGACGGCGACCGAATCCTCGTTGTTGTTGCGCGCTCGGCCGGTGTCCGTGGCACTGAAGAATTCAAGCGACATGGCGGTGGCGGACACGGGCAGAGTCATCGAACCTTCAAACCAAGGGAGTCAGGAATTGTGCCTTGGATCGGCACGATCGAACTTCACGGTCTCGGTGAATCCGCTGGAATCGGGGGGTGGCGATCCTACGTCCGGCGGCGGCGCCAGCGCGGCGGCGTCCATCAGCGACGCGATCTGCCGCAGGTCGGACGCCATCTGCCGGCCGTCGGCATAACGCACCTCGGGCCGCTTCTCGACCGCGAGCGTGACCACGTCGGCCAGCATCTCCGGCAGTTCCGGGCGCAGCGTGCGCACGTCGGGCGCCGGCTCGTTGGCGATCTGGTGCATCAGCGTGGCCATCGAGTCCGAGCGGTGCGGCAGCAGCCCGGTGAGCAGCTGGAACAGCATCACGCCCAGCGAATACAGGTCGCTGCGCCCGTCGACGCGCAGGCCGGCCATCTGCTCGGGCGACATGAACGACGGCGTCCCGAGGACCATGCCGGTGCGCGTGCGGCTCGAGTCGGAAATCCGCGCGATGCCGAAATCGGTGACCTTCACCAGGTCGCGCGACAGGTCGACCATCACGTTGGCCGGCTTGATGTCGCGGTGCACCACGCCCTGGCTGTGCGCATAGGCGAGCGCCTCGGCCACGCGCGCGACGACGCGCAGCACTTGCGGCACCGGCAGCAGCCGCCCCGGCTGGCTGTGGCGCTGCAGGTCTTCGCCCTTCAGGTACTCCATCGCGATGTAGGCGAGGTCCTGGTCTTCACCCGCGTCGTAGATCGTCACGATGTCGGGGTGCTGCAATCGCCCTGCCGTCTCGGCCTCGCGGAAGAAGCGGCGCCGCGCCTCGTCCAGCTCGTCGCCGGCGAATTCCTGGCTCAGCGCCATCGTCTTGATCGCGACCATGCGGCCGATCTTGCTGTCGCGGCCGAGGTAGACCGCGCCCATCGCGCCCCGGCCGATTTCGCGCTCGACCCGGTAGCGGCCGAGCATGCTGCCTTCGGCGCCCGAGCGAGACAGTGCCGCGACGGCGTCGGCAGGCGGCAGTGCAGAAGGTTCCGGCTCCGGCAGCACGCGACGGCCATCCAATCCGCGCTCGAATCCGAAATGCCCGGTCAGCAGCGCGGCCACCGGCAGCAGCCACGGGACCCACACCGAAGCCGACAGCAGGCCCCACGCGATCAGGATCTGGGCCACCGCCAATGCGCCGCTGGCGAGGCGACCGCGGCCGGCATCGAGCCGCGGCAATACCAGCAACACGTGCGCGATCACCGCGGCCAGCAGCAAGGCGACGGCGGCCACCGTCGACGCGGCGTTGAATGAGGAATCTGGAGGAACGAGGCCGCCGCTGAACATGGAGCGGGCACCATATCACAGGCCCACAGGCTCACGGCCTCACGGCCGCGCAGCCCGCCCCGCCGTCACTCCGTCGCGCCGCCCTTCGCCGCCTTGCCGCGCTTCTGCAGCCACAGGCCCACGACGACCACCAGCACCGCGCAGATCCCACCGACGATGAAGTCGGCTTCCGGCACGTTGGCGTGGAACCAGTCGCGGCTGAAGGGGTCGCTGACGAACATCTCGCCGGCCAGGAAGCCCAGCAGCGCCGCGCCCAGCGTGATGATGATCGGGAAGCGGTCCATGATCTTCATCAGCAGCGTGCTGCCGGCGATGATCAGCGGGATCGACAGCGCGAGGCCGACGATCAGCAGCGTCAGCCGCGCTCCTTCCGGCGCCCGGTCGGCCGCACCGGCCACGGCCAGCACGTTGTCGACGCTCATCACCAGGTCGGCCACCAGGATCGTGCGGATCGCCGCACCCATCGTGCCGTGCGACTTGACCTCGCCGTCGCCTTCCGAGTCGACCAGCAATTGCACGCCGATCCACAGCAGCAGCACGCCGCCGATCACCTTCAGGTAGGGCAGCTGCAGCAGCTGCACCGCGACGATGGTCAGCACGATCCGCATCACGATCGCGGCGGCGCTGCCCCAGAAGATGGCCTTCTTCTGCTGGTGCGGCGGCAACGAGCGGGCAGCCATCGCGATGACCACGGCGTTGTCGCCCGACAGCAGGATGTTGGCGGCGATGATGGCGCCGAAGGCGCCCCACAGGGCTCCTGACGTGAAGTCCATGGGTGTGGATCCTGTTGGTTGTGTTGTTGCGGAGAAAGGCGGGATTGTCTTTCAGACGACCGGCACCCGGCTTCTGTAGTTTCCACAGGAGCCGGGCGTCCTCTCATAAAAAAAGGCCGCCTGCGAAGGCGGCCCCTTGGGCGACGAGCCGGTGCTTGCTCTTACTTAGAGCAGGCCCTTCAGCAGCTTGCCCATCTCCGACGGGTTGCGCGTCACGGTGAAGCCACAGGCTTCCATGATCTCCAGCTTGGCATCGGCCGTGTCGGCGCCGCCCGAGATCAGCGCGCCGGCGTGGCCCATGCGCTTGCCGGGGGGCGCGGTGACGCCGGCGATGAAGCCGACGATCGGCTTCTTCATGTGGTCCTTGCACCAGCGGGCCGCGTCGGCCTCGTCCGGGCCGCCGATCTCGCCGATCATGATGACGGCATCGGTCTCGGGATCGTCGTTGAACATGCGCATCACGTCGATGTGCTTCAGCCCGTTGATCGGGTCGCCACCGATGCCGACGGCGCTCGACTGGCCGAGGCCGATCTCGGTCAGCTGGGCCACCGCTTCATACGTCAGCGTGCCCGAGCGCGAGACCACGCCGATGCGGCCGCGGCGGTGGATGTGACCCGGCATGATGCCGATCTTGATTTCGTCGGGCGTGATCAGGCCGGGGCAGTTCGGGCCCAGCAGCAGCGTCTGCTTGCCGCCCTTGGCTTCCTTCTGCTTCATCTTGTTGCGCACTTCCAGCATGTCCTTCACGGGGATGCCTTCGGTGATGCAGATGGCCAGGTCGAGGTCGGCCTCGACGGCTTCCCAGATGGCCGCGGCGGCGCCGGCCGGCGGCACGTAGATCACGCTGACGGTGGCGCCGGTGCTGGCGGCCGCGTCCTTGACGTTCGCGAAGATCGGGATGCCTTCGAAGTCTTCGCCGGCCTTCTTCGGGTTCACGCCGGCGACGAAGCAGTTCTTGCCGTTCGCGTAGTCACGGCACATGCGGGTGTGGAACTGGCCCGTCTTGCCGGTGATGCCCTGCGTGATGACCTTGGTGTCTTTGTTGATCAGAATGCTCATGGAATTTCCTTGGGGGGTCGTCGCGCGGAGGCTCAGGCCTTCAGGGGGGCCTTCAGGGCACCCATGACCTTCTGGGCCGCTTCGGCCATCGAGTCGGCGCTGATGATGGGCAGGCCGCTGTCGGCCAGCATCTTCTTGCCGAGGTCTTCGTTCGTGCCCTTCATGCGCACGACCAGCGGCACCGACAGGTTGACCGCCTTGCACGCGGCGATGACGCCTTCGGCGATGGTGTCGCAGCGCATGATGCCGCCGAAGATATTGACGAGGATCGCCTTCACCTTGGGATTCTTCAGCATGATCTTGAAGGCCTCGGTGACCTTCTCGGCCGTGGCGCCGCCGCCGACGTCCAGGAAGTTGGCCGGCTCGCCGCCGAACAGCTTGATGGTGTCCATCGTCGCCATCGCGAGGCCCGCACCGTTGACCAGGCAGCCGATGTTGCCGTCCAGCTGGATGTAGGCGAGGTCGAACTTGCTGGCTTCGATCTCGGCCGGGTCTTCTTCATCGAGGTCGCGGTAGGCGACGATCTCGGGGTGGCGGAACAGCGCGTTCGAGTCGAAGTTGAACTTCGCGTCGAGCGCCTTGATGCTGCCGTTGCCTTCGAGGATCAGCGGGTTGATCTCGGCCAGCGACGCGTCGGTGCTCATGTAGCAGCCGTACAGCTTCTTGAAGACGTCGACCGCCTGCGCCTGCGAGGCGTCGGGCACGCCGATGCCCTTGGCGAGTTCGTAGCCTTGCGCGTCGGTCATGCCGATCAGCGGGTCGATGAAGACCTTCAGGATCTTCTCGGGCGTGTTGTGGGCCACCTCTTCGATGTCCATGCCGCCCTCGCTGCTGGCCATCATCGCGACCTTCTGCGTCGCGCGGTCGGTGACGGCGGCAACGTAGTACTCCTTCTTGATGTCGGCGCCTTCCTCGATCAGCAGGCGACGCACCTTCTGGCCTTCGGGGCCGGTCTGGTGGGTCTTCAACTGCATGCCGAGGATTTCGCCGGACAGCTTCTTCACGTCGTCGAGCGAGCGGGCGAGCTTCACGCCGCCGCCCTTGCCGCGACCGCCGGCATGGATCTGCGCCTTCACGACCCAGACCGGGCCGCCCAGCTTCTGGGCTGCCTCGGAGGCTTCCAGCACGCTGAATGCCGGGTAGCCCTTCGGGACCGGGACACCGGCCTGGCGCAGGATTTCCTTGCCTTGGTACTCATGGATTTTCATCGCGGACTCTCTCGCTCAGTTTCTAAAGATATTCAACGGGCAGGCCCGTCGATGGGAGTGCCTGGCACAGGCAACGCTCGGTACCAGCGGGGGTAGAAGGTGCGCACCGCCGGGCCGTCGGTGCGCAGGGCGTGGCAGCGGTCGAGCTGGAACGGCTGGCGGCCGGACGCATTGTCCTCCCGCGTGTCCAGCACTTCGCCGGCAAAGGCCTGCACGACCGCGGTCGGCAGCACCTGGGTCATTTCCGTCAGATGGGTGCAGCCCAGCACGCCGCCGAGCCGTTCGCGCACCGCGGCGCGGAAACCCTGCAGCAGGTTCAGGCCGACCAGCGCGCCGTAGGCATCGCCGAGGTCGTCGCAGTGGCCGGGGTACGGCATCCAGCGGGTTTCGGAGCCGGCCTCGAGGATATTGAAGGCCTCGTCGACCACCAGCCGCAGCAGCATGTCGTGGATCGGGTCGCCGGCATGGCGGACCTGGCCGGCCAGCGTGGCGTCGCGGGTCTTGATGTCGCTGAGGTGGGCATCCACTTCCCACAGGCCGTTGCCACGCGCATAGACGCGCACGTCGATGCTGCGTCGATGCTTGAGCTGACGCTCGGGCGCGGCGGTGGGCAAGGCCATCAGGTTGGGTTTCAGGGTGGTTACAGCCGCGGACGAGCCGGAAGGCTTCGGTCCGCGCGGCCCCTAGGGCAAACCCCCGAAATGTAGCATCCCGCACCGCAGCAAGCGGCCACGCGGGCCGTCAAACCGGTGCGAATGCCTGCGTTTTGCCTGCCGGTTGCTTGCCGAGGATGATCATGCCGAGCACCTCGTCCTCGGTGACGTCGGCGGTTCGGTAGGTGCCCACCAGCTTGCCGTTCTTCATCACCGCGAGCCGGTCGCTGAGCTCGAACACGTCGGGCATGTCGTGGCTGATCAGGAAGATGCCGACGCCTTCGGACTTCAGCTGGCGCACCAGGTTGCCCACCATGCGCGTCTCCTCGGGCCCGAGCGCGGCGCAGGGTTCGTCCATCACCAGGATGCGTGCATTGAAGTAGATCGCCCGCGAGATCGCGACCACCTGCCGCTGCCCGCCCGACAGCCGGCGCACCGGCGTGCGGATGTTGGTGAAGTTCTTGTTCAGGCGCTGGAAGACCTGCCTCGCCTGCACCTCCATGAAGTGGTCGTCCAGCGTGCGCCACGGCGTGAGCTTCTCGCGGCCGAGGAAGAGGTTGGCCACCGAATCGAGGTTGTCGGCGAGCGCGAGCGTCTGGTAGATCGTCTCGATGCCGTGCGACTGCGCCTCGGCCGGCGTGCGGATGTGCACCTTCTGCCCGCCGATGCGGGTCTCGCCGCTGTCGATCGGGTAGGCGCCGGCCAGCATCTTCATCAGCGTCGACTTGCCGGCGCCGTTGTGGCCGAGCAGCGCGACCACCTCGCCGGGAAAGAGGTTCAGGTTGACGCCCTCGACGGCGCGCACGCCGCCGAAGGCCTTGTGGATGTCGACCAGTTCGACGAGGGGTTCCACCGAAGTTTGCACGGTCAGCTTTCCTGGATGTAGCGGCGGTACAGCACGTCGAACACGACGGCGACGATCAGCACCTGGCCGATGATCACCATGCGCTTGCCGATCGGCACGTCGAGCAGCAGCATGCCGCTGTCGAGCGATTGCATGATCAGCGCGCCCAGCACCGAGCCGAGGATCGAGCCGCTGCCGCCGGACAGCGCCGTGCCGCCGATGACGGCGGCGGCGATCACGTAGAGCTCCATGCCGCTGCCCAGCGAGTTGGTGCCGGCGTTCAGCCGGGCCACCGACACGATGGCGGCCACCGTGATCAGCACGCCCAGCAGCGCGAACAGCATCAGCGTGACGCGCCGCACCGGAATGCCGACCAGCGCGGCCGCGTCCGGGTTGCCGCCCATCGCGAACACGTAGCGGCCGAAGCGGGTGCGGTGCACGATGAACGACAGGCTGCACGCCACCACGCCCCAGATCAGCACCGGCACCGGGATGCCTTGCGCCTCGGTCTTCGACGAGATCCGGTAGGCCGACATCAGCGCGACGAAGCCGAGCAGCAGCGCGATCGTCAGCCCGGCCAGCAGCCCGTCGACCCACAGCGGCTGCTGCGCCATGCCGTGCCGCTGCTTCGCGCGCCGGCGCAGCAGCATGCGCACGACCAAAGCCGCGCTCAGCAAGCCGCCCAGCACCCAGCTCGGGCCGACGCCGATCGCGCCGTCGTAGCCGCCACCGAGGTTGACGAAGAAGTCGTCGCTGACCGGCTGCGTCTTGCCGTCGGCCACCAGGAAGGCCGCGCCGCGGAACGACATCAGCCCGCCCAGCGTCACGACGAACGACGGCACGCCGAGCACCGCCGTCAGCCCGCCCTGGTACACCGACACCAGCAGCGCCACCGCGAGGCCGGCCAGGCACGAGGCCTGCCACGACCAGCCGGCGGTGTACTGGAGGTAGGCGATCAGCACGCCGACGAAGCCCATCGTCGAGCCGACCGACAGGTCGATGTGGCGCGCGACGATCACCAGCACCATCACCGTCGAGACGATGCCCACCACCGCCGTCTGCTGCGCGATGTTGTAGAGGTTCTCCGGCGACAGGAAGATGCCGCCGGACATCGCGTGGAACACCACGGACATCACGGCGAGCACCAGCCCCATCAGCACCAGCCGCCAGTCCACGGCGGCACGGCGCAACGGCTCCAGCAATGGACTCACTTGCAGGCCGAGGGCACCTTGTCGCCCGTCACGCCCTTGCACAGCTCGTCCTTCTTGATCCAGCCGGCCTTGACGACGACGTCGAGGTTGTCCCGCGTGATCGCGACCGGCGCCAGGAAGCGCGACTGCAGCGCGATCTTCTTCTCGCCGCCGTTCCAGCTGACGGCCTTCTCGGGCGACTTGCCGCCGCCGAGCGCCACCGCCGCGCTGGCCGCTTCACGGCCCAGGTCGCGTGCGTCTTTCCAGACCGACACCGTCTGCGAGCCGGCGGCCACGCGGTTCAGCGCGGCGAAGTCGCCGTCCTGGCCCGACACCGGGATGCCCTTGATGCCCTTGCTGGTGAGCGCTGCCACCACGCCGCCGGCGGTGCCGTCGTTCGAAGCGACGACCGCGTCGATCTTGCCGCCGTTCTTCGTGATGATCTGCTCCATGTTCTTCTGCGCGACCTCGGGCTTCCAGCCGTCGGTGTACTCCTCGCCGACGATCTTGATGTCGCCCTTCTTGACGGCCGCGTCGATCACCTCCTGCTGGCCTTCGCGCAGGAAGTTCGCGTTCGGGTCGGTCGGCGAGCCCTTGATCATCACGTAGTTGCCCTTGGGCTGGGCCTTGAAGACGGCGCGCGCCTGCAGGCGGCCGACCTCCTTGTTGTCGAAGGTGATGTAGAAGACGCCCGGCGCCTCGATCAGGCGGTCGTAGGCCACCACCGGCACCTTCTGCTTCGCGGCCTTGTTGACGGCCGGCAGGATCGCGTCCTTGTCCATCGCCAGCACGATCAGCACCTTGGCGCCCTTGGACATCAGGCCCTCGATGTCGGCCAACTGCTTCTCGGGCGAGCCGCCGGCATCGGCGCTCACGTACTTGGCGCCAAGCTTCTCGAGCTGGGCCTTGATGGCGGCCTCATCGGTCTTCCAGCGCTCTTCCTGGAAGTTCGACCAGCTGACGCCGACGGTGAGTTGCGCCTGCGCGGCGCTGCTGAGGCCGCCGAAAGTGAGCGCGAAGGCGACGGCGCCCAGGGTGTGCTTGATCTGCATGTCTCTCTCCTGTCTTGTGGGGTGCATCACTTCGGTCCTCGGCGGGCGCAAGTTCGACCACGCCGACATAGTTTGAGTGACGAACGAAATGTTGCTTCAAACCGTTTCGGCGTCATCGGGACAAGCCCTGATGCATGAAAAAAGGGCCCCGCGGGGCCCTCGAAAAGGAGTCGTCAGTCGGTCTTGCCATCTGAAAACAAGTTCACCGAAGTACCTCGGCGCCCGCGCGTGCCTCGCTTCGCAGCGGCGGGCGCGTTCGGCACTTCGCTGTCAGGCTCAGAACCAGATTTCGACCTGAGCACCATAGGAGGTGCCCGTGTCCTTGCCGTCGCCGATGCCGGTGACGCCGTTGGCGCCACTGGCGGTGTTGGCCGCCAGGTTCCACTTGGCGTGCGTGACGTACAGGCGCAGTTCCGGACGGTTCCAGAAGCCCGGGCCGGTCGACAGCGTCGGCGCGAACGTGACCTTCGCCAGCTTCTGCGTCTCGCCGCCGTCAGGCTTGCGCTGCACATACGCCGCTTCGCCCACCAGCTTGAAGTTCTTCGTCAGCGCATACGAGCCACGACCGCCCACCGACACCGAGTTCACCTTGGTCGTCTCGCCCGCCGGTGCGTCCAGCTTGTCCTGCTGGAACATCAGCATGCCCTGGCCGCCGAACGCGCCGATCTGCCACGTCGGGCTTTCCACGATCCGCCAGCTCTTCGCGTTCGAGCTCGCCGCCAGGTTGCCGAAGCCACCGTCCAGCCCCGCCGCGCCCTGCGCGTACTGCACCCACAGCGTGTTGCCTCCACCCAGGCCGAACAGGTTCTCCTGGTTGTGCTGCAGCGACAGCCCGCCGCCGCTCGTGCCGCCGGTGAAGTCCCCGCGCACGAACGTGCCCGTCACGCGCAGCTTGCCGCCCGGGTTCACCGCGAACTCCGAGAAGTCCAGGTTGAACCGCGAGCCCGGCTTGGTCGAGTTGTCCCCGTCGGTGCGGAACGCCGCCACCGCCAGCTTGCCGCTGCCCACGCTGATGCTGTCCACGCCCGCGCCCACGCCCGACAGGTTCACGAAGAACGTGTCGACGATGTGCACGTCAGCGCGGCCGTAGAAGCGCTTGCCGATCCAGAAGTTGCCTTCGGGCAGGATGTCGAAGCCCTTGCCTTCCACGTAGATCTGGTTGATGCCCAGCTTGCTGTGGTCCAGCGACTGGTTCTTCGCGTCC
>NZ_FRCQ01000067.1 GCF_900142965.1 Rhizobacter sp. OV335
CCCCCGGCGTCGCCCCAGCCGCTTCGGCACCTGGTGGAGAGCAGCTGCCCGCTGCTGGCGCCGCTCGCTGACGACAGCTTCGGCAGCTGGGTGCTGTTCGCGCAGCGCGCGGCAGCGCAGTATGGGGAGTGCCGCGCGGCCGCGCTGGGCCAGTGACCCGCCGCCACGGCGATAATCCGCCGGATGCGCCACCTGATCACCGCCGCCATCGCGCTCCTGTCCTGGACCCTGCCGCGGGTCGGGCCGCTGAAGCTGACAGAGGCCATTGCGCTCCTCGGGGCTCCTAAGGCGCTGGCTTCACGCAGCGTGCAGACCCTGATGATCCGCTGCTACTGGCCGTTCTTTATTGCATCGATCGTCGCCTTGGCCATGGCCGGGTTGAACTTGTCCGTCAACCCAGAGACGAACTTGACCAGCGAGAAGGCGCTGTACTCGACCCCGGGGATGGTCGCACTCATCACGTTCATCCGTATCCTGGCCTACCTGATCACGGTCTCGGTGCTGGTGCACTTCTTCCAGCGCAGCACGCAGCAGGAGGTCTCCAGGACGCTGCGGATAGCCTACTACACCACGATCCTGCCAGGCGCGCTGCAGCTCCTCAGGCTCCACACCGGGCTCTACTTCGACCTGCCGTTCGAGCGGCCGGACGCCGGCCCGTTCTCCGGGATCTTTGCGTCGAGCAACGACCAGATGCGACTGATGGGGTTCGAGATTGAGCCGCTGGCCTATGCCAGTAGCCTTGTCACGGCCTGCTGCCTCAGCATGCACAACGGGCGCCGAATCCCGTGGCTGGGCATGGTCGTCCTCTACAGCACCTACGGCGTCGGAGCCATCATTGGGCTATGCCTGGCGCTGCTGCTCAGCATCTCAGGCAGCCTCAGGCGCTGGATCATCCCGCTCTATGCCGCTGGCGTGGCTGGGGCTGCATGGTTCATCGTGGCGAACATCGACGACCTGCTCGACCAATTCCAGCTCATCGGATCCGTAGCCGAGCGCCTCGGCTCGATCTACAACTGCGTGGCGATCTGGCTTGATCACCCGTTGGGCGGCGGCCTTGGAACGTATGGCTACTGGATGAACGGCTACGACCGGACCGGCACCTTTCTGACAAACCGGATCGACTTCCACGCCAACAACGACTCGCTCGAATTCCTGGCGGCCGGCGGCCTGCTGCTGGCAGGCGGGCACCTGTACGCCTTCCACGTCGTGCTCAAGCGCTCCCGCTCGTACTGGCTGTGGGTGGCGTGCACCGCCCTGATGATCCAGTCGATCTCGGCCTACATCTTTTTCAACCCGGCGCTGATGGTGGTGTTCGCGATGCTGCTGGCGCGGCTGGAGCCGGTGCCCAAGGCGGCGAAGCCGGCCCGCCGGCGCCGCGGCGTTCGCTTCGTGTGGCCTCGCCTGCCGCGGTTTCGGTGGGATATGAGGCTTGGAAGAGATGTTCCGCCTCGCTAGGCCTGCCTCTCGGCCATTCTGCTCAACCAGTTGAAATAGTGCATCCGCAGGTCGACGGGCGTGATGTGTCCGTGCTTATTGACCGACAGGACCGCGAACTCAAAGCCGAACGAATCGAAGTCGACCATCATCCTTGCATACGACTCCAGCTTGGCCCGCGTCATGGGGTTGTAGATCTCGATCTCGAAAAAGTGCAGGAAGCGTTCATCTCGGCTGACAACGTAGCCGTCAGGAATCAATCTCTGCTCGCGGACCATAGCGACGAAATCGCGCGGGAACCCTTCTCGCCTCGAAGGCAGCGTTAGAGCCAGAAGCGTGGCGTCCTTCCAGCGCCCAGACCTCACCTGCGGATACTCTGCCTGAAGCCAGGCGAAGACATCCTCTGAAGTGATCTCGTTCTGTCTCAATTCCCGCTCCAATCCCGCACATGACGCTGCAACCTGCGCCGACGCTAGCTTGGCGATTCCGACCCGAGGCACCA
>NZ_FRCQ01000021.1 GCF_900142965.1 Rhizobacter sp. OV335
CACTCACTTCGTTCGTTGTGGTCAAACAGTCGGCGACAGTCAGTTCACGATCGCGCTGCGCGCGGGGCCATCAAACCAGCCAGCTCCGGCGCCCCGTCCCTATTGGCGCTCCACAGCCTCCCCACCCGCGCCTTTGTGGCACCACCGCTTGTGGAGAAGGTGACAAGCGAACAAGTGGGGATTGATTCCCGGGTTGTCACCCGGGTCGATGTCTGCGGTCAAGTGGGCCTCGGGAGACCGCCTGGTGCGCCCGCCGCGCGAGGGGTCGTGTAGCCCGGGTGACAACCCGGGTTCCATCCTCATTTGTTCGCTTGTCACCTCCCGAGTGAGCACGGTGGTGCCACAAAGGCGCGGGTGGGGAGGCTGTGGAGCGCCGATAAGGGAGTAGCGCCGGAGCTGGCTGGTTTCATGGCCCGCGTGTGCAGCACGCTTCGTGATCTGACTGTCGCCGACTGTTTGACCACAACGAACGAAGTGAGTGGAGGGAGTTTCGGCGACGGGCCATGCAACCAGTCAGCGCAGGGCAGTCTTCGCCCCGCCTGGGGCGAAGACCGCTGCGACCGGCGAGCCACAGCCTCCCCATCCGCGCCTTTGCCGCGCCCCCTGCGAACGACCACTCATCTCTCGCGAAACGCCTCTTTCGACTTCAGCATCGGCCGCAGCAAGAAGCTCAGCACCGAGCGCTCGCCGGTGCGCACCTCCACCGACCCCGTCATGCCCGGCAGCACCGTCAACGGCTTGCCGCGCTCGCGCAGCGTCGAACGGTCGGTGCGCAGCATCACGCGGTAGTAGGTCTGGTCCGGCGCGGCGGCCTTCTCGGTGTCGCCGAGCGCGTCCGGGCTGATGTATTCGATCTTGCCCTTCAGCCCGCCGTAGGTCGTGTAGTCGTAGGCCGCCAGCTTGACCTCGGCCGTCTGCCCGACCCGCAGGAAGCCGATCTCCGACGGCTTCACGCGCGCCTCGATCAGCACGCGCGAGGTGATCGGCACGATCTCCATCATCGCGGCGCCCGGGCTCACGACGCCGCCCACCGTCACCGAGCGGATGTTCTTCACCAGCCCGCGCACCGGCGATTTCAGCACCGTGCGGCGCAGCACATCCTGTCGGCCAGCGAGCTGTTCCTCGATCTGCGCCAGGTCGGTCTGCACCCGCACGAGTTCGGTGCTCGCGTCCTGGCGGAAACGGTTCACCCGCTCCTGCGACTGCAGGTGCAGGTCGTTGACCTGGCGGCGCAGCCGCATCACCTCGACCTCGGACATCAGCCCCTTCGCGGACATCGCCTCCGAGACGCCCAGCTCCTTCATCACCAGCTCGATGCTGCGGCCGTTCGAGCGCACCGCTTCATCGAGCCCGCGCTTGCGGGCGTTGAACGCATCGGTCTCCGATTCGACGACGCTGGACAGCGCCGACACGTCGGACGGGAATTGCAAGGCCCGGCCGTTCGCTTCGGCCGTCAGCCGCGCGACGGTGCCGCGCAGCGCGGCGCGCTTGACCTGGGCCTCGTTCTGCTGTGATTCGAAACGCGTCGGGTCGAGCTGCGCCAGCTCCTGCCCCTCCTGCACCTGCATGCCTTCGCGCACGAACAGCTCGCGCAGGATGCCGCCTTCGAGGCTCGCGATCACCTGCTCCTTGCCGTCGGGCACCACGCGGCCGTCGGCACGCGTAATCTCGTCGACGCGGGCGGTCGAAGCCCATGCGATCGCGACGATCACCGCGACGGCCATCAGGTACAGCGTCCAGGTCGCGCGCGACATGTCGTCCATCACCTGCGCGGCGCGGACCTCGCTCAGGAACTTGGCGTCGCCGGATTTCAGCTCGGCTTGTTGTTTCTTCTTGCCGAACATGGTCAGACCGCCGCCTCACGCTGAACGGGCTGCGAAGCCGGATGCAGATGCAGGTTGCTCGGCCCGTTTCCCTCCGGCGTCGCCGTCGCCGCCGGCTTCGCGCCCGACAGCGCCGCCAGTACCTGTGCCTTCGGCCCGTCGAGCACGACCTTGCCGCCGTCGACCACGATCACCCGCTGCGCCAGTTCCAACACCGCCGGGCGGTGCGTCACCATGATCAGCGTGCGCTTGCCGGCCGCTTCATTCAGCTGGCGCAGGAACATCACTTCCGATTGCGCGTCCATCGAACTGGTCGGCTCGTCCATCAGCAAGATCTGCGGCTGCGTCGCGAGGCAGCGCGCCAGCGCGACCAATTGCCGCTGCCCGCCCGACAGCAGCCCCCCCATCTCCCCGACCGACAGCTCCCAGCCCTGCGGGTGCGACGCGACCACGCGGTCGAGCCCGGTCACGCGGGCCACCTCGGCCAGCCGCGCCGGGTCGACCGTCGCTCGGCCGAGCATCACGTTCTCGCGCAGCGTGCCGTTGAACAAGCGCGGCTCCTGCGACACGAAGCCGACCTTCGCGCGGAAGTCGGCCGGATCGATCTGCCGCAGGTCGATGCCATCGACCTCGACCATGCCCTCGGTCGGCTGGTAGAGCCCCGCCAGCAGCCGCAGGATCGTCGACTTGCCGCTGCCGATGCGCCCGAGGATCACGACGCGCTCGCCTGGTTCGAACTTCAGGTTGATGCCCTTAAGCACCTTCGGCGCCGCGCCGTCGCCTCCCGTCGCCGGGTACGCGAAGTTCAGCTCGTGCAGGCCCAGCTTGCCGGTGATGCGGTGGTTCGCGATGTAGGTCTTGCCGCTCTCGCGCTCCACCGGCAGCGACATCATCTGGTCGAGCGCCGCCATCGCGGCGCGTGCGCCCTGGTAGCGCGTCGCGAGGCTGACCACGCTGCCGAGCGGCGCGATCGCGCGGCCGGCGAACATCACCGCGCCGATCAGCGCCCCGCCGCTCACCGCGCCTTCCTTGATCAGGTACACGCCCCACACCAGCATCACCAGCGTGATGGCTTGCTGCGCGGCGGCCGAGATGTTGTTGGTGAGGCCCGACAGCGCCCGCGCGCGCAGCGACGATTCGGCCGCGGCCGCGGTGGCATCTTCATAGCGGCGCAGGAACTGCCCTTGCGCGCCGGCGGCCTTCAGGTCTTCCAGCCCTTCGACCGCCTCGACCAGCACGCCCTGCAGGTCGGCCTGGAAATGCATGTTGGCCGCCATCGAGCGCCGCAGCGAACTCTGGATCGCCCAGGCCATGCCGAGGATCAGCGGGATCGCGAGCACGATCACCCAGCCGAGCGGCCCGCCGATGATGAAGACCATCGCGACGAACAGCGCGATGAACGGCAGGTCGCTGACGGCCGACAGCGTCGCGCCGGCAAAGAAATCGCGCACCAGCTCGATCTGCGCCAGGTGGTGGGCATACGAGCCGGCCGAGGCCGGGCGATGCTCCATGCGCACGCCCAGCGTCTGGCGGAACAGCAGCGAGCCGATGATCAAGTCGGCCTTCTTGCCGGCCACGTCGATCAGGTGGGTGCGCAGCTGGCGCGCGACCAGGTCGAACACCAGCGCCAGCGCCGCGCCGGTGGCCAGCGCCCACAGCGTGACGAAGGCCTGGTGCGGGATCACCTTGTCGTAGACCACCGAGGTGACGATGCCGGTCACCATCATCAGCACGTTGCTGAGCAGCGCCGCCAGCAGCGCCGAGCGGTAGTACGGCAGGAAGCGGCGCATCGTGCCCCACAACCAGTGGCTGTTCGGGTCGCGCAGCGCTTCGTTGTGCTCGGCGTTCGGCGCCTGCACCTTCGGCGACGCGACGAACGCGATGCCGGTGTACTCGCCCGCCAGCTCGGCCTCGCTCGCCTTGCAGGTGTGTGATTCGGGGCCCGGCATCACCACGTCGTACGAGTCGGCCGAGAGGCGCTTGACGACGATGCAGGCGTCGCCGTTGCGCAGCAGCAGCACGGCCGGCAGCAGCAGCGCGTGGATCTCGGAAATCTTGCGCTGCACCAGCCCGGCGTTGAAGCCGGCCTCGCGCATCGCGCGCACCGCCTGGTCGGGCCCGAGCGCGCCGGCCAGCGGCATGCCGGCCAGCAGCGACGCCGCCGAACGCTCGCGACCGTGGTGGCGCGTCAGCCAGACGATGGACTGTAGCAAGGCATCGTCCGGCGGCGCAGCGGCAGCGCCGCCGGCTCCGGGTTCGATGAAGGGTTCTTGCCGGTCCATGGGTCAGGGAAGGCTCGGGCTCAGCCGCGGTGCTGCAGCGCGAGCAGCTCGAACTCGGTCTCGATGTCGCGCACCAGGCCCGGCACGTCGAACAGCTTCGACTGCCGGCCGTGCTCGGCCAGGTAGCGCTTGTACGACGCGATGCGCGCCGGGTTGTGGCCCAGTTGCACGCCCAGGCGCTCGTAGTCGTCGATCGAGTTCGTGATCAGGTCGGGCAGCCCGACGGCGGACAGCAGGCTGCCGGCCATGCGCGCGATGTAGGTGCGGCCGGCGCAGGTGAGGATCGGCAGGCCCATCCACAGCGCGTCGCTCGCGGTCGTGCCGGCGTTGTACGGGAAGGTGTCGAGGAACAGGTCGGCCAGCGGGAAGCGCGCCAGGTAGTCGGCCGGCATCACCCGCGGCGCGAAGACCAGCCGCTCGCGCCCGATGCCGAACGCATCGGCCTGGCGCAGCATGTTCTCCTGCGACCATTCGTTGTCGGCCAGCAGCCACAGCACGCTGCGCGGCACCTGCTGCAGCATGCGCATCCAGCTGGCGAACACCGGCTCGGTGAACTTGTGGTTGTTGTTGAACGAGCAGAAGACGAAGGCGTCTTCCGGCAGCCCGTACTGCGCGCGCGTCGGCACCGCGCCGCTCTCGCGCTGGCGGTCGCTGACCTGGTAGCAGTGCGGCACGTACAGCGGCTTCTCGGTCATGTACGGCAGCAGCTCGGGCGGCATCACGAAGCGGTCGGCCAGGATCCAGTCGACGCCCGGCAAGCCGGAGGTGGCCGGCAGGCCGAGGTAGCTGACCTGCACCGGCGCCGGGCGGTGGCCGAGGATGGCCGGCCGCGCGCCATTGGTGATGCCCTGCAGGTCGACCAGCACGTCGATGCCGTGCTGCGCGATCAGCTGCGCGGCGGTCGCGTCGTCGACGCCGCCGAGCGGCACGAAGACGTCCATGGATTGACGCAGCCGGGCGCGCAGCGGCGTGCCGTCTTCGCGCGACCAGCAGAAGCCGTGCACCTCGAAGCGGCTGCGGTCATGCAGCTCCAGCAGTTCGGCCGTCAGCAGCCCGACCGCGTGCATGCACAGGTCGCCCGACAGGTAGCCGACCTTGATGCGGCCGGTGCGCGGCGGGCGGCCGGCATGCACCGGCACGGCCGGCGGCTTCGGCACGCGGGTGTGCACGAAGCGCTGGGCGGCCATCAGCTGCACGGCAGGGTCGTCGCTCAGGCCGAGCGTGGCCAGCGGCGAGGTGCCCACCATCAGCTGGTTCGGCGTGACCTCGCCCACCGCCTGGTAGACCGGCCATTCGCACTGCTTCTGGCGGATGTGCACGTAGTGCTGCAGCACGTCGGACTGATCGGCCTTCAGTTCGAGGCTCTTCACCAGGCTGGCTTCGGATTCGGCGAAGCGGCGCTGCATTTCCAGCAGCCGCGCCAGGTTGTTCAGCGCATGCAGCCGGATCTCTTTCAGGCCCTGCGGGTTCGATTCGGTGATGTCGACGACGGCGCGCCATTCGGCCAGCGCCTCTTCGGGGCGGCCGAGGTGTTCCAGCTGGTGGCCCAGGTTCAGGCGCGCCTGCGGGAAATCGGCATGGAAGGCCAGCGCCCGGCGGTAGGCCTGCTCGGCCTCGGCATGGCGGTTCAGCAGCCCGAGCACGGTGCCCCAGTTGAAGCAGGCGACGTGGCGCCACGGCGATTCGGTGTGGGCGATCCAGTTTTCGTAGAGCTGCGCCGACGCCTCGGCCAAGCCGCGCTGGGCGAGCTGCTGGGCGCGGTCGAGCAGCTCGTTGAGCTGCATCCCGCCGGAACGGGCATGCGCGATCTCGCGCTCCACCTCGGCAGGCGTTGCAGCAGAGGGGGGCGTTGCGGGGCGGTTGTCCATGCGTGGGGCGTGCGTTGGGGCCGGAGGATATCGGTTCGCCCCATTGTGGGCAGGGCCGGCCCCGACCGGTCAGGGCAATAAGCGCAGGAATACCGCTCACTTCGCGCCGAGCCCCCACCCGCCGACCGGGCCGGGCTCTCTGCAGCGGGCCAGGGCATGGGGTTTTCGTGAGCCGTGTCACGGATCTTGCAGCGCCCGGGGGCACAATCGTTCGACCCGACCCTTGCGATGACCCCCTACGGAGAGCTGCCCATGGCCCAAGACGACAAGTCCACCCAGAAGTCCCCCCGGAAGTCCGCCCCCGCCCACGCCTTCTCGAACACGCTGAAGACGTTGAAGACCGGTTCGGGCAAGGCCGGGCAGTATTTCTCGCTGCCGGAACTGGCCAAGACCCACCCCAACGTCAACCAGCTGCCGATCTCGATCCGCATCGTGCTCGAGTCGGTGCTGCGCAACTGCGACGGCAAGAAGGTCACGCCGGAGCACGTCGCCCAGCTCGCCGACTGGCAGCCGACGGCCGAGCGCGTCGACGAGATCCCGTTCGTCGTCGCCCGCGTCGTGCTGCAGGATTTCACCGGCGTGCCGCTGCTGGCCGACCTGGCCGCGATGCGCAGCGTCGCCGCGGCGATGGGCAAGAACCCGAAGACCATCGAGCCGCTGGTGCCGGTCGACCTGGTCGTCGACCATTCGGTGATGGTCGACTACTACGGCACCAAGAACGCGCTCGACCTGAACATGAAGCTCGAATTCCAGCGCAACAACGAGCGCTACGAGTTCATGAAATGGGGCATGCAGGCCTTCGACACCTTCGGCGTCGTGCCGCCGGGCTTCGGCATCGTGCACCAGGTGAACCTCGAATACCTGGCGCGCGGCGTGCACCAGAAGGACGGCGTCTACTACCCCGATTCGCTGGTCGGCACCGACAGCCACACGACCATGATCAACGGCATCGGCGTGGTCGGCTGGGGCGTCGGCGGCATCGAGGCCGAGGCCGGCATGCTCGGCCAGCCGGTCTACTTCCTGACGCCCGACGTGGTCGGCCTGGAACTCACCGGCCAGCTGCGCGAAGGCGTGACGGCCACCGACCTGGTGCTCACCGTCACTGAGCTGCTGCGGCGCGAGAAGGTGGTCGGCAAGTTCGTCGAGTTCTTCGGCGAAGGCACCAGCACGCTGTCGCTGCCCGACCGCGCGACCATCGCCAACATGGCGCCCGAGTACGGCGCGACGATGGGCTTCTTCCCGGTCGACGGCAAGACCATCGAGTACTTCAAGGGCACCGGCCGCACCAAGGCCGAGATCGATGCGTTCGAGAGCTACTTCAAGGCGCAGGGCATGTTCGGCGTGCCGAAGTCGGGCGACATCCACTTCTCGAAGGAAGTCTCGCTCGACCTGTCGACGGTGACGCCGTCGCTGGCCGGCCCGAAGCGCCCGCAGGACCGCATCGAGCTCGGCAAGATGAAGAGCGAGTTCACCGAGCTGTTCAGCAAGCCGACCTCGGCCAACGGCTTCAACCAGCCGGCCGAGAAGCTGCACCAGGTGTTCACGACCAAGGACGGCCTGGAAGTGCGCAACGGCGACGTGCTGATCGCCGCGATCACCTCGTGCACCAACACCTCGAACCCGGCCGTGCTGCTGGCCGCCGGGCTGCTGGCCAAGAAGGCGGTGGAAGCCGGCCTGACGGTGGCCAGGCACATCAAGACCTCGCTCGCGCCGGGCTCGCGCATCGTCACCGAGTACCTCGAGAAGACCGGCCTCACGCCCTACCTCGACAAGCTCGGCTTCAACCTGGCCGGCTACGGCTGCACCACCTGCATCGGCAATGCCGGCGACCTGACGCCCGAGCTGAACGAGCTGATCACGAAGAACGACCTGGTGTGCGCCGCGGTGCTGTCGGGCAATCGCAACTTCGAGGCGCGCATCCATCCGAACCTGAAGGCGAACTTCCTCGCGTCGCCGCCGCTGGTGGTGGCCTACGCGATCGCCGGCAACGCGACGCGCGACCTGATGACCGAGCCGGTCGGCAAGGGCAAGGGCGGGCGCGACATCTACCTGGGCGACATCTGGCCGAGCGCCGACGAGATCGCCAAGCTGATGAAGTTCGCGATGAACGCCGATGCCTACCGCGACAACTACGAGAAGATCGACCGCAAGCCCGGCAAGCTGTGGGAGAAGATCAAGGGCGTGAAGGGCGAGACCTACACCTGGCCGCACAGCACCTACATCGCGAAGCCGCCGTTCTTCGACGATTTCCACATGACGCCGGCGCTGGCCGATGCGGGCGTCAAGGGCGCGCGCGCGATGGCGCTGTTCGGCGACTCGATCACCACCGACCACATCTCGCCGGCCGGCTCGATCAAGGAGGCCTCGCCGGCCGGCAAGTGGCTGAAGGAGAACGGCGTGCTGAAGGCCGACTTCAACAGCTACGGCTCGCGCCGCGGCAACCACGACGTGATGGTGCGCGGCACCTTCGCCAACGTGCGGATCAAGAACCTGATGATCCCGGCCGAGGCCGACGGCAGCCGCGAGGAAGGCGGCGTGACGCGCTTCCAGCCGGGCAACGAGAAGATGTTCATCTACGACGCGGCGATGAAGTACATGGCGCAGAACACGCCGACCATGGTGTTCGCCGGCGAGGAGTACGGCACCGGTTCATCGCGCGACTGGGCGGCCAAGGGCACGCAGTTGCTGGGCATCAAGGCGGTGGTGGCGCGCAGCTACGAGCGCATCCACCGGTCCAACCTGGTCGGCATGGGCGTGCTGCCGCTGCAGTTCCGCGGTACCGACTCATGGCAGTCGCTGGGCATCACCGGCGACGAGACCTTCGACGTGCTGCTGGGCGCCGACCTGAAACCGCAGCAAGAGGCCACGCTGGTGATCAAGCGGGTGGACGGCACCACGCACGACGTGAAGCTGACGCTGCGGATCGACACGCCGATCGAGGTGGATTACTACAAGCACGGAGGGATTCTTCCGTTCGTGCTCCGTCAACTGCTGGCTGCTTGATGCCCCTCCCTCCGTTCGCCTTCGACAGGCTCAGGTCGAACGGGGGCGGAGGGCCTGAGCGAATTGGTCTTCCGAGAACCCGACGGTCACGCGGCCGTCTGGCCAACGCACGACCGGGCGCTTGATCGTGCTCGGGTTCGCCTGCATCACCTCACGCGCTGACGCGGCATCGGTCACGCCGGCCTTGGTCGCGTCATCGAGCCCGCGCCACGTGTTGCCCTTGCGATTGAGCAACGTCTCCCACTCGACCTGCTGCAGCCAGCCGTCGATAAGCGCGTCCGGCACGCCCTCTTTCTTGAAGTCATGGAACTGCACCTCGGCGCCCTGCCCGGCCAGCCACTGGCGCGCCTTCTTGACGGTGTCGCAGTTCGGGATGCCATGAAGGGAAATCGTGGGAGTCAGGCTCATGTCCGGCTGTCGCTGTCGTGGTCGTTGTAGTCGCACATCGGGTCGATCCCGTACCCGGTCTCGACCACCTTGCCATCATCGCCGACGCTGACCTGGAACCACTGGCAGAACGGCGTCCAGTAGCGGTACGACCACACCGTCAGGTGCTGCCGGCCGATGTGCTGCTGCTGCGCTGGATGGCCGAACTCGAACAGGATCTGCTCACCCGGCGTGCCGACCATCACCGCGTTGAAGCGCGCCTCGGTCAGCACCTGCTGCCAGCCGCTCAAGCGGCCCTGCGCATCGAGGTCGAGCATGTAGGTGTGCTTGCCGAACGGACCTCGCGCGTACTCGAGCCGCTTGCCGCCGCCGGGCAACGGGTACTCGCCGGTCGGCGGACCCATGCGCTCGGTGATCGTGCTCACTGTCGCCCCCGGCATCAGCCCGCCGGGGTCGTAGCCGGCGCAGCCGGCGAGCACCACTGCCAGCAGCCATGCGAAACGAATCCTCACATCGAACCCCAGCTTCAGAACCAGCCGGCCTTCTGGGCCCCGGCGAGCAACGCGGACGCCAGTTCGGCCATCTGCTTGTTGACTTCCTTCGACGGCGCGGTGGTCGCGCGGCCGGTCCACAGCAGCTTGCCGCTGCGCACGTCGGTGATGCTGGTCTCTGCGGCATAGCCGACCGTCGCATTGCCCCCGCCGCCCACCGGCGTCGACATGCCGACACCGAGCCCGACGCCGGAGCCGAAGGTGCCGAGCCCGAAGCCGAGGCTCACGCCGCTGTCGGGGCGCGACAACGAGGTCATCGCCCGCGTGCGCAGCACCGCGGTGGCGCCGCGCTCGCGGGCGATGGCGACGTACTCGCCGGTGGGCTTGGAAGCACTGGCGGCAGTGCCGGCGATGTTGCGGTCGGCGTCGTCGAAGGCCACCGCCGTCGCGCCGCGCGCGGTGACCTCGGAGCGCATCTGGTCCTGGCAGATCTGGCGCAGCGGCGCCTCGTCGGCATCGCACACCACCAGCACCTTGGCGCCTTGCAGCGACGTGGGTGCCGCGGCCGGATCGCTCCATTGAGAATCGAGGCGGGTGGTCGATGCGCACCCCGCCGCGGCCAGCAGCACCAGCGAGCTGCACAGCCCGGCCATCCGCGTGATCTTCACCATCATGTTGCTCCTGCATAGAAGAGGCGGCCAGTGCATGCACTGACCGCCAAGGGACCGCCGAATTCGGAGGAGCATTACCAGCGGCCCAACCCCGAAGTCATGCTACGGCGGGGGCTTGGGGCACGGTGTAGGACGAAATCCCGATCTGTCCTAGGCGCCGCGGCAAGCCACTCGCCGACGCCGGAGATTGTGCGTCAGAGCCCCAGGCGCGGACGGCGTGGGGCCGTGGCGACCGGCGTGCGCGCGGGCACGTCGGCGTCGGTCTCGCTCTCGCGCACGACCGCCGGTGTCTCGATCGCGATGGGCTCGCCGCGCAGGAACCATTCGGGCGCCCGCGCCAGCAACCAGGCCAGTGCGAGGAAGAGCCCGAAGCCGATCACCGCGAACGCCACCATCATCACCGCGTGCTCCCACGGGTCGGTCAAGAAGCCGAACGTGATCGCCGACGTTGCGGCGACCCCAGCGGCCCGCCACCGCCCGGTGGCGCCGAGCATCCCGCCCAGTGCCACGCCATAGCTGCAGAGGAAGATCAGCGCCAGCAGCAGCTGGGGCAGTCCCATGTGGCGAAGGCTTTGGTGCAGGTCCGACATGGTTTTCAGCGTATTCGCGCGCTGTCGGTTTGCGTGTAGGAAGAAAGCTCGATATTTCAGAGCTGTAACTGACGTAGCTGCCGAGCAACAGGCGCTTTGCGCAACATCGCACGGCCGCGGTCGGTCAGCGTCAGAACGCCGTCGGCTTCGCTGAGCAGGCCCTGCACGCAATAGGCCTGCACGAGGTCCTCGCTGAGGGCATTGCCGTGCTTCTCGTACAGGAACTGCATCGCCTGGTCGAAGGCAGGAAGGTAGCTGGTGTCCATTCAGGGGCCCCATCGTTGGCGGATGGCCCACTTTACGGACGCACACTTTGTTGCGACATCGCGCATTCGAGGGGGTTGATTCCCCTCAGGGCGAGGCTGTTGCCGGCGAGCTACGGTGGCGCGACGGCGCCGTACCAGCGCTGCAGCGCGAGCTGCCCGTGGCGCTCGCGCGAGTCGGGCGACGGCAGCCAGCGCCGCCAGCTCGCCGCGGCGCGCGCGAGGAAATCGAGCAGCGCCATGTGCTGGCGCAGCACGCGCTGCTGGCGGTGTGCGATCAGCGGGTTGAAGATGCCGTGGCGCGAGAACAGCTGGCGCGGATTCTTCTTGACCCACAGCCACGAGCCCATCTCCAGCGTCAGCGGCAGCAGCAGGCGCTGCGGCAAGGCCGACGCGCGCTGGTAGAGGTGGTCCCACAGGTCGCCGTGCGCGAGGTACTGGCGGCTCTGCGGCTCGAACACATAGCGGTTGTTCGGATGCGACTGCTGGAAGATGCCGTGCAGCGCGTCCATCTCGGGCAGGTGGGCCATCGGCGCGCGCGTGTGGGCATACGGAAACCACAGCCGGTCGCGCAGCCCGAAGCCCGAGTGGCAATCGACCGCGAGGCTGAACGGCCGCGCGAGCAGTTCTTCTTCGACCACCTGGCACAGCGCGGCGCTCTCGGGCTGCATCGGCGCGCCGGCCGGGCCGCGGTACCACGGCAGTGATGCACTGAGGCGCTGGCCGCCGAGCAGGAAGGGCACGCGGTCCTGCGCATCGACCGGTGCGTTGCGCATCAGGTCGACGCCTTGCGGATTGGCGCGCGTGCCGCGCGCAATGCCGCCGGGGTTGACGACCGGCATGAAGACCATGCGCACGCCGTCGAGTTGGCGGTGCAGCGACTCGTCCCAGCGCAGCCGCATCACCAGGCTGCGCAGGTGCGCCATCACGACCGCCGAGCCGATGCGCTCCAGCCCGTGCACGCCGCCGAAGAAGCCGACCGCGGGGATGTCGGGCGCCGGGTTGCCGAGCGCCACCGCGATCACCGGCAGGCGCGGGGCGCCGTCGCCCGCGCCCGCGTCGACCTCGCACAGCACCCGCGCGCTCAGGTGCGAGCCGCCCTCGTCGATCAGGCGCTGCAGTTCGATCAGTTCGGTCGGTGTTTGCAAGGAATGCCGGGCTCGCGGTGCCGGCGGAGGATAACGCGGGCGGTGCGCGCGGTCTGCCATCAAACCGTCATGCAGGCTTGCTACGGTGCCGCATCGTCAACTCAGGAGACGCCGATGAACGGCATCATCCGCAGGTTCCCGGTACGGCCGGGACTCGCATGGCAGATCGGCGTCGCGGTCGCGAGCAGCCTGCTGTGGGGCGCGATCGAACTGGCCGCGCTGTGCAGGGCACGCTGGACGCGCAGGTGACCAAGAAAGCCGCCGCGGCCGGGCTGGCTGGCTGGCGGACAAAAGAAAAACCCCGGAGAGCGTCGCTGCTCTCCGGGGTTTCTTGTGTTGGTGGGCCCCGACAGATTCGAACTGTCGACCAACGGATTAAGAGTCCGCTGCTCTACCAACTGAGCTAGGAGCCCTCTCACTGAAACTGACCAAAACTGGTGGGCTGTGCAGGACTTGAACCTGCGACCAACGGATTAAAAGTCCGCTGCTCTACCAACTGAGCTAACAACCCAGCAAGCCCATGACTATAGCATGCCTCGCAGGGTCATCCTTGAATCACGCTCGTGCGATGTTTGAACATCTTTCACGAGCACTGCCTCAACTCAGCGAAGCCCTGATTCTAGCCCGATTTCGAGCGCTTCAGATGCCAGTACCAATCCAAAAGTTGCGGTGACGACCACGGTCGAGCCGTAGCCGTGGCAGTTCAGGCTGCCGTCGGTCGGGGTGGTGTCGACACCACAGGCATCGCCGTCGGCGGCCGGCATCACCACCGCCTCGCGAGAGAACACGCAGCGCACGCCGATCGCGCCGCTGCGTGGCGCGCCGTGGTGCTTGCGCAGGCGCTGCCGCAGCGATGCGAGCAAGGGGTCGTGCGTGACGTTCGCGAGGTCGTCGACCTCCACCGCCTGCGGTCGGCGCTTGCCGCCGGCCGCGCCGGCCATCACGAGCGGCGTGCGCGTCGCGATCGCCCACTGCGCCAGCGCGAGCTTCGCCTGCACCTGGTCGCAGGCGTCGATCACCGCATCGACCGGGCCCGGCAGCAGCGCGGGCCAGTTCTCGGCGGTGACGAAATCGTCGACCAGCCGCACCTCGCAGCCGGGATGGATGTCGGCGATGCGCTCGCGCAAGGCCTCGCCCTTCGCCTGGCCGAGCGTCGCGCCGGTCGCCTGCACCTGGCGGTTGATGTTCGATTCGGACACGTGGTCCATGTCGATCAGCACCAGCGACGCGACACCGCTGCGAGCCAGCGCCTCGGCCGTCCACGAGCCGACGCCCCCGAGCCCCACCACCGCGACGCGCAATGCACGCAGCCGCTGGTAGCCGGCGTCGCCGTACAGGCGGCGCAGGCCGCCGAAGCGGCGCTCCAGGTCGGGCTCCAGCAGGTCGAGCGCGGGCAGTTCGTTGATGGCGTTCACAGCAGACTCGCTGTCACTTCATCGACGCCAACCGCTCCTTGGCGGCCTCGGCCGCCTCGGATTTCGGGTACGTCTTCAGCAGGTCATCGAGCGTGCGCTTCGCGCCCTTCGCGTCCTTCAGCTCGAGCTGGCAGTTCGCGATCGACAGCAGCGCCTCGGGCGCGCGCGGGCTCTGCGGCGCGACCTTCAGCAACTCGCGGAACGACGCGGTGGCTTCGCGGTACTCGCGCTTGCCGTACTGCGCATTGCCGAGCCAGAACAGCGCCACGTCGTTGTAGCCGCTGGCCGGGTAGCGCTGGCGGAACGCGACGAACGCCGATGCCGCGCCGGGGAAATCGCCCTTGCGCATCACCGCCATCGCGTCGTCGAACTGCTTCTTCTCTTCAGGATCGACGAGGAACTCCTTGTCGTCCATCGTGACCTTCTGCGGTTCGAGCTTGCGGATGCGGTCGTCCACGCCCTGCGCAATGTCCTTCTGCCGGCGCTGCAGCTCGGACACGTCGCGCGTGAGCTGCTCGTTCTGGCCGACCAGCTTGGCCGCATCGCTGCGCATCAGCTCGATCTGCGTGTTCAGGTCGAGCAGGCTGCGCTTCAGCTTGCCGATTTCTTCGAGCAGCTGCGCGTTCATCTCGGCCTGGCGCTGCGCCTGCTGCTTGTTGCTTTCTTCGAGCTTGCCGCGCAGGTCGAGGATGGCCCGGCGCGCCTCGTCGTCGTCGAACAGCCCGGCGTGCGCGGCCGGCGCCGCCACCAAGGCGACAACCGCCAGCAGCGGCGCCCACCAGGCACCGCCGAACCGTCCGCGAAGAATCGATTGCATGCCAGGCCTCACGATCACTTGGTGGCGAATTCAGCGCGGCGGTTCTTGGCCCACGCCGCTTCGTCGCTGCCCTGCACCGCCGGACGCTCCTTGCCGAAGCTGACGGCCTCGACCTGCGTCTGCGACACGCCCAGCAGTTCGAGCGACTTCACGACCGCTTCGGCGCGCTTCTGGCCGAGCGCCAGGTTGTACTCGCGGCCGCCGCGCTCGTCGGTGTGGCCTTCGACGGCGATCTTCTTCGACTTGTTGGCCGACAGGTTCTTCGCCTGCGCCTCGACCGTCGGGCGGAACTCGTCCTTCACGACATAGCTGTCGTAGTCGAAGTAGATGACGCTGCTGGCCGGTGCCGGCGCGTTCTTCGTCAGGTCGACGCTCGCGACTTGCGATTGCGAGGTGCCGGCGTTGTTGGCGCCGCTGTTCGACGAGCTGGTGCCGGTCGAGCGGTTCTCGACCGGGGCCTGCTTGTCGTCGAGCTTGACGCCGGAGGCACAGCCCGCCAGGACGGCGGAAGTCAGGGCAGCGAGAAGGGTGAAACGTGTTGCTTTCATGGTGTTGAAACTCCTGGTCGTGTTGTTGTCGAGAAAGAATGCGTCGGCCGTTTTTTCAGCGGCCGTACGGGCCCCACATGGGCTCGCGGACATCGGCGGCTGTCGACACCAGCTTCGCCTTGATCTTGCCGTCCAGCGTGGTGGTCATCAGCACGTCGCGCCCTTGCGCGCGCGAGGCGTAGATGATCAGCCGGCCGTTCGGCGCAAAACTCGGGCTTTCGTCGTCGCTGGTGTCGCTGAGGGCCAGCGGCGTCGCGCCCGGGTTGGTCAGGTCCATCAGGTACAGCCGGAAGGCGTTGCCCTGGCGGGAAATGTAGGCGAGGTTGCGGCCGTCCGGGCTGAGCGACGGGCTGATGTTGTAGTTGCCCGAGAACGTGACGCGCTCGACCGCGCCGCCGCCGAGCGCCGTGCGGTACACCTGCGGGCCGCCCCCGCGGTCGCTGACGAAGTACAGCGTGCGGCCGTCGGGCGTGAACACCGGTTCGGTGTCGATCGCCTGGCTGGTGGTGATGCGCTTCGGCTCGCCGCCGTTGCGCCCCATCAGGTAGAGCTGCGAGATGCCGTCGCGGCTCAGCGTGAGGGCCAGCGACTGCGAGTCGGGCGACCAGGCCGGCGCGCTGTTCGAGCCGCGGAAGTTGGCGATCATGCGGCGCTCGCCGGTGGCGACGCTCTGCACGTAGACGATGGCCTTCTGCTTCTCGAACGACACATACGCCAGTTCCTGGCCGTTCGGCGCCCAGGCCGGCGAGATGATCGGCTCGGGGCTGTTCAGCGCGACCTGGCCGCCTTCGCCATCGGCGTCGGCGATGCGCAATGCGTAGCGGCTGCCGGTGCGGGTGACGTAGGCGATGCGGGTCGAGAACACGCCCTTGTCGCCGGTCAGCTTCTCGTAGACGTAATCGGCGATGCGGTGCGCGGCCAGCCGCAGGTCGGCCGGCTGCACCGCATTGCTCTGGCCGCCGAGCTCCTGGCCCTTGACGATGTCCCAGAGCTTGAAGCGCACGTCGAAGCGGCCGTCGGAGAGCCGGGTCACCGAGCCGGCCACCAGCGCGTCGGCGCTGCGGCCGCGCCATTCGGCCATCACCGGCTGCGCGGTCTCGTCGATCGCCACGCTGTTGTCGATGCCGCGGAACACGCCGGCGCGCTCCAGGTCGGCCCGGATGATGGCCGACAGCGCCTGCGTGGTCTTGTCTTCATCGCGGAACCTGGCGATCGCGATCGGCACCTGCGTGGCGCCGACCCCGGCGATCTCCACGCGGAATTGCGCAAAAGCCGGGACGGTGGCCGGCCCGCACAAGGCGAGGCCGGAGGCAGCGGAAAATTGACGTCGGTTCAGCATCCAGTGTCCTGATCTCAAATTGTGGTCTTGGTTCCAGCAGCGTCCACGAACGCCATTTTCAGGTATCGGTAATAGGTGCCCTCGGCGTTGTAGACCGCCAGCACGAAACCCAGCCGCCCGTCCAGGAAGCCCCGCCGCAGCAGGTAGCCCCTGAAGAACGCCCAGGCTCCATGGGCAAGCGCCGTACCCAGACCGCCGCCGCGGCCGGCACGCACCTTGTCGAGGGCGCGGCCGCTGCTGTAGCGGTTCATCTTGTCCAGCGCGTCGTGCAGCGTCGGCATGGTCTCGTGCAGCAGGTCGCCGGGAAGGCGCCCGACCGGGCCCTGCACGTCGAGCCGCTCGTGCACCAGGTCGTCGGTGAAGCGGGCACGCCCGCGCAGGAACAGCCGCGTGACCCGGTCAGGGTACCAGTCGCCATGTCGCATCCACTGTCCGCAGAAACGCGACAGGCGTGACAACTGGTAGCCGGACGGACCTTCCGCGCCGTCCGCGCCCGGCGCCACCGCCGCCCGGATCGCCGCCGCGAGCGCCTCGCTGACCCGTTCGTCGGCGTCCAGGCTCAGCACCCAGCGCCCTTGTGCGAGCTCGAGCGCCCGGTTCTTCTGCCGTCCGAAGCCGGGCCAGTCGTCGGTGCGGGTCACGCGGGCGCCGAGCGCGGCGGCCTGCTCGCGGGTGTCGTCGGTGCTGCCGGAGTCGACGACGATCCATTCGTCGGCGAACGCGACGCTCTTCAGGCAATCCGCGATCTGGTGGCCTTCGTTGTGCGTGATGACGATGACCGACAGGTTCGGAGCGGGCATGGAGGGCGGTTGGTGCGTGCAGCGCGAGGTGCCGGGATTGTAGGCAGTGCCGGCGAACGATAATGCGCCCGGAATGAGCACCCCCACCCTGCCCCTGAAAGAGCGCCTCAAGCGCCTGGCCCCCTATTTCGCCGACAGCGGCAAGGGCTTCGTCCTGATGATCGTCGGCTCGATCGTCGGCGCGCTGACCGAACCGGTGATCCCGGCGCTGATGAAGCCGCTGCTCGACAAGGGCTTCACCACCGACGGCATTCCGCTGTGGACGGTGCCGGTGGCGATCATCGGGCTGTTCCTGATCCGCGGCGTCGCCGGGCTGATCGCGCAGTACGGCCTGGCCTGGTCGGCCAACCGCGGCACGCAGGCGCTGCGCACCGCGATGTTCCAGCGCCTGATGACGGTGCAGCCGACGCTGTTCAGCCACAGCACCGCCAGCAGCCTGACCAACACCCTCACCTACGAGGTGCAGAGCGGTGCCGGCCTGCTGGTCGGCTCGGTGATGACGCTGGTGCGCGATTCGGCCACGCTGATCGCGCTGCTGGCCTACCTGCTGTGGGTGAACTGGCAGCTGACGCTGTTCGTCGGCGTGCTGGTGCCGGCGGTGGCGTTCGTGATGCGCAAGCTCAGCAAGCGGCTGCACCGGCTGACGGTCGAGGGCCAGCGCGCCACCGACCAGCTCGCCTACGTGGTCGAGGAGAACGTGCTGGCCTGGCGCATCGTGCGCCTGCACGGCGCCGAGGCCGGCCAGGCCGGACGCTTCCGCGCGCTCAGCGACACGCTGCGCCGGCTGTCGATCAAGTCGACGATGGCCGCCGCGACGATGACGCCGGTGACCCAGATGATCGCCGCCTGCGGCCTGTCGGCGGTGATCGTCGCGGCGCTGTGGCAGAGCACCCATGCCGGCAGCACCGCCGGCAGCTTCGCGGCCTTCATCACCAGCATGCTGATGCTGCTGGCGCCGATCAAGCACCTGTCGGAGGTGGCCGGGCCGATCACCCGCGGACTGGCGGCGCTGGAACGCGGCGTCGCGCTGATCACCGATGCACCGGTCGAGGAAGGCGGCAGCCACGACCCCGGGCGCGCCCAGGGCCGCATCGAGATGCGCCACGTCGGCCTGCGCTACAAGACCGACCACGCGCCGGCACTGGCCGACGTGAACCTGCGGCTGAACATCGGCGAGACGGTCGCGCTGGTCGGACCGTCGGGCGCCGGCAAGACGACGCTGGTCAACCTGCTGCCGCGCTTCCTGGAACCGACCGAGGGCGAGCTGCTGCTCGACGACCGGCCGGTCCGCGAATGGAACGTCGCCGCGCTGCGCCGGCAGTTCGCGCTGGTGAGCCAGGACGTGGTGCTGTTCAACGACACCGTGGCGGCCAACGTGGCGCTGGGCGACACCGGGCCGGACGATGCCCGCACCATCGACACCGCCCGCGTGCGCGAGGCGCTGCGCGCGGCCAACCTGCTGAAGTTCGTCGAGGAGATGCCGCAGGGGCTGGACTCGCTGATCGGCCACAACGGCAACCAGCTGTCGGGCGGCCAGCGGCAACGGCTCGCGATCGCACGCGCGATCTACAAGGACGCGCCGATCCTGATCCTCGACGAGGCGACGTCGGCCCTCGATTCCGAATCCGAGCGCCTGGTGCAGGAGGCGCTCGACCGGCTGATGAAGGGCCGCACCAGCCTCGTGATCGCGCACCGGCTGTCGACCATCAAGGCAGCCGACCGCGTGCTGGTGCTCGAGGCCGGCCGCGTCGTCGAACAAGGCACGCATGCCGAGCTGCTGGCCCAGGGCGGGCTGTTCGCGCACCTGCATTCACTCCAGTTCCGCACCCCCCACGCCGCGCCATCGGAGACCCGAGGATGACCCGACTGAGCATCATCACCGCCGTGCACAACCAGCTGGAGATGAACCGTTGGTTCGTCGAGCACCTGCAGCGCTGCACGCGCATGCCGTCGGAGCTGATCATCATCGACAACGCGTCCACCGACGGCTCGGCCGAGTTCTTCGAATCGGTCGGCGCCAAGGTCATCCGCAACGCGCAGAACTTCTCCTACCCGTACACGCAGAACCAGGGCATCAAGGCCGCGCAGGGCGACTGGCTGGCCTTCCTGAACAACGACATCGTCGTGCCGCCGGACTGGGACACGCGCCTCGTCGCCAACGCCGAGCTGCACGGTCTCGACGCGCTGACGGTGTGCGGCATCGAGCGCGTCGAGACGCCCGAGGCCACGCACGCGCTGCGCCGGCGCTGGAAGCGGGCCTCGCTGCCGGTGCGGTTCTTCGGCGCGAAGCAGCCCTGGCTCGGCATGTCGCACCGCTGGATGTACGGCGACTGGGAGCGCTTCTGCCGCCATCGCGCCGAGCAGTTCGAAGGCCTGGTGATCGAGGGCTACGTCGGCAATTCGGTGCTGATGAACCGGCGTGCGATCGACCGCATCGGGCTGTGGGACGAGCGCATCCAGGCCGCCGATGCCGACCTGTTCCTGCGCGCCAAGAAGCGCGCGGTCGAGGTCGGCGACATCCGCCCGCTGCACATCGCGCTCGACGTGTTCGTGCACCACTACATCCGCGTGACGCTGCGCGCGCGCCCGCCGGCCTTCGCCGACGCCGCGCGCCTGATCCCGATGGAGAAGAAGTGGAGCGCGGCCGAGGTGGCGCGGCTGGCGGCGCACACGCTATGACGGCCGCTGTTCCGGCCTCCATCAGCGGCTTCACGTTCCTGCGCAACGGCGTCAAGCTCGGCTTCCCGTTCGAAGCGTCGGTGCGCTCGCTGCTGCCGCTGGTCGACGAGTTCGTGATCGCGGTGGGCCGTGGCGAGGACGACACCCGCGCGCGGCTGATGGCGATCGGCGACCCGAAGCTCCGGCTGATCGACACCGTCTGGAACGAGCGCATGGAATCGCGCGGCTTCGTCTACGCGCAGCAGAAGATGATCGCGCAGTACGCCTGCACCGGCGACTGGGCCTTCTACCTCGAAGGCGACGAGGTGCTGCACGAGGGCGAACTGGCGGCGATCCGCGCATCGGTCGAGCGCCACCACGCCGACCGCCGCATCGAGGCGCTGGTGTTCGACTACCTGCACTTCTACGGCTCGCCGCACTGGCTGGCGACCAGCCCCGCCTGGTACCGGCGCGAATGCCGGCTGATCCGCAACACGATCCGCAGCTACGCGCCCGACGGCCAGTTCTGGGTCGTGATGGACAAGCACCGCCGAGGCCGCCACCCGAACGCGGCGCTGGCGAACGCCCACATCTACCACTACGGCCACGTGCGCCGCACCGACTACATGCAGGCCAAGCTCGACCAGGTGAGCAAGTACTGGTCGCACGGCGCGCCGACGGTGCACTACGGCAACATCGATCCGCAGTCGCTGGTGCCGTACACCGGCACGCACCCGGCGCTGATGGCCGACTGGCTGCGCGACGAGGCCGAGCAGCACTTCGCGCCCGATCCGGCGCACGTGCTCACGAGCCGCGAGCGCAAGCACCGCTGGTCGATGAAGGTCGAGCGGCTGCTGGGCGTGGATCTCAGCCGCAAGCACTATCGCCTGATCACGTCCCCGTGACCACGCCTGCCCGCCACGTCGGCATCAGCCTCGGCATGATCGATTCGCTGAGCGACGGACTCGGCGAGTTTTCGACCCAGATCTGCGAGCACGTCGCGCGCATCGCACCGGCCTGGCGCGAACAGCACGGCGTGCGCTTCCACCTGCACATGCCCGCCCGCTGGCACGGCCGCTTCGGCGACCAGGTCGGCTACCTCGCGACGAGCAAGCTGCAGGGCTACTGGCACTGGCAAGGAAATTGGCAACACCGGCGGCGTTTCGACGTCTGGCACGGGCTGAACCAGCTCGGCCGCATCATCCCGCCGCTCGGCACGCGGCGTTCGCTGCTGACCATCCACGACCTGAACCCGGTCTACCACGACAGCGAGCCGCAGGCCCGCAAGGCGCTCGACAAGCTGCGCCGCCGGCTGCGCCGGTTCGACGAGGTGACGACGCTGACGCACCACGTCGAGGGCGACATCCGCCGCCACCTCGGCTGGACCGGCCCGATCAGCGTGATCCCGAACGGCGCCCGCGACCTGAACACCCATGCCCAGGACGCCGTGCCCGGCATCGTGCCGGGCCGCTACCTGCTGCACCTGAGCCGCATGGCGGCCTCGAAGAACCCGCAGAGCCTGGTCGACATGGCCGCGCTGTGGCCGCAGCAGGCGCTGGTGCTGGCCGGGCCGCGCACCGGTGATTCGGACCGGCTGGCGGCGCAGGTGCGCGAACGCGGCCTCTCGAACGTGACGGTGGTGCAGGAGGTGAGCGATGCGCAGAAGACCTGGCTGTACGCGCACTGCCAGGCCTTCGTGTTCCCGTCGCTGACCGAAGGCTTCGGGCTGCCGCCGCTGGAGGCGATGCACTTCGGCAAGCCGGTGTTCCTGTCGCGACTGACCAGCCTGCCGGAGGTCGGTGGCACGCACGCCGGCTACTTCGACAGCTTCGAGCCGCAGGCGATGCGCCGCACCATCGAGACCGAGACGCCGCGCCTGCTGCGCGAAGGCCTGGCGATCCGTGCGCATGCCGCGCAATTCCGCTGGGACCGCGCGGCCGAGGCCTACCTCGCGATCTACCAGCGCCTGCTGGGCACGACCGTCAGCGCGACGCCGCGTTGAGGCAGGCCAGCGCCGCGGCGAGCACCGCGTCGGGGTCGATGTCGTCGACCTGCACCGGGCCGTGCAGGCAGGTCGTGCGGTTGGCCGACGTGACGCGCAAGGCCGGCAGGATCTCGCCGGCGAACAGCGCGACCACCGGCGTGTCGGTGGTGTGGGCCACGTGCAGCAGCCCGCCATCGGCGCACAGCGCGAGCGCACAGCGGCCGATCAGCTCCTGCACCTCGCCGAGGCTGTGGCGCCCGACGCGGTCGATCAGCGGCAGGCCGATCTCGGCGGCGACGATCGCATCGCGCATCGCGAGGCCGTTGTCGGCGCCGACCAGCACCACATGCGGCACCCGGCCGGTCGCCGCCAGGCCCCGCAGCACGTCGGTCCAGCGGGTGTAGGTGCGCCAGTCGCGCACGCCGCCCAGCGCGACGGCGATGGCGCCCGGCGGGATCGCCAACGCGGCGATCGCGTCATGCTCGGCATGCGACGGCTGCATCGTCGGACGGGCCATCGTCTCGAGCGCAGCGCCCGGCAAGCCCATCAGCTGGGCCAGCCGGTAGAAGCCGAACAGCGTGCGGTTGAACTCCGGGCCGGTGTAGCAGCCCTGCACGTGCACGAACGGCACGCGGCGGAAATGCTGCAGCTTGTCGCGCACCGAGCGCGACGACATGCTGTGCAGCATCACCAGGTCGTAGCCGCCGGCGGGCAGGTCGCGCGCCGACGAGGCGACGTTGGCGAACACCGCATCGCTGCGGTACAGCGGCAGCAGGTGCGCTTCGGTCAGCAGGTCGAGCCGCGCGCCGCGCCGGTGCAGCAGCACCCGCGCCGCCAGGTCCATCAGCGAATCGCCGACCTGCGGCGTGCCCTGGTGGATCCACAGGATGCGCCGGTGCACCGCCGGATCGATGCGCTCGCGCTGCAGGCCCGACTGCCCGTGCAGCGCGAGGTTCAACTCGCGCATCGCACGGCGGCGCGCGGCCTGCCAGGGGGAATGGCTCGCGGCGTACTGCGCGGCCGAACTGGGCAAGGGCCAGTCGAACGGTGGCTGCCACGTGGCCTCGCCGTAGCGGCGGATGCGTTCGACGATCACGACAACGCGGCGCGCGGCGAGGCGGTCGGTGCCAGCACCGCCGCCGCACCGGTGCCGACCACGCAGCGGAACACGTGGTCGGCCACATCGGTCCAGCGGCGCAGCACGGCGGCGCGGATCGCCGCCTCGCGGCGCGCGACCAGGGCCGGGTCGGCCAGCGCGGCGAGCAGCTTGGCGGCGATGTCGGCCGGGTCGTGCGGATCGACATAGTCGATCAGGTCGCCGCACACCTCCGGCACCGACGACGCCTTCGACGCGACGCAGTACTTGCCGAACCAGGCCGACTCGCCCACCGGCAGGCCCCAGCCTTCGTAGAGGCTCGGGTAGGCGGTGAACAGACAGTGGCCGTACAGCCAGGCCAGGTCGTGGTCGCTCGGCGACTCGACGACGCGCACCTTGCCTGCGAGCCCCGGCGACTTCATCAGCGACAGGAATTCCTCGATGTGCCAGCCATGGCGGCCGGCGAACACCAGGTCGGGCGCGCGCTCGCCGAGCCGATCGATCACCTGCTGCCAGGCGCGCAGCAGCCCGACGCCGTTCTTGCGGTTCTCGAGCGTGCCGACGCACAGCACGAAAGGCGCCGACGGCAGGCGCGCCTCGGCCGAGGCCGGCATCGGCACCCGCGCATTGCGCTCGAAGCCGTCGAGTTCGTGCGCGAGCGGCACGACGGCGATGTCCCAGTCCGCGGCATCGTTGCCGATGTACTCGCGCAGATCGCGGGCCGTCCACGCCGAGATGCACAGCGCGCGCGGCCGCAGCGCGACGATCTGGTCCAGCCAGCCGGTGAACTCGCGGATGCGCTCCGGCGCGAAGAGCGCCTGGCAGGTCTGCGGGATCAGGTCGTAGACCATCTGCACCACGTCGCCGCCGCGGGCACGGTGCTCGCGCGCCAGTTGCAGCGTCTCGGCGTTGTCGATGCTCAGGATCACCTGGCGCGAACCGGGCGGCAGCGCCTTCACCTCGTGCAGCGCGAGCGGTGCGACCTGCACCGGCCTGGCCAGCCCCATCGCGGCCAGGCGCTGCGGCAACCAGCGTGCGGACACATGCACGTCGAGCTTCTTCCAGGCGCGCAAGGGCTTGTTGCCGTCGAAGCGGCGCAGGTAGTTCTTGATGGTGCGCTCGCGCGGCAGGTAGCGGTGCGGCGCTTCCAGGCCCAGGCGCTGCAGCAACGTCGAGGCGTCGAATTCGTCGTCCGCGAACAGCGACGACGGATCGAACTCGACCATGCCCCGCGCGGCCGAATGGTGGAAGATGCAGCGCACGACCTCGCCGCCGTGCGTGCGGCTCAGGTGCGAGATCAGGTTGAAGTGCACGCGCGGGATGCCGGCCACGCGGTCGTGGCTGCCGGCAAACCGGACGATGTCGGTGATGTCGAAGTAGACGCGCTCGCCCATCCCGTTCCCTTCAGAGCAGCACGATGTCGTACAGCTCCGGCGACCCCGCCGCTTCGGACTGCAGCGAGATCGGCTTGCCGATGAAATCGCTCAGGCCGGCCAGGTGCTGGCTTTCTTCGTCGAGCAGCATCTCGACCACCGAGGGCGCTGCGATCACGCGGAATTCCTTCGGGTTGAACTGCCGCGCCTCGCGCAGGATCTCGCGCAGGATGTCGTAGCAGACGCTGCGCGGGGTCTTCACCTGGCCCTTGCCGCCGCAGGTCGGGCACGGCTCGCACAGCATGTGCGCGAGCGACTCGCGCGTGCGCTTGCGCGTCATCTCGACCAGCCCGAGCTGCGTGAAGCCGCTCACCGTGATCTTGGTGCGGTCGCGCGCCAGCTGCTTGCGCAGTTCGCCGAGCACCGTGCCCTGGTGCTCTTCGCGCGCCATGTCGATGAAGTCGATGATGATGATGCCGCCCAGGTTGCGCAGCCTCAGCTGGCGCGCGATCGCCTGCGTGGCCTCGAGGTTGGTCTTGAAGATGGTGTCGTCGAAGTTGCGCGCGCCGACGTAGCCGCCGGTGTTCACGTCGATCGTCGTCAGCGCCTCGGTCTGGTCGATGATCAGGTAGCCGCCCGACTTCAGGTCGACGCGACGCGCCAGCGCCTTCGCGATCTCCTCGTCGATGTTGTACAGGTCGAAGATCGGCCGCTCGCCCTTGTAGTGCTGCAGCTTGCCGACCGAGCCCGGCGTGTACTCGGCGCCGAACGCCACCAGCTGCTCGTGCTGCATCAGCGAATCGATGCGGATGGATTGGGTCGCGTCGTTCACCAGGTCGCGCAGCACGCGCTCGACCAGGCTCAGGTCCTGGTGCAGCAGCGTGCCCGGCGGCGACTTGAAGCTGCGCTCGCGGATCGCGGCCCAGGTCTTGCGCAGGTAGGCGATGTCGTCGCCCAGCTCGGTGTCGGTCGCATCCTCGGCGTTGGTGCGCAGGATGAAGCCCCCGCCCGCATAGGCCGTGGCCGGCGGCTGGCCGGCCTCGGTCTTGCCGGTCAGCTCGTTCATGCGGGTGCGCAGCTGGTCGCGCAGCTCGTGCGAGCCGATCTTCTGCGAGATGCCGATGTGGTCGTCCTGCGGCAGGAACACCAGCATGCGCCCGGCGATGCTGATCTGCGTGGACAGCCGCGCGCCCTTGGTGCCGATCGGGTCCTTGATGACCTGCACGGTCAGCGTCTGGCCTTCGAACACCAGCCGCTCGATCGGCGGCGGCGGCGCGGCACCGGGCGCATGGTCGTTGCGCGGGCTGCTGCCGATCACGTGCACGTCGGCCACGTGCAGGAACGCCGCGCGCTCGAGCCCGATGTCGATGAAGGCCGACTGCATGCCCGGCAGCACGCGGGCCACGCGGCCGGCGTAGATGTTGCCGACGAGGCCGCGCTCGAGCGTGCGTTCGAGGTGGAGTTCCTGCACCGCGCCGTTCTCGACGATCGCGACACGGGTCTCTTGGGGTGCCCAGTTGATGAGGATGTCTTGCATGGGCGCTCTTGTTGTGGCGGCGCCGTCAGAACCTGACGCGCGCTTGTCTCAGCAGTTGGGCCGTTTCGTACAGGGGCAAACCCATGATACCGGAGTGACTGCCGGCGATGCGCCGTATCCAGCCGGCCATCGCGCTCTGGATCGCGTACGAGCCGGCCTTGCCGAACGGCTCGCCGCTCGCGATGTAGGCCTCGATCCACGCGGTTGGCAGCGGCGCCACCTCGACGCGCGAGACGTTGACCAGCAGCTCGCGCCGCCGGCCGTGCGCCAGCGCCACCGCGGTCAGCACGCGGTGCGTGCGGCCCGACAGCAGTTCGAGCACGCGGCGCGCGTCGTCGGCATCGGCCGGTTTGCCGAGGATGCGGCGCCCGACCGCCACGGTGGTGTCCGAGCACAGGATCGGCGCGGCCGGCAGCCCGCGCGCCGCATGGCGCTTGCGCGCGGCGGCCAGCTTGGCGAGGGTCACGCGCTCGACGTAGTCGGCCGGCAGCTCGCCGGGCCGTTCGGCCTCGAGCGCCTCGGCATCTTCGTCGGCACCGGGCAGCAGCAGCTCGTGGCGCACGCCGATCTGGTCGAGCAGCTGGCGGCGGCGCGGGCTCTGCGACGCGAGGTAGATGAAATCGTGCATTCGAGGGTGCAGCGCGCTATTCGCGGTGGTAGGGGTGGTTCACCGTCAGCGTCCAGGCGCGGTACAGCGCCTCGGCCAGCAGCACCCGCGCGAAGGCGTGCGGCAGCGTCAGGTCGGACAGGCGCATCGTCTCGTCGGCACTGCGCTTCAGGTCGGCATCGAGCCCGTCGGGGCCGCCGATCACGAAGGCCACGTCGCGCCCGTCGGGCAACCAGGCCTTCATGCGGGCCGCCAGTTGCACGCTGGTCAGGCGATCGCCGCGCTCGTCGAGCACGACGCGGCGCACGCCCTTCGGCAGCGCCGCCTCGATGCGCGCGGCCTCGGCCGCCATCATCTGCTCGGCGGTGCGCGAGCCGCGGGTCTCGGCCTTGACGGCCTTCAGCTCGAGGCGCATCTCCGGGGGAAAGCGCTTCGCGAAGTCGTCATAGGCCGTCTCGGCCCATGACGGCTGGCGCTGGCCGACGGCGACCAGCAGCAGCTTCACGCGCGCGAGGTCTTCTTCGCCGGTGCCTTCTTGGCGGGTGCCGTCTTCGCAGGAGCCTTCTTGGCAGGTGCCGTCCTGGTCGGAGCCGCCTTGACGGGCGCCCTCGTCGCCGGCGCCTTGCGGGCTGCGACCGGCTTGGCGGCGACCTTCCTGGCGGCACCCTTGGCCGGTGCCGCCTTGGCCGCGACCTTCTTCGCCGGTGCGGCGCTCTTCACGCCGACCGTGCGGGTCACGTTGCCGGATTTCGCCGGGGCCGCCTTGCGGGCCGGGGCCTTCGCCGGGGCTGTCCGCCGGGCCTCCGGCTTGGCAGCGACCTTGCGGGCCGGCGCCTTGGCCGCGGGGGTCCTTGCCGCCGGTGCCTTGGCGGGCGCTGCCTTGGCAGTCGTCCGGGTCGCCGTCGGCTTCGCGGCCGCGGTCTTCGCCGGCGCCTTGCCACCCGCCGCCTTCTTCGCCGGTGCCTTCTTCGCCTCCGGCTCCTCGGCCTTCACGAGCCGGACCGGCGCCGTGTCGACCTTGAGCTTGATCGGCTTGTCGCCCCAGATCTCCTCGAGGTGGTAGTACTCGCGGATCGACGGTTGCATCACGTGGACGACGGCGGCGCCGCAGTCGACGATGATCCATTCGCCGTTGTCCTCGCCCTCGGTGCGCAACACCGGGAAGCCGCCCGATTTCACCGCATCACGCACGCTGGCTGCGAGGGCCTTGGTCTGGCGGTTCGAGGTGCCCGAAGCGATGATCACGCGCTCGAAGAGCGGCGAGAGATGCTCGGTGTTGAAGACCAGGATGTTCTGTGCCTTCACGTCTTCCAGACCATCGACGATGGCGCGCTGCAGTTTTCGGATGTCCATTCAACTCCTGAGATCGCCTCTGTATAGGGCGTATTGGGCAATATAGCGCGCCACGGGGGCGGGCACCAGATCGTCGACCGCAAGTCCCCGGGCCACGCGGGCACGGATCTCGGTCGACGACACGTCCATCATCGGCAGCGGCACCGCCCGGTGCGGCAGGGCCTGCACCTCGCGGCTCGCCGCCATCGTCACGCCGGGCCGGTTCGCGACCGCGAGCGTGACACGCTGCAGCAGATCCTGCCAGCGCAGCCAGCTGTGCAGCCCGGCGTACTGGTCCTGGCCGATCACCAGGAACCACTCGACGCCCGGCTCGGCGGCCTGCAGCTCGCGCACGGTGTCGAAGGTGTAGCTCGCGCCGCTGCGGCGCAATTCGCAGTCTTCGAGCGAGAAGCGCGGCTCGTCGGCGATCGCCAGCCGCACCATCGCCTCGCGGTGCACGGCGGGCGTCAGGTCGCGGTGTTTCTGCCATTGGCGACCGGCCGGCACCCAGCGCAATTCGTCGAGTTCGAGTTGCGACAACGCCACACGGGCCAGCGCCACATGCGCGATGTGCACCGGATCGAAGCTGCCGCCGAACAGCGCAATGCGTTTCAAGCGGGGTTCTCGTCGGCCCACGCACGCGGGCGCAGGAAATCGGTGTACAGCCGCGCCTCGGGCGTGCCGGCCTCGGGCGCCCAGTTGTAGCGCCACTTCACGAGCGGCGGCATCGACATCAGGATCGATTCGGTGCGCCCGCCCGACTGCAGCCCGAACAGCGTGCCGCGGTCGAACACCAGGTTGAACTCGACATAGCGGCCACGCCGGTAGGCCTGGAAATCGCGCTCGGTCTCTCCGAAGGCCAGCGCCTTGCGGCGCTGCACGATCGGCAGATACGCCGGCACGAACGCATCGCCCACCGCCCGCATCATCTCGAAGCTGCGCTCGAAGCCGAGCTCGGAGAAATCGTCGAAGAACACGCCGCCGATGCCGCGCGGCTCGTTGCGGTGCTTCAGGAAGAAATACTCGTCGCACCACTGCTTGAAGCGCGGGTACTTGTCGTCGCCGAAGGGCGCGAGCGCGTCGCGGTTGCTGCGGTGGAAGTGCCGCGCGTCGTCTTCGAAGCCGTAGTACGGCGTCAGGTCCATGCCGCCGCCGAACCAGGTGACCGGCGCGCCGCCGGCCGGCAGCGCGGCCAGCATCCGCACGTTCATGTGCACGGTCGGCACGAACGGGTTGCGCGGGTGGAAGACGAGCGAGACACCCATCGCCTCGAACGGCGCCCCGGCCAGCTCGGGCCGGTGCTGCGTCGCCGACGGCGGCAGCACCTTGCCCTTCACGTGCGAGAAGCTGCAGCCGCCGCGCTCGAGCAGCCCACCCTCTTCCACCAGCCGCGACAGGCCCTCGCCCTCGAGCTTGCCGCCGGGCTCGCGCACCCAGTGGTCGGTGACGAAGGCATCGCCGCCTTCGGCCTCCATCGCGCCGATGATGCGCGACTGCAGGCCCAGCAGGTACGCGCGGACCGCGCCGGTGTCGCTCATCGCTTGATGGCCCGGTGGCCGATGTCGCGGCGGAACTGCATGCCGTCGAAGTGGATGCCCTGCAGCGCCTCGTAGGCACGCTGCTGCGCCATCTTGGCCGAATCGCCGAGCGCGGTGACGCACAGCACGCGCCCGCCCGAGGTCACGACGCCGCCCTTCGCCGGCGCGGTGCCGGCATGGAACACCATCGCATCCGGCTGCTCGGCCGGCAGCCCGGTGATGGCGTCGCCCTTGCGCGGGTCGAGCGGGTAGCCGCCGGCCGCCATCACGACGCCGAGTGCCACGCGCCGGTCCCATTGCAGCTCGACCTGGTCGAGCGTGCCGTCGGTCGCGGCCATCATCACGTCGAACAGGTCGCTCTTGAGCCGCATCATGATCGGCTGCGTCTCCGGGTCGCCCAGCCGGGTATTGAACTCGATCGTCTTCGGCGCGCCTTCGTCGTCGATCATCAGCCCGGCGTACAGGAAGCCGGTGAACGGCACGCCGTCGCGCGCCATGCCGGCGATGGTCGGCAGGATGATCTCGTGCATCACCGTGGCATGCACGTTCGGCGTGACGACCGGTGCCGGCGAGTACGCGCCCATGCCGCCGGTGTTCGGGCCGACGTCGGCGTCCTGCAGCCGCTTGTGGTCCTGGCTGGTGGCGAGCGGCAGCACGTTCTTGCCGTCGCACATCACGATGAAGCTGGCTTCCTCGCCCTGCAGGAACTCCTCGATCACGACGCGGGCGACGCCGGCGTTGTGCTGCACGCCGAGGCGGTTGTTCTTGCCATCACCGGCAACGGCACCGAGGATCCAGTCGATCGCCTCGTGCGCCTCGGCCAGCGTCATCGCGACGACCACGCCCTTGCCGGCCGCGAGGCCGTCGGCCTTGATCACGATCGGCGCACCGTGCTTGTCGACGTGCGCATGCGCCGCCTTCGGGTCGTCGAAGGTGGCGTACAGCGCGGTCGGGATGCCGTGGCGCTGCATGAAATCCTTCGCGAACGCCTTCGAGCTCTCGAGTTGCGCCGCCGCCTGCGTCGGGCCGAACACGCGCAGCCCGCGCGCACGGAATTCATCGACCACGCCGGCCGCGAGCGGGCCCTCGGGGCCGACCACCGTCAGCGCGATCTTCTCGGCCACCGCGAAGTCGGCGAGCGCCTTCACGTCGGTGATCGCCACGTTCTTCAGCCGCGCGTCGAGCGCGGTACCGCCATTGCCGGGCGCGACGTAGACCACCTGCACCTTCGACGACTGCGCGAGCTTCCAGGCCATCGCGTGCTCGCGTCCGCCGGAGCCGATCACCAATACTTTCATTCTGTTCACCACGTCCTTGCGATAAATGATCCGGATGCCCGCCCTCAGCCGGCCAGCAGGGCGGACAGCCGCGCCCCGAGCAAGGGCCAGTCGAGGTGGCGGCGCGCGTAGCCGTGCCCCTCGCGGCCCTGCTGCTGCAGGCGCTCGGGCGACTGCAGCAAGCCCTCGATGGCCGCCGGAAAGTCGTCGATTGTCGCAATTTCCAGCGCCGCCATCGCCTCGGGCGGCAGCCCGCGCGCACCGAACACCGTGCTGACCACCGGAATGCCCAGCGTCAGGTACTCCAGCAGCTTCATGTTGATGCCGGAGCCGCTGGTGATCGGGTTCAGCGCCACCGTCGTGCGGCGCAGCTGCGCCTCGAGGTCGTCGACGAAGCCGAGCGCCTCGACGTTCGGCGGCAGTTGCTTCGGCAGGCGAAGGCAGCAGCTGCCGATCAGGCGGAACCGCACCTGCGGCAGGCGCGGCGCGATGCGCGTGGCCACCGCCAGCGCGGCCTCGTTGTTGGCCGGCCAGTCGGAGCCGACGAAGGTGGCCACCGGCGGCTCGACGGCCTCGCGCAGCATCGGCTGCGCCGGCACCGAGGCGCCCTTGAACCCGAGGTGCAGCCGCTTGGGATCGACGCCGAATTCGGTGACGTAGGCCTCGGCATCGATCGGCGAACAGGCGAGCAGCACGTCGGCTCGCCGGCTCAGCGAGCGCTCGGCCTCGCACATCGCCTGCAGGCTGCGCGCGTCCAGCGTGCCGGCGGCCAGGCGTTCGCGCAGCAGCTGCAGCTCGAAGTTGTGCGAGTCGTAGACCACCTGCTGGGTCGCCGGGATGCGCGGCGCCAGCACCGGCCAGATCCACGGCGTCGCGAAGATCACCGTCGGCGATGCCACGGCGAAGGCGGCCAGCGCGTCGACGATGCTGCGGGTGCGCGCGGTGCGCAGCAGGTTGCGGGTCGGCCCGTCGCCGTACAGCAGCTTCGGGGCGATCAGCGCGTTGCGCCACGACTTCGCGGCGCGTCCGCCGATGCGCTGGTAGCGCAGGCCGTTCGGGTAGGTGCCCTCGTCGATGCCGGTGGCGCCCGGCTCCAGGAACACGTAGCGGCAGGGCCGCAGCTGGTTCAGCGCGCCGAACAGGTGGTACGTGGCCTTCTGGCCGCCGGTCTTCACCGGGTAGAGATCGCCGATGCCGAACACCGGGATGCTGCCGGCACTCACCACGTCATCACCTGCCTGCGGATGAAGGGCCGCACGAACAGCTGGTAGATGAACTTCCGGTAGGCGTAGCGGTGCAGCCAGTGGACGATGCCGCGCTCCTCGGCCTGCCGGGCCAGCGCGGTGGGCGCGGCGCGGGCCGCCCCGAGGTTGGACTGCGCCGCCAGTTCGGACAGGCCCACGCAGTACGGCACCACCGCGCGGATGGTGGCCAGCTTCTCGCGGCGGAACTCGTCCCAGATGTCGGCAGGCAGCCGCACCGGCCGCAGGCCGTGCAGCAGCGAGCGCGCGGCGGCCTGGTTGATCACGTAGGCATGCGCGCCCCAGGTGCCGTCGAGCACCGGCGCCAGCAGATGGCCGGCGTCGAGCCGGCGCGACGCGAAATAGGACGTGAGCTTCACGCAGTTGAGCAGCACCACCAACGGCGTGTCGACCTGCATCAGCGGCTCGATCGCCGCCAGCACCTGCGGCAGCGCATCGCCCGGCCTCGCATCGTCTTCGAGCACCAGCGCACACGCCAGCCCGCGCTCGACCACCTGCTGGTACACGCCCAGGTGGCTGAGCGCGCAGCCGATCTCTCCGCGCGTCATCGGATGGCGGCAGCGCCCGGCGGCCGCGGCGTCGTAGGCGTGACCGATCGCCTCGTCGGTCAGTGCGTCGCCCAGGACGGCGGGGAACAGCTCGTGATCAAGCCCCTGCCGCTGCAGCCCGGCGGTGATCTGCTCGCGCCGCGCCACATCCTTGACAAGGTTGATGACGAAACATTGCATCAGACCATCACGGCGTTGTGGAAGACATCCTGCGTGTCGTCCAGGTCTTCGATCACGTCGAGCAGTTTCTGCATGCGCTGCGCATCCTCGCCGCTCAGCTCGATGGTGTTCTCGGCGCGCATCGTGACCTCGGCCACGTCGGGCTTCAGGCCCGCGCCTTCGAGCGCCGCCTTGACCGCCTCGAAATCGGCCGGCGTGCACAGCACCTCGATCGCGCCGTCGTCGTCGGTCACCACGTCTTCAGCCCCGGCTTCGAGGGCGACTTCCATCACCTTGTCTTCGCTGGCGCCCGGCGCGAACACGAACTGGCCGCAGTGCTTGAACTGGAAGGCCACCGAGCCCTCGGTGCCGAGGTTGCCGCCGTACTTGCTGAACGCATGGCGGATCTCGGCGACGGTGCGCACCCGGTTGTCGGTCATGCAGTCGACGATCACCGCGGCGCCGCCGATGCCGTAGCCCTCGTACCTGATTTCCTCGTAGCTGACGCCTTCGAGGTTGCCGGTGGCCTTGTCGATGTTCTTCTTGACGGTGTCGGCCGGCATGTTGGCAGCCTTGGCCTTCTCGACCGCAAGCCGAAGCCGCGGATTCTCCTTGACGTCGCCGCCGCCCTGGCGTGCCGCGACCATGATCTCGCGGATCACGCGGGTCCAGATCTTGCCGCGCTTTTCATCCTGACGCCCCTTGCGGTGCTGGATGTTGGCCCATTTCGAATGTCCGGCCATGAAGGCTCCTCTGAAGGCCCACGCCGGCAGCCGGGTGGGCAATGTTCTTGGATAGACTGCAATTTTACTTGTCCGCCCACCGGAGACCCCCATGGCCGAGCCGATCCTGATCGCGAAGCACGACAAGGCCGAGTGTTTCCTGCTGCCGGCACTGGCCAATCGCCATGGCCTGATCACCGGCGCCACCGGCACCGGCAAGACGATCACGCTGCAGACGCTGGCCGAAAACTTCAGCAAACTCGGCGTTCCGGTCTTCATGGCCGACGTGAAGGGCGACCTGACCGGCATCACGCAGGCCGGCAAGGTCAGCGACAAGCTGGCGGCGCTGCTGAAGGAGCGCGGGCTGGAGGCGCCGGCCTCGGCCGCCTGCCCCGCCACGCTGTGGGACGTGTTCGGCGAGCACGGCCACCCGGTGCGCGCCACCATCAGCGACATGGGTCCGCTGCTGCTGGCCCGCATGCTGGCGCTCAACGAGACGCAGGCCGGCGTGCTGAACCTGGTGTTCAAGATCGCCGACGACAACGGGCTGCTGCTGCTCGACCTGAAAGACCTGCGTGCGATGCTGCAGCACGTCGGCGAGAACGCGAGCCAGTTCACCACCGAATACGGCAACGTCAGCGCGGCCAGCGTCGGTGCGATCCAGCGCGGGCTGCTGCAGATCGACGAACAGGGCGGCGACAGGTTCTTCGGCGAGCCGATGCTGAACATCAGCGATTTCATGCAGACCGTCGATGGCCAGGGCGTCGTCAACGTGCTCAGCGCCGACAAGCTGATGAACGCGCCGCGCCTGTACGCGAGCTTCCTGCTGTGGATGCTGTCCGAGCTGTTCGAGCAACTGCCCGAGGTCGGCGACCTGGAACAGCCGAAGCTGGTGTTCTTCTTCGACGAGGCGCACCTGTTGTTCAAGGACGCGCCAGCTGCGCTGGTCGAGCGCATCGAACTCGTCGTGCGGCTGGTGCGCAGCAAGGGCGTCGGCGTGTACTTCGTGACGCAGAACCCGCTCGACATCCCCGACACCGTGCTGGCCCAGCTCGGCAACCGGGTGCAGCATGCCCTGCGCGCGTTCACGCCGCGCGACCAGAAGGCGGTCAAGTCGGCGGCCAGCACGATGCGGGCGAACCCGGGGCTCGACATCGAGACGGCGATCACCGAACTGGCGGTCGGCGAGGCGCTGGTCAGCCTGCTCGACGACAAGGGCCGGCCGAGCGTCACGCAGCGCGTGTTCGTGCTGCCGCCGGGCAGCCAGATCGGGCCGATCACGGCGGAGCAGCGCCAGGCGCTGGTCGCGAGTTCGCTGGTGGCCGGCGTGTACGAGAAGGCGGTCGACCGGGAGTCGGCCTACGAGAAGCTGAAGGGGCGCGGTGTGGCGAGCGCGGATGCGGGGCGCGCGGCGCCGTCGTCGGCGCCCTCGCCGACTTCCACGTCCACCTCGATGCCCACGCCGACCGCCGGCCAGCCGGCCGAAGCCGGCCCCGGCTGGGGCGGCATGCTCAACGACGTGCTGTTCGGCAGCACCGGCCCGCGCGGCGGCAAGCACGACGGGCTGGCGCAGACGATGGCGAAATCGGCGGTGCGCACGATCGGTACCAGCGTCGGCCGTGAGCTGATCCGTGGCGTGCTCGGCAGCCTGATGGGCGGCAGCAAGCGCCGCTGAGCGCCTACGGCAGCACGCTGAGCTTCACGCCCGGCACGGCGGTGACCCGCGCCTCGCTCGTCACGCTGCCGATGATGCCGTTCGCGAAGAAGCTGTTCTGCGTGTCCGGCTCCAGTGCCGCGATCACCAGGTTGGCGAGCGGCTGGCTCAACGGCACATAGTAGCTGCCGATCGGCACGTCCATCAGCGCCTGCGTCAGCTGCACCTGCGCATGCACGACCGCGCCGCCGTCGGCGATGGTGCCGCGCACGTCCTGGCGCGCACCGCTCTGGCGGCTCGTCTCGGCATACACCTCGCCCTGCATCACGCCCATCGCGGCGACCTGCTCGACGCGCACGCCCAGCGTGCGCAGGCGCATCACCGCGTCGCTCTGGTCGGCGGCCAGCCAGTAGCCGCAGGCGCGCGGGCGGGTCTTCAGCGGCTGCAGCTCGAGCGCCGAATCCCAGTTGACCACCAGCGCCTTGTCGGCACCGGTCGCCGGGTCGAGCATCTGCAGCGTGTACTCGCTGGGCGTCGGGCCGGCTTCCACCACCGCATCGCCCTGGCAGGCCTTCGCGGCCACCTCGGCATCGACGTACTGGCGCAGCTTCACCAGGTCGGCCGAGCGGTCGGCCGCGCTGCGCAGGAAGCTGCCGAGCGCGACCACGTGCGTCTGCACGCGGCGCTTCAGGTGCAGGCGGCCGATGCCGACGCCGCGCGTCTCGATCAGGATGCTGACCGCGTTCTTCAGCCCGTTCACGTTGCGTCCGGTGTCGGGCTGCGTGCCGCCCATCGAGATCTTCTTGTCGTTCACGTCGACCGAGGTGGTGTAGTACCACTCGGCGCTGAGGCCCTGCTGCTTCAGGCTCGCGAGCATCGGCTGGCGGAACCATTCCTCCGAGGCCTTGGTGATGAATTCCGGCAGGTTGGCGGTGGTCGCGTACTGCACCAGCGCATCGAAGCGCTGCACCGCGCCGAACTTCTCGAGGAAGCGGCCGACCACCGTGTACTCGTGCGAATCGACGACCAGCACCGGCTGGAAATCGCGCACCAGCCGCGCCTGGGCCTGCGCCTCGGGGGTGCGCAGCAGCAGGTGGTCGCGGTTGGCGTCGATGCCGCTGGCGGTGACGCGCCGCTGCGCCTGCGCGCCGTCCGGGTTGGCGCGCGGCAGGATCACGACGTTGAGGCGGTCCAGCAAGTCCTGCAGGCTGCCGCCGGCGAGTTCGCGCGCGAGCACGATCAGCGCCTCGCTGCCGGCCGGCTCGTCGCCATGCTGCTGGCCGACCAGCAGCACCGTCGGCCGGCCGCTCTTCAGCACCGCGGCGGGCGACATGTCGGGGTTGCGGGTGAACAGCACCGCCTCCAGCGGCACGCCCGCCTGCGAACTGCCCAGCGGCAGCAGCGTCGCGTTGCGGCCGCCGTGCACGATCTCGCGCAGCACCGCCTGCAGCTCGTCATTGGTCGTGAACCCGGGGTGGCCGGGCTGGAAGGCCGGCGTGCGGAAATCGACCGCAGGCTCCGGGAAGCGGGCGGCGACCGCGTCGTTGTAAGGGGCGGGCTGCGGCGCGTCGGCCGACGGCACGGGGGTCGGCGCCGCAGCGGTCGGGGCCGGCCGCCTGGCCGGCGGCATCGGCGGCCCGCCGGCGGGCGTCCACGGCGGCATCGGCGAGCTGCAACCGAGCAGCGCGGTCACGGCCAGCAGCGACAGGCCGGCAGCGGCGCGCGACAGCGGGGTGGAAGAGGACATGCGGGTCTCCGTGGGACGCAAAAGCGGCGGCGCCGACTATACGACCACCAGGCCCGCCGACCGGCTCGCGCCGCGCCGCGCACCGCTCACGCCGCCCTCGCGCGCTCCGTCGCATGCGGCTCGCCCGCCCGCCGACCCGGCGCGACAGTGCGGCCATCGACACACCACCGCTTCAGGAATCCACCATGTTCACCGCCATCCTCCACCACACGCCGTCCTGGGTCTGGTTGCTGCTCGCCGGCCTCGTCGCCCTCGGCTGGTCGCAGTCGCGCGACCGCCTGCTGACGCTGCCCCGCGCGACGCTGCTGCCGCTGGCGATGGTCGGCCTGTCGCTGTACGGCCTCGGCTCGGCCTTCGGCTGGGCCGCCGAGCCGCTGACCGCCTGGCTGGCCGGCGCGGCCGCCGCGCTCGCCGCGGTGCATGTCGCCGGGGGCTGGCGCGGCATCGAATGGCAGGCCGCCGCGCGGCGCGTGTTCGTGCCGGGCAGCTGGGTGCCGATGGTCGTGATCCTCGGCGTCTTCAGCGTCAAGTTCGCCGTCGGCGTGCTGCTGGCGATGCAACCGGCGCTGCGCACGCAGGCCAGCTTCGTCGGTGCGGCCGCGCTGCTCTACGGCGGCTTCAGCGGGCTCTTCTTCAGCCGCGGCATCGCGAGCTGGCAGGCCGGCCGCCATGCGCTGCGTGCGAGCCGCGCCTGAGCCCGGCCCGGACCTGCCCGCACACCTGCCGCACAATTCCGCGATGCGCGACGCCTCCCCTGCCCACGAGTCCTTCACCGCCGGCGGCTTCGCCCGCCACGGGTTGATCGTCCTGGGCTTCAACACCTTCATCGGCATCGCGCTCGCAATCGGGCGCGGCGGCGACTGGCGCATCCAGATGGTCTACGCGCAGTGCATCGGCCTGAGCATCTGGGCGCTGATGGATTTCGGCCGGCTGGCCTTCAGTCCCAACCCCGAGACCGGCTGGCCCGAGGGCTGGCGGCGCGTCGCGCTGCAGCTGGGGGCGGTGCTCGGCGGCTACCTGATCGGCAGCACGATCGCCGACGCGCTGTTCGGCCGGCCGCTGCTCGACATGTGGCGCGGCTCGCCGCGCATGCTGCTGAGCTACCTGCTGATGTGCCTGGCGGTCAGCGCCGGCATCTCGTTCTACTTCCATGCCCGCAACCAGGACCAGCTGCGCCTGCGCCAGCTCGCCGCCGCGCAGCGCGACGTCGCCGAGCACCGCTTGAAGCTGCTCGAATCGCAGCTCGAGCCGCACATGCTGTTCAACACGCTGGCCAACCTGCGCGTGCTGATCGCGCTCGACCCGCCGCGCGCACAGCAGATGCTCGACCAGCTGATCGCCTTCCTGCGCGCGACGCTGTCGGCCTCGCGGGCGCCGCTGCATCCGCTGTCGGCCGAGTTCGCGCGCGTCGGCGACTACCTCGACCTGATGAAGATCCGCATGGGCGAGCGCCTGCAGACCGAGCTCGACCTGCCCGCCGGGCTCGGCACGCAGGCGGTGCCGCCGATGCTGCTGCAGCCGCTGGTCGAGAACGCGATCAAGCACGGGCTGGAGCCGCACGTCGAGGGCGGGCGGCTGGTCGTCAGCGCCCGCCGCGACGGCGATGCGCTGGTGCTGGACGTGCGCGACACCGGCGCGGGCCTGTCCGCCGCGCCGGCCGACGGCACGCATTTCGGCCTGTCGCAGGTGCGCCAGCGGCTGGCGACGCTGCACGGCGAGGCCGCGTCGCTGACGCTGGCGGCCGCGGTCGACGCCGAAGGCGGCACGCTGGCCACCGTTCGATTGCCCTGGAGCCCGAGCGCATGAACACCACCGCATTGCAGGCCACCGCGCTGATCGCCGAGGACGAGCCGCTGCTCGCCGCCAACCTGAAGGCTGAGCTGCATGCGCTGTGGCCCGGGCTGCAGATCGTCGCCAGCGTGACCCACGGCGAGGCCGCGGTGCAGCAGGCGCTGGCGCTGCGGCCGCAGCTGCTGTTCCTCGACATCCGCATGCCCGGCATGAGCGGCCTGGAGGCGGCGCAGGCCATCGCCGAGGACTGGCCGGACGATGGCACGCCGCTGCCGGCGCTGGTGTTCGTGACCGCCTACGACGAGTACGCGCTGCAGGCCTTCGAGCGGGCCGCGGTCGACTACGTGCTGAAGCCGGTGCAGCCGACGCGCCTGGCGCAGACCTGCGCGCGCGCGCAGGCCTTCCTGAAGCAGCGGGCCTCAGCCGGCGGCGACGCGATCGACGCCGCGCTCGGGCAGCTGCGCCAGTTGCTCGGCAGCGGCGCGCCGACGGCGCCTGCGCCGGCCGCCGCGCCGCTCAGCGTGATCCAGGCCGCGGTCGGCAGCGCGATCCACCTGGTGCCGGTGGCCGAGGTGCTGTACTTCGAAGCCGCCGACAAGTACGTGCGGGTCGTGACGCTGGAGCGCGAGTACCTGGTGCGGATCTCGCTGCGCGAACTGCTGCCGCAGATCGACCTGCAGCGCTTCTGGCAGGTGCACCGCGGCACGGTGGTGCGCTCGGATGCCATCGCCACCGCGCTGCGCGACGAGGCCGGCAAGATCACGCTGACCCTGCGCGGCCACGCCGACCGGCTCGTGGTGAGCCGGCTCTACGCGAACCTCTTCAAGCCGATGTGATCAACGGCGGTGGCCGTCGTGGCCGCCGCGGTGGTCATCACGGTAGCCGTCGTGGTCGTGGTGGTCGCGATGGTCGTAGTGGTCGTAGTACCCGCCACGGCCCGGCACCACCACCGGCACCGGCCGCCCGACCGGGTAGTAGCCGTGGTAGACCGGGTACGGGCGGTAGACGACCGGGTACGGCCGATAGACCGGGCGCGGGCGGTACACCACCACCGGCGCAGGCTGCACGTAGACCGGTGCCGGTGCATAGGCGGGTTGCACGTAGACCGGCTCTGCATACACCGGCTGGGCATAGACCGGCCCGCTCGACACGACGGTGGTCACCGGCGGCAGGTTGACGCCGATCGACCATTGGACATTGGCGGCATGCGCGCCGGCGGTGGACAGCGCGCCCAGCAGGGCCAGCGCGGCGATGAACGAGGTCTTGCGATTCAACATCGTGAACTCCTTGTGGTCCGGACACTGCGAAAGCAGCGTCATGGGTCTACAACGTCACAACGTCTGCCTGCGAAGACCGGTTTCCGTGTCGATTGGTAAGCCGCAGGTTTCTGGAAGGTTAAGTTGGCCGCTTGGCCGCCTCGCGACCCGCTTACTGACGTGCGCGGTGCATCGCGAACTCCAGCAGCGAACGCAGGTCGCCGAGCTCGGTCAGCACCTCGAACGAGAAGCCGGCGCGCCCGGGGCGGTCGCTCAGCAGCAGTTCGTCGAAGTACGCCGGCAGGCTCAGCGGCTTTTCCCACAGCGCGGCCAGCCGGTTGACGACGTGCGGATGGCGTTGCGCGGTGGTCAGCGGCTGGTAGCGCGGCGGCAGCGACGCGAGCCACTCCTCGGCGATGCCGCTGAGGCCGCACAACTGCGGTGCGCGCTTCGGCGGCGGGGGTCGGTGCTGCAGGCCGTGCGGCCCGTCCATCAGCGCCGACGGCGCGGTGGCCATCCAGCCGGTCTGGCTGGGCGAGAAGTCGAACATGAAGTTCGACGGACGCGGCGGTGTGTTCATGGCGCCGATTGTTCGACCGCACCCGCTGGATGAGAAGACCGCGGCGCCCCTCTGCTCGCGGGGGTAGATACATCTGGACACACCTGAGCGTGTGAAAAGTCACGGCTTGGCAATCACCCGGGCGCATCCGGGGCCGCGAACTACAATGATTTCACGCTTCGCACCCCCGCGCAGCGCCTCCAACTCCTTGAATCCCCAGCGCATTTCATGAGCGATCCCCACAGCAAGGCACCCCATGGCGAGCCCGCCGCCTCCGACGTTCGGCCGACCAATTTCCTGCGGCAGATCATCGAGCGCGACCTCGACCAGGGACGCTACGCGGGTCGCCACTTCGCCGGCTCCCCGGGTGACGCGGCCCACCAGGCCGGCGGACCGCTCGACGCGGCGCGCATCCGCACCCGCTTCCCGCCCGAGCCGAACGGCTACCTGCACGTCGGCCACGCGAAGAGCATCTGGCTGAACTTCGGGCTGGCGCGCGACTTCGGCGGCGTGTGCCACCTGCGCTTCGACGACACCAATCCCGAGAAGGAAGAGCAGGAGTACGTCGACGCGATCATCGAACTGGTGAAGTGGCTGGGCTTCGACTGGCGCAGCGACGTCAACGGCGCGCCGGTCGACCACCTGTTCTACGCGAGCAACTACTTCGACTTCATGTACCGCGCGGCCGAGGCGCTGATCACCGCCGGCCACGCGTATGTCGACGAACAGAGCGCCGACGCGATGAAGGCCACCCGCGGCGACTTCAACACGCCCGGCACCGACAGCCCGTTCCGCAGCCGCACACCGGCCGAGAACCTTGCGCGCTTCCGCGAGATGCGCGACGGCAAATTGGCCGACGGCGCCGCGGTGCTGCGCGCGAAGATCGACATGGCGTCGCCGAACATCAACCTGCGCGACCCGGCGCTCTACCGCATCAAGCGCGCGACGCACCACAACACCGGCGACACCTGGTGCATCTACCCGATGTACACCTACGCGCACCCGATCGAAGACGCGCTCGAGCAGATCACGCACAGCATCTGCACGCTGGAGTTCGAAGACCAGCGCCCGTTCTACGACTGGCTGCTCGACACGCTGTGCGGGCTGGGCCTGCTCGCGCAGCCGCGCCCGCACCAGCATGAGTTCGCGCGGCTGAACCTGACCTACGTGATCACCAGCAAGCGCAAGCTGAAGCAGTTGGTCGACGAGAAGCACGTCGACGGCTGGGACGATCCGCGCATGCCGACGCTGGCCGGCCTGCGCCGCCGCGGCTACACGCCGGCGGCGATCCAGTTGTTCTGCGAACGCATCGGCGTGACGCGCGACTACAGCTGGATCGACTACGGCACGCTCGAAGGCGCGCTGCGCGACGACCTGGAAGCCAAGGCGCCGCGCGCGATGACGGTGATCGACCCGGTGAGGCTGAAGCTCGTCAACTGGGCCGAGGTGTTCGGCAGCGATGCGCACATCGAGCCCTGCCATGCGCCGGCGCATCCGCACCAGCCCGAACTCGGCCAGCGCGAATTCGGCCTCGGCCCGCAACTGTGGATCGAGCGCGACGACTACGCCGAGACGCCGCCGAAGGGATTCTTCCGGCTGTTCCCGGGCAACAAGGTGCGGCTGAAGTACGGCGTCATCGTCGAGTGCGTCGGCAGCGAGACCGATGCGAACGGCGAGCGGGTCGTGCTGGCGAAGGTGATCCCCGACACGAAGAGCGGCACGCCGGGTGCGGATGCGGTGAAGGTCAAGGGCACGATCACCTGGGTTGGCGTGCATGACGGTGTTCCGGCCGAGTTGCGCCTCTACGATCGGCTGTTCACCGAAGCCCAGCCTGACGCCGGCGGGCGCGATTACCTGACGGTGTTGAACCCGGGCAGCAAGAAGGTGGTGCAGGGCGTTGTCGAGCCGTCATTCGCGAAGGCGCAGCCGGACGACAAGTTCCAGTTCGAGCGGCATGGCTACTTCGTGGCGGATCGCATCGATTCCAAGCCGGGCAAGTTGGTCTTCAACCGCATCACCAGCCTGAAGGACAGCTGGGGGAAGTAGCCGTCACTCGACGACCTTGACCCGCTGCCCCACCGCCGGGTCCTTGCCGCCTCCGTAGACGCCGTTGACCAGCTTCAGCTGCGCCTCGGCCTGCGGCAACGGCGACTGCTTCGCCAGCTCGGCGAACCCGCCGCGCGGGAACGGCACCGATTTCAACACCCACGGCTTCGCGGCCGCACGGTCGGCCGCGGTCAGTGCGCGGAACGAGGCTTCGGCCTCCTTCAGGCCGGCCGCGTTGCGCTGCAGCGCCGCGGCATCCTTCGACGCCTGCAGCAGCACGAAGTGATTGTTCTGCGGCCCGTCCACCACCGTCGCGACGACCGGGCGCGCCCGGCCCTGCTTCGTCGTCGCGGTGCCGGTGAAGCGGCTCGCCTTCAGGCCGTTCAGCTCGAGCTTGTCGAACTTGCCCTGCGTCGGCTTGAACACGCTGCGCACGATCTCCTCGTGCGTGCTGCCGGCCTTGGCCGGCGCCAGCATCACCACCAGCCCGGCATCGCCCGCCGCGTTGACCAGCGTGATGTCCTCGGCCGAGTTCTGCACCTTCCAGCCCTCGGGCGCCTTCAGCGCGATGCCCAGCGGCTCGTGGTAGAAACTGCGCCCGCGCGTCACGCCCTGCGCCCGGCTCTCGCCGAACGGCAAGCCGGCGATCGTCTGCAGGTAGCGGTCGCGGCCTTCGTCGACATAGGACGCGTCCTTCGCGTAGCCGTCGGCGATCGTCGTGATGTCGCGCAGGCGCTGGTCGTTGCTCGGGTGGGAGGCGAGCCAGTCGTTGCCGCCCGAGGCGCTGCGGCCCTCGGCCTTCGCGGTGTCGGCCGCGAACTGCTCCTGGCGCTTCAGCACCTGGATCACCTCGACCATGTTCTTCGGGTCGTAGTGGTTGCGCACCAGGTACTCGGCGCCGAGCTGGTCGGCCTGCGACTCCTGGTCGCGGCTGTACGACGCGATGTAGCCGGCCGCGACGCTCTGCGACACCTGGCTCGCCACGTCGCCGATGCCCAGCACCGCGCCGAGCACCGTGGCCGCGACCACGCCGATGCCGGCGGTCTGCTGGCGCGTCGCACGCTGCGCGCCGTGGCGGGCGGTGACGTGCCCGATCTCGTGGCCCATCACGCCGGCCAGGTCGGCCTCGCTCTCCATGTAGGCCATGATGCCGCGCGTCACGTAGACGTAGCCGCCCGGCAGCGCGAAGGCGTTGACCTCGGGGCTGTCGAGCACGGTGAAGGTCCACTGCAGCTGCGCCCGGTGCGACTGCTTCGCCAGCCGCTGCCCGAGGTCGTTCACGTAGGCCTGCACCGGCGCGTTGTCGAGCACGGTGTATTCCTTCAGCACCTCCTGGTGGGCCTTCTTGCCTTCGGCGATCTCGGTCGGCTCGTCCATCACCGAGCGCTCGCTGCGGCCCGTCACCGGGTTGACGACGGAGGCGCAGGCGCCCAGCAGCGACGTGGCCAGCAACAAGGGGATCAACAGACGACGCATGGCAGGGACCTTTTCCGGGAGTGCGGCCGGATGGTAGCCGCTGGGCGGGCCTGCCCCCATGCTTGCAGGGGCGCGGGCGCAGGCGTACTGTCTCGCATGGGCTTCAGGGGTTCACGATGCACTTCAGATCGATCGTCGGATGGGCCGCACTCGCGGCATGCGTGGCAGGGCCGGCCGTGGCGGCAGGCTCAGCCGAGGTGCGCTACCAGCAGCCGGAGCGATTCTTCGATGCCGGCGAGACGCCGCGTGAACGCGATGACAACCTGCGCGCGCTGACCGACCGGCTGCAATCGCTCGCCGTACAAAACCTGCCGGCGGACCAGACGCTGCAGGTCGAGGTGCTCGACGTCGACCTGGCCGGCTACGTGCGGCACACCCAGCGCGGCGACTTGCGCGTGGTGCGCGACGACCACGACAGCGCGCGCATCTGGCTGCGCTACACGCTGCTGTCCAACGGCCAGGCGCTGCGCTCGGGCGATGCCGCGTTGAGCGACCTGGCCTCGCGCAAGTCACCGGGGCTGGATCACGAACGCGGCCCGCTCGGCCGTGAAAAGGCCTTGCTGGCGAGCTGGTTCACGAAGGAATTCGGCGCGGCGCGGGCCGCCGCGAACTGAGCCGCACCTGGCCCGACGCGATCACAGCCGCGGCTGCGTGGTCGGCCAGTCGTCGTGCCGGTCGGACTGGCTGTCGCCGGCCACCAGCGTGTTGCCCATGCCGAGCAGCTCACGCGCCTGCTGAAGGCTGATCAGCTCGTCGCGCGACATGCGCGCATGGCTGCGGTGGCGCTCGATCTCCCACACCAGCTCGATCAGGTCGCGCTGGGTCTGCGCCGAGCGCACCTTGCCGTGCGTCAACGCGGCGAACAGCGGCGCATCGATGCGCAAGGTGTCGATCAGCAGCTCGCGCACCTGGGCGATCAGCTGCTGTTCGGACGACGGCTTCTCGACCTTCGGCGTCACCGGCGGCAAGGCTTCGGCCGGTTTCGCGCGCACGCGGCCCAGCGCCTTGTTCAGCACCGCCGTCATGCCGCCGGCAGCGGCGCGGGCGCCCGACCTGCGCGAAGGCTTCTGCGCCACGGCCACCGCCGACTCGGGCGGGGACCACACGGTTTCGCGGGGCTCCACCGCCAGCGGAATGGTGTCGGACCACGGCACCGCGTCCACCAGTTGCACTTGCAGCGCCGGCTCCGGCTCGGGATGTCGCGCCAGCGGCGGTGCCGGCTGCAGTGCGATCGGCTCGTCGACCGCCGCATGGAGCGACGGCGCCACCACCGGTTGCGGCGGCAGCAGCGAGGTGTTCGACAGGCGGGTCGCATCGATCGGTGCCGCCTCGGTGTGCTCGTCGAGCGTGAGCGGCGCGATGTCGGGGGCGCTCTCGGGGTCGATCCAGACGGGCGGTGCGGCCGGCTCGCGGGCGGCCGGAGGAGCTTCCTGCGGCATCGGCACGTCGAGGGCCACGCTGGTGAGCGTCGGTGCGTCGAGCGCGCCCGAGCCGCTGTCGATCGCCTCCGCCGCTGCGTGCTCTTCGGGCAGCTCGACCAGGCCCAGCCGCACCAGTTCCTCGAAATGCCCGGTCTGCGCGCCGGCCTGGTGCGCCAGGCTCAGCACCTCGGCCAGCGTGCGGCGGCCGTCCACCAGGAACAGCACCGTGCGGTGCCGCTGACCGAGCCGCTGCGTGCGGGTGCGCAACTCGTCATGGCCGCGCGAGGTCTTGGTGGGAACGGTGGGCACGGGCATCAGGGATCACGGGTCGAAGGCACCATTGTGGCGCGAGAACTGGTAACCGTCAGTGGTCACTTCGCTCGCGTACACAGGCGGGTTGAAGGCCGGATCGGACGGCACTCGCCCCTGTCATCGGCCCCTCGGCGCCGGCCTGTAGGGCGAGGCGCCCCGGGTACACACCCGGTTTCAACTCGAGCGTTCCCGATCAGAAGCGGCTGCGTGCCTTGCGCTTGTCGAGTTCGAGCAGTTGGTTCTTGATCAGCGCCTGCAGCACGCGCAAGTTCGCCTCGGTCAGGCTGATGACGCTGGACGGCTCGTCGTCGTGGTTGGTCACCGTCTGCGCCAGTGCATCGACCTTCAGGTGCACCATGCCGTGGACGTCGTGGGCCATGGATTTGACGCGCTGGATTTCGATGTTGTGGGTCTTCATGAACGCTCTCCGCAGGCCCGCTGGCCGGACCAAGGGCGGCAGCGTACCGCAGACGGGGCGCGAGTCGCGGGGCTTGGCTACAAAGATGCAGAAACTGTGCAGACAACCCGCTGCGTTGCTCCACAAAGGATGTCTACCGTCCACGGTGCGTTTCATCCGACGTTCCCGCAACCGTTCTCTGGAGCCCACAGTGACCCAAACCCCCTCGCGCGCAGTTCAACTCATCCGATCCCTGATGCAGGTCGGTCCGCTGCTGATGCTGGCCGCGTGCGGCGGCAACGGTTCGTCGTCCAGCGTGACGGCACCGGGCACGCCGACGCTGGATTCGGCGGCAGCCGGCGACACCCAGGCGGTGCTGGCGTTCACGGCGTCGACCAGCGGGGGGACGGCGACGACCTACAACGGCGACTGCTCGGCTACGGGGGCCACGACTCGGTCGGTCACGGGCTCCAGCAGCCCGATCACCGTGACCGGGATGACGAACGCGATCGCGTACACCTGCACGGTGACGGCGAGCAACTCGGCGGGGACCGCGACCTCGGCGAGCAAGAGCGTGACGCCGGTGGCGGCGTCTTCGGCACCCGGCACGCCGACGCTGAATTCGGCGACCGCCGGCGACGGCCAGGCGGTGCTCGCGTTCACGGCATCGACCAGCGGCGGAACGGCGACGAGCTACAGCGGCAATTGCTCGGCCACCGGGGAGACCACGAGAAGCGCCACAGGTTCCAGCAGCCCGATCACCGTGACCAGCATGACGAATACGAAGGCGTACACCTGCACGGTGACGGCGACCAACTCGGCAGGGTCGGCGACCTCGGCGAGCAAGAGCGTGACGCCGGTGGCGGCGTCTTCGGGTGGAGGCACGTCGACGACTGTCGACACCACGACGCTGCCCGTGGGTACCAGCAAGGTCATCACCACGGTCCCGACCGACGCCGGCTACCTCTACCTCTGCTCCACTGCAAACGTTTCGGCGGGCAACCCGGGCAACTCAGCGCAAGGCTGGATCAGCAGCGACGGCACGACCTGGAACCTTCAAACCAAGTCGCTCTACTCGGTGAGCGGCGCTGTTTCATGGGCATCGACGTTCACGAACGCGATCGCCAATGGCTTCCGCAAACTGGATGGGAACGGCTTGCCCAGCCATACCACCGGGATCTACAAGATCACGAATGAAACCAGCCCGCAAGCCTACCAATACGACCAGAACCCCAACTACATCCTGACGAACACCATTGCTTGGTCCGGCCTGAACCCCAACCCGACCGTCAATGCCACTCCGACCTGCCTGAGTACCGGAGCAGTCGGCGTTTTCCTGACCGGAGCGCGCATGTTCGCCGCGTTTGATGCCAAGGGCCGCGATGCGCGGGCCTGGGAGGTCACCGATGCCTGCGAAGGCCACCCTGCGCCGGGAGGTGCGTACCACTATCACAGCATGCCGAAATGCGGTTTGACCGCCGACGTCACGGGCCAGCATTCGGCCGTGATCGGATATGCGGCCGACGGCTTCGCCGTCTACGGCATGCAAGGTGATGCGGGCAAGACCATCGCCAACGCCGACCTCGACATCTGCCACGGGCACACCGACACCTCGGTGACGCAGTATCACTACCACACGACGGAAACCTTCCCGTACACGATCGGCTGCTACCGCGGCACGCCCATCACGAGCCACAACTAACCCGGCGACTGCCAGCCCGCACCTGTGATGCGCCGCACCGCTGTTCTGTGCCTCGCCCTCGCCGTCATGACAGCGGGGGTATCGGCAGTGTCCTTGTGGGCCGACTGGCACCGGCCCGATTCGATCCTCGCGCACGACACGCTGCCCTTCTATGCGTCGGCCGACCTCCGGCCTCGCTGGGATCGCGTCTCGTCGGTGCTTCAGGTCGATGGCTTCGAGTTCACCGACCAGCGCAAGACAGCCGTCGACGATCGCTTGCTCGACAGCGGCCCGACCGTCGTCAACCTGTTCTTCGCCGGCTGCGTGTCGGTGTGCCCGGTGTCGATGGACCTGCTGCGCACGCTTCAGGCGAACCTCGGCAGCCAGGCGCCCAGGTTCGTGTCGCTGACGGTCTCACCGCTCACCGACGACGTGCGGGCGCTGGCCGACTACGCCGGCAAGTTCGTGTTGCCCAAGGATTGGGTGCTGCTGACAGGACATCCGCAAGCCGTCGAGGCCTGGGCACGTCGCAGCCTCTACTCCGACATCACGAAGATCGGCCCGGACGGCCTGCCGCCCCACACCGAGCGCGCATTCCTGATCGACCGGGGGCACCGCATCCGCGGCATCTACGACGCGCGCTCGCCGCACGAGATGGTGCGGCTTCGCTACGACATCGCCCGGCTGAGGCAGGAGGAGGCTCCCGCCTTCGCCGATCAGTCGATCTCGCCGTCTTCGCCATCCGAGGTCGCGGTCGTCGTGAGGCGATAGCCCTTGCCGCGGATGGCCACGATTCGAACCGCATCGGCACCGACCTCACGCAGCCGCTGGCGCAGCCGCGACACATGCGCATCGACGACACGCGTGCCGCCGATGCGGCCTGCCTTGGTCGCCGGAATGACTGTTTCGATGTCGGCCCGGCTGACCGGATGCGGCGCCCGATCGAGCAGCAGCTTCAACGTGTACAGCGACGAAATTCCCAGCGCAAACGGCACGCCCCGCACGTTGCAGGTCAGGCTCGCCGTATCGACCGTCAGCCCGGTGTCGCCCATCGCATCGTCGGCGCGAGCGACGCGGCCTTTGTGGATCCGCTGCCCGGCGTGCCGGATCAGCACGGCCAGGGCTTCTTCATGGGCCAGGTCACCCCAGACGTGATCGAAGCCGAGTTCCAGCGCAAGCAGATGCACCAGGCTGCCGAAGGTCGGACCGTACAAGGCCACCGACGACACGCCCGCATCGCGCAGGGCTTCGAGCACGGCACCGAGCGGGACGTCGAGGCCGTTGGCCGCAACGATCGCCAGTTGGGCCGGACCGGGCCGCGGCGCATGCACGATCACGTCGGCCACCGAGGCCACCAGGCACGCGCGGCCGAGGCTGGCGCAGACCCGACGGAACCTGGCGCGATGCCGCTCGTCCTGTGCCACGACGAACACGGTGTCTGCCGGCGACGCGGCCGGCATGTCCATCGGTGTCTCGGCGGGCGCTTCGATCGCAGCATTCGTCGCGCCGCCTGCGCCGATGCCGTCCAAGGCGTCAGGCACCGCGCCTGCGGGGTTCGCGCAGGGCAGGCTCAACAGAAGAGGCTGCTCATCGGTGCGCCGGTGCAAGGTGTCCAGGGTATCCAAGGTAGTGGTCATGAAAGCTCGATCGATAGCGGCAATCTCACGCCCCGCAGGCGCGACCATCCGGTGACCAGCAGGGCAAGGTTGCGTTGGCCGCGTTGCCCGTCTGGGGAAGGGAGATCGTCTGTTGGCGCCCTTTTTCGTCGGTGCGGTACTGGTAGCCCGCCATCGGCCCGTGGCCGACGGCATCGAGCGTGTAACCGCGACCGTCATCACTGAGTGAGCAGTGAACCGAGAAATGTTCCACCTCGGCATCCGGAATCGCACATTTCCCGCCGGCCCCGTACTGCTGCTTGCGCTGGAAGAACTTTTCCAGCTGGATGCTGGCCACTGACAGTTCCATCAGCGCGGGCATGGCGCGCGATCTCTGGACTTGGGCGCTGTATCCGGGCAGGGCCACCGCCAGCGTCACCAGGGCGACCGCGAGGACCACGCTGAGTTCAACAAGGGTGAAGCCGCGAGAAGTCGTGTAGGTGGAAGTCATGGTTGCAATTTGTTGCGAGTTGGTGGGGTCGAATCATCGGGGTAACAGAATGCGAATGCCACCTACAAGTGCCCGTTTTGAGGGCAGCAAATGTCAACGATTGCGAACCCTCGTTGCCAAGTCGAGGCCTCTGCACCGAGCATGCACATACCTGCGCTTTGGACCCTGTCATCGCGCCGGCATGCGCCGACAACACCGACACCACTCCACGATCACGACATCCCGCCATGCGCTTGCGAATGGTTCATCAATTGGCGCTGCTGCTGCTGGCCACGGTCACGCTGTCGGTGCTGTGCGTCATCGTCGGCGCGCTGCTCAGCCTGAGCGGTGGCGCATCCGACTACGTCCACGATCGCGAATCGCGCCGGTTGAATCGTTTTGCGGTCTACGTCGGCGAGCAGGCGAGTGCCCGCGGCGGCTTGCCGGCGGTGGCCTCCGACTTCGACGACATGCGCAGGCTGGTCGACGGCTTTCTCGCTCGCGAAGCCGACCCGCAGGAACCCGACATCGGCCCCCAGACCAGCCGGGTTCGGCAACCCGGCTTCGCGGGCCGCATCCGGATCCTCGACGCCAACGGCATGCGGGTGGCGGGCAGTCCCGCGGAACCGAGCGGCCGCACGCTGGCCCGCGAAATCCTCGTCAACGGCCGCGCGGTGGGCTCGGCCCTGCTGGACCTCGGCGATCAGACCAGCGACTCCGACATCGATTTCCTGCGCAGCCAGTACCAAGGTGTCGCGGTGGCCGCCCTCGTGTCACTGGCCGTCTCAATCGGCTTGGCCATGCGCGTCGCCCGCCGATGGAGCCGGCCGCTCGGCGCGCTGCAGGAGGTGACACGCAAGCTCGCCGGCGGCCATTTCGAATCGACCGAACCGTCATTCGATGGCCCGGAAGAGATCGTGCAGCTGTCGCACGACGTGTCGGCGATGGCGAACTCGCTGCGCCGCCTGGAACTGACCCGCCGCAAGTGGATGGCCCAGATCTCCCATGAACTGCGCACGCCGCTGTCCGTGCTGCAAGGCGAGATCGAATCGATGGAAGACGGTGCACGCGAACCCAACCGCGCGCTCGTGATGAACCTCGGCGAAGAGATTCGCCACATGGTGCGCATCGTCGATGACCTGCACCTGCTGGCGGTCGCGGACCTCGGCAGCCTGCCTTGCCACAAGGTCGACCTGGATCCGCTGGACACGCTGGAGTACGTCGTTGCAAAGCTCGTCCGCCATCCATCCCTCGACGGCCTGGAGGTCGACGTGAATGCCGCCGCACCGCGCGTCGTGCGGGCCTCATGGGACCCGGTGCGCATCGAGCAGGTGCTGCGGAACCTGCTGACCAACAGCGGCCGCTACACGTCGCGCCCGGGGCGCGTGCGCGTGGCCTGGGCGCTGTCCGAGGACGCTCGGCAGATGCGGTTGACGGTCGAAGACTCGGCGCCTTGCGTCGACCCGGCCGACATCCCCCACATCTTCGAGCCGCTCTTCCGCGGCGATCGGTCCCGCCAGCGCAGCGGAACAGGCAGCGGGCTGGGCCTGGCGATCGTGCGTGCCATCGTGATCGCCCACGGTGGCACGGTCGACGCCAGCCCGTCCGCATGGGGCGGCCTGGCCATGCAAGTGATGCTTCCGGTGAAGGCGCAGCAGCAAGGAGCCCCCGCGTGAACACCTCGATGGACACCACCCCGATCCTCATCGCCGAGGACGACGTGAAGATCGCCGACATGCTCGGCAACTACCTGCGGGCCCAGGGCTGGCAGACGCTGGTGGTCCACAACGGCATCGCCGCGGTGAACGAGGTGCGCATGCAGCGCGCGTCGATCCTGCTGCTCGACCTGATGCTGCCGGGGCTCGACGGCCTCGAGGTGTGTCGCTCGATCCGCGAGTTTTCGTCGGTGCCGATCATCATGCTGACGGCCCGCATCGACGAAGTCGATCGCCTGCTCGGCCTGGAAGCCGGCGCGGACGACTATGTCTGCAAGCCGTTCAGCCCGCGCGAGGTCGCGGCGCGCGTGAAGGCGCAATGGCGGCGCGTCACCGGCCAGTTCCGCACCATGTCGCACGGCGGCTTCGACGTCAACGAGGCGGCGCAGCGCATCCTGTGGCAAGGCCGCGCGCTCGACCTGACGACCTCCGAATACCGCATCCTGCGTGCACTGCTGGTGCGCGCCGGCGCCATCCTGTCACGCGCGCAACTGCTCGATGCGGTGCGGCAGGACTTTCGCGACACGGCCGATCGCACCGTCGACAGCCACATCCGCAACCTGCGGCGCAAGCTTGAGGAGGTGCGGCCGCAGGGCTCCGGCATCGTCGCGGTGTACGGCGTCGGCTACCGCTTCGACCCGTGACGCGCAACCCGTGTGAGCCCTGCCCACAGAGGCCTGTTTTCAGGTATGTTCAAACCCAGGGATCGGCCTCGCAGGCCGCCCGATCGTTCCGGGGGACCCGATGAAAGTCGCAATCGTTGACGACGATCCTTCACAGGTCGACTTGATCTCGCATGCCATCTCCAGCCTCGGGCACGACTGCCAAGGGTTCGAGCGCGGCCAGGCCCTGATCCGGCAGATGCGGCGCGACACCTTCGACTTCCTGGTCCTCGACTGGCACCTGCCCGACATGACCGGGCCTGAGATCGTGACCTGGGTCCGCAACAAGGTCGAGCACCGCATTCCGATCCTCTTCGTGACGAACCGCAACGAAGAGCGCGACCTGATGGACGCGTTGGCCAACGGTGCCGACGACTACCTGACCAAGCCGGTGCGTGTCGGCGAACTGGCCGCCCGAGTGAACGCGCTGATGCGCCGCAGCTACCCCGTCGTCACGAGCGAGATCGAAGCCTTCGGCCGCTACAGCTTCGACACCCGGCGCCGCGTGCTGTCAATCGAAGGGCAAACGATCGAGTTGAAGCAGAAGGAGTACGAGCTGGCGCACTTCCTGTTCCACAACGTGGGTAGGTTGTTGTCGAGGCAGCACCTGCTCGAGAAGGTGTGGGGCGTGAACCCCGAGATCTGGTCGCGGAGCCTGGACACGCATGTCTCGAACCTTCGCAACAAGCTCGGCTTGCGGCCTTCGTCCGGCTACCGGCTCAGCGCCGTCTACGGCGTGGGCTACCGGCTCGAGACGCTGGACGAATCCGGGGCGACAGCGGCGCTGCCCGTGTCCGAATCCGGCTCGCGCGACTGAAGCCCGGGCAGGTACAGGCTCATCGTCAGGCCCTGCGTCGCCGCGCGTCGCTGACGCAGCATGCCACCGTGTCGGCGCGCCACCAGTTCGGCGAACCCCAGCGCGTAGTCGCCCTCGGCTGGCAGCACCGGCACGCCCTCGCCGGCGTCGCCGCCCGGCATCGGCGAGAAGCTCAGGTCCGGCGTCGCGCCATGATCGGTCACCTCGACGGCCGTGCCTGTGGCACGGCGGACGACGCCGCATTGGATGCTCGCCCCACCCGGGCTTCGCCCGAGCGCATGCCGCAGCAGATGACCGATCGCCCGCTGCAGCAGCTGGGCATCGCCCGCGACGTACACCGGCCCGCCTGCGGCCTGGGGTCGGCGGATCGTGACCCGGCGTTCGCGGGAGCGTTCCCACAGATCGTCGACCGCCTCGGCCGCCACATCGTTCAGGTCAAACGTCTCGCAACGCAGCTCGGCCTGCTGCGCCCGCACATAGCGCACGAAGTTGTCGGCCATGGCCAGGGCGGTGATCGAGTTGCTTTCGACCTGCGAGAGCAGATCGGCTTCGCTGGTCGAGCCCTGGTGAAGGCGCCACAGCTCGACCACGCTGAGGATGGTGGAATGCGGCGCGCGCAGGTCGTGGTTGAGCAGCCGCAGCGCCGCGTCGAGCTGCTGTTGCGCCAGTTGTTCGGCGGTGCAGTCGCGCACCGACACGCTCCAACCCGACACGCCGCCGAACACCCCGAAGCGCGGCGTCGCGCGGACGAGCAGGTGTCGTTGCTGCGCGTCCTGCGACTCGCATTCGAAGCCGTGTTGCGGCACATCGCCTTGCGGCCACACGGCCGAACGGTCGCTGAGGCGGACCGTGCCGCTGAAGACATCGGCGATGGCTCGCCCGTGGAGCGGCCCGGCACCCGGCCCGTTGAAACACGCCACCGCGGCCGCGTTCGCGTGATCGATGCGCCCCGCGGCGTTCACCAGCAGCATCGGGCCCAGATGGGCGTCGGCGATGGCACGGCGATGGGTGTGCGGGCTCAGCATCGGGCCGTTGCGCCCGAGTGCCGACAGGTGCTGCAGAAGCCCGTGCCAGCCGCCGCGCCCCAGCGGCCTCGCCCCCGTGGGAGCGGGCACCTTGTCCGGTCGTGACGGTGAGGCTGGCATGAGTTCATTGTGGGCGGAGCCCTCGGCGCTTTGCAAGGCCAAACCGAGCCTTTGCCGGCGGCCCGGTCGCCTCAATCGCCAACAACTGTCAACTCGCCGCGGTGCTTCGCGGACCACCGGAATAAGTCACGCGCCACCCCAACAGCTCGCCTGCGGTCGTGCCGAAATGGCAGGCACGATGCCTCTCCGTCGCGCCTCCTTCGTCCGTTCGCGGGCGTTCCCATGACCATCGACATCTTGTCCACCGTCGCTGCCTTGCCCGCTGCGCCTGCCCCGGCCGCGCGGCGATTCCGCCCGCTGGTGTCGCGCACGCTCGCCGCCATCGCGTTGAGCTGCCTGGTGTGCTCGGGGTTGTCGCTCGGGTTGCACGCCTGGCTCGCGTTCAGCGCGCAGGCCGACGACGAGCAATCGATGGCGCGCGACATCGCCGCCACGCGCCTGCCCCGCCTGGCGGATGCCCTTCGCCGGCGCGACGGCAGCGCGATCCAGCACGAGCTCGACCTGATCTCCCGCTACCCGCGCCTGGTGAACGCGCGGCTCGTCGCCGAGACCGGCGCCACCTATGCGGCCGGCGTGCCGTCGGACCTGCCCGGTGCGCCGCAAGGCGTGCTGCACGACGTGCTGCCGCGCGCGGCGCTGCGCGGCGTCGAGATGCCGATCGCCGCGGCAGGCGCCGATCCTTCGGTGCTCGGCCGGCTCGAGCTCGACTTCGATCGCAGCGGCCTGTCGGCCGAGGTGCGCCGCAGCGTCGCGCGAACGGCCGTCGCGATCGTGCTGCCGGCGGTGTTGCTCGCACTGCTGGTGGCCTGGATGCTGCACCGCGACATCTCGCGCGGCCTGCGCCTGATCGCCCGGCAGGCGGCCTTGCTGAAGCCCGAAGAACTCGGCCCGCCCCCGACCTGGCCGCGCCCGCAGCGCCGCTGGCGCGACGAGATCGACCTGGTGGCCGACAGCTTCCAGCAACTGCACCACGGCATCGCACGCTACGTCGGCGAACGCGACCGCGCGCTGCGCAGGCTCGGCGCCGAGCGCGACCGCCTCGAGAGCGCGGTGCAGCAACGCACCGCCGACCTGACGCGGCTGAACCGGGTGCTCGAATCGGCCTCGCGGCTGTCGGCCCGCCTGATCTACCTGCCGCCCGACGCCTATCCGCTGGCGCTTCGCATGGCGCTGGCCGATATCGCCGAACTGCTGGGCGCCCGCGCCTGCGCACTGGCCGAACGCGGCGAGGCCCGCCGCTGGGCCTGGACCTTCAGCGGCGGCCCCGGTGCCTGCCCGGCCGAAGGCACCGAGCTGCCGCCGCTGTTCCCGGTCGACGGCTGGCAGATGCAGTGGTGCACCGAGAGCAGCGACTGTCACGAATCGCGCGCGCTGCTGCACGCCTGCGCCGCCGCCTCGCTGCAGGTGTGCCGGCACGATGCCGCCGACAGCGGCCAGTTGCTGGCCTGCCTGGACCTGCCGCAGGCGGTCGAGGAGCGCGAGATCGCGCTGATCGCCAAGCCGCTGTTCGGTGCGCTCGCACGCTGGCGCGACCTGGCGCAGCTGGAGCAGGCGCGTCGCGAGCTGCTGCACCAGTCGCGCAGCGATGCGCTCACCGGCCTGGCGAACCGCCGCGCGTTCGACGAGCGCAAGCTGGAAGAAGTCCGCCGCGCCTGGCGTTCGCAGCGCCCGCTGACGCTGGTGATGATCGACATCGATCACTTCAAGCGCTTCAACGATCGCTACGGGCACGCGGCCGGCGACGACTGCCTGGCGCGCGTCGCGCGGGCGATCGGTGCGGCCTTCGAGCGCGGCGGCGAATGCGCGGCCCGCATCGGTGGCGAGGAGTTCGCGGTCCTGCTGCCCGACGTCAGCCCGGCCGACGCCGAGCGCCGCTGCGGGCGCATCCGCCAGACCCTCCACCACATGGCGATCCCGCATGCCGATTCTTCGCTCGGCATCGTCACGGTCAGCATGGGCATCGCCGCGCTGTGCCTGACCGAGCGACCTCCGCCCGACATCGCCTTCGACCGGCTGCTCAAGCGCGCCGACATGGCGCTCTACGGCGCGAAGTCGGCCGGCCGCGACGGCATCGTGATGCTGATGTGAATTCCTAGCGCCCCACCCAGGGCGCGATGAACTCGATCAAGCGTTGCCGGGAGCGTTGCAGCGCCTCGGGATTGCCGCCGACGTGCACGCCCTCGCCGGGATGCAGCCCGTTCGGCACCTCCTTGCGCACGCGCACCGGCGCGTGCGAATCGAAGCCGTGGTACGCACCGGCATAGGCCTCGATCTGCACCGCGGGCGACCCCGCGCCGCCGTCGATCCCCGCCTGCGCCGCCAACGCGTGGCAGGGCGCGGCGGGCGTCCAGTCGTCGGCCTCGCCGACCAGCACCAGCAGCGGTGCCGACGGCTGGTAGCCGCGCCGCAGGTCGGCTTCGCAACCGGGGTAGAACGCGACCGCGAAGGCCGGCTGCAGCGGCGCATCGCGCACCTCGCGCTGCCGCAGGTTGGTGGTCGACAGCACGGTGCTGCCGCCGTTCGACCAGCCGACGAGCCCCAGCCGCTGCGCATCGACATCCGGCCGCTGCGCAAGCCAGTGCAGCGACGCGAGCGCATCGAGCCGGCGGTTGGCCTGCGTCACCTGCCGCGTGCCGACACGCTGCGTGCACAGCTCGGTCTCGCCGCGCGGCGTCAGCGAATCCACCACCAGCGCATGCATGCCCTGCTGGTTGAACAGCTGCGCGTACTCGCGCATGCGCTCGCCGAGCCGGCCGCGGTGGTCGTACGGGCCGCTGCAGCCGTGCAGCAGCACGACTGCCGGCGCCTGCCGCTTGTCGACGCCGAACCACCAGGCCTTCAACGTGACGACCTGGCCGCCGCGGCGGTCGAGGCTGTCGAAGGCGACCTCGGTCTGCGCCTGTGCGCCGAACATCGCCGCGCAGCCGACAGCGACCAGCCAGCGCAACCCGCGGATCATGGCTTCAGCCCGTCGGGCGCGATGCCCGTCGCCGCCGGCAACGGCGAGAAGTGCAGCGCCTGCGTGCCCGGCGCGGCGCTGAGCGTCGTCACCGAGCCGATGCCGAAATCCTGCGACCCACCGACACGCCGGTAGCGCCATTGCATCTGGGTGCGCCAGGCGCCGGAACGTTCGATGCTGCGCTCCACCTGCAACTGCACGCGGGCGCCCTTGCCGGCCAGTTCGCCGGTCATCTCGACGAGCGCCAGCCGCAACCCCGGCCCGCTGAGCCGCTCGGCCCACACCATGCAGCGCGCGCCTTGCGCGGCCACCAGCAGCACGCGGCTGTCGCTGCCGGGCGCGGCGAGCACCGTGCCGGGCTCGCCGGCGAGCAATTCGTCGGTGGAGCCGCGCATCGGGTCGACCGGAGAGAAACCCTGCGCGAGGGCCCAGTCGACCGCGGCGGCGGCCTGGCCTTCGGTCTGGATGCAGGCTTCGCGGAACAGGCGGGCCACCGCGCGCGGGTCGGCCCAGAGCGAACCCAGCGGCAGGCTCTCGGGCGCCGCTTCGGCATTCGCGGGCGGCGTCGCCAGTGGCGTGATCAATTCGGCCGCCGAGGTCACCGGAAAAGTCACCGCCGGTTCGACCACCGACGGTGCCACGGGTGGTGCCACGACCTGCGCGAGCGACACCCCGGGCCACGCCACCCACAACGCAAGCATCGCCGCCTGCCCGATGTCCGCCATGACGGACCGATTGCCTCTGACCATGCCCACGTCCTGCCCTTCGTTGCTGCCACGTTGCCGAGGGCGCGATGGTCGCACAGGCCATCGGCAGCGGGCAAAGGCCGGGCGCTCAGTCCTTCCAGGCGTGCGGCGAATCGTCGACGAACGGCTCGCCGACACGCGACGGTGCGCCCTCGTCCAGGTAGACCTTCGCCACGCGCGACCCGAGCTTGACGCTCAGCTCCGAGACGCCCGAGCCGTGCATCTTCGAGAACTGGTTGACGCTGATGCCGTCGCCGAGCACGGTCACCATCCGGCCCGGCTTGCGCAGGTCGGCCGGCACGTCGTCTAGCTTGACCTGCGATTGGTCCATCGAGGTCGAGCCGATGAACTCTGCCTTGTGCTGTCCGACCAGCGCGTGGGGACGCGGCGGGTCCCCCTCCTTGTTGCCGTTGCTGCGCCTCGGTGCACCTTCGGTGTAGCCCCAGGCGATCGCGCCGTGCACTTCCGGGTCGCCCTTCACCGTGTAGTTGCTGCCGTAGCCGATCTGCGAGCCCGTCTCGGCGACATCCACCTGGCGCAGCTTGGCCTCGATCTTCAGCGTCGGTTCCAGCGGATGGTTCTCATCGCCGAACGGTGCCTGGCCGTGGAAGGTCGCGCCCATGCGCACCATGTCCTTGTGCAGCTCCTTGCCGAGGAAGACCGTCGACGAGGCGCCGATCGATTCGTCGATGCCGGGGAACTGCTCGGCAATCCAGTTGAACGTCTCCAGCTGCTGCTGCGTCTTGTGGCCGGCAACATGCTCGTACAGCGTCGAGCCCTCGAGCGGCTGCGCGATGTCGGAGTCGGACAGGTGCGACATCACCAGCATGATGTCCAGGTTGGGCAACTGCCCCGAGCGCCACAGCTCGGCCAGGTCGGCCACGCGCTTGTCGCGGATGCCGGCGCGCGTCATCCCGGTATCGAACTGCAGCACGGCCGGCAGCTTGCGGTTCGCCGCCTCGCCTGCCGCGTTCCACATCTTCACCTCGTCGACGCCGTTGAGCACCGGAGTGATCTTGTGGTTGATCAGGTAGCGCAGGTCTTCACCGGGGGCGATGCCATCGAGCATGTTGATCGCGACGCCCTTCTCCAGGTCCGGCCGTTGCGCCTTGAGCGCCGCGCGCAAGTCCGCCGCTTCCCCGGCGCTGGCCACGAAGAAGTCTCTGCAGCCTTCGGAGAGGGCCACCATCGCGATCTTGACGCGTTCCTCGTCCATGCCGGGGCCCTGGGTCTGGTCCAGGCCGTAGCCGCTGGCCTTGACGACGGCGGCCATGCGCCGGCCCGGGATCCATTTGGGTTCGGTGGCAGTCGGGTCGCTGTAGTCCGGGCGAGGGCCGGCGCCGATCATGGCCAGGCCAAGGCGGATGTTGCGCCGCATCGCACCGCAGTCGATGGTGGCGCGGGCGCGGATGAAGGTGCGTCGTTGCGCGGCGTCGGTGGCCTTCTCCGCGGCGACTGCTTCTGCGGCCTCGGCCGCCTGCGTCGCCCCGGTCAGGCGACCGACCATCGCGCCCAAGCCGCCGCGGCGCGGCCCTTGGGACTGCCTGGCACCGACCGCCACCGGATCGCGGGTCTTCGGCCCGACGTTGGTGGCGCGGGTGGTCTGCGAGCGGGTGGGGCTCGACGGCTCGGTCTCGGTGCCGGTGCCCTGCCGCGACGATTCGGGATCGACGACGCGGCGGCTGGTCGCCTCGGCGTTGTTGCGCCGGGCTGAAAAGGTGCTGAACATGTTGGACCTTTCTGTTCGGATGGAAGGATGACGAAGAAGGCGATGGCGGCGGCGCGCTCAGGCGGCCGACGAGGACGATGCGTCCTGCGGGCCGGGCCGGCGCTGCGTCAGCTGCATGTCCTGTTGCCGGTTGACGGCCGCTTCGTTCGTCATGTCGACATTGGGGTGCGCGTAGGTGCTCACGCTGGCGGTGTCGCTGTCGCGATCTCCGGCCCCAGCGGATTCGGCATCCTCGATCCTGGCCCGGCGTTCCGGATCCGGCTGCGCCGCTCCGGCGTTCGCGAAGTCGTAGTACAGCAACCCGTTCCAGACCCCGACGACCAGCGCGCTCAAGAGGTCCTGCACCATGGCGGGCTTCTTGGCCATGGAAGGCCCGATGGCCGACAGGAAGCTGATGGTCAGCGCCAGAATGGCCGTCCGCACGGCCCAGGGGCCGAAAGCCGTGTTCGCCAGGTAGCCCTTCTGCAAGCCGACGTTCTTGATGTTGAGTTCCAGCGCGTGGGTGTCCTCGCCTGCGTTCATGGCCGAGCGCAGCGCCGGGATCCCCTGGAAGACTAGATCCTCGCCGACCTCGCCGAGCAGGTTCAGGCCGCCGCGGATGAGGGCGTTCTTCACCTGATCGGCGGCGCTCGTCCCTGCATGCCAGGCGGCCGGACCCGACGGCGACGCCAGCCTCGACATGCCGAAGCTCACGAAGGCCTGATCCAGCATGTAGAACACGCTCATCGCACCGAAGTGTTTCCGGTCCGGCGACTTGCCCTCGGTGTGCGGGTTGTTCAGTCGCAACCACGACTGCACTCCGGGGTCTCGCCACGCGGTGTAGAGACTGAACCCGATGTGCAGCGCGGCCGAGTCGCCGAGCGTGCCGTCGTGCGCGTTCGCAATGATTTCGGCGACGCCCGCGGCCAACGAGGTGCCGCCCATGATCAGGCGCGACTGCGCGGTCGACGCCGTGCCGGTTCCAGCCCGCTTGTCACGCAGGTGGCCGGCCGTCAGCAGACCGAGCGCGAGGCCCTGGCCGAACAGAAAGCCCAGGAAGGCCTTGACCTCCGGCGAGACGTTGCCCTTCTGGAGTGCGGCCTCGAGGAGAAAGGTGCCGCCCTGGCGCAGCGCCGTCGACACGAGCACCGACGGGATGTTGCGCATGACGACGACGCCGCCCGAGGCCAGGCCCTTGCCCAAGGTGCTGGTGAAGTCCTTGTTGGCGGCCACCCGGCCCGGAAAGGCCATCGCCGCCGAGGCCATCTGCCTGGCCTGGTCCATCCGCGACGGTTGGGCCGGCGAGGTCGAGCCGTCGTCATGCACCGACGGGTCGCGCGGCGGATGTCCCTCGATGATGAGGTCGCGCAGTGCAGCGGCCGCCGCATCATGGTCCGGCGTGTTGCCGCCGGGGGAGAACATCTCCTGCAGCGCGACGCCCAGAGCGTCCTCGGGCCGGTGGCCGCTGGCGACGAAGCGCTCCAGCTCCGCGTTGACGACATCCATGTCGATGCCGTCGTGGAACTCCTGCCTCGCCTGCTCGACATCGGCCACGGTGATCTCCGCGGGTGACCGGGTCAGCGGCGACGTGTCGGACTTCGCCGGCGTCTTCTTCGTCAATGCCCCGTGCGTCGCGGCCCGCTTCACGGTGCCCGCGTCCGTCGAGCGGCGCGGTGCCATCGAACCGGTCTTCTGGCTGCTGCGCGAGTTGCTCCGGCTCACGGGCTTCGGCAGGCCCGCGTCTTCCGCTTTCTCGACATGCTGCGAGTTGGCGCGGGAAAGGGTCGGCTGCTTCGGCGTCGTCGGCAGCGGGATGTCGGCCGGATTCGGCAGCGACGATGTCGAGGACTTGCGCGCGACGCTGGAGGGCGCGGTTGGAATTGACATGGCAGAACCTTCGGGTGGGGTGGTGTTGGCGGTACCCGAACGATTCTTCCCATCGTGTTACTGACGGTTGCGTGACATGCGAAGCCGCGTTCGCGCAACCGAAGCCGCCCGCCTCTCACCCCCTCCGGTCATCACGCCGTCATCAGACAGCCGGCGTCGGCCCGCTGAGCGCCTTGCGCAGCCGCCCCGGCGCCATGCCGTACAGCTGCTGGAAGTGCCGGATGAAGTGCGACGCGTCCGAGAAGCCGCTCTCGCCGGCGATCGTCACCACCGGCAGGTCGGTGGTGGTCAGCAGGTAGCGCGCGTACTTCAGCCGCGAGTTGCGGTAGTGCTCCGACGGGCTCGCGCCGGTCTCGGCGAGGAACACCCGCTCCAGCTGCCGGCTGCTCGACTTCACCAGCCGCGCGATCACCGCGATCTCCAGCGGCGTCGTGATGTTCTTCTCCATCAGCACGATGGCCTGGCGCAGCTTCTCATGGTCGCTCGACTCGTAGCCCAGCGCATGCCGGCGCGCCACGTGGCTCGCGGTCTTCTCGGCGTTCACCGTCATCTGGTGCACCACCTTGGCCGCACGGTCGGCGCCGCAGTGCACCCGCACCAGCTCGGCCGCCAGCTCGACGATCGAGATGCCGCCGGCGCAGGTGATGCGGTTCGAGCCGATCGCATAGTGCGAGCGCGTCTCGAAGGCCAGGCCCGGGTGCATCGCCTGCCAGTCGTCGACATGGAACGGGTGGATGCACGGCGCATGGCCGTTCAGCAGCTCGAAGCGCGCCAGCACGAAGCTGCCGGTGCAGATGCCGATCAGCGGCACCTGGGCCGCCGCCACCGAGCGCAGGAAGGACACATAGCGCGTGTCGGCGCTGCCGATCTGCGGCAGCAGCCCGCCGATCACCGCGACGTAGTCGTAGTCGACCGGTGCCGACAGCGGCAGGTCGACCGGCACCCGCACGCCGCAGCTCGCCGCCACCGACTCGCCCGGCGTGCCGAGGATGGCCCATGAGCAGCGGTTCTGCCGGCTCTGGTCGCCCAGGTCGGCAGCATGGCGCAAGCCGTCGCACAGGCCGGCCAGCGACAGCAGCGGAAACCCGGGCCACAGCAGGATGCCGACGCGCAGCTCGGCCTTCGAGGCCGACTTCTTTCCGGGGCGGCTCGGCTGCTCGGCGTGGTCGAGCCGATCGACCAGCGAGCGCGCCTCATCGGTGCGTGATTCGTCGGCCAGGGTTTTCCCGGAATGTCGCATCCGTTCAATATAGCCGCAGGGCCCTGCCATGCCGTCGCGGGGATCGTCCCTAGCATCCCCTTCGTCGCAATCAGTACGCACGGCGGGGACACATGAAAGACACACTGCTGACGGTCAAGGGCCTGAAGAAGAGCTACGGTTCGGCCGAGGTGCTCAAGGACATCTCGTTCCAGTTGCAGCGGGGCGAAACGCTCTCGCTGATCGGCCCCAGCGGCTCCGGCAAATCGACCTGCCTGCGCTGCGTGAACTTCCTCGAGAAACCGAGCGGCGGCGAGATCGTGCTCGAAGGCGAGCGCATCGGAACGGTGCGCACCGGCGACGGGCGCGAACGCATCATGAGCGACCGCGAACTCGCACCGCAACGCAGCGAGATCGGGATGGTGTTCCAGGGCTTCTACCTGTGGCCGCACTTGAACGTACGCGACAACGTCGCGCTTGCGTCGATCAAGGCCGGCGGCATGCCGCGCGCCGAGGCGTATGAACTGGCCGAGCAGATGCTCGAGAAGGTGCACCTGCGCCACAAGGCCGACGAGTACCCCGAGCGCCTGTCCGGCGGCCAGCAGCAGCGGGTGGCGATCGCTCGTGCGCTGGCCCAGAAGCCCAAGCTGATCCTGTTCGACGAACCGACCTCGGCGCTCGACCCCGAGCTGGTCGGCGAGGTGCTGGGCGTGATCCGCGAGCTGGCAGAGGAAGGCCGCTCGATGATCCTGGTGACGCACGAGATCCGCTTCGCCCGCGACGTGGCCGACCGCGTGATCTTCATGGACGGCGGCGTGATCGTCGAGGAAGGCCCGGCGGCCGACGTGATCGACCGGCCCGGGAAGGAGCGCACGCGCGCCTTCCTCGGCCAGGTCGGCCAAGTCGGTGAACTCTCCGGGCTGGCCACGTGATGCTCGACGCCCTGCCCACCATCGTGCTGACGCTGCTCCAGGGCGCCGTCACCGCCGCGCAGGTCGCGCTCGGCGCCGCGCTGATCGCGTTCACGCTCGGCCTGCTGCTCGCGCTGCTCAACGTGTTCACCGCGCTCGCCGTGCTGCGCACCGCGATCGGCGTCTACGTGGAGTGGATGCGCAACGTGCCGGCGCTCGCCCACCTGTTCATCCTGTACTTCGGCCTCGCGTCGATCGGCGTGCGCTTCTCGCCGAAGGGCGCGGCCATCGTCGGCCTCGGCCTGGTCGGCGCGGCCGTGCTGTGCGACGTGTTCAGCGCCGGCATGCGCGCGCTGCACGTCGGCCAGCGCGAGGCGGCGCTCGCCTGCGGGCTGTCGCCGCTGCAGGCGCTGCGCTACATCGTGCTGCCGCAGATGCTGCGGCTGACGCTGCCGGCGATCGGCAACTACGCGAGCCAGCTGATCAAGGACACCTCGATCGCGTCGGCCATTGCCGCGCCCGAGATCATGTTCTACGCCCGCAACCTGGTGACGTCGACCTTCCAGACGCCGCTGATCTACGCCAGCGCGGTGGTGCTCTACACGAGCATCGTGTTCCCCGTCAGCTGGATGTTCAACCGCATGGAACGCCGGCTGGGGGTGGGACGATGAGCGCGTTTTTCCAGGTGTATCGGGAGTACCTGCCCGAATGGTGGCCGCGCCTGCTCGAGGCGGCGCGCGTCACCGCCGAGCTGTCGACGCTCGGCTTCGTGCTCGCGCTGTTGCTGGCGGCGCTGCTGGTGGCGATGGCCCGTTCGCGCTCGCCGGCGCTGCGGCTGGCGTCGAACGCGGTGGTGCAGTTCGTGCGCGCGGTGCCGCTGCTCGCGCTGCTGCTGGCGCTGTACTTCGGGTTGCCGTCGTTCGGGCTCACGCTGTCGGGCTACTGGGCCGGCATCCTCGGGCTCGGGCTGCAAGGCGCCGCCTACGTGGCCGAGGTGTTCCGCGGCGGGCTCGATTCGGTGCACCGCGGCCAGCGCGAGGCCGCGCTCGCGGCCGGGCTCACGCCGCGCCAGGTGTTCACCGCGGTGGTGCTGCCGCAGGCGCTGCGCGTGATGCTGCCGCCGCTCGTCAACTGCTACGTCTCGCTGCTCAAGGACAGCTCGCTGTGCGCGCTGATCGCGACCGACGAGCTGATGCTCGCGGCCCGCGCGATGTCCAGCGAGTACTTCCTGCCGCTGCACATCTTCGTGCTGGTCGGGCTCTTCTATTTCGCAATCGCGTTCCCGCTGTCGATGGTCTCCCGCCTGCTGGGCAGGAGGCTGTCGCGCGGACGGCGCGCCATGGGGACCACATGACAACAAACACCAACGCATCGCGCATCGAATCGCTGACCTGGGCCACCCTCGAAGAGACCGCCGCCGCGATCAGCGACGGGCAGGTCAGCAGCGAGGCGCTGGTCGAGCACCAGCTGTCGCGCATCGCCCGCTTCGAGCCGCAGCTGAAGGCCTTCGTCGAGGTCTATGCCGACGAGGCGCGACAGGTGGCGCGCGCGCTCGACGGCCTGCTGCGCGCCGGCATCCGGCTCGGGCCGCTGCACGGCGTGACGATCGCCATCAAGGACCTGTTCGAGATCGAGGGCCGGCCGATCGGCGCCGGCTCGCGCGCGGTGCCGGCCAAGGTCTCGGCGATCAACGCGACGGTGGTCGAGCGGCTGCGCGCGGCCGGCGCGGTGATCATCGGCAAGACCCAGACGGTCGAGTTCGCGTTCGGCGGCTGGGGCACCAATGCGGTGATGGGCACGCCGTGGAACCCGTGGGACCTGCAGACGCACCGCGTGCCGGGCGGCTCGAGCAGCGGCTCGTCGGTGGCGGTGGCGGCAGGCCTGGCCTGCGGCGCGCTCGGCACCGACACCGGGGGCTCGGTGCGCATTCCGGCCGGGCTGTGCGGGCTGGTCGGGCTGAAGACGACGCACGGGCTGGTGAGCCGCCACGGCCTGGTCGAGCTGTGCCCGACGCACGACACGGTGGGCCCGATCGCGCGCAGCGTGCGCGACGTGGCGCTGCTGCTGGACGTGATCGCCGGGCCCGATCCGCGCGACTCGGTCAGCGCCGATGCGCCGGTGCGCCGCGTGATCCACCACATCGAGCACGGCGTGGCCGGCACGCGGGTGTGGGTGCTGCCGGCGTCGGAGCGGCATTCGATCGAATCGGACGTGCTGTCGCTGTACGACCGCGCGCTGTCGACGCTGGCAGAGCTGGGCATGCAGCTGGTCGAGCGGCCGCTGCCGCAGAGCCTGACCGAATCGATGCGCATCGCCGGCAAGCTGATGAGCGCCGAGGGGTATGCCAACCTCGGCGAGCTGTTCGAGCAGGACCTGGTGTTCGACCCGCACGTGCGGCGCCGCATCCTGGCCGGCAAGGACATCGACGCCGCGCAGTACATCGAGCTGCTGAAGATGCGTGACAAGGCGCGCACCGCGATGCTCGACGCGATGGAGAGCGTGGACGTGTGCTTCATGCCGACCAACGCGATCACCGCGATCCCGGTCGGCGAGGTCGACGAGCTGTCGACGCCGCTGTCGCGTTTCGGCCGCTTCGTGAACCTGCTCGACCTGTGCTCGGTCGCGGTGCAGGCGGGGCTGTCGGGCCAGGGGCTGCCGGTCTCGGTGCAGTTCGTCGGCAAGCCGATGGCCGAGCCGCTGGTGCTGCGCATCGCGCATGCGTTCGAGAAGGCCACCCCGTGGCACGAGGCCGTTCCCAACGGGCTGGATTGATCCCCCCCAACGTCAAAGCGAACACCATGCTTCACATCACCGATTCGCAGGTTTCCGAGCTGCTGGACTTCCGCGGCGTCACGGAGGTGCTGGCCGAGGCCTTCCAGGACCTGGCCCATGACAAGGCGGCCGTGCACGGACGCCAGCGCACCGATTGCGCCGGCATGAAGCTCAGCACCATGGGCGGCATCTGGGCCGCGCGCAACGTGGCGGGCGTCAAGGTCTACCCGACGGTAACCGGCCAGTTCAGCTTCGCGATGATCCTGTTCGACCTGTCGACCAACACGCCGGTCGCGGTGCTCGACGGCAACGAGCTGACGCGCTTTCGCACCGCATCGATCACGCGCATGGTGGCCTCGCGCGCGGCCGCGCCGTCGCCCCGCAAGCTGGCGCTGTTCGGCGCCGGACTGCAGGGGCGCTCGCAGGCGCATGCGCTGTGCGAGGTGTTCCGCTTCGACGAGATCTGCGTCGTCGACCCGAAGGCCGAAGGCGCCTGGTGCGACCGGCTGCAGTCGCTGAGCGGCGCGCGCGTGCGCCTGACCACGGCCGAGAAGGCGGTGCGCGATGCGGATGTGGTGATCACCGCGACCCGTTCGTCCGAGCCGGTGTTCGACGGCGAGTGGCTGGCGCCGGGCGCCTTCGTCGCCGCGATCGGCACCAGCACGCCGAAGGGCCGCGAGCTCGACGACACCACGATGAGCCGCGCGGCGCGCATCGTCGTCGAATGGAAGCAGCAGAGCCTGGTCGAGGCCGGCGAGATCGTGCTGTGGAACCAGCGCCACCTGACCGAGAAGTACGTCGACCTGCCGGAGCTGTTCGGCGGCCAGCAGCCGTGGCGGCTGGAACAGCCCGGCATCACCGTGTTCAAGTCGGTCGGCGTCGGGCTGGCCGACGTGGCCACCGCGCAGCTGGTGCTGTCTCGGGTGCGCGGCGGCTGGCTGCTGGCGGCGGACGAGGTCACCGCATGAAGGTCTGTGTGGTCGGCGCCGGCCTGATCGGCTGCGCGAGCGCCTACCAGCTCGCGAAGGCGGGCTTCGAGGTGCAGCTGGTCGATGCGGCGCCCGAGCCGGGCACCGGCACCAGCTTCGCCAACGGCGCGCAGCTGAGCTACAGCTATGTGGAGCCGTTCGCATCGCCGGGCACGCTGCAATCGCTGCCGAAGATGCTGCTGTCATCGGACTCGCCGGTGAAGTTCCGGCTGCGTGCCGACTGGCGGCAATGGCGCTGGGGCCTGCAGTTCCTGCGCGCGTGCCGGCGCGAGACGGCCCTGCACGGCACGGCCGCGCTGCTCGACCTGGCGCAGCGCAGCCGCCGCGTGCTCGAGGGCTGGATGGGCGAGGAGCGCTGGTCGTTCGGCTTCGCGCAGAACGGCAAGCTGGTGCTGTGCCCGGATGAAGACACACTGCGGCGCCAGCGCGCGCAGGTGGAACTGCAGGCGCAGTTCGGTTGCCGGCAGGAGGTGCTGTCGCCCACCGAATGCCGCAACCGCGAGCCGGCACTGGCCGCAGCGCGCGAAGAGATCGCCGGCGGCATCTGGACCGAAGACGAGTGCGTGGCCGACCCCTACCTGCTGTGCCGCGAACTGGTGGCGGGGCTGCGGCGGCTGGGCGGCACGGTGGCGTTCGACACGTCGATCAGCGGCTTCGTGCGCGACGGGCTGCGCTATGCATCGGCGCAGTCGAACCGCGGCGAGCTGACGGCCGATGCCTTCGTGCTGGCGGCCGGGCCGCATGCCGCGGCACTCGCCTCGGGCGTCGGGCTGCACCTGCCGGTCTACCCGATCAAGGGCTACAGCATCACGGTGCCGTTCAAGGGCAGCGCCCGGCCGACTGCGAGCGTCACGCACCTGGGCCGCAAGACGGTGTTCGCGCCGCTCGGCGACCGGCTGCGCGTGGCCGCGATGGCCGAGATCACCGGCTACGGGCTGGAGGTGCCGGCCTCGCGCGTGCGGGCGATGCTCGACAGCGTGGAGGCGGTGTACCCCGGGCTGTGCGAGCTGGAGGCGCCGCAGACCTGGGCCGGCCTGCGGCCCGCGACGCCCGATTCGGTGCCGATCATCGGCCGCGTGCGCGACAGCAACGTCTTCGTCAACGCCGGCCAAGGCGCGCTCGGGCTGACGCTCGCGGCGGGCAGCGCCGAGCGGCTGGCGGGCGAGCTGCAGCGGTATGCGGCCTGACGCACCAATCCGGATCCCGAGGGCTTACCCGGCATGTCGCAAACGTGCAATTCACGTGTCAGCGCCTGCCATCCCCGCGGGGCTGGCGTCCCTATATTCGCTGCCGTTCCAGTCCCATAACGTCAACACTTTCAGGAGTTCCCCATGTTGAACGGACGCATTCGAATCGCTGCCCTGCTGGCCACGCTGCTGGCTGCCATCGCGGCCCCTGCGCTGGCGCAGACGGTCGAGACCATCGACAAAGGCGCGCTGACCATCGCCTTCACCGGCGACATGCCCGGCACCGGCTACCAGGACGGCAAGATGGTCGGCTACGACGGCGAGATCCTGCAGCGCATCAGCGATGCCGCCAAGCTGAAGGTGAAGCCGGCGCTGATGGAGTGGTCCGGCACGATCGCGTCGGTGCAGGCCAGGCGCGTCGACGTGATGGCCGGCACGATGGGCTGGACCGAGCAGCGCTCGAAGATCATGACGCTGAGCGACCCGATCCATTACTTCAAGAACGGCATCACCCAGACCGAGAAGAACAACTGGAGCAAGCTGAAGGACCTGGAAGGCAAGAAGGTCGGCACCATCACCGGCTTCTCGTTCATCCCCGAGCTGCGCAAGATCAGCGGCCTGACGCTCGCGCTGTACGACACCTCCGACGCGGCCGTGCGCGACCTGCTGGCCGGCCGCATCGACGCGGTGATCGGCGACCCGCCGGTGATGCAGTACGCGATCTCGCGCAACCCGCAGTGGCACATCAAGTTCAACGCGTTCACCGACCAGTCGCCCGACTTCCCGCTGCTGACCGGCCTCGGCCAGGTGGTGTTCGGCCTGAGCAAGGACAACCCGGAACTCGTGAAGGCCGTCAACGCCGAGATCGCGAAGCTGTGGCAGAGCTGCGAGCTGCGCAACATCGGCAAGACCTACGGCCTGGTGCAGGACGTGTGGTTCGTGCCCGTGGGCCAGAACCTGCGCGCCGGCGTGGACCGCCCGGCCGACTGGAAGCTGCCTTCGTGCAAGCCGTCGGCCTGATCGACTCCAGCGGCCTTGCCGAAGCAGCCGGGTCCCGCGAGGGGCCCGGCTTTTTCATGCGGAGCCGACCGACCCATCTTCGGGTCGACGTACGACCGTTCGGTTGCCTGGATGCACCGCCCATCGGTGGCACGCACACTGGCTTCACGATCAGCCACCCCCGCACGCCCTGCCACCGTGAACACCACCACCACTTCGAATGAGTTCCTCTCCGAGATGTCCCTGCTGATGGGGCTGCCGCAGGGCGGCGCCACTGCGTTGCAGGACAGCTCGGCGTTCTGGGGCCCCGGCGGCCTGCTGTGCCGGCTGCAGATGCAGCACGACGGCGCGAGTACCGCGGTGAGGCCGCAGGTGCTGCTGCCGATGCTGGCGCGCGAGCTCGCCGGCTTGCGCGTCGAGCAGATGATGGCGATGCAGCAGGCGGTGATGCTCGAATACGGCTGGATGCTCGGGCTGTCGTCCGAAGGCATGCTGCAGCTGAGCCCGCTGAAGTGGATCGAGCAGCCGAGCGACGCCGTTGCGGCGCTGGACCTCGGTCATGCCGTCGGCATGCAGGCGCTGGAGACGCTGTTCGTCGATGGCGATGAGGAGACGGACGATGGCGCCGAGCTTGGCTTCGACCGGTTCAAGGAATCGGTCGACGATGAGTTCGATGCGCTGTTGGCGGACACCGGCGACAAGCGCGCGCCGCGGCCGACCTTGCACTGAGCAGCCGGCCCCTCACCGTCCCGCCGAGCTGCTCTCCAGCGTGCGCAGCAATTCCTCGCGCTCGTCTTCGTCCTCCACATGCTGCGCGAGCAGCTTGAAGAACTCGTCGCGCGACGCAGCCCGCGAGGCCGCGCGCGACACGATCACCCGTGCCACCGGGCCGACATGCTGCGTGAGCGCCAGCTCGGCCACGCGCATCACCTGGTCGCCCAGCAGCGTGTCGTCGGCGGCACGCCGCCGCGTCGTGACGGCGGCCCCGCCCGAACCCAGCGTGCCGAACGAACTCGCGCGTGAGCGCGTGCGCTGAAGGAACTGGTCACGCCCGGCTTCGGTGTCGATCTGCTCGGCCAGCGTTTGCCGCAACGACATCAGGTCGCCGGTCGACCGCGCGGCGCGCTGCACCAGCACGCGCGCCAGCGGCCCGATCGATTGCGCAAGCTCCGACTCCAGCATCTGCAGCGTCTCGGCATGCCATTGCGACGGCCGCGCCGGTGCCCGCTGCGGCTGCGTGCCCAGCGCGAAGGTGCCGCGCTGCCAATCGCTCGCGCGCCCGTCCGGCAGCGTCGGCGCGCTCTGCAGCTCGATGAACGAGCTGCCCGCTTCGACCCGCGCCGCGATCGGCGGCAGCCCGAGCGCCTCGCTGGCCTGCGCCATCAGCGCGTGCTTGAACTCCATCGCCGTCGCGAAACGGTCATCCGGCCGCTTGGCCATCGCGCGCGCCACCACCGGGTCGAACCACTGCGGCCGGTGGCTGCCATGCACCCGCGACGGCGGCAGCGGCTCGCTGCTCAGCGTCTGGAACATCACGTTCTCGTTGCTGCCGACGAAGGGCGGGCGCCCCGCGAGCAGCATGTACAGCAGCACGCCGGCCGCGAAGATGTCGACGCGCCGGTCGACCTGCTCGCCGGCGTACTGCTCGGGCGCCATGTGGCCGGGCGTGCCGATCGTCGAGCTGACCTGCGACAGCCCCATCGTCGCGATGCGCGCAATGCCGAAGTCGACGATCTTCAAGCGACCGTCATTGGTCCACAACAGATTGGCCGGCTTGATGTCGCGGTGCCACACGCCTTGCTCGTGCGCGTAGTGCAGGCCGTCGAGCAGCTGGCCCATCAGCCCGACGATGTCGGCATCGTCGAAACGCGTGCCGCGGCGCAGCGGCTCCTTCAGCGTCGAGCCCTGCACGTACTCCATCACGATGTACGGCTCGGCGTCGTGCTCACCATAGTCGTGCACCGCAACGATGTTGTGGTGCATCAGCCGGGCCGCGGCCTGCGCTTCGTTGCGGAAGCGGGCCAGCAGCGCACCACCACCGCCCTGCTCCACCAGCGGGCGGCGCAAGGTCTTGATCGCGACGGTGCGCCGAAGCACCGTGTCGGTGGCCTTGTAGACCACGCCCATGGCGCCTTCGCCGATCACCTGGTTGATCGCGTATTTGGAGAGCTGGGTCGGATGGTTCATTCGACGTCGCGCAAGAGGGCTCGCTGAATGGATGGGAACGCGATACCACGCAAGGCTACACGACAAAAGCGGCACTGGCGTGTCGCTTCTCGCAATTGCTTGCACCTGGTTTCCACTGGGCGACGCGCTGGCTTTCACCTGGCTTACACGCCGCGCGAACGTTCGTTCGAAACCGCTTTCAAAAAATGCGCCGCAAGGCCTTCGCGGCACTGTCCGCGGCTTCGCATCCGGCCCCTGCCGGGTTCGCGCCGGCCCCTAACCTTGCATCCATGCAGTCGACGCAACCCACCGCGAAGACAGCCAACGAAACCGGACACAAGCCGTGCGATTCCTGACCACCCTGATTGCCGCCGCCGCCCTCGCCAGCATGCAGCCCGCCGCTGCTGCCGATGCGACGCCTTTCTCGGGCAAGCGATTCGTCTACCGCGCCGACGGCAAGAAGCTGCCCGACGTGCTGCAGGACTTCGCCGCCAGCCAGGGCATCCCGGTGGTCGTCGACTCCGGGGTCGACGGCTCGGTGAACGCGAACTTCAACACCCGCCCCGAAGACTTCCTGAACGCGATGACCCGCACCTACGGCGTCATCTGGTACTTCGACGGCACGACGCTGTTCGTCTACCCGTCCCGGGCGATGCAGAGCCGGGTGTTCCGGATGCGCGGCTACGACCGCCAGCAGGTGCGCTCGATGCTCGGCTCGCTGGGCCTGGGCGATGCACGCTTCCCGCTCAAGTTCGACGACCGCCAGCAGACGCTGCTGGCCTACGGCCCGCCGCGCCACATCGAGCTGGTCTCGACGGTGCTCGAGCAGCTGGAGCGCGACGGCCACGACCGCGTCGGCAAATCGATCCAGGTCTTCCCGCTGCGCTTCGCAACGGCCGGCGACCGGGTGTTCGGCAACGCCAAGGTGCCGGGCCTCGCCAGCACGCTGAACAGCCTGTTCTCGAACAACAGCGCCGGCGGCGGTGCCGCAAGCGGCGCCCAGGCGCTGAAGGGTGCCGTCAACGGCATGGTCGGCCGCGCCGACAAGGCCCGCGCCGCCCAGGCCACCTACGGATTGAAGCTGCCCGAGACCGGCGGCGGCAGCAACGCGAACAAGCGCGACGACGAGGTGCGCGCCAACCAGCTGGGCAGCTCCGACGCGTTGGTGCCCTCCGAGGCCGAGCGCCCGTTCTTCCAGGCCGAGGAGGCCACCAACGCGATCATCGTGCGCGGCCTGCCCGACCGGATGCGTGAATACGAGACGCTGATCCGCCAGCTCGACATCGCACAAGATCTGGTCGAGATCGAGGCCACGATCATCGACGTGAGCAGCGATGCCTTCGAGTCGCTCGGCGTCGACTGGACCTTCACCAAAGACGGCGTGACCCGCCTGACGGTGTCACCCGGTTCGCCCGGCTCGCAGCCCGGCGCGGCCGGCAGCAACGCGCTGACCGGCAGCAACGTGACCACGCTGGTGGGCAACGCCGGCAAGCAACTGCTGGCCCGCATCCGTGCCCTCGAAGGCACCGGCAAGGCCAACATCCTGGCGCGCCCCAAGGTGCTGGGCGCCGTGAACCGCACCGCCACGATGACCGACAAGCGCGTCGCCTCGGTGCGCGTGGCCGGCAACCTGGACGCCAACCTCTTCACCATCGAGGCCGGCACCACGCTGCAGGTGACGCCGCAGATCGTCGCCTACGCCGACCACCGCGAGGTGCGGCTGTCGCTGTCGATCCAGGACGGCAACTTCGAAGGCACGGTCGTCGACTCGGTCCCGGTCATCAAGCAGACCGAGATCAGCACCGAGGCCACCGTGCGCGAAGGCGAAAGCCTGCTGATCGGCGGCATCTCGATCGAATCGAACAGAAAGGGGCGCAGCGGCCTGCCGGGGCTCTCGCGCATCCCGCTGCTCGGCGCGGCGTTCCGCCACGATGAGAGCTCGAGCTTCCGCAGCGAACGGCTGTTCCTGCTGACGCCGAAGGTGATCGCGGTCGGCCGCGCGGCGGCGACGCCGACGGTCCCGACACCGCCGCCCACGCCCGCCCCGACACCCGCTCCGGCACCGGTCCCCGAGTTGCCCGCACCGCTCGCGCCGCCGCCGTCGTCCTCGTCGACGCCGCGCACCGGCAGCTCGCAGCGCGGCTTCGCCGGCCCGACCGCCGTCGCCTCGCTGACCACCTACGGCGCGCTGTCGCCCGGCTACGTGATCCCGACGCTGAAGCCGCTGCTGACGCCGCGCGCCGCACTGCTGCCCGGCAGCACCGCCCCCGCACCGGTCGTTGCCACGGCGGCCACCACGTCGCTCAACACGAAGACCGCGGCCGGCACGACCGGCAAGACGACGACCAAGGCCACCGCGCCGAAGGCCGGCTGTGCGGCCCAGGCGATGGGCCTGGCCACCGGCTGCGACACCAAGGGAGCACGCTGACATGAGCACTTCGCCGGCGCACAAACGCCTTCGCATCCTGAGCGGCACGCATGCCGGTGCCTTCTTAGATTTGAGTCCAGGAACCCATTCGATCGGACAAGCAGATGAATGCGACATTTCCATTGCCGACTGGCAGTTTCAGGCCCTCACGCTGCGCCTCGGCGCCGACGGTGTCGCGCTGGCACAGTGGACGAACGGCAGCCCGCAGCTGCTTCGCTTCGATGACTTCGTCCCGGTCGACTTCGGCGGTGTCCGCGTCTGCACCGGCCCCAGCGATTCCGACTGGCCCGATGACGCCGCGCTGCTGGCCGCAACCCGCGCCGTCGCGCCGTCGGGCAGCCTGGCTGCCGTCCGTCAACGGCTGGTGGCCCGACCTTCCCGTGCCGTCCCCGGAGCGCTCGCAGTGATCGTGGCACTGGTCTCGGCCGGCTGGCTGGTCTCGGCCAGCTCCAAGGCCAGCGAGGCCCCTGCGCCGACGCTGGAGATGACCCGCGCCACGCTGCAGCGTGCGATCGACGGCGTGGCCGCCGGCCGCTTGTCGGTGCGCATCGCCCAGAACTCGCTGAGCATCGACGGCCTGCTCGACAACGCCGAGCAGCTGCGCGCGGTGAACGCCGCGCTGAAGGCCGCACCCGCCGGCTTCCCGCTGCAGCAGCACGTGTCGGTGGCGACCGATGTGGCCGAGACGATCCGCAATGCGATCGGCCTGCCCGGCGCGCAGATCACCTACCGCGGCGCCGGCGTCTTCAGCTACGCGGTGAAGGCCAACGACGTGGCCGCGACGCAGGCCTCGATCGACCGCGTCACCGCCGACCTGACGCCGATCGTCAAGCGCATCGACGCGGTGCTCGAGGAGCCTGCCGCGCCGCAGCCGCCGAGCCCGTCGGTCCTGTCCTCCCTGTCAGCCGACGGCGTGTCGGTGATGGAAACCCGTGACGGCGTGAAGCACCTGGTGCTCACCGTCGCCCCCGATTCGGTGCTGACCACCGGTCAGACCGCCCTCCAAGGAGTCCGTTGATGAGCACCGATCTCGCCCCCCCGCCGGCCGACCTGCTGGTCGACTTCGACAAACTGCAGGCCACCGTGAACGACGACACCACCGGCGAGAAGACCCGCCGCCTGGCCAAGTACTTCGCCCAGGCCGAGACGCTCAGCCAGCAGATGCAGCTGCGCGCCACGGACTTCGAGGAGAAGAACTTCGCCGGCCTCGTCAGCGACGCCTTCGCCGCGGCGCGCCGCATCGTGCTGTTGGCCTGGCAGAAGACCCACGGCCGCGAACTGGCCGCCTGATCAACCCATCGACGAAGCCGAGACACGCATGAGCCACGCCCACGAAACGAACGCCGCGCAGCCCCTGGACATCGAAGTCGTCCGCAAGCTGGTGGCCGTGATGTGGCTCGGCAGCGTGCATGGATGCGGCGCGGAAGCCGCGGCGATCTTCAGCGTGCTGTCGCGGATGTGGCCCGGTGGCGGGCTGCAGCAGGCGATCGACGCGGGCGCCGCGGCAAACCGGTCCAGGTCGATTGAAGACGAATTCGCAAGAGCAACGTGACCCGCTCTCGATAGCGGACGCCTCCGGGGCGTCCGGCAAGTGGTCGCAATTTTTGGTCTCTCTCACTCAACCAACTGAAGGAAAACATCATGGGTATCCCGAATTTCATGTCGAACACCGGTGTTCTGGGCAAGGTCAAGGGCGGTGTTGACATGCTCAAGGGCGCTGTCGGCAACAAGGTGTCGACCGCTGGCGTGGAAGGCGCCTCCAACGACGCCCGCAACTCGACCGGCGACGCGCTGAACAGCAACGGCCAGAAGGACGTCAACGACACCGCGGCGGCGCTGACGAGTGGCGTGCAGGATGCCGCCGCGATGACGAAGATGAACATGCAGGCCAGCTCCGCGATGGCCGCCATGAACATGATGGCCTCGGTGAACGACGGTCTGAACAGCGTCATGAAGAAGGCTGGCGAGTCGTTCAAGTCGGCTGCGCAATAAGCGCGTTCATGGCGGACCGACCGTCCGCCCTTTTTCCCCAGCAGTACTCCCGGGGCGCCGGGTCGGCGGCGCCACCTTTCCACCTTCTCCCTGAATTCGCCTGAAGGATATGCCCATGTCCGCTCCCAAGCTGCCGAAGTGGCAAACCGATCTGTTCGCGGCGGTGTACACGCTGGCGACCGACATCGCGCCGCGCGCCGACGTGGCAGCGGTCCTGAAGCTGATGTCCGCCGTGCATCCGAACCTGCCGCAGCTGGCAGCGGCCGAGGCGCGGATCCTGATCCATGCCGGCGACCTCAACGGCGCACGCTCCGTGCTGGAGCGCACCGAACGGGCCCACCCGTCCAACGCAGTCATCAAGGCCATGCTGTCCTTCTGCCTGTACGTGCAGCAGGACGGGCTGTGGGAAGCCTATGCCGAGGAGGCGCTCGCGCTGCCGCATGACGCCGCCGCGCGCGGAATCATCCAGGCGATGGAAGCGAGTTCGAACAAGAAGATCCGCGTGCCGTCCCAGGACACGTCCGCGCACCTGTCGATGCTGCCCCCCATGGCCATGATCTGCTGAACGGAGCCCCATCATGATGGACGCCATCTCCCCCATCGGCCCGGCCGAGCAGGCGCTCAAGGCGCTCGCCACCCACGCCACGCAAGGCGCCTCGGGCGCGGTCGTGCCGCCGGCCCAGGCCCCGGTCACCCCCGAGATGCAGCAGCGCTTCGAATCGCTGATGCAACGCCACAACGATCACACCACGCATGAGGTCAGCCGCACAGGCAACGTGATCCAGCACGTGATCGAGCGCCAGCAGGGCGACCTGCAGCGCGTCGAAGGCCAGGTCGAGAACTTCCTGGCCGCGGCGCCCGGCATGGGCGCCTCCGAGGTGGTCGCCGCGTCGATGGCCGTCAGCCGCAATGTCGCGGTGACGAACCTGAAGCTGCAGATCGCCACCTCGATCACGCAGGGCTCGAACAAGAGCCTGCAAACCCTGTTGAAGAACCAGTGACCCTTGCGGTCCTGAAGGAGCCCCCCATGTCGTCCGCCCTGTCGATCCCCACTCCCCCGGCCTTCCTGCTGCGCGCGATCGTGCTCGCCGCCTGCGCCCTCGCGCTGGCCGGCTGCAAGCAGGACGTCTACACGAAGCTGACCGAGGCCGACGCCAACGACATGCTGGGCGTGCTGCTGATGGCCAACCTCGACGCCGCCAAGGCCAGCCCCGACGGCAAGACCTGGAACGTCGCGGTCGAGACCGACCACATGGGCCGCGCGCTCGCGGTGCTGCGCGCCAACGGGCTGCCGGCCGAGCGCCGCGCCAACCTGGGCGAGATGTTCAAGAAGGACGGCCTGATCTCCACGCCGACCGAAGAGCGGGTGCGCTTCATCTACGGCGTGTCGCAGGAGCTCGAGAAGACGCTGTCGAGCATCGACGGCGTGGTCTCGGCGCGGGTGCACGTGGTGCTGCCCAACAACGACCCGCTGGCCGAGCACGTGAAGCCGTCGAGCGCGTCGGTGTTCATCAAGCACCGCAGCGAGTCGAACGTGGCCACGCTGGTGCCCACCGTCAAGAACCTGGTGGTGCGCAGCGTCGAGGGCCTGTCGTACGAGAACGTCAACGTGACGCTGGTGGCCGCGGCCGCGCTGCCCGAAGCGACCGCCGCGGCGATCGCGCAGCGCAGCGGCATGTCGCCGGTGCTCGGGCTGTCGCTGCTGTTCGGCGCGGTCGCGCTGCTCGGCGGTGGCGGCTATGCCGTCGCACGCCAGCGCGGCCTGCTGAAGCCCGCCAACGCTGCTGCCGCCGGAGCTGCCTGATGAACGCGCTGCCCGCGTCTGCCGAGCCCGTGCCGCTGCTGCGCCACCTGCTGGCGACCGCGCGCGCCAAATCCGCCGACATCGCCGCGCAGCTGCATCCGGCCTGGGTGCAGGCCGCCTGGCAGCGCATCGGCTTCGACACGCCGCCGGCCGGTGCCGGCGCGCGCAGCGAGGCCGCGCTGGCCTCGGCGCTGGGTTCTGCGCTGGGTTCTGTCTACGGGCTGCGCTGGGCCTCGCTGGCCGGCTTCCAGCACCGGGCCCACCGCATCGCGCTGCTGCCGCGCGACCAGGTGCTGCGCGTGCTGGCCGCCGTCGCGTTGCACGCCGAGCGCGAGCGCGTGCGCCGCTGCATCGGCCGCGGTGCGCGCCAGGCCATCATCGAACGCATCGGCGAGGCCGCTTACAACGAACTGATGTCGGCACCGCGGGCCGAAGCCGGCGCCGCCGGCGCGTTGTCGGCGTCCGATCTCGACCCCGAACGGCTGGCCGCCGCCGGCTACGCCCGCCTCAGCGAGCGCCGCGAATGGCATTGCAAGCACACGCTGGCCTGGGTGCGGCTCGCCCTCGCGCCAGGCAGCACGCCAAGCGACCCGTCCTTCGCTTTTCCGTCCGCGTCTTCTTCCGCCGCCCCATCGACCTCGCCCCCCGGCGATTCAATGATGGCTCGACTCCCCCATTACTTTCCGGAGCATGCATGGCTGTTTGGCTCACCCATGGACCGTGCACTGTCGGCATAGACGACGGCGTGCTGCGCGCGCAAGACCACGCGCGCCTCGTGTCGTCGGCCGAAGTCGCCGCGGCGATCGACACCGAGCGCGAGCGCGTGCTGGCCGAGGCGCAAGCCCAGGCCGAAGCGCTGCGCGCCGACGCCCAGGCCCAGGCCGACGAACTGCTCGTGCAGGCGCAGGCGCAGTTCGACGGCGCCTGGCAGCAGGGCTTCGACCAGGGCACGCAGGATGCCGCCGCGCACTGGGCCTCGCAGCAGTTGCAGGCCGCCGACGCGCGCCGGCGCACGCTGGTGCGCCAAAGCGAGCGGCTGTCGGGCATCGTCTCGATGGCGGTGGAGCGCGTGATCGAGCAGGAAGACCGCTCGGCGCTGTACCGGCGCTCGCTGCGCACCATCACGAAGCTGGTGAAGGATTCGGCGCTGCTGACGCTGCGCGTGCCCGAGGCCGACCGCGAGAACGCGCAGCGCGCCGTGGCCGAGCTGACCGCGCAGCTGCCGCAGGGCACGGTGATCGAGGTGATCGCCGACCCGCAGATGCCGGAAGGCGCCTGCCGCTTCGAATCGGACAGCGGCGTCATCGATGCCGGCCTCGACACGCAGCTGGCGGCGATCCGCCGGGCGGTGGAGCGCGCGGCACGCGAGATGGCACAGGCCGGCGACGATGACGAAGGCGATGAAGCCGAGGCCATCGACGACGACAGCGATCACGACGACACCCCCACCGAAGACCACCTGGAAGCCGCTTGACCATGGACACCAGCTTTCAGCGCTTCGTCAGCACGCTCGAACAGGAGCTGACGCATGAGGATGTGCTGACCCGCACCGGCCGCGTCACCGAGGTGGTCGGCACGCTGATCCGCGCGAGCGGGCTGGACGCCAAGGTCGGCGAGCTGTGCGAGCTGCGCGACCCGCGCGGCCGCCTGCTGCAGCGCGCCGAGGTGGTCGGCTTCGGCAAGCACGGCGCCCTGTTGTCGCCGTTCGGCTCGATGGGCGGCGTCTCCGAAGGCACGCAGGTGGTCGGCACCGGCAAGCCGCTGTCGGTGCGGGTCGGCCCGCAACTGCTCGGCCGCGTGATCAGCGGCCTGGGCGACCCGATCGACGGGCTCGGCCCGCTGCAGGGCGACGAAGAGCGCCCGGTGTTCGCCGACCCGCCGGACCCGATGAGCCGCGCGATGATCGAGCACCCGCTGCCCACCGGCATCAAGATCATCGACGGCCTGATGACGCTCGGCGAAGGCCAGCGCATGGGCATTTTCGCGCCGGCCGGCGTCGGCAAGAGCACGCTGATGGGCATGCTGGCGCGCGGCGCGCAGTGCGACGTCAGCGTGATCGCGCTGATCGGCGAACGCGGCCGTGAAGTGCGTGAGTTCATCGAGTTCATCCTCGGCCCCGAAGGCATGGCGAAATCGGTCGTGGTGTGCGCCACCTCCGACCGTTCGAGCATCGAGCGCGCGAAGGCCGCCTACGTGGCCACCGCGGTCGCCGAGTACTACCGCGACCAGGGCAAGCGCGTGCTGCTGATGATGGATTCGCTGACGCGCTTCGCACGCGCCCAGCGCGAGATCGGCCTGGCCGCGGGCGAGCCGCCGGCACGCCGCGGCTTCCCGCCGTCGGTGTTCGCCGAGCTGCCGCGGCTGCTCGAGCGCACCGGCATGGGCGCGGTCGGCTCGATCACCGCGCTGTACACCGTGCTGGCCGAGGACGAAAGCGGCGGCGACCCGATCGCCGAGGAAGTGCGCGGCATCCTGGACGGCCACATGATCCTGTCGCGCAAGATCGCGGCGAAGAACCAGTACCCGGCGATCGACGTGCTGGGCAGCCTGTCGCGGGTGATGACGCAGATCGTGCCGGCCGAGCATGCCGAGGCGGCCGGTCACCTGCGCAACCTGATGGCCAAGTACGACGAGGTCGAGATGCTGCTGCAGGTCGGCGAGTACCAGGCCGGCAACGACCCGGTGGCCGACCTGGCGATCGAGCGCGTCGGCGAGATCCGCGCGTTCCTGAACCAGAAGACCAGCGACCTGATGCCGTACGAGGACATCCTCGGGCAGTTGGCGGAGGTGGTCAGGTGAGTGCGGCTCCAGTGAAGGCACTGCGCACGCTCGTCAAGGTGCGCAAGCGCCAGGGCGAGCGGCTCGAAGCCGAGGTGCAGGCCGCTCGCAAGCAGCTCGCCGAGCTGGAAGAAGCGCGCCAGGCTGCCGAAGGCGAACTCGCCGCCTGCCGTGCCGATGAAGCCACCGCGCGCGACGAACGCGACGCGCTGCTGCGCACGTCCTTCACGCCGTACGCGGTGCGTGCGGCAGACTATCGCATCGAGGACCTGAAAGGCGCCACCGCGCAGGCCGAGAAGGCGCTGGCCGACAGCCACAAGCACGTCGAACGCCAGGCCGCCGTCGTGAAGACCGCGCAGGCCGCGGTGCGCCGCAACGACCAGCGCATCGAGAGCTTCGAACAGCGCATCGCCACCATCCTGCGCGAGCGCGATGCGGCGATCGAGGAGCTGGCCGAGGAAGAGACCGAGGAGGCCGGCGCCGCGCGCTTCGTCGCCCGCCAGCGCGCCCAGCGCCAGGAAGCCGCCCATGGATGACATGCAAGGCCTGTACGAGGTCGCGGCGCGCACGCTGCACCCGCTGGAGGACCTGTTCCTCGCGACCGCGCTCGCGAGCCTGCGCCTGTTCGCCGCGTTCAACGTGCTGCCGCCGATGGGCGACCAGTTCGTGCAGGGCTACGTGCGCGCCGGCCTCGTCGTGATCATCGGCGGCTTCGTCGCGTTCGGCCTGCCGGCCGACGTCGCGAGCAACCTGACGGCCGCCCAGTGGGCCGGCTTCGCGCTGAAGGAATCGATGATCGGCCTGCTGATGGGCTTTGCCGCGTCGACGGTGTTCTGGGTCGCCGAATGCGTGGGCGCGATGATCGACACGCAGTCCGGCTACAACAGCGTGCAGCTCACCAACCCGATGAGCGGGCAGCAGAGCACGCCGGTGTCGAGCCTGCTGGTGCAGCTGGTGATCGCGGTGTTCTTCGCGCTCGGCGGCATGCTGGTGTTCATCGGCGCGATCTTCGATTCGTTCCACGTGTGGCCGCTGTTCGCGCCGATGCCGGACATGGCCCGGGTGCCGGACCTGTTCATCGTGCAGCAGACCGATACGCTGATGACCAGCACGATCAAGTTCGCCGCGCCGATGATGCTGGTGCTGGTGCTGATCGACCTGGGCTTCGGCCTGATCACGCGGGCCGCCGACAAGCTCGAACCCACCAACCTCAGCCAGCCGGTCAAGGGCGCGGTGACGATGCTGATGCTCGCGCTGCTGATCGGCGTGCTGGTCAGCCAGGTGCGGCACCTGCTGCTGCCGACCGGCTTGCTGCAGCAGTTGCAGGGCAGCCTGCAGGCGCGCTGACGACGCCCCCACTTCCTTCCCCATCGAATCTTTCCAGGAGGACGAACATGAACATGATGGTCGACAACAAGGCGTGGCTGCGGGGCCGCATCGGCACCGTCGTGCCGCACGGCAAGCTCGGCGGCACGCCGCAGGGCGACGACCCGATGCAGCAGCTCGCGCAATCGACGATGGGGCAGCTGCCGCCGCTGTCGCTGCCGGGTGGCGACGACGAAGACGGCGAAGGCGGTGGCGCGCAGCTGCTGAAGGGCATGATCGGCGCGGTGCAGCAGGGCGGCGCGCAGCAGGCGCAGGCCAGGCAGAAGGCGGCCGCGCAGCAGCAGCCGCAGCAGCAACAACAGCAACCCGTGTCGCCGGAGCAGAAGTACGCGCGCATGGAGGCGCTGTCGACGCTGGAGCGCCATGAAGGCTCGTTCAGCAAGCACGGCACCAAGATCTCCGACATGGAGAAGATGGCCAAGGACGAGAAGACGCCACCGGACCTGCGCAAGGCGCTGAACACCGTGCTGTCGGACACCGGCCCGGACAATCTGCGGGACAAGCTGGACGGCGCCAAGAACGGCAAGCTCGATCACAAGATCAGCTCGAAGGACATCCAGAAGCTGGCCGACGACCCGGAGCTGAAGGCCTACAACGAAGAGAAGGCGAAGGGCTACGCCGACAACTACATCCCGTCGGGCGACAACGGCAAGACGACCGAGGGCCGGCCCATCACGAAGAACGATGCCGAGAACGAGCTGTACAAGTTCGCCGACTACCTGCCGAAGAACATGTCGCTGGACGAGCTGCACAAGATCGTCGACGGCAGCTCGCACACCGGCAAGTGCCCGCCGCAGCTGATCGCCGCGGCCAAGTACTTCGCCGACCACCCGCAGGAATGGAAGGACCTGAACAACGGCAAGGACAAGGTCTCGCACGCCAGCATGGAGGACAAGATCTCGGCCAAGGGCCAGCTCGATGCCGACCAGATGAAGGCGCTGGACCGCATCGATGCGGACCCGAACGGCGCGTTCGGCGGCAAGTTCAACCGCGACAAGCTGAAGAAGATCGCCGACGACCCGAAGGCCGCGCCGGAGGACAAGGAAGCGGCGAAGAAGTTCCTCGAGGACCCGGTGCTGTTCGGCAAGCTCGACAACGCCAAGCATGGGCGTGACATCAAGGGCGCGAAGAAGCTGTGGCAGCAGTCGGACGACGGCACGATCAGCCGCGACGACATCAAGGCCTTCCGCAGCCACCTGGAGAACAAGGAGGTCGCGACGACGCCGGCGAATGCCACGCACAAGCCGAAGGGCGCCGAGGACGTGAAGGCGGTCGGCGACATGGTGGCCGGCGAGATGGACCAGCCGGACCAGAAGAAGGCCAAGGGCGGCGGCTTCAAGAAGTTCCTGCAGGGTTGCCTGAGCGTGGTGTCGAAGATCGCCAACGTGATCTCGAAGGTGGCCGAGAAGCTGGGCCGCGTGCTGCCGCCGCCGTTCAACCTGGTGGCCAAGGCGGTCGCGGTGGGTTCGCGCGCCTGGTCGGAGGGCACCAACGTCGCCGCGACGGCGATCCAGGGTGGCGACGTGAAGAAGGCCCTGCGCGACGCCGGGCTGGACCTCGCCGGCACCGGGCTCAACGTGGTCACCAACAGCAGCGCCGGCAGCATGGTGACGGGCGCGGTGAAGACCGGGCTCAACGGGGCCAGCGGCGAGAAGCCGAAGGCGGCGGATTTCTTCTGATCCGGCTTGATCCGATATTCATCGGGATGCGCTACCATTTGGCGCATTCCGATCAACCATTTGGATCAAGCGATGTGTGCTGCCGCTGTGCGCCCCCGTCCGGCGCTGGGTTCAGGGCGGCCGGCCGACTTCTGGTCGGTGCCGGCACGAGGCGCCGCGACAGGCGCCAAGGCGTCCCGCAGGGCCTTCGCTGACTTGGTCGAGCGGGTGCGCAGCTCGACCGGGATCGTGCTCTTCGACGCCGTCGAAGCCGGCGTTCCCACTCACCTGGTCGACGTGATTGCCGAGGCGACCGGCCAGTCCGTGTCCGCCGTGATGGACATCATCGGTGTATCGCCCACCACGTTCCGGCGCAAGGACGAAGCCGGCGAGGTGCTGCCTGACGTCGCCGGGCACCGCGTGATGGGCCTGCTGCGCGTGGCCGCCACGCTGCGCCGCCTGCTCGAGGAGAGCGGCGATCCCGCCCAGCTGAAGGATGTCGACCTCGACGCCTGGCTCGCCGAATGGATGCGCGAGCCGCTGCCCGAGCTGGGCAACAGGACGCCGGCCGAGCTGCTGCGCAACCCCGAGGGCCTGAGGGCCGTGGAACAGGTGCTCGAGCGCATGCGCGGGGGCCTGCCCGCATGACGGTGGCGTTGTGGCGCATCGCCACCGACACGCCGCAGTGGGGCGCCGACGACCTGGCCGGCAAGGGGGCCGCGAGCCGCGGCTCGCGCTGGAACCATCCGGGCGAGGCGCTGACCTGCGCGGCGACATCGGTGTCGCTCGCGGCGTGGGAAACGCGGGCTCACTTCGGCAAGAGCGCCGGCAAGCTGCCGTGGAATCGCTTCCTGGTGCGCATCGATGTGCCGGATGCGGTCTGGGCCGTGCGGCTGGTCTTGCCGCGGCCCGTGAAGGTCGGCTGGGACGCGATCCCCGAAGGGCTGGTTTCGCGCGAACTCGGCTCGGCGTGGCTGAGCGAAGGCAGGTCCGCACTGCTGGTCGTGCCCTCGGTGATCATCGAGGAAGAGGACAACGTCCTCATCAACCCGGCGCATCCGGATGCCGCGGGGCTGACGGCAGAGAAGGTACGACGGTTCGTCTACGACCACCGTGTGTGATTCACGCCCTCAGCTCGCGTGCAGTTCCTTGCGCAGCACTGCCACCGTGATCGGCCGGTCTTCCGATCCGGCCTCAAGCCGGCGGCAAAGCTAGGCCGGCGGCTGCGAATCGGCCGCCTTCGTGAACGAGTTGCCCGCCGCCGCCATCTGCTCGTCGAGCTTCTTGCTGAGGTCCGCGATCAGGTCGAGCATCTTGGTGAGCGCGTCCATCACTTTCTTCGGATCGTTCTTGTCGGCGCCCAGCTGCTCGAGCTCACGCAGGTTTCGGGTCCCGCCCTCGAGCTGGTCGAGCTTCTTCGAGAAATCGCCATCGCTCTCGGCGGCACCGGACGTCGCGGCCGTGCCGTGCGCCTGGCTGCCGCCCTGACCGATCGGCTTCACGCCGCCCAGCGTTTGCCGCGTCAGCGCCATGCTCGATCCGGGCCGCCCCGGGAGCGATGACATCGAAGGCGGTCGCGGCGGCGGCAGCTTCGGCGGCATGCCGCCCTGCCCCGGCGTGCCGGCCTGGCCGTGCAGCACCAGCGCCTGCGATCCGCCCTCGCCGCCCGGTGCACCATCGCGCCGCATCGTCGGCGGCAGGCTCATCGAACGCGGGCGCTGTGCCGCGCTCATCATCGGTGTCGCGCCACCCTCGCGCCGCGGCGGCCCGCCCACCGATGCATCGCGCTGCGACGGCGTCGACGGACGCGGCGTGATCGCCGGGCGGCTGCCCGGAATCGACCCCGGCGTGACGCCGGGACCGATCGAGTTCGACCGCTGCAGCCCCGGTGCGTTGCCGAGCGGAATCTGCGGCGGGGGCATGGCCGTTCAGCGCGACGCCACGCGGCACAGGCCCAGCACCTCGCGGCTCTGCGAGCAGCTCGATGCGACCGATGCCTTGCCGGTCGACGCGACGTTGTGCGCCGGCTCGGCCTCGCTGTCGCAATGCGACAGCACCTTCTGCGTCGGCGCGTAGTACGACCAGCCCTTCGGCAGCTGCGGCGGCGCCAGGCTCACCTCCTGCCACTTCGCATGGCCTTCGGTCTTCAGCTTCTCGAAGTTGCTGCACATCGACTTGGCGAAGCGCGTCAGCGAATCGCGCACGGCCGGCGACTGGTAGTCGTAGGTCACCAGCATCGACTTGACCGACAGCGAGGTCGCGTCCTGCGTCAGCCAGTTCGGGTAGCTGGTGCTGCGGATCGTCGCCGGCACGTAGGTGCCGTCGAGCGCCTGCGTCTCGGGCGCCGCGCGGTCGAGCGTCAGCAGCTTGATGTACTGGCGCGCCTCGGACTTCATGTCGGCGAACAGCTTGGCCGGCTGGCCCGCGACGACCACGACCACGTCGATCGACTTGTCGGTCGCGAGCTTCACCAGCGCCTCCTCGTTCGACAGGAAGCTGGTGTTCTGCTCCAGCATCGGGCTGCCGAACATCGCGCGGTACAGCGTGGTCGCGGTCAGTGCGGTGCCGCTGCCGACCGGGCCGACGTTGATGCGCTTGTCGCGCAGCTCATGGATGGAGCGCAGCGGCGAATCGGCGCGCGCGACGAAGTAGATCTCCTCGTCGTACAGCGGCATCACCACGCGCAGCGGCTTGATCAGCCGCGCCGCCTCGGCGTCGCCGGCATTCGCCTGGTCGAGGTAGGCGCGGTACACGTCGGACTGCACCAGCGCGAGCCGCACGCCCGGCTCGGAGCGCAGGCGCCGCACGTTCTCGGCCGAGCCCTTGGAAGGCAGCACCTCGAGCGGCAGGCCGGCGGGTTTGCCGATCAGGCGCGACAGGTCGCGGCCGATCTCGATGTAGGTGCCGCGGTCGGAGCCGGTGACGATGCGGTCGCCGGCATGGGCCCCCAGCGAGGCCAGGCACAGGGCAGTGGTCAGAAGAAGTTGGCGCATGGATTTCTCCGGTGAATGGTGGACAGCGCTCAAGGCGCCGGGAGCTCGCACAGGCCGAGGGCCCGGCGTGCAGAGGGACAGGAATCGGTGGAGGCCGCTGCCGGCGGCGGCTGCAGCAGCGCGACGGTGGCGGGCGGGATCACGGCGGGAATGGCAGCGGGTGCGGGCGTGACCGCGGGTGCGGGTTCGGGCGTTGGTGCAGCTGCCGCCACCACCACGGCCGAAGCCGCCGGCGCGGCCGACACCACCGGTGCCACCGGCACGATGGTCGCAACTTCGGGCAGCCGCGGCGCCACCGGCCGCGCACCGCTGAACGACATCGCGAACGAGGCCGCACCGGCCGCCAGCCCACCACCCACAAGCCACGGCAGCAGGCGTGCGAACGAACGCGCGGGCTTGACCGACAGGGCCCGCGCTGCGGTCGCCTCGCGGCGCGGCGCGGCCGCCGTCAGCGCGGCGATCTCGTCGGGCTTCAGCATCTGCAGCGTCGGCACGAAATCCGTGTCTTCGCCATCGGTCGTCGCCAGGTCGCGGTCGAGCTGCGCATCGAGCCGCGCCAGCATCGAGACGAAGGCGTCGCGTTCGCGCGCGCCGGTCTGCACGGCGGCCGCGCTCACGGTGCGCTCCGGACGATGTCGACGCGCTTCATGCCGGCCAGGAAGGCCTCTCGCATCCGGCTCTCATCAAGCTGCCCGGCCAGCACGTTGCAGAACTGGTCGCGGCTGGTGACGGCAGCGGCCGCGCGGCGCACCAGCACGTCGGCGATCGGCCCGATGTGCTCCGCCAGCAACCGTGTCGCGTGTTCGATCACCGCCTGCGGCATCGTCTGCGCATCGCGCCGCACCCGTTCCGCTTCGAGTTCGCGCAGGCTTTGCGCATCGGTGCAGTAGTTCACCGCATCGCCGATGTGGCCGAACACCAGGCAGGGCCGCAGCGGCGACTCCATCTCGCTGATGCGCTCGCCGCCGACCACCAGCAGTTGCCGGTCGTCGCGCTGCATCACCGCGGCACAGCGCGACAGCGCCTTCGCCGCGGTCAGGTCCAGGCCGCCGCTGCGGGTCAGGTCCAGCACCACCTGGCGCGAACTCCGGTTGACCCGCTCCACCGCGCCCACCGCGGCCTCGACGGTCGCGAAGAACAGCGGCTGGCCGATCTCGATCACCGGCACGTCGCGCGAGTTCGTCGCGTTCATCGGCACGCCGACGATGGTCGGTGCCATCGCGTCGGTGGCGTTGTATTCGCGGCGCACCAGGCTGTCGCGCATCTGCACGAAGGCCAGCACCGAGGCGGCGACCACGCCGGCGCCCACCGCCACCAGGATGTCGGCCGACAGCAGCAGCACGCACACCAGCGCGACCACCGCGAGCTCGCCGCGCATGCCGTGCCGGCCGGCCTGCCACTGCGCCAGCAGCTCGCGCACCGGCGGCACGGCGATCTCGCCGGCCACGCACAGCATCAGCGCGGCGATCACCGCCAGCGGCACCTTGACGATCAGCGACGCGAAGACCAGCGTGCCCAGGCCCACCAGCACCGCCGACGCGAGCGCCGCACTGCGCGAGCTGGCGCCGGCCTTGATGTGCACCGACGAGGTCGAGGTGCCCCCGGCCACCGGCAGCCCGCCGGCCAGCAGCGACACCAGCGAACCGATGGCGCCGGCCATCAGCGCGCGGTTGGCATCGAAGCGTTGCGTGCCGAGGTCTTCGATCTGCATCGCCGAGGTCAGCGTCTCGACCGAGTTGACGAGCGCGATCACGCCGGCGAAGGCCAGCACGTCCAGCCAGCGGCCCGGCGGCCAGCCTTCGAGGAACTGCCCGACCAGGCGCGACACCGGCAGCAGCGGACCACCGGCCAGGTCGATGGCGGGCAGGTGCGGCAGTGCGCCCGGCGCGCCGAGATCGACCACCAGCGCGACCAGCAGGCCGGCCGCCAGGCCCGCCAGCATCGCGCCGCCGGCGCCGTAGCGCACCCGCAGCAACGCGAACACGCCGAAGGTGCCGATGGCGGTGCACAGCGGCGCCCACGGCCGCAGCCGGTCGGGTGCGGCCACCAGGTCGGGCAGCTCGGACCACACCAGCCGCAGCGCCAGCGCGATCACCAGGCCGGCCGTCACCGAAGTCGGGATCAGCCGGATCAGGCCGCCGAGCTTCAGCGCCGCAAAGGCCAGCTGAATAAGCATCGCGACGAACAGGCACAGCGACAACAGCGCGAGCACCTGCGGCAGCTTGGTGCCTTCGGCGGCGAATGAAGCAGCGGCCGCCGCGATCACGACCGCGACCGACGCACGCGGCGAGAAGATCTGCGTCGGCACCGAGCCGAGCGCACTCGCGACGAGGGCGCCGAGCGAGGCGGCGATCAGCCCCGACAACACCATCGCCGACACCACGCCCGGCCCCATCGACGAGATCGATCCGGCCGCCACCGCGCCGTACGACACGGTGGTGATCAGCGACAGCAACGCGGACAGCGAGGCCCCTCGCACGTCGCCCCAGGGCAGCGGGACGCGGTCGGGACGCAGGCCGTCGAAGGTGGAGTGGGTGGTGGAGCGCATGGTGGTGTGGGCGGTGGTGGACGGTTGTGGCTCTAGGCGTGGAACATGGCCTGCGCCGACAGCCCGAGGGCGGCCGTCGGTGCAGAGGAAGGTCCGGAAGGTGTGCACGGCACGACGGCCGCGTCGATGCGGTAGCCGCTGCCGTAGACGCCGCGCAGTGCGAGCGCCTCGCCGGCGCAGCGCTTGAGCTTGCGGCGCAACTGATAGATGTGCTGCTCGATCGAGCGGCCGGTGATGCCGACGTCGGTGCCCCACACGTCCTGCGCGAGGCGGGCGCGGGTCACCAGCTGGCCGGCGTTTTCGAACAACAGTTGCGCGAGCGCGAGTTCGCGGGCCGTCAGGCCGACGCGCTGCGAGCGCGAGACGATGGCGCTCGCGCCGCGGTCGATGCTGCAGCCGGCAACGCTCGGGCCAGTCTCGGCCGGGGCCGGCACGCGCCGGCGCGCGGCGGCGCCGATGCGCGCCAGCAGCTCGGCCCCGCGCACCGGCTTCGCGACGAAATCGTCGACACCGGCGTTCAGCACGCGGGCCGCGGTCAGCGGGTCGGTGCGGCCGAGGGCGACCAAAGTCACTTCGGGGTTCAGCCAGTTGCGGCGCCAGTCGACGATCGCGGGGCAATCGGTGGCCGGGTCGTCGACATCGACGACGATCAATCCATGGTCGTCGCGCTTGATGCCGCGCAACAGAGTACCGGTGGATGTGTAGACCTCACAGTGGTAGCCGGCGCACTCCAGTGCGGTCCGCACGACCAGTTGCGTGTCTTTGTCTTCGATCAACAAGGCTGCTTTGTTCACGAGACTCCCCTATGTGTTGAATGATGTCTGACGGTCTCGTTCCGCAAGGCATGTGCCACGAAGCGGTGTATGGCTGCGCGACTTGCAAGCGGTTTCACAATTGCATGCAAGTGCTTGATTCGCCGTCAGGGGCGGCGAAACCCGCACACAAGTCGACAGGCATCCGACGGCGGGTGGGCCGGCGGTTGAATCAAGTTTGAGAAGGGAGCGGGGGCGGCTCTCTCACGACTGCGACAGCCATCGAACGCCACCGGACCCGACGGTTTCGACGCACGGCCGAAACCCGCTCCAGTAAAGTCAGCTTGTCGTCAGCGGGATGGCCGTAAACGCGTGCTCGGTGGCAGACGGCCTGGCGGCAAACACGACGGGCCACGGGCAGCCCGAGGGCCTGGCACGCGTCATCTGCGAATCGCGTGGCGCAAAGGAGTATCGGGAACTGGCGCGGGGAACCGGCGCGGCGCGAGGCCGGATCGTGCTCAGCCCGCCGGATCGACGCTCGGGTCCTTGTACGCCGACGGATCCACCGCCAGCGCCTTCAGCTTGCGGTACATCGTCGCCGGCGTCAGCGAGAGCTCTGCGCAGGCTGCCTTCACCGAGCCGCCGTGGCGGCGCAGCGCTTCTTCGAGCAGGCTGCGTTCGATCATCGCGACCGATTCGTCGAACGAGCGCGGCGCCGACGCGGTCGGCTCGCCGTCGACGAAGATCGGCAGCCCGAGGATCATCCGCTCGGCGCAGGCCTTCAGCTCGCGCACGTTGCCCGGCCAGCGCGAGGCCAGCAGCGCCTGGCGCTGGTCCGGCGTCAGCGACGGCACCGGCATCTGGAAGCGCAGGCTCGCCTGCTGCAGGAAGATCTGGAACAGCCCGAGGATGTCGCCCAGCCGGTCGCGCAGCGCCGGGATCTTCAGCGAGGCCACGTTGAGCCGGTAGAACAGGTCGGGCCGGAACTCGCCCTTCTTCGCGAGGTCTTCGAGGCTCACCTTGGTCGCCGCGACGACGCGGAAGTTCACGTGGATCGGCTTGTTGTTGCCCAGGCGCTCGATCTCGCGCTCCTGGATCACGCGCAGCACCTTGGCCTGCAGCGCGAGCGGCATCGCCTCGATCTCGTCGAGGAACAGCGTGCCATCTTTCGCGTGCTCGATCTTGCCGATGCGCTGCTTGCCCGCACCGGTGAAGGCGCCGGCCTCGTGGCCGAACAGCTCGCTCTCGAACAGGCTCTCGGGGATCGCCGCGCAGTTCAGCGCGACGAAGTTGCCGCTGCGCCGGCCGAAATCATGCAGGCAGCGCGCGACCAGTTCCTTGCCGGTGCCGGTCTCGCCGTGGATCAGCACGTCGACCGGGGTCGGCGCCAGCCGCAGGATCAGGTCGCGCAGCTCGCGCAGCGGCGCCGCGTCGCCGCGCACGATCTGGTCGATGCCGGACGATTCGGCCAGCCGCGTCTTCAGCTGGCGGTTCTCCTGCACCAGACGGTACTGGTCGGCCGCGCGCTGCATCACGGCCAGCAGCCGCTCGCGGCTGAACGGCTTCTCGAGGAAATCGTAGGCGCCCGAGCGGATCGCCTGGATCGCGGTCGGGATGTCGCCATGGCCGGTCATCAGCACGACCGGCAGGTCGGCATCTTTCTCGCGCGTGCGCTGCAGCACGAACAGGCCGTCGGCCTTGGGCAGGCGCAGGTCGGTCAGCACGGCGGCGGGCGCCACGGCGGCCATCTGCTCCATCGCCGATTCGGCGTCTGCGAACAGGCTGACCTGGTAGCCGGCAAGCTCCAGCGCACGCTTCACGCTGGCACGGAAGGCCTCGTCGTCCTCGATCACCAGGATGCGCGTCACCGGCGTGGCGGCGGGGCTGGCGGCTTTGTCGTTGTCTTGCATGGTCTTGTCGGGGATCGAGGGCTTCACGTGTCGGTCGGTCAATGCAAGCGATGCAGCGATCGTAGCGCCCTGCCGGCGCATTGCACGGGCGGCGGCGCGCAACTTCGCGCCCGCGTGCGCCGCTTCGCGTCGGGCTGCAGCCCGCAGCGCCCGGCCGGCCTACCGTGGCGGTCAACGACGTCACTGCCCAAGGAACCCGCATGCCTCCGATCAATCCGATGTTGCTGAAGAACGGCGCCCAATTCATCGGTCGCGTCGCCCAGCAGGCCGGCAAAGCGGCAACGACGGCCGCGCCCGGCCTGGCGGAGAAGGCCACGGGCGCGACGGCGCGGCTCGCCGCGAAGACGATGAGCGGATTGGGCGGGCTGAACGCGCGCCTGCCCTCGCAGCTGCCGACCGGCGCGACGCTGCAGGCCGGTATCGCCGGCCTGCGACCGCGGCTGCAGAATGCGCAGCTGCTGGGGAAGATGGGGCGGCTGGGGCAGGCGGCACAGGCACAGCTGGGGCAACTCGGACAACTCGAACCATTGGGGCAGATGCGCCACGCGGTGCAGTCGGCGCTGCAGAACCCGATGGCCGCGGCCCTGCAGGGCTCGGACCGTGCCTCGCGCACCACCAGCGATTTCCTGCAGGCGATGCACGACGTCGAGAACAACGCGCGGTACCAGGATTTCGCGCCGCCCGTCGTGGCCCGGCTGTTCGGCGAGGCCAGGAGCGGCCTGCAGGCGATCCACGACATGATCCAGCAGTTCCAGAGCGGCCTGGGCCGGCTTGCGGGCGGCCCGAAGCCCTCGCCAGCCGGCGCGATGCCGGCTCCGCCGACGCTCCCGCCGCGCCCAACGCAACCAGTCACGCTTGCCCCACCGAAGCCGACCCTGCCACTGGCCATCGAGGACAAGCCCAAGCCCGTCTCGCTGATGGACACCGAGCCCGGGCAGGCGATCCAGTCGCTGCGCGAGCGCGGCGTCGACCTGAAATCGTTCATGGGCGACCTGCACGGCTTCCAGACGCGCGGCAAGCCCAGCCGCGACGAGATGACGGCGCGCTACGGCGAGGCCTGCGACATCGGCAACGGCAGCAACCCGGTGCAACTGCGCAAGTTCTTCGCCGCGCTCACGAAGACCGTGCGCGCCGAGGAAGCCGGATGAGCCCGGGCCCCGGGCCGCTCTCTTCACAGGATCTTCCACAGCACCACCCCCCAGGACAGCCACGATGACCCCGCATGCCGACACCCCCGAAGCCGCCTTCACCGACACGTCGTTCGGCGACACCTCGTTCGACGAACTGCGGGCCGAGGCGGTTCTGCGCTTCGAGGCGCTGGTCGACCGCGTGACCGACGGCCTGATGAACGACCCGGTCGACAACGGCCCGGCCCACGACCGCGAGGCCTGCCGGCTGGCCGCGATCGCGCTGCTGGCCGAGGCCAACCGGACGGCGTTCGGCGCCGATTCGGCGATCACGCAGGTGCTCCGATCCGCCAGCCTTCGGTGAACAGGCAGGTGTCAGGGGCAGCAGATCCGGGCCCGCTCCAGCGGGCTACAGCGTTCCCGGCACCGTCGTCGGATCTTCCAGCGGCACGCGCACGTCGAACACCGCGCCGCCGCCGCTGCCGTTGCGCGCCAGCAGGTCGCCGCCCATCTCGCGCATCACGTCGCGCGACAGCGCGAGGCCCAGGCCCAGACCGCGCCCCGCCGCCTTGGTCGAGAAGAACGGCTGGAACAGCCGCTCCAGCACGGCCGGCGCGAGCCCGGGGCCGTTGTCGGCCACGCTGAGCACGACGAACTCGCCGTCGGCCGCGCAGCTGAACTCGATGCGGCGCGCGGCCACCGGTTCCAGCACGTCGAGTGCGTTGTTGACGAGGTTGGCGATGACCCGCACCAGCTGGCCCTCGAAGCCGTGCGCCAGCGCATCGTCGAAACCGATCACGATCTCGCACGGCGTCTGGCCCAGCCGCGAGCGCAGCATGCCCAGCGCCTCGAGCACCGCCTGGCGCAGGCTCAGCTGCTGCACCTGCGCGGTCGAGCGCGCCGGAAACGCGGCCAGCTGCGCGGTCAGGTCGGTCAGCCGGGTCGACAGCTTCAGCATCGAGCGCATGCTGGCCAGCACCTCGGCCGTCTCGCCGCTGTCGATCAGTTCCAGCGCCGTCTCGGCCACCAGACGGATCGACGCCATCGGCTGGTTCAGCTCGTGGTTGATGCTCGCGACCAGGTGGCCGACGTTCGACAGCCGCTGCGCATAGGCCAGCGTCTGCTCGGTGCTGCGCAGCACCTGCTCGGCATCGCGGTCGAGCGCCAGCATTTCGGCGCGCAGCGCGATCGCCTCGCGCTGCTGCTCGGCGGCCACGCGCGAGCCTTCGGCATAGGCCTCGTAGGCGCCCGGGTAGTCGCCCTGGTCTTCGAGCAGGTCGGCCAGCAGCAGCCGCGCGGTGACGAGCCGCGGCTCGTTCGGCAGCGTCACCAGGTGGCGCACCGCCGCGCGCGCGCAGGCCACGGCCGCGCGGCTGCGGCTGCGGGCGCGCTGCAGCTCGGCCATCTGCAGCCAGACCGCGCCGCGCTCGAGCCGGCTGCCGCGACGGCGCGCCCAGTCGCCCAGCCGGCGCAGCGCGAGCAGCACCGTCGCGTCGTCGCCGATCGCGGTCGCCACCTGCGCGATGTTCTGCAGCACCTGGCCGCCGTCGGGCTGGCTGCGCGGGGATTCGATGTGGCGCGCATCCGGCAGCACCGCCGAGGCCCGCGCGTACTCGGCCTGCGCGCCCTGCACGTCGCCCTGCTGGGCCAGCAGGCGGCCGCGCTCCAGGCGCATCAGCGCCTCGTTGTGGCGCAGGCTGATGTCGAGGTGGTGGTCGTTCGGCGCCCCGGGCGTGCCGACCGCCTGGGCGGCCATCGCGATCGCGCTGTCGAGGTCGCCGCCGAGGCGGTGCGCCATCGCCATCGCGGCCTGGCAGCGCGCCAGGTCGGCGCGGTGGTCCATCAGCCGGAAGCGTTCGGCGGCTTCGGCGATCAGCGTCATCGCGCGCTCGTGCTCGCCGACCTCGAGCCAGCACTGGCCGCGCAGCAGCAGGATGCGGGTGGCGCGCCAGCGGTCGTCGCGGCGCTCGAAGGCCTGCTGCGCTTCCAGGCACAGCACGTAGGCGCGGTCGGGGCGGCGCGCCTGCAGCACCAGGGTGGCGGCGCGGAACAGCGTGCGCACCGTCTCGCCGTCGTCGCCGCTGGAGCGCGCCAGCGAGATCGCCTCTTCGCACAGCGCGACCGCGTACGGGCCGTCGGCGCCGACGCGCTCCATCGCCTTCAGCAGGCGCTGCTCGACCTGCGACGGCAGCAGCCGCTCCGGCGCGGTGTGCGGCCAGAGCGTCGGGCGGTCTTCGAAGACGTCGAGGGAATCGCTGTCGGGCATGAGGCGGGATTGTGCAATGCGCAGCGTCAGGCCCTCAACCACAGGTAGTCGCCGGCGGAGATGGCCTCGAACATGTCGTCGGGCGCCTGCAACAGGTGGTCCTTCCAGTAGCGGCCGTGCTCGGCGTAGTGCGTCAGCGTGTCCATCAACCATGCGCCGTCGATGTCGTCGGTCATCGGCACGCGCACGATCAGCTGGGTCGAGCCGGTGTCGGGGTCGAGGCCGAGCTGGGCCTGGTCCTGCGCATAGACGAGCAGGTTCGATTCCAGCATCAGCCGGAAGATCGACAAGGTCCGCCCGGCGGTCGTGATGCCGTAGTCGAACTGGATGTACATCGCCTGCGGATCGTTCGTCACATGGTCGACGATCACGCTGAAGCCCTCGACCTCGACGCGTCGCGACTGCAGCACCGCCTGCACGTCCGGCAGGTCGAGCTCGCCGCACAGCTCCGTCAACAGCCCGATGTAGCGCTCGTGGTCGGGATCGTCGCCGGCCGGCTCCTCGCCCTCGGCGCCTTCGGGCAGCTCTTCGTCGTTCATCACTGCACTCATCGCTCGTTCCTCCGGGACTGCACGAGCATCTTCGCGATGCTCAACGCGGCTTGTTCTTCCGTGCGCGGCACCTGCAGCTGCAACAGCTTCATCGGCAGCATCCAGTGCAGCATCTTGATCGACAGCGGAAAGCCGCCTTCCGGCATCGCCGGCTTCAGGTAGTTCGCCGCCAGGAACTCGGCCACCGCCTTCAGCCCGCCGCTGTCGAGCCGGGCGCCGGCGCGCGTGCTGCCGAGCAGCGCCAGGTTCAGCTTGCGCAGCGCGCCGGCCGCGAGCGCGCCGTTGCCGGTCTCGGCCGCCTTGTTCAGCTCGCGGTCGATGACGGCCTTCTGCACCACGCCCAGCATGCCCTTCTTGCAACGCTGCAGCGGGATCTTCGAATCGAACACCCGGCGCGGCGAGCCGCCACGGCCTTGTTCATCCGATTTCTCCGACAGGCTGCGCGCGCGAGCCAGTTTGTCCTGGCGCGACTCCTCGCCGCCGCCCCGGTCCTGGTCGTCGCCGGAGTCCTGCGACTGGTCCTTCAGGTTGACAGCCTCGGTGCCGGTCTGCTGCGCGTCGGACGAGTGGAAATCGTTGTCGTCGTCGTCCCCGCCCGGCACGCCGCTGACCCCGCGGCGCCGCGTCTTGCGCGCCTTGTTGGTGGTGGCCCGCTTGGGCCGGGCGCCCGGCCGGTTGCCGCCGACGTGGCGGCCCTGGCCGCCGGAGCGCTGCGGGCCGTGGTGGCCTTGGTGCGTCTGGTGGGTGGCCTGCGGCGTGGCCGCCGGCGCCGCGTGCGCGGTGGTCGCGGTGGCGGCGACCGCGGCCGCACGCGGCGCGACGATCGGCGCTGCCCGGATGAACGAACGGATGAGGCTCATTGCAGCGCCGCCTGTACCGCCTGCTGGGCGAAGCCGAGCACCATCGAGGCGCCCCACGGCGCGGCCACCACCAGCGTGATGACCACCGCGATCAGCTTGGCGCCCTGCGAGATCGCCTGGTCCTGCAGCGAGGTGATCGCCTGCACGAAGGACACCAGCAGTCCCACCAGCGCCGCCACCAGCACGGCCGGCAGCGAGACCATCAGGCACAGCAGCATGGCCTGCGAGGTCAGTCGAACGATGTTGTCGTAGTCCATGCTTGCACGCTCGCTACTTGTAGGTCAGCACCAGGCCGTGGATCAGCGTCGACCAGCCGTCCATGACCACGAACAGCAACAGCTTGAACGGGATCGCCACCTGCGTCGGCGTCACCTGCGACAGGCCGAGCGCGAGCAGGATGTTCGCGATGATCAGGTCGACGACGACGAAGGCCAGGTACAGCAGGAAGCCGATCTTGAAGGCCGCGGTCAGCTCCGACAGCGTGAAGGCCGGGGCCAGCACGATCAGGTCGTCGGCCTTCAGCGCCCGCGCCCGCTCCGGCGGCCACACCGCGGCGGCCGACTTCAGGAAGAACGCCTTCTCGCGCGCCTGCGCATGCTTGTCGAGGAACTTGCGCACCGGCTCTTTCGCGATCTCGATGACCTGGCCGATCTGCCCGGCACTCGACGGCGCGAAGCCCTGGTCCTTCATCTTGTCGTACGAATCCATCACCAGCGGCGCCATGATGTAGGCCGACACGATGATCGCGATGCCGTTGAGCACCATGTTCGGCGGCACCTGCTGCACGCCGAGCGCGTTGCGCAGCAGGCCCAGCACCACGACGATCTTGGTGTACGAGGTCACCATCATCGCGACGAAGGGCAGCACGCCGATCGCGAACGCGATGACGAGCAGCGGGAGCAGTTCACCCGTGGTGGTCTGCGTCATCGCGTGCCACCATGCGTGTGATGCGGGCGCCCAGCCGCGAGCCGACCGCCACCAGTTCCGCATGGCCGATCACCTGGCCGCACGACACCAGGCGCAGGCGCGCCTCGGCCGCCGGTACCGCGAGTTCGATCACGTAGCCGGGTTCGATCGCTTCCAGGTCGGAAAGCGGCACCGACACGGTCTCGATCTCGAAACGCACCGGCAGTTCGAGCTCGCCGATCGCATCCGCTTGCTCGCCCGGTTCGGCGAGCAGGTCCTGGTCATCGTCCAACATCTGAAGTCCTCCTTCGACTGTCCATGAATTGCCTTGAATCCGTCCCGGCGCGGCCAGGCAGCGCGCACCGCGCGGCCCCAGCCTGAGCACCGCGGCGGCACCTTCCAACCCTTGCAGCTCGGCCGGCAGCAGCACCACGTCGCCGACCCGCAGCGAGCGCAGCACGTCGATCGACAGTGCGCGGCTCGCGATCACCGCGGCGCCCGGCAGGCGCAGCAGCGAGCGCCAGGCGCTGCGCTGGCCGTGCGGGCGCGCGGCACCGCGCAGCGCGTCGTGCACCGGCCCGGGTAGTTGTTGCGCGGCGATGCGCGCGATCTCGACACCGTCGCGGCGCAGGCTGCACCAGCCGGTGCGCGGGATCTGGGCGCCGGCCAGCGGCGCGAGCGACACCGCCTGCACGCCGGGCAGCACGAGGTGCGACAGGCGCTCGGTGGTTTCGCCGAACAGCGCCTCGGCAGCGAGCGCACGCAGCGGGGCGCCCAGGTCCGGCGCCGCGGCCAGCGACAGCGCGGCATCGGCGCGGCAGGCGATCGCGAGGCTGAAACGGCCGGCGTCGCTGTCGAGTTCGAGTGCGTAGGTGGCATACCCCCGCGACGCGGTGCCGGCATCCGGCACCGCGGCGAGCGACAGGCCGCCGCGCCGCAGGTCCAGGGCCTGCCACAGCGCGCCGAGGCGGCGGTCGTGCAGCAGGCGCGAGGCGCTGGCGGCGGCGGTGCCGACGGCCCCCAGGTGGGTGGCGATCGGCGTGACAGGTTCGATGCGGGTGGCAGCGGTCATGGCGATTCAGTCAATGGAGATGGCGACATCGCGCCGGCGGTTCAGGGACTCTTCGAGCGTCGCGGCGAGGGCGTCGCGATGGGCAAAGAGTAGGTCGCGGGCCTTCGAATCGGCGGTCTCGAAGCGAAGCTGCAACCAGCACGACGAAACCGCCAGCGTGAGCGTGGTGTCGGCCAGCACGTCGGGGCGCAGCGGCATGCGCACCTGCCAGCCTTCGCTGTCGTCGACCGCGCGGTCGTTGCAGAAGCGCGAGATGGTCTGTGCGATCGCGGCGACCAGCGGGTGCGGCGGCGCGGCCACGCGGGCGACGCGGGTCGTGCCGTGCAGCAGCGGTTGCAGCAGTTCGGGGCTGGGGATCAGCTCGTCGGCCCAGTCGGGCTCGGCCTGCTGCTCGGGTTCGGGTTCGCGGGTGACAGGAGCGGCGTGTTCCGGCTCGGCCGATACCGCAAGTTCGTCCTCGGCAGGCGCATGCGACGAAGAAGGCTCGGCCTCAGGCCGCAGCCGCTCGCCGAACGGCCGCGCACCGCTGGACGGGCGCCGCTGGCGCAGCAGGTCGGTGAAGCTCGGCGCGCGCAGGCTGTCGGCCGGCGCAGGCTGCTTCGGCAACGCACTGCGGTGCACTTCGAAGGAAACAGGGCGGGCGCGGCTCATGCCAGTTCAACCGCGGTCACAGCGCCACGCGGCCCAGGGGCTCGACGCGCACCTGCGCGCCCAGCTCCTGGTACGAGTACACCGCCAGCCACTTCGATTCCGATTCGACGATGCGCCGCACATAGCGGCGGATGTCCATCGAGGTCACCACCGCGATGCCGGCGCGCGGCGTCATCCCCGCCAGCTCCTTCACGCGCCGTGCGATCGCGGCGACGGCATCCGGCGCCAGCGCCAGGTAGTTGCCGGCCGGCGTCGGCTTGATCGCGTCGCGGATCATCTTCTCGACCGCCGGCTCCAGCAGCACCGCCGACAGCGAGCCGCTGCCCTGCGTCGCGCGGTGGCTCAGCCAGCGCCCGAGGTCGCCGCGCACGTACTCGGTGAGCATCAGCGCGTCCTTCTCCTTCGGGCCCCAGTTGATCAGGCTCTCGCAGATCGCCCGCATGTTGCGGATCGGCAGCTGCTCTTCCAGCAGCCGGCGCAGCACCTCGGCGATGCGCTGCACCGTGACGACCTTCTGCATCTCGGCCACCAGCCCCGGGTACTCCGCGCCGACCCGCTCCAGCACCCACTGCACTTCCTGGATGCCGAGAAACTGGTGCGCCTGCTCGTGCAGCGACTGCACCGCGTGCTTCGCGATCAGTTCCTCGTTGGACGGCTCGCCGTCCGGCTTCGGGCCGATCGCCACCTGGCCGCTGCCGTGCGGCACGTCGTGCAGCAGCAGCTCGTACTCGTTGTCGGCATGGCTCGCGCGCGTCCACAGCCGGATGCCGGGGAACGGCAGGCCGAGCTGCTCCTGCAGCCCCAGGCGCTCGCGCTCGAACGCGGCGTTCAGCAGGTCGGACCGCAGCGAGGCCGCCAGTGCCGGCGACATCGTCACCGCGAGCGGCGCGGTGAACGCGCTCGCCTTGTCCTCGATCGCCTGGATGTCGCCCTTGCGCGCCTTCGCGCCTTCGCGCTGCAGGCCCTTCAGCGCATCCGGCTCGCCCTCATGCCCGCCCTTGGCGCCACCGGCCTGGGCTTGCAGCTTGCGCGCCAGCATCACCAGGAAGGCGGCCAGCGCCAGGAACACGTACCACGGGAAGCCCGGCACCAGCGCGAAACCGCACAGGAAGCCGGCCGCCAGGTACAGCGCGCGCGGGCTGCGCGTCAGCTGGAAGGTGATCTCCTCGCCCAGCGATTTCGGCTTGGTCGCGTGCTCGTCGGCCACGCGGGTGATCATCACGCCGGCCGCCACGCAGATCAGCAGCGACGGGATCTGCGACACCATCGCGTCGCCGATCGACAGGATCGCGAAGCGGTTCGCCGCTTCGGCCGCCGGCATGCCGTGGTAGGTGATGCCGATCACGATGCCGGCCAGGATGTTGATCACCGTGATGATCAGCGCGGCGATCGCGTCGCCCTTGACGAACTTCATCGCGCCGTCCATGCCGCCGTGCAGCTGGCTTTCCATCGCGAGCGCGCCGCGGCGCTGGCGCGCCTCGTCGGCCGTCAGGTGGCCGGCGCGCAGGTCGGCGTCGATGCTCATCTGCTTGCCGGGCATCGCGTCGAGCGTGAAGCGCGCGCCGACCTCGGCGACCCGCTCCGAGCCCTTGGCGATCACGATGAACTGCACCACCGTGATGATCAGGAACACCACGATGCCCACCACCAGGTTGCCGCCGACCACCAGGTTGCCGAACGACTCGATGATGTGGCCGGCGTCGGCGTGCAGCAGGATCAGCTTGGTCGACGAGATGTTCAGCGACAGCCGGAACAGCGTCGTGAACAGCAGCAGCGCCGGGAACGAGGTCAGCGAGACCGCGCTCGGGATGTACATCGTCACCATCAGCAGCAGCGTGCTGATCGTCAGGTTGATGGCGAGCAGGCCGTCGATCAGGAAGGTCGGCAGCGGCAGCACCATCAGCGCGAGGATGGCCACCACGGTGGCCACCATCGCGGCATCGCCGCCTATGTTGATCTTGAATTTCTTCATGGCATCCGCCTGGGTCGAGGGTCAATGAACGGGGTTGTCTTCGCCGGGGGTCTCGCTACGCCTGGCGCCGATCTCGTCGACCCAGCGCAGCACGACGGCCACCGCTTCGAACAGTTCTTCGGGCACGGCGTGGTCGACCGGCACCTTGTGCAGCGCGCGGGCGAGCGGCGGGTGCGCGAACACCGGCACGCCCATCGCCTCGGCATGGCCGCGGATGCGCAGTGCCGCGTCGTCGACGCCCTTGGCCAGCACGACCGGCACGCCGGCCTCGTCGGCGCGGTAGCGGATCGCCACCGCATAGTGGGTCGGGTTGACGACCACCGCATCGGCGCGGCCCACCGCCTGCTTCGGGTCTTCTTCGGCCAGTTCGCGCGCCAGTTGCTTGCGCTGGCCCTTGATCTCGGGGTCGCCTTCCTGGCCCTTGAACTCGCGCTTGATCTCGTCCTTGGACATGCGCTGGCCCTTCATGAAGTGGTGGCGCTGCAGCGCGTAGTCGAGCGGGGCCAGCACCAGGAACAGCGCCACCGCGAACAGCAGCACCTTGCCGATCGCGCCCCACGCGATGGCGCCGATCGCCATCGGCGTCTGGAACACCGCGCCCGAGATCAGCGGCAGCAGCTGCACGATGGCCTGCCACATCACCGCGCCGATGATCACGGCCTTCAGCACCATCTGCGCGAAGGTCATCAGCGACTTCACCGAGAACACCTTCTTGATGCCCTGCGCCGGGTTCAGGCTGTCGAACTTGGGCTGCACCGCCTTGGGCGTGAGCTGGAAGCCGACGTGCGCGGCGATGCCGACGATCGCGCCGATGGCCGCGACCACCAGCAGCGGCAGGATCACGAACCCCGCCTCCATGCCCATCGCGGCGAGGCGCTTCCAGATCACGTCCATCGGGATGTCGCCGGGGCCGATGTCGAGCGCGAGCGAGATCACGGTGCGGATGCGGGCGACGCTGCTGTCGGCCATCGCCATCAGCGTGCCGACGACGGCCAGCGTCGACGCGGCGATCGCCACGTCCTGGCTCTTGGCGACCTGGCCCTCCTCGCGCGCCTTGCGGAGTTTCTGCTCTGTGGGCTCTTCGGTTTTTTCGTCGGACATGGCGTGACCGAATGCAACGGGCGTCGACGGATTGCCGACATCGACAGGCTAGGCGGGGCGCCGCGGCCGGCCACCACCGGGCGCGAAGCGGCGTGCGCAAACCCGACGTGGCGCGTTCGGCTTTGTTCCGATGAGCGCACGGCGCCCGCACAATGCGGCGCATGCTTGATCCGATCGCCCCGCCGACGGCCGAACTGCAGCGCGTGATCGAAGCGCTGCCGGCCCTCGAAGCCGCCGAAGACCCCGCCCGCCACCGCGGCCTGCTCGAACAGGCGGCGGCGCTGGCCGCCGGCGACGGCGTCGACGGCCACACGCTCGGCCGCATCCAGCTGCTGATGGCGCGACTGCATGCGCAACTCGGCGAGTACGAGCTGGCGTACGCGCGGGCGCTGTCGGCCAGCGAGAAGCTGGAGCGCGCCGGCGACACCGCGCGCGCCTCGAGCGCGGACAGCACCTGCATCTCGATCTGCATCGAGACCGGCGACTTCAGCCGGGCGCTCGAGCACCTGCGCCAGACGCAGGCCGGCGCGCGTGCGCGCGGCGACCTGGAGCTGCTGGTGCGGCTGCTGTTCAACCAGGCCTGCACCTTCCTGTGCGTCGACGAGTTCGACGCGGCGGCCAACTGCTGCGAGGAAGTGCTGCGCGTTGCCGCCGAGATCTCAGGCGAAAAGGCAGGCGAGAAGGTGCGCAGCCAGGTGGCGACCACCGCCGAGAGCGCGCGCGCCGCGCTCGGCTTCAGCCGCACCTACTTGGCCGATGCGCATGAGCGGCGCGGCCGGCTGGCCGAGGCCCAGGCCGAGCGGCGACGGGCCGCCGAGGCGCTGCCGCGGACGAGCGACCGCAGCCCGCTGGCGTCGCTGCACATGGTGATCTACGCGCGCTCGCGACTCGGCGACCTGGAAGGCGCGCGGCACACCGCGTCGATCTTCCTGCGGCGCGTGCGCCAGTTGCCGCGGGCGCCGCGCTGGATGGCGCAGGTGTGGCTGACGATGGGCGTGTACTACCAGCACGCCGGGCGGCCGGGACGGGCCGCGGCGCGCTTCGAGCGGGCGATCCGCGCGATGCGCAGCATCCGCCATGACGGCGAGCTGCCGAACACGATGCAGATGCTGGCCAATGCGCATGCCGCGAACGGCCGGCATGCCGATGCGCTGCGCTGGCTGCGCCAGGCGCATGCGGCGCGGCGCTTCACGCAGCCCGAGCAGGAGCGGCTGCACTACCGGATGGCCGCGCTGGAGCGCGATGCCGAGGAGCGCCGGCTGGAGCGCGAGACCGCGATGCTGCATGCGCAGCGGCTGGCGGTGGTCGGCCGGCTGATGGCGCAGATCTACCACTCGCTGGGCGCGCCGCTGGTGGCGGCCCGGCAGGCGCTGTCACTGTGCATCACGCAGGCCGACCATCTGAAGCCGGCCGAGATGTCGGCGGCGCTGCGCGGCGTGGTCGCGCACATCGACGAGGCGACCGCGCTGACGCGGCAGCTGCGCATGTTCTCGTACCGGGCGGCACCGCAGGCGATGGTGCTCGACCTGCCGCTCGCGCTGCAGGAAGCCTGGAACGGCATGGCGATCGGCCGCTCGGGGCCGCGCGAGCCGCTGGCGCTGCACGGCGTGGCGCCGCCGCAGGTGCGCGGCGATGCGCAGCGGCTGGCGGTGCTGCTGCGCATTTTGCTGATCGAGATCGAGCGGCTGGGGGGCGCGCAGGCGCCGCAGGTGAACCTGTCGATGAACGGCTCGGCGGTGCGGGTGCTGTTCGCGTCAGCGGCGCGCGAGGCGGATGCGTCGGCGGTCGGCGGGGTCGGCTTCACGCTGTGCGAGGAGATCGCGCGCGAGATGCAGGGGGGGTTGTGGCGCATGGATGCGCCACAGGGGGAGCTGCGGGTGGCGTTGGAGTTGCCGGCGGAGAGGTAGCCCCGGATGCCAATCCGGGATGGCGGCGTGATGCGCTCCCGGATTGGCGTCCGAGCTACGACGGCAGGCGATCGGCCGATCGAGAGCCGCGCGAGCCACTGACGCTGCACGGCGTCGCGGCTGCAGGCTGTGCGAGGAGGTTGCCCGCGAGATGGAGGGCCCCCTGTGGGGCACTTCGCGTAACCCCATTTCAGTCAACAAGCGCCGCTGAGTTCGGCGCCAATGGTGAGTTCATGCGCCAGCGCGGCTGTTGCGAGTCAGCATGGCGTGCGAGCCGAGCCACTTGATGCGCCGCAGGCCTCGTTCTTCTGGCCTTTCGCACGCACCTGTCCCCTCATTGCGCCCGACTCGGCCGGTCATTGGCCATCAGCCAGACCAGCCGGCGGGCGTTGTAGGCAGCGCACTTCAGCAAGATCGCCAGTTCGTTCCTGGCCAAGCTCAGCGCCCGCACGCACTTGCCGCCGAGTTGCTCCAACCCGGCGAACACATGCTCGCCCCGAGCCCGACAGCCGGCTTCCCGTGTTGTCTCGATCCAGCACCTCTTTCAAGGTCTGGCCGTCGTCCACGTTGGCCGCCGTGACCTTGGCCTGGCGGATCAGCTGGTAGCGCGCGTCCGCATTGGCGTGCACCTTGTAGCCATGGAAGCTCTTGCCGTGCTTCTTGGTCCAGCGCGCATCGCCGTCGGTGTGCGCAAGCCGCTTGCTGCTCCAGCCCTCGGGCGCCTTGCCCTGGTTGAGTGCCTCGCGCTCCTCGCTCTTGGCCTGCGTCACAGGCGCCTGCACGATGCTGGCATCCACGATCTGTCCGCCGCGCTCGGATGTAGCCATGCTGCTGCAGTTGCAGGCTCACCGCGTCGAAGATCGCGGCCACCGAGCCCCCTGGGCCAGGCGCTGCTTGAAGCTCCACAGCGTGCGCGCATCGGGGATGTGCAGCGCACCATCGAGCCGGCAGAAGTGCTGGAAGCTCATGCGGTCCAGCACTTGGTACTCGCAGTCCTCGTCGCTCAGGTTGTACAGCGACTGGATGAACAGCAGCCGCACCATGATCTCGCTGGGGTACGGCGGGCGCCCGCCCTTGCTGCGGTCCGGCCGCCGGCACGCCGCATCGACTTGCGCCGCAATGGCCACAAAGTCGATCAGTTCATCCATCGCCGCCAGGTTGGCGATGAAGCCGCCCAGCTTGGCTTGCCGATGGTCCTGCATGAACAGGTCAGCCCCGGCTTCATGCCGCCAGAACGTCGAGGGTTTGATGCGCGGTGTGATCATGGCCGTCATCCTGCCTGCTCAGCCAGTCAGGACGTGAGGGAGGGTTCGAGAAGTGCCCCTTTGAGTTTCTCGAGCAGTTTCACGAATTTATTCATGTCCGCTCCCCACTTCTCTGGGTCATCCCCTTCGACAACTTCAAGAGTTCCCATGAATTTCTTCACCTCTTTCATGCCACCCTTTGCCCACTTTTTCATATTCTTGATCTGACCTTCGACCTCCAGGGGAATCCTCGAACCAACATAACAACCCTCAACCCATTCAACCGCCAACAAATAGCTCTTCACACTATCTAAAACTCTTTCGGCGTCATACACAGGCGTACTGTACTCTCTGGCGTCCAACTGCCGAGTCCAAAAAACGAGCCGCTCACTTATCCCCTCCGCAAGAAATGTTCGATGAGCATCCAATTCTAACTGAATACCCCCGCCAAAAGGGGATTTATCAATGGTGAACCTCGGGGGGGTGCCTTTCTTCGGCGTTAATCCAGACTCGATTGTATTAGCCGCTTCTTTATTTTCAACAAGGGTTATTTTTTTGGTATTTTTTTTCCTAGGATCCAAGCCATTATTTTGAAATCCTGAAAATTTTTCGACCATCGCAGGCTTACCATTTTTTACATCAGCCTTTTTCGGCGCCTGAGATTTCGCATCAACGTTTTTAACTGTTTCGTTCTTTGTAAAATCTTTAGAAGCGACGACTTTGTTACCCAGCGACTGCACTCGTTTTTTCTTGGTTGTGACAGATTTTTGTGCATCCGGCCCCATCGCTTGGAGCAGAGCATGCGCTTCCCTATACGCCGCCACAAAGCTGCCTTTATCCGGGCCGGTGTCGTAGTAGCTCGTTGAACTCATAATTTCGTACAGAACCTTCAGCTTTTCGCAGCTTGCTTCGAGCTCATCCCTCTCGAATCCCTTCCAGTCCGCCTTTCCTAGCTTAGTCGACACCAACACCTGATCAAAAGCGCGCGTAGCGTATTGAAGACCATTCAAAATCGAATCCTTCGATTGCTGCCTTGAATTGCTCCAATTTTGATATATCTCAGAAGCCACATCATATATTCTGGATGGAGTCACCTCAGGGCCTGGCAAAGACCATGATTCAGTCGCGGTAATCAAGTAGCCTGGGATACTTCTCATGAAATTTTTTTTCCCCGAACTCACCCTATCTTTCTGCACATCTTCAAGAAAACGTTTAACCCCCTTCAACATTTCATTTATTTTCTTGAGGTCCTTCTCAATCCCATTGATTTCATTGATTTCAAATTCACTCTTACCATCCGTGGGAGAAGATTCGAAATCATAATATCTCGACAGGGTTTCGTCGATTTCACTACAATAATCACCAATAGCCTTCTTAAAATCATGATCATCTTCATCCCCCGCTTTCAAATCTTCAGCATAACCGAGCATCGAATGAAAAGTAGTATCAATCCGCCGCCTGACTTCTTTCAATAGCACAGCCTGCACGCTCGGCAGGACCGGCTTGCTCTGCACGCTGTTGTCAGAAGAGTGCTTAACGGCGTCGTTACGACGCTTCGACTTCACGCGTCGTTTCGGCTTCCCCTTGGACTGCTTATGATGATCGACTGATTTTTTATTTTCACTTAAAGACTTCTTGCTCGCCGAATTTTCATTTATCTTTTCCTTTGAATCGGCGGTAGAACGACTTTGTTCATTATCAAGAACGGGGGTGGCGCCATTATTTCTGCACAGCACTTCCCTAGTTTTTTTCAAAAGAGTTTCTTGCAAATTTTTTTTTGCGCTTATTTTAGATGATTTTTGCCTATCTTTGCCGAAAATACCGACTTTTTTCGAATGGTTCGTGTCCTCAGTCGATTCGCCAATTGACTTCGTCCGACCAAAGATAAGGGATACGCACTTCATTTAAAAGTCCAAAAGTATTAATTAAACACATCAACCAGACCGTCTACCGCGCACGCTTGCAGTTGCGACGCAGTCCGGCTTCCCCAGCAGGCATCGAACCATTCCGTCGAGCTGCGAGCGATATCGAGGATCTCGGTCAGCAGACCCCGGCTGGCCCAATCCGGGCCGATGCAGGTGCTTCGGTACACCACCAGATCCGCAGGCCCTTCCAAGCCGAAGCCATCCGCCCCGCCGGTGGCATGGGAGTCGGTCGATGCCAGCAGCCCCAACAAGACCTCGACCGGCTGATCGATCGGAGCCGCGCCGTATTCGCACTCCAAGGTGATTCGGGGCGAGCCCGGCTCGGCATGCACCACATAGACGTCGGCATTCCCGACGGAGATGCGAAGTGCCCGGGCCTGTGGCTGCGCCTCCAGTTCCTCGACACCGTCCACGCGATCGTCAGCACACAGCTCCTGCAGCACGCGGATCAGCTGCGAACGCACATCGGTGCCTACCGGCAACGACAGCTCAGGCGGCTCCACCGCGAGGAAGGCGGCTTCGTCCAGCCTGCGCCCGGCGCGCCAGTGGTGGGCCTGCTGCGCAATCGCAGCCATCACCGCTTCGACCATGTCCTTCTCGCACCGCGCCAACGGCAGCCGCACTCCGAAGGTGATCGCATCAGCTTCCCGCCGCCAGCCAAAGCTTCCGCGGCCCGATGACTGCAGGCGGCGGTTGAGGCGCAGCAGCTTCCTCAGCGCCCACTCGTCCTTCGGGGCCGCGCCGAACTCGCATTCGAGCAGCAGGTGGTCCCGATGCAGAGGCGCGTGGAACGAGATCTCGAAATCGACCCCGTCCATCGTGAACCCCACGGCATCGGCTGCTTCGTCGTCGTGGCTCAGTTCAGGCGCCGGCTGTCCATTCGCCTCGAACAGTGCGCGCATCCGCTGCACGAACAGGCTTTGCCATCGATCAGGGTCATCCATCGGAACTGCTCCAGGCCAGGTGATACGCCAGCCCGCGGCCGCGGGCGTGTCTGCTGTGTCACCGCGTCACGCGCTGCGTTCCGTCGCCACTGCATGTCGGGCGCTCTGGTCTTGGAGGTATGTCCCTGTCAGGTGCGTGTGGCCACGCACGAACTCACCGGCTCAGGCTGCTGCAGGTAGCGCGTGCCGCCTTCGGCGATTCAGTCTGCTGATCGAGGTCGAGCGAGCGGGCGGCGCGCAGGCGCCGCAAGTGCTGCTGTCGATGAACGACTCGGCGATGCGGGTGCTGTTCGCGTCAGCGGCGCGCGAGGCCGATGCGTCGGCGGTCGGCGGCGTCGGCTTCACGCTGTGCGAGGAGATCGCGCGCGAGATGCAGGGCGGGCTGTGGCGCATGGATGCGCCACAGGGGGAGCTGCGGGTGGCGTTGGAGTTGCCGGCGGAGAGGTAGGCCGAAGGCCCATCCGGGACGGCGGTGTGATGCGTTCCGCGGATCGTCATCCGGGCAACGACGGCATGGCGAACGGCCGATCGGGGCTTGGCGAGCCGCTGGCGCTGCATGGCGCCACGGCCTGACGCTGTGCAAGAGGATCGCACACAAGATGGAAGGGTCCCTGTGGTGCATGGATGCGCCACAGGGGAACCGCGAGTTGCGTTGAAGCTACCCGCGCAGAGGTGGCTGGATTGGCGTCATTGATGCATGGGCGATGAGCGCAGCATGTTTTCGACCACGCTCATTGCCTCTTGGTACAACTGCACAAGTCCATCTTGGTCCTTACCGTCCTTAATTTTCTCGATGGCCAAGTACACACTTAGTAGACGAGCGTGATTTTTCTCGAGTTCCGTGAGCCCAGCCTTATCCTTGGCCCCCGCTGAAATATTAAGAATATCAACGAGGCCTTGCTCAAATCGACCCTTCTCAATTGACCGTGAAGTCCTCCAATAGTTTTGCAAACTGAAAGCCGCTTCGGATGCTTCGGTCTCAATCATTTCGGCGCGCGACCGATCCGAACCGACTTCTTTACCAGTCGACCTGGACATAATGTCCATCACTTCCACGACTTTTCGCAGCACTTCTTCGACCTCTTTTCGTTGATCTTCGAAAGTGGCTTTCTCGAGCCTTCCTTGTATCCCTTGCAGAATTTCTTCGCAATCTCTCAACACATTTTTCATTTTTATTATTCTTTTATTTCTACCCTCTGGAGAATAAAACTTGATATCGAAAATGCCCGCCAAAATATACTCAATAGAGGAGGCGAGCGCCTTGATGTCGTCAGAAAGTTGATCTCGTGAAATATTTATGGGTTCCAAATCCGTCAGGTACAACTCACGCAGAGGCTCCACGGCAATCTTAAGTTGACCCCGAATCTTTTGCACTTCGAGCGACTTCTTGGCAGTCGCCTTCTCCTGTGAGGACGACTCAACCTCGTGAGCCGCCTCGGAACGCGACGAAAATGAATGAATTTCAGCTTCGTTGACTGAGGCGTTTGCGCGCCTTCTTTCTTTCACGTCCTTCGAATTTCCGATGGACTTTCCATCATTTTCAACTGACCGCCTTTGCCCTTGCACGGTCGCCTCAGCTCCCGATGGATTTGTTATCTTAGCCATTAAGCGTACGAAGAACCCTATAGCTTCCCTCACACGCGTGTTATTTCCGGGAGAAATTCTTGTGAGCGAACCTCGCAATTCTTCGAGCTCCTTCTTTATGCCCTCTATGTCAATTACAGCACCCTTGATTGCAGCTTGACGCTCCGGGGGAAAACCCTCAGGACGACGGATATTCGATAGAAAATCATTCAAAACGCGATCGAACAATACAATATCTGATGTAAGCCTGGGAATATTAATACTCCCCATAGAGGGATCAACCCAATAATCATGCAATGGATCCAACTTCTTCACAAGGCGATCCGCAATTTCTTCGAAATCAAGCAATCCGCTCTTGCCAAGAGATCCATGAGCGGCATTTTCAGAAACCTCCGATTCCGCGCCTTGTGGTTGCCTTCCGTCTTCCGGCAACCGACCATTCAATGCCAATTGACTTACGGTCAAAGGAGCGTTCGAACGCACAGGCGAGACCTGTACACCATCGCGCCCGAAAATTACCTTCTTGCCTACTTCTTCCGACGTTGGCAACGGTTTTGCTTGGGAAAATCCGCGAACAGCCTTCACGACGCGAGCCAGTATCGTTCGGATTCCAGCCTTGCGCCCCGGGTTTAATTCTTCATTTATTTGACTCGGCTTTTTGCTTTTATTAGCTTTTTCGACCAGCTTTTTAACATTCTCTTCTGCATAAATACTTTCACTGTCACTTGACAACGAAAGAGGGGGCAGTTTTATTTCGGAGTTCTTGTAGTGAGCTGGATCAACGCGGGTCGAACCATTTTCCTTGGAATTTGAACTCCCACCCCCAAGGGTAGCTTGACCGCCACCATCACTGGAAGGCAACCTAGGAGTGCGATACGCCCTGTCCTGGCCGGAATAACTCGATGAATCACTGTCTGCACCGGAATACGACGCACCTATATCAAGCGATGCAGATTTACTTTCTTGTTTATCTGGTGTGACGACATCTGTGACTTCAGCACATTCGATCGAAGAACCAAAAGCATCATCCGATTTTGAAGATTCCTCGGACTCCTCGGCCTCACGCCCCGCGTTGACCAAGCGTTTACCTTCCTCGATCGGCTTTTCACGATCAAATTTTGAGCCCTCCCTCCGGGAGAAGTCTGTACCGTTACTTGAAGACGACCCAGTCTCGCTCGTCGCCTTTCTTTCAGCCTGAGAATCCGATAACGCACCTTCATCTTCGGAAAACGAGTCACTCGAATCAGGATTTGAAGAGGATCCGGTAGTGAGAGTCGCGTTGAGATCGGCAAGGGGACGCGACGCACGACTCCCCCTAGCATGGGTTAGCACGCTCGTATTTTCCTTCAGCTTGATAGCCGTCTTGACAGGCTTCCCTATTTCATATGAAAAGATCGCACTCAATTGCCTCCCGAAAATCTTTCGAAATGCCTTATGACTCTTATTGCCACCACCGAACTTTATTTTTACATTGGGGTAGATCGTAACAAATCTCACCGCCTCCATCAAAGTAATCTTGGCAGCCTCCTCCATGGAAGCCTCAGACCCATCGTTTGTTGATCCATAAAGAGGCCACACCTCCAGAAAGAAGGGAGTTTTATCATTGTTTTTTTTTGCCAGACGGGCGGCATGGAAGAGAGACTGATATGCGGCACTCAGCTTACTTTCCGTCGCGCCAGCGGATCGCGCCTTCTTTTTCAAAAACCCAAATCTTGTTTTATTATTATTAATTGCCTTGGTACGAAAAGCAATTTTGCCCGCTACCGGCGTCCTCACGTGCACATCGCCAACCTCAAGCGCGTTCGTATGGACAACGGTTCCAAACACAAAGCCGACGGTGGAAGGAAAGTTACTTCCCTCGCTGATACGATCCTTTGCCGACCAAAGACGATACGCAAGATTATGCAGCTCTGCTGGCAACTTGTTATTATTATCCCAATCCCACTTGAGAATCATCTTTGCCCCGAGAATTGCCGAGGCTACATCAAATTTCTCTCCTCGAAGGAGGCTACGAAAATTATGCAACGCTTGCTTGGGATAGTCTTCCGCGGTGGGCAATTCTGCCTCATCGATCCCTCTTCCCTTTTTTGCAGCTTCGGCCCGAGCAGCCTCAGCAGCCTCAGCAGCCATAGACACAAACTCGCCGGCGGACCCATTCACGATCAATTCAGTTATCTCTGGATGCAGATAGTACCCATACTTCACCTCGGCCGGACAATCCTTGTAGTCATCGGGAAGACAGCTTGAAAAGCTAACGGGTGTTTGACCTTCATTCCTCGATGCGATGAAATCTTCGTAGGCTCCCCCCGCCTGACCGATATGCTTTTGATTGAATACTACCCTCTCCTTCCTTTGCGGAAGAAGTATATATTCATCCTTGTCATTTTTCACCCGCATACGCACACCAGCCACAAAGCGGCGAAGTGATTTAGACGGGTTCACACCACGAACCAGCCTCGTACCATCAACAAAATTAGGCATCTCAAGCTCCAAAAATTATCAATTCAACACATCGACCAGTTCGTCCACCGGGTGCGATGGCACCTGCGATGGATTCTGGCTTCGCCAGCAGGCCTCGAACCATTCCGTCGAGCTGCGACCGATATCGAGGATCTCGGTCAGCAAATCCTGACTCGTCCAGTCCGGCCCGAGGCAAGTACTTCGGTACACCACCAAGTCCGCAGGCCCTTCGAGACTGAATCCATCCGCCCCGCCGGTGGCATGCGAGTCGGTCGACTCCAGCAGCTTCAACAAGATTTCGACCGGCTGAACAATCGGCGCCGCACCGTATTCGCACTCCAGAGTCAGCCGGACCGACCCCGGCTCGGCATGCACCAGGGTCACCTCGGCATCCCCCACCGCGAGGCGAAGCGCCAAGACCTGAGGCGGCGCATCGAGTTCTTCGACACCGTCCACGCGCTCGTCATCGCACACCTCATGCAGCACACGCACCAACTCCGAACGCACATCGGCGTATGGCGGTGACGACTGCTCATCAGGGGAATCCACCGCCGGGAATTCAGCTTCGTCCAAGCTGCGCCCGGCACGCCAGTGATGGGCCTGCTGCGCGATCGCGGCCATCACCGCTTCGATCGTGTCCTTCTCGCACTGCGCCAACGGCAGCAGCATCCCGAAGGTGATCGCATCGGTCTCCCGACGCCAGCCGAAACTGCCCCGGCCCGAGGGCTGCAGCCGGCGGTTGAGGCGCAGCAGCTTCCGCAGCGCCCACTCGTCCCGAGGGGCGGCGCCGAACTCGCATTCGAGCAGCAGGTGGTCTCGGTGCAGAGGCGCGTGGAACGAGATCTCGAAATCGACCCCGTCCACCGTGAACCCCACGGCATCGGCCGCTTCGCCGCCGAGGCTGAGTTCAGGCGCCGGCTGTCCATTCGCCTCGAACAGTGCGCGCATCCGCTGCACGAACAGGCTTTGCCATCGATCAGGGTCATCCATCGGAACTGCTCCAGGCCAGGTGATACGCCAGCCCGCGGCCGCGGGCGTGTCTGCTGTGTCACCGCGTCACGCGCTGCGTTCCGTCGCCGCTGCATGTCGGGCGCTCTGGTCTTGGAGGTATGTCCCTGTCAGGTGCGTGTGGCCACGCACGAACTCACCGGCTCAAGCTGCGATAGATCGCCATCACGTTCTGCACGTAAGCCTGCGTCTCCGGGTACGGCGGGATCTCCCGCCCGTACTTCATCACCGCGCCCTCGCCGGCGTTGTAGGCCGCGACCGCCAGCTCCGGCTGGCCTTCGAACATGTTCAGCAGCAGGCGCAGGTAGCGCGTGCCGGTGCGCAGGTTGGCCTCCGGCTCGAACAGGTTGCGCTCGGCATCGGCCAGGCCCATGCGCGAGGCCGTCGCCGGCATCACCTGCATCAGGCCGATCGCGCCCTTCGGCGACACCGCGTTCGGGTTGAAGCGCGACTCTACATGCACGATCGCGCGCAGCAGATTCACGTCGGTGCCGAAGGCCCGTGCCACCGACTCGATGATCGGGTCGTAGGCAGTGACCCGCTCGGCCGACGGCACCACCGAGATCGCGCCGGCCGACGGCGGCAGCAGCAGCAGGCTGCCGCCGCGGCGCTGCACCTCGGCCGCCAGGGCCGCATCGGACAGTCCCAGGATCGAGGCCACATCTTGCGACGTCAGCGGCTTCGCAGCCTGCACCGGCGGCAGCACTGGCACGCACTGCACGCCGCCCTCGATCAGCCGCGCACTCAGGTAGCGGTTGCCGAACGCATCGGTGCAGTCGTAGGCGGCGCCCGCCTGCGAGGCCATGCCCGCCATCAGCGCGCCGATCGACGCACGCAATCCATGCGAACCCATGATGGACTCAGTACGCCGCAGCCATCTGGTCCGCACGGCCGCGGCGCGCCAGCGTCTCGGTCGGCGTCTCGCGGAAGTACTTGCGGTACGAGGTGACCAGCGTCGAGCGGTTGCGGATGCCCCAGCGCGCCGCGGTCTCGATCACGCTGTGGCCCGGCGCGTCGTCGCGCAGCAGGTCGGCGCGGATGCGCTCGACACGGCAGCGCTGCATCACCTCGCCCGGCGTCATGCCGAGGTGGTTCTTGAAGGCCCATTGCAGCGCCCGCTCGGTCACGCCCATGTCGTCGGCGATCTCGCGCACGCTCAGCTCGGCACAGTCGAGGTGCTCCAGCAGGTAGCGGTAGGCGCGGCGGTACTTGGCCGGCAGCCGCATCTCGATGTCGTCCTTCACCGCCACCGGCGCCGCCGTGCCCGGCCGCGCCGCGCGGTCGTCGAAGGCCGATTCGGTGCGCACGCACTGCATCGATTCGAGCGCATAGCGCTGGTAGTGGCGCATCGATTCATCGACACGGCCCGACAGCGCGCACACCTTCGCGAGGCAGTACGACAGCTCCATGCGCCAGCGCTGGCGCCCGCCCATCTCGGCCTCGCGCGATTGCAGCGGTTCGAGCGTGGCCCGCGCCAGCTCGGCCTGGCGCTGCGTGATCGCGACCAGCGCGGTGTCGAGCCGCGCCTGGCGCTCGAGCGTCGCGAGGCCCAGCGTGCGCAACCCGGCGATGTGATCGGGCAGCGCGGCCTGTGCACGGGCATCGCCGCAGCCGGCCATCACCAGGTCGCGCAGCTGTCGCAGGCGGCGCGCCACCAGCGGGAAGCGGCCATGCGCATTCATGCAGTGCTCGATCGCCGACACCGGCTGCAGCTGGGCCGAAGCCGGCATGCGGTCGACCAGCGGCGATTGCCAGAACACATGGTCGCGCAGGTCGTCGTGCGCACGGATCTCGCTTTGCGCCAGCAGCTCGACGCGCACCAGGCTCACCATCATCGACAGCTGGGCCGAATCGTCGTCGCGGGCGATCTCGCTCGCATCGTCGAGCGCCTGCATCGCGCGCTCCTTCTGGCCGAGGCCCTGGCGGGCCATCGCCATCGCGCACAGCGCCTCCACCTTCTGCGCCGGCGTCGCCGCCTCGTCGACCGCGATGCGGCCGAAGCAGGCCGCGGCCGTGCCGTAGCGGTGCTGGTACAGACTCAGGAAGCCGGTGCCGCGGCACGACACCACGCGCACCGTGCCGCGCTGCGCACCGCCGGCCAGCTTGACGGCCAGGCGGTAGGTCTCCTCGGCTTCTTCGGCGCGGTCCAGCGACAGCATCAGGTCGCCGCACAACTGGGCCAGCTCGCTCAGCATGTCGTCGCCCAGGTGCGCCGGGCGGTCGCCCAGCAGCTCTTCGGCTTTCGAGACGGCTTCCTGGACGCGGCCTTCGAGCACCGGTGACATGAGGGCCTGGACGTGTTCGTGGCGGGCCAGGACGGTGAGGACTTGAATCTGCATGGCGATCTCTCCTTTGAGTGCAAGGTCCGATGCAGGACCCGATGCAGCTCAGTCTCGTGATCGCACGAAAAAACAAGCTCATGAACTCTCAGTCACGCCTGGCACCTCAGAAACGAGAAACCGAAGGCCGCCGATTCGCAAGCCTGCGAAAACGCGTCCCGGCGCGCCCGAGACTGACACCGGGCTGACACCGCGGCGCCGTCGGCGCGGCCCGGCGGATGCGTTTCTGTCGCGTGATGCGCAAGCGTGATCCGTTTCACGAAAGTACAGGTGTACCGCGCCCTGGATCGGCCGATTCTCAAAGTTGAGACCGTCTGTGTCGGCTGAGGGCTGCCAGCGAGGCGGATGTCTCACGAAGTCACTTGAATCCTCAGGAAGAACCATGAAAAAGATCTGGCGCCGCGGGATGCCCTTCTCGCCCGACGTGGCCCCGCTGGTGTCGCGCATGCCCGCGGTGGACGAATACCGCGAGTCGCTGCTGCGGCTGCAAGGGGTGTGGGACAGCCTGTCGATGCTCGGCCAGATGAGCGGCACGCTGCCCGACATCGCCGCCACTCGCGCTGCATTCCAGTCGCTGTCGGAAGACCTGCTCGACAGCCTGGGCCGCAGCCTGCTCACGAACGTCGCGCAGCGCATGCGCAGCCAGGCGCAGGTGGCGATCGACATCCTGGTGCGCAACCTGTTCGAGCGCACCGCCGACATCGGCTTCCTGAGCACCGATTCGCAGCTGCGCGAGATCGTTCGCGCGAGCAAGGACGCCGACGGGGCCGATGCCACCGCGCTGCGCGCGCTGCAGGCCCGCTTCGCCGAATACGCGGCCAAGTACACCGTGTACGACGACGTGATCGCGCTGGCGCCCGACGGCCGCGTGCTGGCGCGGCTCGACGATTCGATCGATGCGCGGCCCGCCGGCCGCGAGCCCTGGCTCGCGCAGGCGCTGCAGGGCGGCCCCTACGTCGAGCACTTCGGCCCGTCGCCGCTGATGGGCGGCCGGCGCGCGCTGCTGTACGCGGCGGCGATCCGCGTGGACGAGCGCATCGAGGGCGTGCTGTGCCTGTCGTTCCGCTTCGACGACGAGATGCGCGCGATCTTCTCGCAGCTGCTGGAGGCACGCGACCGCAGCGTGATCGTGCTGACCGATGGCGCCGATGCCGTGCTGGCCTCGTCCGACCCGTGGCAGGTGCCGGTCGGCGCGCCGCTGCCGCCGGCCGCAACCGGTGCCCACCCGCTGGCCCGCTTCGCCGGCCGCGAGTACCTGATGGTGCATGCCGCCGCGACCGGCTACGAGGGCTACATGGGCCCCGGCTGGTCGGCCCGCGCGCTGGTGCCGGTCGACCAGGCCTTCGACACCACCGAGCTGCAGGACACGCTGCAGGGCGCGGCCGATGCCGACGACCTGCTCGCGCGCCTCGACACCCGCGAGCTGTTCGGCGAGGCGCTGCGCACCATCCCGACGCAGGCGCGCCACATCCAGCGCGACCTGTCGCGCGTTCTGTGGAACGGCCGGCTGCGCCCGGCCGGCGAGGGCACGTCGAACGCCTTCGCCGCGACGCTGCTGCGCGAGGTCGGCCAGACCGGCGAGCGCATCCGCCAGGTGTTCGAGCAGGCGATCGCCAACCTGCACCGCTCGACGCTGAACGCGGTGTTCGACGAGGCGCGCCACCATGCGCGGCTGGCGATCGACATCGTCGACCGCAACCTCTACGAGCGCGCCAACGACTGCCGCTGGTGGGCGCTCGACGGCGTGCTGCGCGGCGTGCTGTCGCAGCCGGCCACGCAGCGCGATGCCGCGCGTGCCGCCGCGGTGCTGCAACGCATCAACGGGCTCTACACGGTGTATGCGCTGCTGGTGCTGTTCGACACCGACGGGCGCATCGTCGCGGTGTCGGACCCGGCCGAGCACGCCCGCTGTGGCGCGCTGCTCGACGCGCCGTGGGTGCGCGAGACGCTGGCGCTGCGCGACCCGCAGCAGCATGTCGAATCGACGCATGCGGCGAGCGCGCTGTACGGCGGTCGGCCGACCTTCGTGCACGGCGCCGCGCTGCGAGCGAACGACGGCACGGCAACCGTGGTCGGCGGCATCGCGATCGTCTTCGACGGCGAGCCGCAGTTCGCGGCGATGCTGCGCGATGCCTTGCCGCTCGATGCGCAGGGCGAGCCGTCGCATGGCGCGGCGGCGCTGCTGGTGACGCGGTCCGGCACGGTGGTCGCGAGCAGCGACGTGGCGCGCTGGCCGGTCGGCAGCGGCTGGCCGGTGCCGGCGGACTGGCAGCCGCTCGCGCGCGGCGCATCGGCCAGCACGGTGATCCACCTCGATGGCGTCGCGTGGAGTGCCGGCTGCAGCGTGTCCGGCGGCTACCGCGAGTACCACGCCGACGGCAGCGTCGGCCCGCACGACCTGCTGTCGGTGGCGCTGCTGAAGTTGGGCGCGGTGCAGGCCCACGCGCCGGCCGCGCCGGTGGTGTTCGACAACGCCGCCACGCCGCCACGCGGCAAGGAGCCGCTGCTGTCGATCGCGAGCTTCCTGTGCGCCGGCCAGTGGCTGGGCGTGCCGTCGACGACGGCGCTGCAGGCCTTGCAGCAGCCGCGCATCGCGGCGCTGCCGAACGCGCCGGCGCATCTGCTCGGCATGCTGGAGTTCGAAGGCCGGCTGCTGCCGGTGGTCGACCTCGGCGTGCTGCGCGGCACCGGCGCGGCGACCGATCCGCAGGCGCCGCTGGTGGTGGTGCAAGGCTCGCGCGGCCAGCGCTTCGCGATGCGGGTCGACGAACTCGGGCCGGTGTTCGAGGTCGCCAGCTCGCGCGTGCAGTCGCTCGCGCGGCCGGGTGGTGCGCAGGAGCGGCTGGTCAGCAGCCACCAGCGCATGCTGATCCTGATGGACGTCGACGGGCTGGTCGCGCAGGCCGGCATCGCGGCGCTGGCGCTCATCGAGGTCAGCGAGGTCGCGCTGGTCTGAGTCTTCACTTGGGCCCCATGCTCTCCTTCACCAGCGCACCCAGCGCCCGCACCTGGTACTCGTTCGCCAGCCGCCGCACCCGGTCGGCGAACGGCCGGTAGCGCGCCTCGGCCTGCGCCAGGCGTTCCGCTTCGTCGCAGATCGCCGCCATGTTGCCCGCGAGCGTCAGCCGGTGCAGCTCCTGCAGTTCCTCGGCACCCGGGATCGACTCCGGCGCCAGCGGCTCGCCCGCGGCCGGCGGCTGCGCGTCGCCTTCACCGTCGCGGTAGATCCAGGTCAGGTCGAGCAGCTCGCCCATCTGGCGCAGCAGGCTCTCGCGGCGCACCGGCTTGGCCTCGAAGCCGTTGCCGCCCGACGCGACCCACTTCTGCCGGTCCTCGGCCGTCACGCTGGCCGAGATCGCGATGATCGGCACCTCCTTGAGGCCCTCGTCCGCGCGGATGTGCCGCGTGGCCTGCAGCCCGTCCATCACCGGCATCATCATGTCCATCAGGATCAGGTCGGGCTTCTTGGCCTGCGCGCGCGCGATCGCCGTCAGCCCGTTGTCCGCCTCGTCGATCTGGAAGCCGAGCAGGCGCAGCAGCCAGGCCAGCATCTCGCGGTTCTCGGCGATGTCGTCGACGATCAGCACGCTGCGCGGCGCGCCGGCATAGCCGATCGCGCTGCGCTCGACGCGCGCGGTGCCGGCCACCGTCTTCGGCACCTGCACCGTCAGCTCGAACCAGAAGACGCTGCCCTCCTCGGGCACGCTGCGCACCAGGATGTCGCCGCCCATCATGCGCACCAGCTGCCGGCTGATCGACAGCCCGAGCCCGCTGCCGGCCACCCGGCGCGCCGCGTCGTGCACCTGCGCGAACGGCTGGAACAGCCGCTCCAGCTGCGCGGCGTCCATGCCGATGCCGGAATCGCAGACCTCGAAGCGAAGCTGCGCCCGGTCCTCGTCGACGCCCAGCAGGTGCACGATCAGCTGCACCTGCCCGTGGTCGCTGAACTTGACCGCGTTGCCCAGCAGGTTCAGCAGCACCTGGCGCAGCCGCCGCTCGTCGACCTCCATCGCCTCGGGCAGCTCGCCGTGGATCTCGAGTGAGAACGCCAGGTTCTTCTGCTGCGCCTTGATGCGGATCAGGTCGCCGATCATCCCGAAGAAGCTGGCCGGGTGGACCGGCGCCGGCAGCAGGTCGAGCCGGCCGGCCTCGATCTTCGCGATGTCGAGGATGTCGTTGATCAGCATCAGCAGGTGCTCGCCGCTGCTCTGGATGGTCTTCAGGCCGGCCGCCTGCGGCTCGTCGAGCGTGGGGTCCAGGCGCAGGATCTGCGTGTAGCCGAGGATGCCGTTCAGCGGCGTGCGCAGCTCGTGGCTCATGTTGGCGAGGAAGGTGGTCTGCGCGCGCTGCGCCGCGATGGCCGCATCGCGCGCCGCGGTGAGCTGCTGCTCGGCGGCACGCCGCAGCGTCGCGTCGCGCACCACCAGCACGCGCAGCGCGCCGCCGCCGAGGTCATCGTGCGCGCCGCCCGCCGCGTCCTGCACCGACATCCGGCTCACCGACACCTCGACCGGAAAACGCCGCGCGTCGTGGTGCAGCCCGATCGCGCTGCGCGGCGTGGCCTGCTCGACCTCGAGCGGCGGATCCAGCTCCGCCAGCAGCTCGCCGACGGCCAGCCCGTCGCGCTGCGGCGCGGCCCGGCCGAACATGCGCTCGCCGGCCGGGTTGAGCTGCAGCACGCGCTCGCCGCGCACCACGAGGATGCCGTCAGCCGTGTGGTCGATGATGGCCGCGAGCCGCTGCTGCTCGATCTCGAGCGATGCCCGCGTCTGCGCCAGTTGCCGCCGGTCCTCGAGGAAGCGCTCGACCGCGCGCGCCATGCCGCCGATCTCGTCCTCGCCCTGCACCGGCACCTTCACCGGCTCGTTCCCGGTCAGCGCCTGCGGGTGGTCGCTGCGCAGGTGCTGGCTCACCTCCTGCAGCCGGCCGATCACGTGGTGGCCGAGGAAGACCCGCGCCACCGCGACCGCCGCCAGCACGCTGCCGATGAACAGCGCGAAGATCCAGCGCTGGCGGCGCTCCGACGCGTCGACCACCTGCTGCACCGCCTCGCGGTAGGCGTTGGCCGACGCGGTCGACCAAGTGCCCGCCGCAGCGCCCATGGCCTGCGACTGGCGGCTGATCTCGTCGCGCAGGCCGGTGATCATCCGGTGCTGCGCGATCAGCTTGTCGCGCATCGCGAACAGCTCGCGCACATCGGTCGCGAGGCCCGGCTGCTGCCCTGCCGGCGCGGCCAGCAGCGGCGGCAGGCGCCCGCGCAGCCCCTCCAGCTCGTCGGGCCGGGTCGCGCCGCGCAGCTGGTACAGCAGCGCCAGCAGCGGCAGCCGCTCGGGCCCGGCCGGCGCCTCGGGCCGGCCGAAGCGCTGCGCCATCAAGGCCCGCCAGCGCAGCTCGGTGTTCAGCGAATCCTCGCGCAGCTGCGTCGCCACGTTGGCCGAGTTGCGCAGCAGCTGGCCGGCCTGGTGCAGGTCGAGCACGACCAGGTCGCCGCTGGTGGTGCTGATCTGCGTGACGATCGCGTCGAATTTCTGCAGGTGCAGCTCCATGCGCTCGAAGCTGAGGTGCAGTGCGATGCCGGTGTCGGCATTGATCAGCTGCGAAGCATCCAGGGCGATCGTGGCGGTCTCGGCCACCAGGTCCTGCGCCAGCCGCACGCGCAGCAGTCGCTCCTCGGCCAGTTGCCGCGACGCGACGGCCACCTCCCGCACCGCATACAGCGCGAAGATGCCGCCGGCCCCGAAGATCAGCGCCAGCCCGGCCAGCGCGAGCGCGAACTGCCGGCGAAGCGAGTGGGGCAACAGCTGGCGCCGCTTCACGGAACCACCGGCCGGCGGGTGTCAGCGCTTCCAGAGCCGCCGGTAGGCGTCGCGGTAACCGTTGTCGGGGTCGTAGAGCATGCGCGAGCCACCTTCGCAGGCGATGTTCTCGGCAGTGACCAGGCGCGGCGGCGCGACGAAGCCGCTGGTCGGCTGGCGCGCGAACAGCCGGTTCAGTTCATCGATGGTCTGCCAGCCCTGCTGGTTCAGCGGATCGGCGGCGGTCGCGGTCTGGAACGATTTCGCCGCGATGCGCAGGAAGGCCGACGAGCTGCCGTCGCCGCCCGAGATCAGCCGCACGCCGGCGCCGGGCTGCTGCGCGGTGATCAGCGCCGGCACCATGTAGTCGAAGTAGATGTCGTTGACGGCCAGCGCATGCGTCAGGCGCGGGCCGTAGCGCTGCAGCAGCTGGGCCGTGACGGCAGCCATGCGCGAGCCGGTTTCCTCCATGCCGACGTCCAGCATCTCGAGCACCTTGCAGTCCTTGCAGGCGCGGATCACCTCGGCCATCGCATGGGCCTTGGTCATCGCCATCCCCAGCTTGGAGTCGGTGAAGATCACCACGCCGGCCCGGCCGCCGGCATCGATGATCGCCTTCGAGGCGGCCATGCGGGCCACCAGCAGCGGATCGCTGGTCACGTTGGTGCGCACCGGCGTGCCGGCGATCGGGCCGGGCCACGGGTTGGCATGCCAGCTGACCAGCACGATGCCGCGCCGCTCGAACGGCGTCAGGTCGTAGGGGCCGTAGCCCTTGGTTGCCGAGCCTTCGAGCGTCAGCCCGCCCATCAGCGCGATGCCGTCGGGGTGGAAGGCCATCACCTCCTGCATGACCTTGTCGCGGTTGGCGACGATGCCGCCGAGGTCGAAGACCTTGACGTTCCAGCCGATCGCCGCGGCCGCCTCGCGAAAACCCAGCGAGGCCGCCAGCACGCCGCCGTTGCGCAGGTCCTCGATCACCATCGCGATGGATTTGCCGGGTTGCGCCGGCGGGCCGGTGTCGACGCGGGGCTCGTCGCCGCAGCGCACCGCCGAGTCGACCACCTGCTGCGCTTCGGCGAGCGGCGTGGCGGCGGCCGCGCGGGCTTTGCCGGCGAAGGGCAGTGTCGCGAGCGCCGCAGCGACCACCACCGTCAGCGTCAGGGCGCGCGGGCAGGCGCGGATTCGGGCCAGGGTTCGAACCAGCATGAGAGACCTCCTGTCAAGGCTGTCCACTTCGGATCGCCAGCGCGGCCAGGCATGGCGCGCTCTCGACAGGTCTCTTATCGGTGCTGGGCCCGCCCGGCACAAGAGGGTCTGTCCTCGGGTCAAATGTCAGGGTGCCCCGAATGCGGGGGGGCCGGGGCGCGCTCAGTCGTCGCGCTCGAGGCGCTTGCCCATGCTCATCACGTCGTCTTCCGAGAAGCCGAGGCTCTCGTAGAACGCGATCACCGCGGTGTTGCCGCGGCGGATCTGCAGGTTGATCTTCGGGCAGCCGCGCTCGCGCAGCCGCAGCTCGGCCCAGTCGACCAGCGCACGGCCCAGGCCGCCGCGCTGCAGCTTCGGCGTGACGGCCAGGTAGTTGATCCAGCCGCGGTGGCCGTCATAGCCGGCCATCACGCTGCCGACCAGCTCGCCATCGGACTCGGCCACCGCGAACAGCTCGGGCTGCTCGGCGAACTTGCGCGCGATGTCTTTCGACGGGTCGTTCCACGGCCGGGTCAGGCCGCAGGCCTGCCACAGCGCGATCACGGCCGCTTCGTCCTCGGGCCGGCAGAGCCGGATCTGCCAGCTCAGCATGCTCAGAGCTTGGCCGCCACCCAGCCCTGCACCGAGGCCAGCGCCTGCGGCAGCTGCGACGCATCGGTGCCGCCGGCCATCGCGATGTCGGCCTTGCCGCCGCCCTTGCCGCCGACCTGCTGCGCGACGAAGTTGACCAGCTCGCCCGCCTTGACCTTGCCGGTGCTGTCGGCCGTGACGCCGGCGGCCAGCTGCACCTTGTCGCCATCGACCGCCGCCAGCACGATGACCGCGCTCTTCAGCTTGTCCTTCAGCTTGTCGAGCGTCTCGCGCAGCGTCTTCGCATCGGCGCCTTCGAGGCGTGCGGCCAGCACCTTCAGGCCCTTCACGTCGATCGCCTGGCCGACCAGCTCGTCACCCTGCGACGAGGCCAGCTTGCCCTTCACGGCGCCCAGCTCCTTCTCGAGCGCGCGCACCTGGTCGAGCACCTGCGCGAGCCGCTGCGGCACCTCGGTGGGCGAGGCCTTCAGCGTGGCGGCCAGCTGGTGCACCGTGCCTTCGAGCGTCTGCAGGTAGGTCAGCGCGTTGGCGCCGGTCACCGCCTCGATGCGGCGCACGCCGGCGGCCACGCCGCCTTCGGCCACCACCTTGAACAGGCCGATGTCGCCGGTGCGGTGCACGTGCGTGCCGCCGCACAGCTCGCGGCTGCTGCCGATGTCGAGCACGCGCACCGTCTCGCCGTACTTCTCACCGAACAGCATCATCGCGCCGGTCTTCTGCGCCGATTCGATGTCCATCACGCGCGCCTGCGTGGCCGCGTTGGCGAGGATCTCTTCATTGACGCGGCGCTCGATCTCGGCGATCTGCTGCGGCGTGACCGGCGCGTTGTGCGCGAAGTCGAAGCGGGTCTTCTCGGCATCGACCAGCGAGCCCTTCTGCTGCACATGCGTGCCCAGCACCTCGCGCAGCGCCTTGTGCATCAGGTGGGTCGCGCTGTGGTTGCGCACGGTGGCAGCGCGCAGCTTGCCGTCGACGCGCGCGGTGACGGTGTCGCCCACCGACAGCTTGCCCTGGCTCATCACGCCGTGGTGGCCGAACACGTCGGCCTTGATCTTCTGGGTGTCCAGCACGCCGAACAGCGCGCCTTCGGCACTCAGCGAGCCCTGGTCGCCGACCTGGCCGCCGCTCTCGGCGTAGAACGGCGTGATGCTCAGCACGACGATGCCGGTCTGGCCTTCGAGCAGCTGCTGCACCGGGCTGCCTTCCTGGTAGAGCGCGGCGACGACCGCCTTCTCTTCGAGGTGCTCGTAACCGGTGAATTCATGGCCGGAGCCGGTGTACTCGACCGCGCGCGCCATCTTGAACTTGCCCGCAGCTCGGCCGGCCGCCTTCTGCTGCTCCATCGCCGCGCCGAAGCCGACCTCGTCGACCTCGACGTTGCGCTCGCGGCAGACGTCCTGCGTCAGGTCGAGCGGGAAGCCGTAGGTGTCGTGCAGCTTGAAGGCGACGTCGCCCGGCAGCGTCTTCTGGCCGCCGGCCAGCGCGGCGTCGAGGATCTCCATGCCGTTGGCCAGGGTCTCGAAGAAGCGCACCTCCTCGGCCTTCAGCGTGTCGGTGATGTGCTGCTGGTCGGCGGCGAGCTTCGGGTAGGCCGCGCCCATCTCGCTGACCAGGTCGGCCACCAGCTTGTGGAAGAACGGCTTCTTCTGGCCGAGCTTGTAGCCGTGGCGGATGCCGCGGCGGATGATGCGGCGCTGCACGTAGCCGCGGCCTTCGTTGCTCGGGATCACGCCGTCGCTCACCAGGAAGGCGGTCGCGCGGATGTGGTCGGCGATCACGCGCAGGCTCTTGTTCGACAGGTCCTTCTCGCCCGTTTCGCGCGAGGCTGCGCGGATCAGGCGGTCGAACAGGTCGATCTCGTAGTTGCTGTGCACGTGCTGCAGGATGGCCGTCAGGCGCTCCAGGCCCATGCCGGTGTCGACGCAGGGGGCGGGCAGCTTCCTGATGCTGCCGTCGGGCTGCATGTCGAACTGCATGAACACGTTGTTCCAGATCTCGATGTAGCGGTCGCCATCGGCATCGGGCGAGCCGGGCGGGCCGCCGGCGATGCCGGGGCCGTGGTCGTAGAAGATCTCCGAGCACGGGCCGCAGGGGCCGGTGTCGGCCATCATCCAGAAGTTGTCGGAGGCGTACTTCGCGCCCTTGTTGTCGCCGATGCGCACCACGCGCTCGGGCGGCAGGCCGATCACTTTCGTCCAGATGTCGTAGGCCTCGTCGTCGTCGATGTAGACGGTGGCCCAGAGCTTGTCGGCCGGCAGCTTGTAGACCTTCGTCAGCAGCTCCCAGGCCCAGGTGAGCGCGTCGTGCTTGAAGTAGTCGCCGAAGCTCCAGTTGCCCAGCATCTCGAAGAAGGTGTGGTGGCGCGCGGTGTAGCCGACATTCTCGAGGTCGTTGTGCTTGCCGCCGGCCCGCAGGCAGGCCTGGACGGAGGCGGCGCGCACGTAGGGGCGCTTGTCGCTGCCGAGGAACACGTCCTTGAACTGCACCATGCCCGAGTTGGTGAACATCAGCGTCGGGTCGTTGGCGGGCACCAGCGGGCTCGACGCGACGATGGTGTGGCCCTTCGATTCGAAGAACTTCAGGAAGGTGTCGCGGATCTCGGAGGCTTTCATCCGGTTCTTTCTCGGTTGGCTGGGCTGTCTCGGCGGAACCGGCGATTATAGGAAAGGCACGGGTTCACGCCGCCTCGTGCAGCCGGATCTGCGCCGCCAGGAAGCGGTACAGCCGCTCGTCATCGCTGAAGGCCACGTTGAAGCGCAGCCAGCCGGTGGGCCGCGGCTCGACCAGGAACAGCTGCCCCGGCCCGAGCATGATGCCCTCGCCCACCGCATGCCGCGACAGCTCGGCGCCATCGGGCAGGTCGGGATGACGCGCCCACAGATACAGCCCCGCCTTCGGCTCGCTGAACAGCTCGAAGCCCATGCCGGCCAGCCGCTGCGCCACCCGGCCGTGCGACTCGGCGAGCCGGTCGCGCAGCGATTTCAGGTGCTTGCGCCAGCGCCCTTCGGTCAGCGCGCCGAAGGCCAGCCGCTCGGTGATGTCGGACGAGGTCAGCCCCGACACCATCTTCAGCTGCGCCAGTTCGTCCAGCAGGTCCGGCCGGGCGACGACATAGCCGACGCGGATGTTCGGCGAGATCGTCTTCGAGTAGCTGCCGACGTGGACCACCCGCCGCAACGCGTCGAGGCTCGCGAGCGAGGCCCGCGGCTCGGGGTCCATGTCGGCGTAGATGTCGTTCTCGACCAGCGTCAGGTCGTGCGCATCGGCCAGCTGCAGCAGCCGGAACAGCTGCGCCAGCGGCGTCACCGAGCTGGTCGGGCTCTGCAGCCGCGGCTGCGTGAAGAAGGCGCGGGGCTTGTGCTCGGCCAGCAGCGCCTCGAGTGCCGGCAGGTCGTAGCCGGCGGGCGTGCGCGGCACGCCGATCAGCCGCGCCCCGAGGAAGCGCAGCATGAACATCAGGTTGGGATAGCCGGGGTCGTCGACCAGCACCGCGTCGCCCGGCTTCAGCAGCCGGCGGGCGACCAGGTCGAGCGCCTGGCTCGACCCCTGGGTCAGCAGCACCTGCTCGGCGCTGACGGCGATCTGGCGCTCGGCCAGCGATTCGGCCACCAGGATGCGCAGCGCCATGTGCCCGTGCGGCAGCCCGTAGCCGCCCAGCTCGGCGCCGTCGGCCGCCATCTGGCGCAGGCTGCGCCGCACGCCGTCCTCGAACAGCCAGTCGTGCGGCAGCCAGCCGCAGCCGGGCTTCAGCGCGAGGTTGCGGTTCTCGAAGATCTGCTTCAGGTACCACTGCGCATCGAAGCGCAGCTCGGCCACCGGCTTGGGCGCGGGGCTGGCGGCCGGCGGCTCGCCGCTGCGGCGGCGCACGAAGAAGCCGGCGTTGGCCCGCGACACCAGCCAGCCCTGCGCGACCAGCCGGTCGTAGGCCTCGACGACGGTGAACACGCTGACGCCGTGCGCCGCGGCAAAGGCGCGGATCGACGGCAGCTTCGCGCCGGGCTTCAGCGACTGCCCGGCGATCAGGCCGCGCAGGCCGTCGACGATCTGGCCGACCAGCGGCAGCGGGGAGTTCGGGTTCAGGGTGAGCATCGGCGTGGCGGGGGGCGCATGGGCGGGGGTACGGCTTCGTGCATGGCGCACCGGATCAGGGCTTGCATGTACAGGCCCTGCGCCCTGCACAGTACACCGAAACGCCGGCCCCGCTGTACATGGCGGCGCGCCGGTGCGGCCCCTAAAGTCGACCGTTTGCGGCTCATACTGCCGTCCTGGTCGAGAACGAGGAGCGCACGCCCGTGTTGTCCGAGCCATCCCGCGCAACCGATCCACCCGCCGCGCCGCAAGGCGCCCCGGCCGAGCCGCTGGTGCGCTTTCGCGGCGTGCAGAAGACCTACGACGGCAGCCACCTGGTGGTGCGGGGGCTCGACCTCGACATCCACCGCGGCGAGTTCCTGACGCTGCTCGGCCCCTCGGGCTCGGGCAAGACGACCACGCTGATGATGCTGGCCGGCTTCGAATCGCCGACCGCCGGCGACATCCTGCTCGACGGCAGGCCGATCACCCGCACGCCGCCGCACAAGCGCCACTTCGGCATGGTGTTCCAGAACTACGCGCTGTTCCCGCACCTGACGGTCGGGCAGAACGTGGCCTACCCGCTGACGGTGCGCCGGGTGCCGCGCGACGAGCAGGCCAGGCGCGTCGCGCGGGCGCTCGAGATGGTGCGGCTGACCGGCATGGCCGAGCGCTCGCCGGCGCAGCTCTCGGGCGGCCAGCAGCAGCGCGTGGCGCTGGCCCGCGCGCTGGTGTTCGAGCCGCAGCTGGTGCTGATGGACGAGCCGCTGGGCGCGCTCGACAAGCAGTTGCGCGAGCACATGCAGATCGAGTTGAAGGAGCTGCACCGGCAGCTCGGCGTCACCTTCGTCTACGTGACGCACGACCAGGGCGAGGCGCTGACGATGAGCGACCGCGTGGCGGTGTTCAACGACGGCGCGGTGCAGATGCTCGCGCCGGTGGAGGCGATGTACGAGGCGCCGGCGAATCGCTTCGTGGCCGGCTTCATCGGCGACAGCACCATCGTGCGCGGCACGGTGCGCGCGACCCACGCCGACGACGCCGGCGAGCGCTGCGGCATCGTGCTGACCGACGGGCGCGTGCTGACCGGCGTCAACGTGAACGGCGCGGCCGTCGGCGCCACGGTGGAGGCCTGCATCCGCCCGGAGCGCATCCGCCTGCACCCTCAGCCGCCGACCGAGCGCGGCAACCTGCTGCAGGCGCGCGTGGACAGCGTCATCTACTTCGGCGACCACCTGCGGCTGCTGTGCACGATCGGCGACGGCCAGGCCGCGGGGTCGGTGAAGCTGCCGCTGGCCGGCCAGGCCGCGCCGCGCGCCGGCGACGTCGTCTGGCTGGAGCTGCCGCCGGAGCACACGCGCATCTATTCGCTTTGATTCGCTCGACCTGATTCATCACCCGAAGGACCCACGTCATGAAGAAGACCCTCCTGAGCCTGGCGTTCGCCGTCGGCTTCGCGCTGCCGGCGTTCGCGCAGCAGCAGATCACCGTCGTCAACTTCGGCGGCGCGAACGCGAACGCGCAGAAGAAGGCCTACTACGAGCCGTTCGAGAAGACCGGCACCAAGGTCGTGCCGGTCGAATACAACGGCGAGCAGGCCAGGATCAAGGCCATGGTCGAGACGAAGAAGGTGACCTGGGACGTGGTCGAGGTCGAATCGCCCGACGTGGCGCGCGGCTGCGACGAGGGCCTGTTCGAGAAGCTCGACTACAGCAAGCTCGGCGGCAAGGCCGACCTGCTGCCGGCGGCGGTCAGCGACTGCGGCATCGGCATCTTCGTGTGGTCGACCGTGATGGCCTACAACGGCGACAAGCTGAAGGGCACGCCGAGCACCTGGGCCGATTTCTGGGACCTGAAGAAATTCCCCGGCAAGCGCGGCATGCGCAAGGGGGCGCGCTACAACCTCGAGTTCGCGCTGATGGCCGAGGGCGTGAAGCCGGCCGACGTGTACAAGGTGCTGGCCACCAAGGAAGGCGCCGAGCGCGCGTTCAAGAAGTTGACCGAGCTGAAGCCGAGCATCCAGTGGTGGGAGGCCGGCGCGCAGCCGCCGCAGTTCCTGGTGGCCGGCGACGTCGCGCTGACGACGGTCTTCAACGGCCGCATCGACGCCGCGAACCGTGAAGGCAAGAACCTGAAGATCACCTGGACCGGCGGCATCTACGACCTCGACTACTGGGTGATCCCGAAGGGCACGCCGAACAAGGACGCGGCCGTCCGGTTCATCGCCTTCGCGAGCACGCCCGAGGCGCAGGCCGAGTACGCGAAGAACATCGCCTACGGCCCGACCAACACCAAGGCGCTGGCGAAGCTCGATGCGAAGACGCTCGGCAACCTGCCGACCTCGCCGGCGAACTCGAAGGACGCGCTGCAGTTCAACCTGAAGTTCTGGGCCGACCAGGGCGAGGAACTGGAGAAGCGCTTCGCGTCCTGGGCCGCGCAGTGACCCTGGGACGCCGGCTGCAGGCGTTCTCGCTGACGCTGCCGCTGCTGCTGTTCCTGCTGGTGACCTTCCTGGTGCCGATCGCCGCGCTGCTGAAGCGGGCGGTCGAGAACCCGGAGGTCGCGACCGCGCTGCCGCGCACGGTGGTGGCACTCGCGGCCTGGGACCGCCACGCGGTGCCGGCGCCCGACGCCTTCGCCGCGCTGGTGGCCGACCTCGGCACGCTGCCCGACAGCTCCGATGCCGGCGCGGTGGCGCGCCGGCTCAACACCGAGGTGGCCGGCGCCCGCTCGCTGGTGATGGGCACCTACCGCGCGCTGCCGCTGGCCGGCGCACCGGATGCCGCCGGCATCCGGGCGACGCTGCTCGCGCTCGACGAACGCTGGGCCGAGCCGCGCTACTGGCAGGCGATCGCGAAGAACGGCTCGCGCTGGACACCCGACTACCTGCTCGCCGCCGTCGACCTGCGCCGCGACGCCGCCGGCCAGGTCGAGCGCATGCCCGAAGACCAGCGCGCCTTCGCCCGCATCCTCGGCCGCACCTTCGCGATCAGCGCGGTCGTCACGCTGTGCTGCCTGCTGCTCGGCTACCCGCTCGCGTGGTGGCTGTCGACGCTGCCGGCGCGCCGCGCCAACGTGCTGATGATCCTGGTGCTGGTGCCGTTCTGGACCTCGATCCTGGTGCGCGTGGCCGCATGGATCGTGCTGCTGCAATCGCAGGGCCTGGTGAACCGCGGGCTGATGGGCCTCGGCCTGATCGACGAGCCGCTGCCGCTGCTGTTCAACCGCCTGGGCGTCGTCATCGCGATGACGCACATCCTGCTGCCCTTCATGATCCTGCCGCTGTACAGCGTGATGAAGAGCGTGCCCGCCACCTACCTGCGCGCGGCCGTGTCGCTGGGCAGCCCGCCGCTGGCGGCGTTCTTCCGCGTCTACGTCCCGCAGACCTTTCCCGGCATCGGCGCCGGCGTGCTGCTGGTGTTCATCCTGTCGATCGGCTACTACGTGACGCCGGCGCTGTTGGGCGGTGCCGACGACCAGATGCTGAGCTACTACATCGCGCAGTACACCAACGTGAACATCAACTGGGGCATGGCCTGCGGGCTGGGGGCATTGCTGCTGTCGGCGACGCTGGTGCTCTATGCGGTGTACCGTCGCGTCGTCAAATCGGAGCTGAGCCTCGGATGAAGCTGCCCGTCTTTCCCGCCTACGCCACGCCGCTCGACCAGGCCGGCTGGTGGGCCGTGCGCGCGGCCTGCGTCGGCGTGCTGGCGTTCCTGCTGCTGCCGATCCTGGTGATCATCCCGCTGTCGTTCAGCGACAGCTCGTTCCTCGCGTACCCGATCCCCGGCTGGTCGCTGAAGTGGTACCAGAACCTCTTCACGTCGGCCGAATGGGCGCGCGCGACGAAGAACAGCTTCATCGTCGCGCCCGCCGCGACGGTGATCGCCACCGTGCTGGGCACGCTGGCCGCGGTGGGTCTCTCGCGCAGCGACTTCCCGTTCAAGGGCCTGCTGATGAGCCTGCTGATCGCACCGATGGTGGTGCCGATCGTCGTCGTCGGCGTCAGCACCTACCTGTTCTTCGCGAACGCCGGGCTGGCCGACAGCTACACCGCGCTGATCCTCGTGCACGCCGCGCTCGGCGCGCCCTTCGTGCTGACCACCGTGCTGGCCACGCTGCAGGGCTTCAACCAGAACCTGGTGCGGGCCAGCCTGAGCCTGGGCGAGACGCCGCTGCGCACCTTCTTCCGCATCACGCTGCCGGTGATCGCGCCGGGCGTGATCTCGGGCGCGCTGTTCGCCTTCGCGACCTCGTTCGACGAGGTGGTGGTCACGCTGTTCCTGGCCGGGCCGGAGCAGGTGACGCTGCCGCGCCAGATGTTCACCGGCATCCGCGAGAACATCACGCCGACCATCGCGGCGGTGGCGACGCTGCTGATCCTCTTCACGACCGGGCTGCTGCTCGTGCTGGAGTGGCTGCGCGGACGCAAGCGCTGACCTGAGACCCTCCCCCGCAAAGGAGACGAGACATGGACATGAAGACCTCCCCGCTGGCCACGCTGAAGGACCCCGGCCTGCTGAAGACCCATGCGCTGATCGGCGGCGAATGGGTGGCCGGCAACGCGCGCTTCGACGTGAACGACCCGGCGACGAGCCTGAAGCTGGTCGACGTGGCCAACCTCGGCGCCACCGAGACGCAGGCCGCCGTGGCGGCCGCACACCAGGCCTGGCCGGCCTGGCGCGGCATGACCGCGAAGGAGCGCGCGGCGATCCTGATGAAGTGGTTCCACCTGCTGATGGCGAATGCCGACGACCTGGCACGCATCATGACCGCCGAGCAGGGCAAGCCGCTGGCCGAGGCCAAGGGCGAGGTCGGCTACGGCGCGAGCTTCATCGAGTGGTTCGCCGAGGAATCGCGCCGCGTCTACGGCGAGACGGTGCCGACCACCGACAACGGCAAGCGCTACCTGGTGATCAAGCAGCCGGTCGGCGTGTGCGCGGCGATCACGCCATGGAATTTCCCGATCGCGATGATCACGCGCAAGGTCGCGCCGGCGCTGGCCGCCGGCTGCCCGGTGGTGATCAAGCCGGCCGAGCAGACGCCGCTGTCGGCGCTGGCGGTGGCCGAGCTGGCGCAGCGTGCCGGCATGCCGCCGGGCGTGCTGAACGTCATCACGGCCGATGGCAGCAACTCGATCGCGGTGGGCCAGGTGTTGTGCGAGAGCGATCGGGTGCGCCACCTGTCGTTCACCGGCTCGACCGAGGTCGGCCGCATCCTGATGAAGCAGTGCGCGCCGACCATCAAGAAACTGTCGCTGGAATTGGGCGGCAATGCGCCGTTCATCGTGTTCGACGATGCCGACCTCGACAGCGCGGTCGAGGGGGCGCTGGTCAGCAAGTACCGCAATGCCGGCCAGACCTGCGTCTGCGCGAACCGGCTCTACGTGCAGGACGGCGTGTACGACGCGTTCGTCGCGAAGCTGGCCGAGAAGACGAAGACGATCAAGGTCGGCAACGGCTTCGAGGCCGGCGTGACGCAGGGGCCGATGATCGATGACGCGGCGATCGAGAAGATCGAGCGGCACGTGGCCGACGCGACCGCGAAGGGCGCGAAGCTCGTGATCGGAGGGCACCGGTTCGGCACGCGCTTCTTCGAGCCGACGGTGCTGTCGGGCGCGACCAGCGAGATGCTGTGCGCGCGCGAGGAGACCTTCGGCCCGGTGGCGCCGGTGTTCCGCTTCACGACCGAGGCCGAGGCGATCGCGATGGCCAACGACACCGAGTTCGGCCTCGCGAGCTACTTCTACAGCCGCGACATCGGCCGCATCTTCCGCGTCGGCGAGGCGCTGGAGTACGGCATGGTCGGCATCAACACCGGGCTGATCTCGACCGCCGAGGTGCCGTTCGGCGGCGTGAAGCAATCGGGGCTCGGGCGCGAGGGCTCGCACCACGGGATCGACGACTACGTCGAGGTGAAGTACCTGTGCCTGGGGGACATCCAGAAGTAGTCCGTCGGCAGCTCCCGGTCAGTCGTTCGCCGCCCCCTGCGCCCCGTAGGCGCCCGCCAGCGCCGCAGCGGCGGCATGCCGCAGCAGCTCGTCGGGCTGCTGCCCGTCCTGCGGGAACTGCGCGACGCCGACGTGCGCCTTCACGCCCACCGTGATGCCGGCCACGTTGAACGGATCGCGCAGCACGCGCACCAGCTTGTCGACGACGCGCTGCGCATCGGCCGGCGATTCGGTGGACGGCAGCAGCACCGCGAACACGTCGGTGCCGAGCGACGCCACCACATCGCTCGCGCGCACCCCGCCGCGCAGCCGCACCGCGACCTTGCGGCGCACGACGTTGGCCGACTCCAGCCCGTGCGCGGCCTCGATGGCGGGGAAGCCGTCCATGCGGAACACCAGCAGGCTGACCGGTGCCGGTTCGCGCTCGCGCAGCGCCAGCACCTGGCTCAGGTGCTCGATCAGCTGGATGCGGTTCGGCAGGCCGGTCGTCAGGTCGGTCGCGTAGGCCTTGCGCGCCTCGCGCTCGCTCGCCTTGCGCGCGGCGGCCAGCCGCAGGCGCTGCGCGAGCGAGCCGAGATCGGCGTGGAACACGATGTCCTGCACGCCCGCCTCGACCAGGCGACGCGCCTGCGCATCGTCCACGGCCGGCGCCAGCACCACCAGCGCCGCATCGGCCGCGGCCACCGCGAGCGCCGGCCAGCCGAGCACCACGTCGGCCGCATCGGCGCCGAGCGCGAGCACGATCACCTCGGAATGGGCCTCGCGGGCCTCCTTGCAATCCAGGCCGGCGGCCGTGCGGACATCGAAGCCGGCGCCGAGCCGGCTTTGCAGCACGGTGGAGCCGATGTCGGCGTCGGACGGCTGGGCGTCGATCCACAGCACGCGGCAAAGGGCTTGGTTCATCGAGCGTCGCCTCCGGACTTCGTTGAGCCGCAGTTTAGCGAGCGAGATCGTCTTCGTGCGAGCGACTGCGGGCGCCTCGCTTCGGTGAGATGCGCGCGCCGCGGCCAGCGCGGACGCCTGCGTCGCCACGCTGTCGAGCAGCGCAAGCACCTGCGCACCGTCGCCCGTCTCGAGCAGATGGTCGGCCCAGACGATGAGGTGGCCCAGCTCGGCACTGATGTGGACCGGCGCGCCGCCCCGCGTGTCGCCGAGCACCACGTCGGCCGGCGACATCGCGAGCAGGCTGTCGTCGTACTCGGTCACTACGCCCGGCAGCGCCGCCGCGATGGTCAGCAGGCCCTCCTCGCTGAATTCGAGCAGCATGCGGATGTCGCCTTCCAGCATGAGTTCGCTGGCCCGGCATTCGCCGAGCGCGAGGCCACCGAGGCCCAGCTGCGCCAGCAGGCCCACGCCGCCCACTTCGTCATCCACCATCACGGTCCCCTTCATCGCCGCCAACGGTGGCAACCAAGCAGGGTACGCAGCAGGCGCGACCGGTTCGGAACCGGACGGATGGACTTCAGGGGGCCGGAGAACGGCGACTGCGTGATGCAGTGCGCGCTGGAGCGGCAGCTTGCACTGAAGCTGTCAGCCGGCGTTCTGCCCGACAAGCTCCGCGGTGCGGGCGCTCACTGAACTGCCGTTGATGATGATCTCGCCGATCGAGATCGGCAGGCTGAAGCGACGAGGCCCTGCGCTGCCAGGGTTGACGAAGAGCACGCCGCCCTTCTCTTCGACCAACGGCTTGTGCGTGTGCCCCGACACGACCACGCGGACGCCCGCTGACCCAGGATCGATGTCGAGTTCGGCAAGGTCGTGGATGGCATATGCGAAGACCTCCCCGAACTGGATGAATTCCGCGACCGCCAGCGCTTCGGCCCAGGCGCCCTTGTCGTTGTTGCCCCGCACGGCGGTGACCGGGGCGATGCGGGAAAGCTCGTCAAGGGTGCTCGCATTGCAGATGTCGCCGGCATGAATGATGTGGTGGCAACCACGCAAGAAGGCCGTTGCCTCGGGCCTGAGGAGATTGTGGGTGTCCGAGATGAGGCCGATGCGCAGCATGGTCGACATGTCAGGCGACCGCGTCGAGTTCGATCCGGTACCGCAGCCCCGGTGTTCCGCCGAACTGCGCGGGCTTCGTGAAGCGCTCATGCAACCGGCCGCCGTTGGCCGCGATCACCCGCTGCGAGGCGATGTTCTCCGGGTCCGTCGTGATCTCGACGAAGCGCAGGCCCTCCGCCCTGGCTTGCGGCAGCAGCAAGCCGAGCGCGCGGGTGGCGTACCCGCGCCCTCGCTTCCACGGAACCACGGCATAACCGATGTGCCCGAGGCAGTGTGGCGGCAGCGCCTGCGTTCCGCGCTGCCAGCGCAAGCCGATGGCGCCGCAGAACTCCCCGTCCCACAGCCAACGCCGGAAACCGGGAAGGCGCGGCACCGTCGAGCCGTCCGGCAGCGTGACGTCGGCACCCTTCGCCTCACGGTCGACCAGACGGGCCAGAAAGGCTTCACCGTCACGCCGGATCGCGGCCAGTTCCTCGTCGGCCGCCGCTTGGCCGCGAACGTTGTCCGCGGACCATCCGCGTTCGAGTGCCGCCACGTAACCGGGCAGGTGAGCGGCGGACGGCCAGACGAGGCTCAACGGTGACGGCACGACAGCGCCTGGTGGACGGACGTAGCAGTTGTCGAACTCCGCCTCCTCCACCAGCACGAAGCCGTGCCGTGCGTAGAAGCGGTTCGAATCGCTGCCGCGCAAGGCCCCGACACACAACGCGGCGCCCACTGCATCGGCCTCGGCGAAGACCCGCGCCAGCACCACGGCACCGACGCCCTTGCCCTGGTGCAGCGGACGGACGTAGAGATGGTCCAACAGCAGGCCCTGCTCGTGCGGCTTGACCACCACGAAGCCGACCCGCTCATCGCCGAGCACGACATGGCGCGTGTGTTCCGGCGAGAAGCCGGACAGGAAGCGCTGCCGCGCCCTCGCCGCGTCGAAGCGCCCCGCTCGCTCCAGGCTCTCGCGCATCGCTTCGATCCGCAAGGCCACCAGCGCGTCGGCGTCGTCGGCGTGGGCCTGGCAAAAGGCGATGGATTCTTCCATCCGGAAATCTCCGATCGGTCATTGGGTGTAAGCGTCATCTTCTCATCCGCTCGCACGGAACTGCAGTCTCAACGTCTCGCGGAGATCGTTTGCTCGGGATGCCAGAATCCAGCGAATGAACACCGCCGCCACACACGCCCACGAAGACGAACCGTCGACCGTCGACGCCACCCGCACCGACGACACCCGCATCGGTGCCGTGCGTGCGCTGATCAGCCCGGCGCTGCTGCTGGAAGAGCTGCCGGCCCCGGACCGGGCACTCGATGTGGTGGCGCGCGTGCGGCAGGAGATCGGCGCCGTGCTGCATGGCCGCGACGACCGGCTGCTGGTGGTGGTCGGCCCCTGCTCGATCCACGACCACGACCAGGCGATGGACTATGCGCGGCTGCTGAAGACCGCCCGCGATGAACTCAGCCGCGACCTGCTCATCGTGATGCGCGTCTACTTCGAGAAGCCGCGCACCACGGTCGGCTGGAAGGGCTACATCAACGACCCGCGCCTGGACGGCAGCTTCCACATGAACGAGGGCCTGCGCCTGGCCCGCCAGCTGCTTCTGGACGTGAACGGCCTGGGCCTGCCGGCCGGCACCGAGTTCCTGGACCTGCTGTCCCCACAGTACATCTCCGACCTGATCGCCTGGGGCGCCATCGGCGCCCGCACGACCGAGAGCCAGAGCCACCGCCAGCTGGCGTCGGGCCTGTCGTGCCCGGTCGGCTTCAAGAACGGCACCGACGGCGGCATCAAGGTCGCGAGCGACGCCGTGCTCGCCGCGCGCTCGGCGCACGCCTTCATGGGCATGACGAAGATGGGCATGGCCGCGATCTTCGAGACCCGCGGCAACGAGGATTGCCACGTCATCCTGCGTGGCGGCAAGGTCCCCAACTACGACGCGGCATCCGTCGGCGCTGCCTGCGAAGGGCTCAAGGCCTCGGGGCTGCGCGAGCAGGTGATGATCGACTTTTCGCACGCCAACTCCAGCAAGAAGTACGAGCGCCAGGTCGATGTCGGACGCGACGTGGCCGGCCAGATCGCCGGCGGCGACGAGCGCATCACCGGCGTCATGATCGAGAGCCACCTGCAACCGGGTCGCCAGGACCTGCTGGCGGGCCAGACCAAGGCCGATCTCCAGCCCGGCGTGTCCATCACCGACGCCTGCCTGGGCTGGACGCAGACGGAACCCCTGCTTCGCGAGCTGAGCGCGGCGGTTCGGACTCGCCGAGGGCTGAGGAGCCGGTCGGACGCGAACTGAATCGCCAGGGGAATGGTGCCTACCCCGCCAGGAATCCTCCGTCGGTCGCCAGCACATGACCCACGACATAGCGCGCCTCATCGGACATCAGCCAGATCGCGGCGGCGGCCACTTCTTCGGGATGACCCATTCTGCGCAGCGGCAGGCCGGCCGCGACGGTGCGCATGTCCGCAATGCCGGATGAAAGCATCATGTCCGTGAGCACGCGTCCCGGCGCGACCGCGTTGATTCGAATCCCTGCAGGCGCATATTCCATCGCGGCCGAGCGCGTGAGCGAGTTGGCTGCCGCCTTCGACGCGCTGTAGAGCGACAGTCCCGCATTGGGATTGCGGATCCCGCTCACGCTGGTGTTGTTGACGATCGTGCCGCCTCCACTCGCCAGCATGGCTGTAATCGCATGGCGCATGGAATGAAAGAGTGCTCGCACATTCGTGTCGAACACGCGGCAGTACACCTCGTCGCTTTGCGCCACCAACGGGCCTCGGCGTTCCTGACAGCCCGCGTTGTTGAACACGGCGTCCAGCCTGCCGAAGCGGGCGTGTGCCTGCTGGAGCGTCGAGACGATGTCGTGCTCACGGGTCGCATCGGCCGCGACGAAGAGGCATTCGGCACCGCGCTCACGGACCTCGACCGCGAGTGACTGGCCGAGTTCCTCCCGGCGGCCCGTCACGACCACGGCGGCGGCGCCTTCCGCGGCCATTCGCAGCGCTGTCGCACGACCGATCCCGCTCGTGGCTCCGGTGACCAGGCACACCCGGCCCTTCAGGCGGCCCGAGGGGGGAAGGTCCGGAGCAGTGCCGGCGAGTTCCTCGATGGCTGGCGTCGAACTCATGGTCGCCTCCTCGCGAAACGCTGTTCCAGAATTCCCTTGCCCCACTGGGTGGCAGGCCGCTCTTCCTCGCAGACGAAGCCATGCGACTCACAGAGATGCCGACCGGCAGACGAACCATTGATGGCCCACAGGCGGGTTTCAGCGAATCCCTGGCCGTCGGCGAAGTCCAACGCGCTGGCCAGCAGCTTGCGCCCCACCCCGCTGCCGCGGGTTCCGTCATCCACGATGAACCAGCGCAGGTGCGCGACGCCGGCGCCCGGCTCATCGCCGTCGATGGCAACCGAGCCGACGATGTCGCCAGCTTGATGGGCCGTCCAGATGGCATTCCTGGGTTTGCCGAGCCTGTCGCAGAAATCCGCCAGCCCTGCCGCCACAACGGACTCGAAGCGTTGTCCGAAGCCGGGCTCTCTTGCGCAGTGCAGCGCATGCATCTGGGTGATCCTGGCGATGAGCCCGGGCTGATAGCCCGGCATCACCTCGACCGTTGACGGATCGGGGCGCGTCTCCTGCACGCCCGCGAGCGCCTCGCTGTAGAGCCGCAGGCCGTCAAGCACGGTGTGGTGCTGGCCGCGCGTCAGGCGGCCCAATGCGTCCGCGACTTGCCCACGCGCGTGAGCGTGGATCGCCGCCACGCGCCGCCGACCCACCGGGGTCAGCGAGAGCAGCTTGATCCGACTGTCGTGGCTGCAAGGCGCCTCGCAGACATCGCCCGAGTCCACCAGCTTGCGCAGCATCCGGCTGACGCTGGATTTTTCCAGGCGCAGGCGCACGCCCAGGTCCCTGGCACTGACTTCGCCGGCATCGATTTCGATCAGGGCATGGACAGCGGACGGCGACAGGTCCGCGCCCGCGAATCGGCCGCCCATGAAACCCCAGTCGCGCGCCATGGAACGCGAGGCGGCCCGGATCTCCTCGACCAGGGAACGCTCCGGTTTCACGACATCGCCCATGTCCATATGGTTGCACGATACAACCATATGAGCAGGTCATGCAACTGAACCCTGCGTCGAGGTTCAATGGATCATTCCAAGCCCTGTGCTCGCTGGAGCTTGATTGAGCGGATTCTTCCCACCAATCGTCCCAACGGCCTCGCAGGCAAAGAGCCCTTGAGACGACGGGCAACGGCGAACATCGCCGCATCGAGCCCAACTGCCCAGAAACCAGAAGGAAGTCGACCACAGCTGTGCAGCGGTTGCCGCCGGTCGATCGGGACAGTCGAGCGGCCGCCTCGTAGCGACGGAGCAGACGGCGCGATGTGTCGACGACAGCACGGCGAAACGCGGAGGTATTTGACGCAGCTGAGGCCCGTGACACTCCTCGATCAAGCTCTGTTGAGCGCCTGCTCTCAGGAGCTGCGAAGTAGAGCTATCGACCCATAGCCGCCCTCCGAGGTGCCGAGATGCTCGGCCGCGAACCGGGCATTCGCCGAGGGCGGCCGTGGAGGCCTGCATCGACCCAAAGCGGGAGTTGGCACGGGCTGAGCAAGGCTACGGAAAGCGGACCTTCAGCGTTTGAAATGAGAGGCTCGCCCCGGCTTGCCGGGACTGGTCCTCTCGATGAAAGGGTTAGGCCGCCCGCCCGCCTGTCACCGGACTTTGGTGCTCGAACGCCTATGACTGTGGTTCGACATGATCAAGAAGCAGTTCATAGTTCTCAAGAACGATGCCAATTGCCCCTTCGGTTCTGCTCCCGTCTTCACCGACTTCATCGTGATAGACGCGATAGAGGGGGCCGTTTCGGCCATCGCTGACTCGGATGAAATAGGGATTGCCACTTCCACTTAGGCAACCAGCGACCGGTGCGTAGCCTTCAGGAGCGACAACGATGCCAGGATAGAAGTTTTCGCCTTCGTCCATGGATTCTTCTTCAGTGAAGAAGGTCAGGTTCGCACCGATGCCGGTTTCATCTACCCTCTCCCCGAAGCGGCAGTCTTTCCCGCGCAAGTGGTTCGCGTTGAGAAAGTCGATCCAATACTGAGGAAGCATTTCGTGCGGCCAAACGTCTGAGTTCAGAGGACCCATTCTGGTCGAGACCGGACTTCAGCGAGTCACGCCCGATCCAGGTAGCAGCTCAAGATCTGAGCTTTGAGATATGCCTCGTTCCTGTCGATCGTCTGCTGTGCTTGGTCAAACTCAACCCACTAGAAGCACTCAGGCCCCTTCAAGGTTTCGATCGGCTC
>NZ_FRCQ01000034.1 GCF_900142965.1 Rhizobacter sp. OV335
CTGGTTTCATGGCCCGTCGCCGAAACTCCCGTCACTCACTTCGTTCGTTGTGGTCAAACAGTCGGCGACAGTCAGTTCACGAAGCGTGCTGCGCACGCGGGCCATGAAACCAGCCAGCTCCGGCGCCCCCTCCTTATTGGCGCTCCACAGCCTCCCCGCACGCGCCTTGTGCCACCGCCCTGCCTTTTGGGAGGTGACAAGCGAACAAGTGGGGGTGGATCCCCGGATTGGCAGCCGGGCTACGAGGCGCGGATACCGAAGCGTTCGGCGGATCGCGCGCGGGCCTTGGCGGCTTCCGTGTCGCGATCACGGGGTTCGGCGGTGGTGACCATCGAGTTGATCAGCGCGCGCGCCGACGCGGCGACCTCGGCCACCGCACGTTCGAACGCTGCTTCGTTGGCCTTCGACGGCACCGTGAACCCGCTGAGCTTGCGCACGAACTGCAGCGACGCGTCGCGGATCTCCAGCTCGGTGGCCGGCGGCTCGAAGTTGAACAGGGTCTTGATGTTGCGGCACATCGCGATGTCTCCTAGCGAAGCTTCCAGGCCAGCAGCACGCCGATGGCGGCCGGCACGGCAAAGTTGAGCAGCAGGATCGGCAGCTCTTCGCCGACCGAATAGCCGGCGCGGGCGACGCCCACCCACATGTTGACGGCGCAGATCAGCAGCCACAGCGCAAGGAAGCCGGCGCCGGCCCAGGTCACCGCGGCGGGGTAGTGGGCGACGAACAAGCGGGCCAGCACCAGCATCGATGCGAGCAGCAGCAGGCCGGCGGTCAGGAACAGGATGGTGCGCATCAGGGCTTCTCCGGTGGGACGGCAGGCGGCGGGGACACGAACGGTCCGGGGAACTTCGGAGTCGAGGGCGGTGCCGCAGGTTCTCGGTTCTTGCGCCGATTCTGCCGCGCCGCGCTGCGTTCGCGCGCAGCATCGGCGCTGGAGCTCCGGCTGCAGCGCTTCTTCCGGTCGAAACAATCGGCGCAGTCCAGTGCATCGCAGGCACAGTCGGCCACGTCGCAGGCGTCGAACACACCGCAATCGAAGTCGCACACCCCCGACTCGGCGCTCAGCCGCGGGCGATGGCGTGCCGCCTGCAGTTGCTGATGACTCAGCGCGCAGGCATCGAACCGACACCCCAACAGGCCGAGCCCATCCCACAGCCCATGACGGCGGATCGCACGCGCACCGAGCGCCGAGCAGCCGCGCCGCCCGGTCTGCACTGCGTGCGCGCACCGGAAGCCCTTGTGCGGCGACAGGCAGCGCTGGTACAGGTCGATCATCGCGAGGGCCGCGTGCGTCGGCCAGCGGCTCGGGCGCATCGGCTCAGGTCTCGACGATCGCCAGCGAGAACCCATCCCAGCCCTTGCTGCCCACCGTCTGCACCGCGGTCGCCGACAGCCGCGGCTCGGCCGCCATCAGCTCGAGAAAACGGCGCACGCCCTGCACGTTGGCATCGGTGCTGTGCGGGTCGGCCACCGCGCCGTGCCGCACGACGTTGTCGCCGACGATCGCCGTGCCCGGCCGCGACAGCTTCAGCGCCCACTCGAGGTACAGCGGGTTGCTCGGCTTGTCGGCGTCGATGAAGATGAAGTCGAACGGGCCGGCGCCTTCGGCCAGCAGCTGCGGCAGGCTGTCGGCCGCGCGGCCGACGCGGATCTCGATGCGGTCGGCCAACTCCGCCCGCTCGATGTTGATGCGCGCGACCTCGGCGCACACCGGGTTGGCCTCCAGCGTGATCACGCGCCCGCCCGGCGGCAGCGCGCGCGCCAGCCAGATCGTGCTGTAGCCGCCGAGCGTGCCGATCTCGAGCACCCGGCGCGCGCCCTGCAGCCGCACCAGCAGGTTCAGCAGCCGGCCCTGGTTGGGCGCCACCGCGTGCGGCGGCAGGCCGGCCGCATCGCTGTCGCGCAGCGCCTGCTCCAGCACCGGGTCGGCCGGCAGCAGCGTGCTGCAGAAGTAGTCGTCGACCTCGCGCCACGCCGTCTCATTCGACATCGATGTATCCCTTGCTGAACGCGACCGCCTGGTCGTCGAAGATGGCCATCGCGGTTTGCATCTTCCTGAAGCCGAACTTGCGGTAGAACGCCTCCTTGCCGGGCACGGCGTAGAGGATGATCTTGCGGTGTCCGGCGCACATCGCGAGCAGCCGCGACACGATCTCGGCGCCCACGCCGAGCCCTTGCTGGTCCGGGTGCACGGCCACATCGCACAGGTAGGCGCAATCGGCGCCGTCGGACAGCACCCGCCCGGCCGCCACCAGCCGGCCATCGGCCTCGCGGGCGAAGCAGCTGAAGCGGCTGTTGGTGAACACCGTCTGCAGCAGCGCGGCGCTCTTGTTGCCCAGCGGCGCGGCGCGGTACAGCGCCTCGAGTTCATCCCAGCCGATGCCGTGCCAGCTGGTGGTCCAGGTCAATGCCAATCGAATGCTCCGGGGTCAGGCCTGCGGCGGCGGGTGCGGCACGCGTTGCGCCGGATCATAGAAGAAGGTTTCCTCGGCGATGCGCTCACCCTCCCAGCGCTGCCAGGCGAGCTCCTCCATGTGGGTCGTGCTGCCGTCCAGCCATTCGAAATCGAAGATCCAGCGGATCACCACGTGGTCGCCGTTCATCAGCACCGGCCGCACGCACTGCGAGCGGACCGAACGCGCACGCGCCATCACCTTGTGCTCGCCCGCCACATGCGCATCGCGGCCCACGCGCTTCGGCGACTGGTTCTCCTGCATCGTCGAATGCTCGGTGTAGAACGCCTCGCAGGCCTGCGCATGCGCGTTGCTTTCGACCATCGCAATGAACCGCTCCAGCGTGTCGGGCGTGGGCATCGTCGTTCTCCAGGGGCGGGCCAGGACATTGTGCGTCGAACAGCCCGAATGAACGTCGGATGACAGCGATTCGACAGGGCGGCTGCCGATCATCGCGGCCACGTTGCGGCCACCAGCGACGATCACCAGGAGACAGCCCATGCAGATCACCGGCATGTTCCACGGCGCCCGCCTGTTGCAGTTCGTCGGCTTCCCGGCCACCGAGGTGCTCGGCCCCGGCGCCAGCGAGGAAGAGATCAAGTCCTTGATCGACCGCCACGGGCAGGTGTTCGTGAAACCGATGTTCAAGGGTGGCATCGGCCAGAAGGGCAAGGCCGGGCTGCTGGGCCGCGCGAGCGACCTGCGCGCCGCGCTGGCCGAAAAGGAGCGGCTGTATTTCGCTGAGCACGCCGTGGGCCACCAGCGGGCCAAGGCCAACGGCGTCACCTTCGAGGCGGGCGTGCCGGCGCGGCACGAGGTGTATTTCTCGATCACCGATTCGACGCGCTTCCGGGCCCCGACGATGACGCTGACGCACCGTGGCGGCATCGACATCGAAGACGTCGAGCGCCGCGACATCGCCGTCGTGCCGTTCGACCCGCTGACCGGCCTGAAGGCCTTCGTCGTCGCGAACGCGCTCAGCGAGATCGGCGCACCGCGCGAGATCATCTCGCCGCTGGTGCAGCAGCTGCCGAAGCTGTGGGACCTGTTCCACGACTTCGGCATGACCACGCTCGAGCTGAACCCGATCCGCCTGCGCGAGGACGCGAAGGGCCGGCTCGTGCCGGTGGCCTGCGACTTCAAGTGCGGCTTCGACCGCGACGATCCGCGCTGGGCGCGGCTCGGGCTGCCGGCGCACCTGTTCACCGCCGACCATTCCGACTTCGAACAAGAGATCAACCAGCTGCGCACGCACCAGGGGCAGAGCGACGTCTACGTCGTCAACGACGGTGGCACCATCCTCGCGCCCACCTTCGGCGGCGGCGCCAATTCGCTGGTGACCGAAATGCTGGGCGATGCGGCCATCATCTCGTCCGACTTCGGCGGCAACCCGCCGTACGAGAAGATGAAGGAGGTCGCCCGCATCTGCTTCCGGCACTGGCTGAAGCAGGCCAACGTGCTGTTCATCATCGGCGGCAAGTCGAACAACACCGACATCCACGAAACGCTGCGCGCGATCGCCGACGCGCTGCGCGAGCACGTCGGGCTGCACGGTGCGACGCCGCTGTACGTGGTGCTCGGCCGCGGCGGGCCGAACCTGGTGCGCGGCATGGCCGCGTTGCGCGACACCTGCGACCAGCTCGGGCTGCCCTACCGGATGTTCGGCTTCGATTCGGACATCAGCCAGGTCATCGCGTACGCGAAGCAGGCCGACGCGTGGATGAAGGCCGGTGGCCGCGCGCAGCTCGCGGCCGGGCTCGGCCTGTCGGAGGCGGCATGAGAACGCATTCGGAGAACAACGCCATGCAGATGAACCCGCTCCAGAAGCAAGGCGTCGGCGACTTCAGGTACTACGTGGGCACCAGCTCGCTGGCGCAGATCGCGACGCGCGAGGACCGCGTCTGCGTGCTCAACATCCTGGGCGCCGAATCGAGCGAGGTGACGCCGATCGGCCATGCCTGGTCGGGCGGCAACGTGGTGTTCGGCACCGCGCCCGGCAAGGGCGGCCAGGTGCTCGCCACCACTGCCGGCGACATCCCGGTCTACAACAACGTGCGCGACGGGCTGCAGGCCGGCCACCGCTTCAACTGCGGCGTGGTCTACCTGCCGCCGGCGGCCGCGCGCGACGGCGTGGCCGAGCTGATCCGCGTGAACCCGCAGCTGAAGAAGGTCTTCATCGTCACCGAGAAGATCGCGGTGCACGATGCGCGCGAGATCCGCGCGATGGGCCAGCAGGCCGGCGTCGACATCTTCGGTGCCAACGGGCTGGGCGTGGCCGATGCCTGGAACCGGGTGCGCATCGGCGGCGCGCTCGGCGGCGACGCGCCGGGCGACACGCTGCGGCCGGGCTCGATCGCGATCTTCTCGAACTCCGGCGGCTTCTCCACCACCATCGCGCAGTACCTGCGCATGAGCGGCTGGGGCACGACCACCGTGGTCTCCAGCGGCAAGGACGTCTACATCCACTACGCCGCACCGGAGTTCGCGTTTGCGCTCGCCAACGACGCGCGCAGCAAGGCCGCGGTGCTGTACTGCGAGCCGGGCGGTACCTACGAGCTCGACGCCCACTTCACGAAGCCGGTGGTGGCCTGCGTGGTCGGCCGCTGGAAGAGCCGGCTGACCCGTGCGGTGGGCCATGCCGGCGCGATGGCCGGCTGCGAAGACGACGCCCGCGCGAAGGAGCGCTGGTTCATGGACAAGTTCGGCGTCGACGGCATCTTCACGCCCGACGAGCCGCGCTTCTCGGCGCGCGGCGCGCTGGTCACCAACATCGCGCACATCCCGGGCGCGCTGATGGCGGTGATGCGGGCCAACGCCACCTTGCCCGATTTCGAGCCCGAGGGCAGCCTGGTGCTGAAGCCGTGGTTCGCCTCCGATGCCGGGCTCGCGCTGCCGGCCTCGCTCGCGCTGCAGGTGGTGGCGCCGGCCGCGCCGTACGGCGCGCAGGTCGAGCAGGTGAACCGGCAGGTCGGCGGCATCCTGCCGCGGCAATCGATGAAGGATGCGTCCGGCGCGTCGCAGATGGACGCGCAGACGCAGCTCGGCAGCCTGCATGGCGTCTCGATGCTGCAGGCGGCGACGCTCGCCTTCGAATCGCTCGTCAAGCTCGCGCTGCTGCACGAGGTCGGCGACGAGAACGACCAGCGCCTGGTGGCGACCGCGGTCGCCGCGCACGTCAACCTGCACGGCACGCCGGCCCTGGCCGCGGCCCAGGCCGCACGCGAGGCCGGCAATGCGCCGAACGCGGTGCTCGCGGCGGCCGTCGCGATCATCGGGCCGCGTTGCCAGCAGGGCGCGCGCGACGCGGCCCGGCTGCTGATCGACCGCTTCGCCGCGGCCGGCCTGAAAGACCCGCTGGACGAGCGCTTCGACCTCGGCAAGGTCGACATCCTCGGCTGCGAGGGGCTGGTCGGCGCGGCGCCGGATGCGCGCGCCCAGGTGCTGCTCGCCGCGCTCGATGCACGCGGGGCGAAGTCGGCACTGCTGCGCTGGTTGCGCGGGCTGCCCGGTCATCCGACCGCTGATGCGGTGCTCGCCGCCATCACGACGACGCTGGCCTGGACGCCGCTGATGGCCAAGCGCGTGTCGCGCGTGACGGCCGAGAGCCTGCCGTGGTGGATGGCCTTGTTCGGCACGCTGATCGGCGCGTCGGCCCCGGACACCCGCCACCACGACGGGCATTTCTGCGGCATCGACGACGCCCAGCTGCTCGGCCGCTGTTCCCTCGCCGAGACCACGTTCGCGGCGCTGATCGGGCTACCGCCGGTCGACGACGACCTGTTCGTGTTCCAGACCTTGTTCGGCCTGCTGCTGACGAACGGTCCGGGCGCGATCTCGGCGCAGGGCGCGAAGGGCGCGGTCTCGGCCGACGGACCCGAGGCGGCGCAGCGCGTGCAGCTGAACAAGGCGCTGGTGGGCTTTCTGACGCACACCGGCTACGCGCACGGCGGCAACGGCTACGAGGGCATCGCGTTCCTGAACGAGCAGTTCCGCGACACCCGCCTGACGGACCCGGCCGATCCGGAGCACGGCATCGACCTGGCGGCGCTCGCGTGGCGCACCGCGCAGCGCTATGCGAGCTACAAGGCCGAGCGCCGCAGCATCGGCAGCACCGACATCGCGAAGCTGCCGGGTGTGAACCACCCGGTCTTCAAGGACAAGCCGGTCAACCACGACCCGCGCGAGGTCTTCGTCGCGCAGCTGTTCGAGCAGCGCGGCGAGCACAACGTGTTCCACGCGTACTACCGCGCGCTGGTGCAGGCGCTGTTCGACGCCGGCGTGTCGCGCAACGTCTATTGCGTCAATGTCGATGCGGTGATCGCGTCGCTGCTGCTGAAGATGCTGTGGAAGCGGTTGCGGCGCGGCGACGTGGCCGAGCGCGACCTCGAAACGGCGGCGTTCACGATCTTCCTGTACCCGCGCATGCTCGGCTGCGCCGCGGAGATCGACGACCACCTGAACCGGGGCCGCAACATGGACACGCGCACGCCGGCGTCGAGCTGCCGGTTCGTGGCCTGAGCCTCGCTGCTGGCGGGCCGTGCTTGCCGACTACGCCTGCGGGCTGTGGCAGACGGCCTCGAAGTTGTGGCCGTCCGGGCCGATCACGAAGGCGCCGTAGTAGTTCGGGTGGTAATGCGGGCGCAGGCCGGGGGCGCCGTTGTCTTTCGCGCCCGCGGCCAGCGCAGCGGCGTGGAAGCGGCGCACCTGCTCGCGGTCTTGTGCCGCGAAGGCGATGTGGATCGGCCCCGGCGGCGCGCCGAACGAGCCGAACCAGAACTGGCCCTTGCCGTCGCGGCCGACCATGGCCCAGCCGTCGGCCTCTTTCGTGATGCCGATGCCCAGCGGTTCGAGCGAGGCGACGAGGAAGCTGCGCATCGCGGCGAAGTCGCTGACGTTGAAGCCGATGTGGTCGAAGAGCATCGAGGTCTTCCTTTCAGTCGGGTGGGCCGTTCAGGGCGCATTCTGACCCGGGGCCGCGGCGGATTCCAGCGCCTTCTTCATCGCCTGCAGGCCCTGCTCGATCATCGCGGCGATCGCGGGGGCCATCGCGTGCGGCAGCAGGTCGGCGATCCACACGAGGCGGCAGGCGGCGCTGCCTTCGTCGAACACCTGCACCGACGCGTTGTGGTGCGTGAGCCGGCCGCCGACCGCGCTCCACGCCAGCCGGCGTGCCTCGTCGTCGAGGTCGACGATCAGCTCGCGGGCCACCACGCCGTTGGCGAAGGTCACGACGCGGGCGCCGCCACCGTCCTCCAGCCGGCAATCGGTGACGAAGCCGGGGACCAGCCGGGTGTGCAGCGCGCCGACATCGCGCACGGCATCCCACAGCTGCCCGGCGGGGACGTTGATCGAGACTTGCTTGCGGATCGAGGCCATCGTGTTCTCCTGTTGACAGTGGCAGCGTAGGAGCGGTGGCGTGTCAGCGGTGGCCGTTTCCGGACACGTTCATCGCTGCAGGTCCTGCCGGGCGTCCCACTCGCGCCGCAGCAGGCCGTAGAGCCAGCTGTCAGACACCTCGTCGCCGACGATCCAGCGCTCGCGCAGGTGGCCTTCGCGGGTGAAGCCGAGCCGCTCGAGGCTGGCCGCCGAGCCGCGGTTGCGCGGGTCGATGTCGGCCTCGACGCGGTTCAGGTTCATCGCGGTGAAGCCGTGCCGCAGCAGCGCGCGCAAGGCCTCGTTCATGTGGCCGTGACCCCAGGCCGACCGGGCGAGCACGTAGCCGACCTCGGCGCGGCGGCAGGCGGCGTTCAGGTGGAACAGCGTGCACAGGCCGATCAGGGTGCCGTCGTCCGTCTTTTCGATGCCGAGGCGCAGGTGCTCGCCGGCGGCCATCGCGGGGCGGTCGCGCTCGATCATCGCGTGCGCCTGGCCGATGGTGGTCCACGGCGGCGCGCTCCAGTAGCGCATCGTCTCGGGGTCGCTGAAGATCGCCAGCAGCGCGGGGGCGTCGTCGTCGCGCAGCGGGCGCAGCAGCAGCCGCTCGGTGCGCAGCTCGACTGAGGCATTCGAGGTGGACGTCGGGGTGCTCATCGTCAGTCCAGCAGTCAATACAGGGTCGTGCGCTGCCGCTCTGGCAGATCGCGGTCGTAGGCCTCGCCGTCGATCGCCGAGTCGGTGAGGGCGGCCAGCATCGCACCGGCCGACGGCACCGCGCCGCGGGCGTCCGCGGCGGGCGGCGCCCACAGCTTCGAGCGCTGCAGCGCGCGGGCGCACTGGAACAGCACGGTCTCGATGCGCACGACGATCACGCACTTCGGCGGCGTGCCGTCCATCGCGAGCCGCTGCAGCAGGCCGGGTTCGACGCTGATGTGGGCGCTGCCGTTGACGCGCAGCGTCTCGCCGACGCCGGGGATCATGAACAGCAGCGCGACGCGCGGATCGGCGACGATGTTGCGCAGGCTGTCGATGCGGTTGTTGCCGCGGCGTTCTGGCAGCAGCAGCGTGTGCTTGTCCTGCACGGTGACGAGCGGCGCCGGGTCGCCGCGCGGCGAGGCGTCGAGCCCGGCCGGGCCGCTGGTGGCGAGCACCGCGAACGGCGCGGCCTCGAGCCAGCGCCGGTACACCGGGTGCAGCGATGCCACCTCCTTGCGGATCGACGCCTCGCCGACCGGGCCGAACAGCGCTTCGAGCGCGGCGAGGTCGCTGACGGTGGAAGAAGAGGGCGCGGTGGTCGGATCTGACATGGTCTGCGGCGTCTCGGCGGGCGGTGGGCTACGCCGCATGTTGCCACCGCAGGCCGTGCGGTGGCTGGCTGGGCCCGAACAGAAAGTGCAGCACCCGGCGGCGGCTGGTGCCGGTGGCCTTCGACGAGGCGTGCAGCAGCAAGGGGCGTATCACGAGCGCATCGCCCTTGGCGGCGCAGAGGGTGATTTCAGGGCCGCGGGTGCGCAGCGCGATGGCATCGTCGTCGGGGATGTGCCCGAGGCGGTGGGTGCCGGGGATGACTCGCAGCGGCCCGTCCTGCGCAGTGCAGGGATCCAGGTGGACGCGCACGGCGATCAGTTGCCCGAGAAAGTCAACGGGCGGCTGGACGAACAGCGCACCTTCCTTCTCGGACCAGGCGCGCAGGGCCGGATGATCGATGCGTTCAGAGACCGGGATCCCGAGATCCTGATGGACCGGCACCAGCCAGTTGAGCGACGCGGATTTCTCGAAGAAAGTGCACTGCACGGCGACGAGGCCGGCAGGCATCAGGCCCGAAAGGACGCGGTGCTGCCGCAGGCGCTGCGCCAGCGCTGCGCACCAGGGTTGCGACAACAGGCTGCGCGTGCCGGCACCGCTTGACCCCAGCGCCTCGACGAGGTCTGCCAGCGCATCGCAGTCGCCCGCCGCCAGCACCGCGGGCACCACCACGCAACCGGTCTTCTCGAACCCGTTCGGCGTCATCAGGACGACGCGATCACACCGGCGCGTCAGTCGTCGAGCGCGACGGACTCGGCCGGCTTCGGCCGGCAGTCGCGCTTCTTCTCGAGCCAGTAGACGACGTTGCCGGCCACGACGATGCTGCCGGAGATCACGGTGGAGGCGGCCAGCAGCGCGGCTTCGGCCACCGCCTGGCCGGCGCATCGCTCGAGCACGGTGCAGCCGCGGCCCGCGTTGATGACCTCCGTCGTGTCCAGCACCATCTGGCGGGCCGTGATCTGGCATTCCTCGTCGTAGACGTGAATCGTGCGCGGGTAGGCGCAGCCGAACGTTGCGGCCGCGGCCAGGATCGACAGGGACAGCGTGCGGAGCGTCCGCAGGGGAGGGGTCTGGGGCATCGGATGATCTCGTCGGACGGACAGCGATTCTGCCGCGAGTCCACCACGCGCTTGCAGTCCGGCAGGAGGTTCATATACTGTATGGACATACAGTTTCTACCGATGCTCCCACCCTACGCCGAGCTGCACTGCCGCAGCAATTTCAGCTTTCTCACCGGTGCCTCGCACCCCGAGGAGCTGGTGAACCGCGCCGCCGACCTCGGCTACGCGGCGCTCGCGATCACCGACGAATGCTCGCTGTCCGGCGTGGTGCGCGCGCATGTCGAGGCGCAACGGCGCCAGCTGCACCTGATCATCGGCAGCGAGATCCGGCTGACGCTGCCCGCCGATGGCGCTCCGCATGCGCGGCTCGTGCTGCTCGCGCAGACGCGCCGCGGCTACGGCAACCTGTCGCACTGGATCACCGTCGCGCGGCGCCGCGCCGACAAGGGGCATTACCGCGCGCATCCGTCCGACCTCGAAGGCGGCGTGCCCGATGCCCCCACGCTGGCCGGCCTGCCCGATTGCCTGGCGCTGCTGGTGCCCGATGCGTCGCAGCCGTTCGAGACGGTGTTCGCGCATGCGATGTGGCTCAAGACCTGGTTCCACGACCGGGCCGCACTGGCCCTCGAACGCCTGCACCGCCCGGGTGACGAAGAGCTGCTCGCCACCGTGTTGAACATCGCCCGGCGGGTCGGCCTGCCGGTGGTCGCGACCGGCGACGTGCTGATGCACCTGCGTTCGCGCAAGTCGCTGCAGGACACGCTGACCGCGACGCGGCTGAAGCTGCCGCTGACCGAATGCGGGCTGCGGCTCGCGCCGAACGCCGAGCAGTACCTGCGCTCGCGAGGCCGGCTGGCCGGCCTCTACGAGGCACAGTGGCTCGACAACACGCTGATGCTGGCCGCGCAATGCACGTTCTCGCTCGCCGAGCTGAAGTACGAGTACCCGCGCGAGGTCGTGCCCGAGGGCAGCACGCCGATCGCCCACCTGCGCCGGCTCACCTATGCCGGCGTGCCCAAGCGCTTTCCGAACGGGCTGAAGCCGGAGTGGGCGAAGCAGATCGAGGACGAACTCGCGCTGATCGAGCAGCTCGGCTACGAGGCCTACTTTCTGACGGTCGCCGACATCGTGCGCTGGGCGCGCGATCGCGACATCCTGTGCCAGGGGCGCGGCAGCGCGGCCAACTCGGTGGTCTGCTACTGCCTCGAGGTGACCGAGGTCGATCCCGGGCGCGCCACGCTGCTGTTCGGCCGCTTCATCAGCGCCGAGCGCAACGAGCCGCCCGACATCGACATCGACTTCGAGCACCAGCGCCGCGAAGAGGTCATCCAGTACATCTACCGCAAGTACGGCCGCCATCGCGCGGCGCTCACCGCGGTCGTCATCAGCTACCGGCCGCGCAGCGCGGTGCGCGACGTCGGCCGCGCGCTCGGCATCGACCTGCAGCGCATCGACGCCCTCTCGAAGAGCCAGCAGTGGTTCGACGGCCGCGGCATCAGCGCCGAGCGCCTGCGCGAGAACGGCTTCGACCCCGATTCGATGGTCGTGCGGCAATGGGCCGAGCTGACCGGCATGTTGGTGGGCTTTCCGCGCCACCTGAGCCAGCACCCGGGCGGCTTCGTGATCGCGCGCGACCAGATCGAGCAGCTGGTGCCGGTCGAGAACGCCGCGATGGAAGACCGCAGCGTCGTGCAGTGGGACAAGGACGACCTCGACGCGCTCGGGCTCATCAAGGTCGACATCCTCGCGCTCGGCATGCTCAGCGCGCTGCGCCGCGCGCTCGAGTTCATCGGCCACAAGCAGGGCCATGCATTCCGCCTGCAGGACATCGCCGAGGGCGATACGCCCACCTACGACATGATCTGCAAGGCCGACACCGTCGGCGTGTTCCAGATCGAGAGCCGGGCGCAGATGAGCATGCTGCCGCGCCTGCAGCCGCGCACCTACTACGACCTGGTGGTCGAGGTGGCGATCGTGCGGCCCGGCCCGATCCAGGGCGGCATGGTCCACCCCTACCTGAAGAACCGCAACCTGCCGATCGAGGAGATCGACTGCCCTGAGCCTTTGTGGCCCGCGCTGGAGCGCACGAAGGGCGTGCCGATCTTCCAGGAGCAGGTGATGCAGATCGCGATGCTGGCGGCCGACTTCACGCAGGGCGAGGCCGACCAGCTGCGCCGCGCGATGGCCGCCTGGAAGCGCAAGGGCGGGCTCGGGCCGTTCCACGAGCGGCTGGTGGGCCGCATGGTCGCCAAGGGCTACGAGCTCGATTACGCCGAGCGCATCTTCAAGCAGATGGAGGGCTTCGGCGAATACGGCTTCCCGGAGAGCCATGCGGCAGGCTTCGCGCTGCTCGCCTACGACAGCAGCTGGATCAAGTGCCACCACCCCGATGCGTTCCTGGCCGCGCTGCTGAACAGCCAGCCGATGGGCTTCTATGGCCCGGCGCAACTGGTGCGCGATGCGCGCGAGCACGGCGTCGAGGTGCGGCCGGTCGACGTGGATTGCAGCGAGTGGGACTGCACGCTGGAGTGGCCGCTGGACGAGCCTGGGTCGGACGCCGGGCTGCAGCCGGTGCGGCTGGGGCTGAACCGCGTCGGCGGCTTGTCCGAGGCCGCGGGCCGGCGCATCGCCGCGGCCCGCGAGCACGGCGCCTTCGCGAGCCCCGAAGACCTGGCGCGCCGCGCCGCGCTGAATGCGCACGAGCTGCAGTCGCTGGCCCAGGCCGATGCGCTGCACAGCCTGAGCGGCCACCGTCACCAGGCGGCCTGGGCGGTGGCCGGCGTCGACACGCGGCCCACCGCGATGCTGAGCCGCACCCGCATCGACGAGCCTGCGCTGCTGCTGCCCGCGCCGGCCGAAGCCGACGAGACGCTGGCCGACTACCAGGCGCTCGGGCTGACGCTGAAGCGCCACCCGCTCGCGCTGCTGCGCCCGCAGCTCGAGGCCTTCCAGGTGCAGACCGCGGCCGTGCTGCGCGGCTACCCCGACGGGCGGCTGGCGCGCGCGAGCGGGCTGGTCACGCACCGGCAGCGGCCACAGACCGCCAAGGGCACGGTCTTCGTCACGCTGGAGGACGAGACCGGTGCGGTCAACATCATCGTCTGGCCGCGCGTGTTCGAAACCCAGCGCCAGGCCTTGCTCGGTTCGCGGCTGTTGACGGTCTACGGCCAGTGGCAGCGGCAGGGCGACGTGATGCACCTGCTGGCGGTCAAGATGATCGACCACACCCCACTTCTCGGCGGATTGGTGGCACGAAGTCGCGATTTCCGTTGATGCGCCTGAAGCCGCGGGCACACCTGGAAACCAGATGTTGCACGCCGATTCGATAGAGTTCGGGGTTTCCGTGTTTCCTTTCGCACCGCGCCCCGGCTTCATGCTGTTCCTGCTCTCGCCCGCCAAGACCCTCGACTACGACACGCCGCTGCGCACCGCGCACGAGCCGACGATGCCGTCCTTCCTGCCCCGCTCGGCGGAGCTGATCAAGGTGCTGAAGACGCAGTCGGTCGCCGACATCGCGGCGCTGATGCACCTCTCCGAATCGCTGTCGACCCTCAACGTCGAGCGCTATGCGGCCTGGAGCCCGCGCTTCACCGAGGCCAACAGCCGGCCGGCCGCGCTCGCGTTCGACGGCGACGTCTACGACGGCCTGAAGGCCCCGACGCTGAGCGACACCGACCTGGCCTGGGCGCAGGACCACCTGTGCATCCTGTCGGGCCTGTACGGCGTGCTGCGCCCGCTCGACCGCATGCAGCCCTACCGGCTCGAGATGGGCACGGCCCTGCCGACGGCGCGCGGCGCCACGCTGTACGACTACTGGGGCGACACGCTGGCTGAGCACCTGAACGAGCGCCTCGCGGCCGATGCCAGCCCGGTCATCGTCAACCTCGCATCGAACGAGTATTTCCGCGCCGTGCGCCGCAAGGTGCTGAAGGCGCGGGTCGTCGAATGCGTGTTCGAGGACTGGAAGAACGGCCAGTACAAGGTCATCAGCTTCTTCGCCAAGCGCGCCCGCGGGCTGATGGCCCGCCATGCCGTCAAGAAGCGGCTGGCCACGCCGAAGGGGCTGGATAAATTCAACGCCGACGGTTACCGTTTCGATCCTGCCGCGTCGCAACCCGACCGGCTGGTCTTTCGACGCCGCCTGCCCGAGGGCGGGCAGGCCGAGTCCACTTGAGCTGAACCCACCATGAACAGCACGACCAAGCAGAACATCACGCCCGAACTGCGGCAATGGATCGTCGACCAGGCCAAGGCCGGTCGCAGCCCGGACGACGTCCTGAAGTCCATGATCGACAGCGGCTGGACCGAAGACGTCGCGATCGATGCGCTCGAGAACACGCTGCAGGGCTTCCTGAAGGACCACGCCAAGGCGAACGGCCTGCCGGTACCGGTTCCAGTCCCCGAGCCCGACCTGCTCGATGCGCCAGGTTCGATCGTGGTCGACGGCCATGAAGTCAAGATCGTGATGGCGATGCGCAACCCGCGCGTCGTCGTGTTCGGCGGGCTGATGACCGAGGCCGAGTGCGACGAACTCGTCGCGCAGGCGCGCCAGCGGCTGGCCCGCTCCGAGACGGTCGTCACGACCACCGGCGCGAGCGAGGTCAACGTCGCACGCACCAGCGAGGGCATGTTCTTCGGTCGCGCCGAGAACCCGATCTGCGCGCGCGTCGAGGAGCGCATCGCGAAGCTGCTGAACTGGCCGCTCGACAACGGCGAGGGTCTGCAGATCCTGCGCTACCAGCCGGGCGCCGAGTACAAGCCGCACTACGATTACTTCGACCCGGCGCAACCCGGCACGCCGACCATCCTGAAGCGCGGCGGCCAGCGTGTCGGCACGCTGGTGGTCTACCTGAACTCGCCGAAGCGCGGCGGTGCCACCACCTTCCCCGACGTGCACCTGGAGGTCGCGCCGGTCAAGGGCAATGCGGTGTTCTTCAGCTACGACCGGCCGCACCCGATGACGCGCACGCTGCACGGCGGCGCGCCGGTGCTCGAAGGCGAGAAGTGGGTCGCGACGAAATGGATGCGCGAAGGAAAATTCGAGTGATGTCGTAGCCCGGATGGAGCGCAGCGCAATCCGGGACCCGTTGCCGCTCGACGGCATGAAGGTCGTCGACCTGACGCGGCTGCTGCCCGGCCCGCTGGCGGCGCTGGAACTGCAGCGCCTGGGTGCCGAGGTGCTGAAGATCGAGGGCCCGCCCGGCCAGCAAGATGGTGCGCGCGAGCTGTGGCGCAGCGATGCCGAGCGCGCGGCGGGTGAGCCGGCGCTGATGTTCCGCCGGCTGAACGAAGGCAAGTCGCTGCGCACGCTGGACCTGCGCGACGCAGCCGACCGCGCCGTGCTGCTCGACGAGGTGGCGCGGGCCGATGTGCTGATCGAAGGCTTCCGGCCCGGCGCGATGGAGCGGCTCGGGCTGGGCTGGCCGGTGCTGTCGGCGCGCAACCCGCGGCTCGTGATGTGCTCGATCAGCGGCTATGGCCAGACCGGGCCGTGGGCGCAACGGGCCGGTCATGACATCAACTACATCGCGATGGCCGGCGTGCTGCACCAGCTGGCCACGGCCGAGGGCGAACCGATCGCGCCGAACTTCCAGATCGGCGACCTGATGGGCGGCACGCAGGCGGCGGTGGCCGGCATCCTCGCGGCCTTGCTCGCGGTGCAGCGCGGCGGCAGTGGGCGGCATGTCGACATCTCGATGACGCACGAAGTGCGCCGCCACCAGGTGCTGGCCGACCTGGTGGTCGCGCAGACCGGACGCGCCCCGGTGCCGGGCCACGACCTGCTGTCCGGCGGCGCGCCGTGCTACGGCGTCTACCGCACGGCCGATGGCCGCCACCTCGCGATCGGCGCGCTGGAGCTGCCGTTCTGGCGGCACCTCTGCACGGCGCTCGATCGACCCGGGTGGTCGGGCCGGCACTGGTCGCTGGGGCTGCAGGTGGGCGGCACCGAGTCGCTGGCCTTGCGCGATGCGCTGGCGGCCCTGGTGTTAACCCGAACGCTGGCCGACTGGTGGGCGCTGCTGGAGCCGGTCGATTGCTGCGCCACACCGGTGCTGCGGCTTGACGAATGTCACGCTCACGAGCTCTTCGTAAATAAACGCTGACTTTTCGTCAACGAAGGTGCTGAAGCTGCCGTTGTGCCCGGGAGCGTGTTGCTCGACCTTTGCAAAGGAGCTCCCCATGAACAAACTCATCGCCGCGCTGATCGCCGCCACCTTCTCGCTGGGCGCATTCGCCCAAGCTGCTTCGGCTCCGGCCGCTGCAGCCCCGGCTGCCAAGGAAGCGGCTCCGGCCGCTGCCGACAAGAAGGTCGCCAAGAAGTCGACCAAGAAGGCCAAGAAGGCGAAGGCTGAAAAGAAGGCCGCCTGAGATCCAGGCAGCTTTCCGGGCGTCAGCGCCCAAAGGCACAGGAAACCCGGCCCAGGCCGGGTTTTTTGTTGGCCAAAAATCAAGACGATCAGGCGCGCAATCGCGGCTTCGCCGCCTCCACCGCCGTCGCGAACGGCCGGCTCAACGCGATCCGCTGCCACTTGCGCTCGTCCCAGGTCTGCGGACCGGTCAGCGTCCAGCGGGCGATCGAGTCGTCAAGGTCGACACGCGCCACGCGTCCGAAGATCGGCAGTGCAGGCTTCAGCAGGCGCAGACCACGGCGCAGGCGCCCCGGCAGCGGGGCATGCGATTCATGCGCCCAGAAGACGCAGCGCTTCTCGGCCCAGAAGGCCAGCCGCTCGAAGTGCACGCGGCCGGCAAAGCCGGTGTTCGCGGGCAGCAGCAGGAACTCGTCGGGCAGCTGCACCACCGAGTACGACAGGTCGCCGAGGTGCTCGCCACTGCCGTGCTGCACGAAGATCACGCGCTGCACGTCGGCGGCCTTGAAGCGGTCGACTTCGGCATCGTCATGAAAAACGACGATGTCCGGCCCTTGCCAGGCCGTGTGCCAGGTGCTGTCCATGGGGTGTTCTCTCGAGTCGAATGGGCGGGCGTCGACGGTACGCCCCATGTCGGCTCGACATGTATCCAGACGCGACAGGCCTCAGGCGCCGTCGGCGTGATCCCCGCGATGTGCGGAACAACTGGATACAAATCCGGCTGTCTGTGAGTGCCGACTCCCTCGGCAACTGTCAGACAGCCGTGATTTCAGCGCTTCAGCGCTTCGGCTGGGTCAGGCGCGGTGCCGGCTTGGCGCCGTCGCGGCGCGGGCCGTTGCCCGGCGTTGCCGGACGCGGGCCGCTGCTGGTGCGCGCTGCCGACGTGGCCGGCGCCTGGCCGCCATCACCGGTGCGGGCGTGGCCTTGGCCACCGCCACTGCCACCACCACCGCCGGTGCGTGCCGGTGCCGATCCGCCACCGCCACCGCCACGGCTGTCACGCCCGCGGCCACCGCCGCCGCCGTGTCCACCACCGCCGCCAGCACCACGGCCGCCACCGCCACCACCACCACCGGCATGCCGATGGCCGCCACGGCCGGCGCCTTCGCCGATCACCATGCGGCCGAGCACGATCGGCTCGGGACGCTCATTGGCACCCGGCTCGAAGCCCGACACGATTTCTTTCGGGATCTCGCGCTTGATCAGCTTCTCGATGTCACGCAGGAAGCCGTTCTCGTCGACGCACACCAGCGAGACCGCCTCGCCCAGCGCGCCCGCGCGGCCGGTGCGGCCGATGCGGTGCACATAGTCTTCGGGCACGTTCGGCAGCTCGAAGTTGACGACGTGCGGCAGCTGGTCGATGTCGATGCCGCGCGCCGCGATGTCGGTCGCCACCAGCACCTGCAGGTCGCCGGTCTTGAAGTCGGCCAGCGCCTTGGTGCGCGCGCTCTGGCTCTTGTTGCCGTGGATCGCCATCGCGCTGATGTCCTGCTTCAGCAGGTGCTCGACCAGCCGGTTCGCGCCGTGCTTCATGCGCGTGAAGACCAGCACCTGGTTCCAGTCGTTCGACTTGATCAGGTGCGTCAGCAGCTCTTTCTTCATCTCGCGGCCGACCGGGTGGACCTTCTGCGCGATCGCGTCGTTGGTCTGGTTGCGGCGCGCCACTTCGATCAGCGCCGGCTTGTTCAGCAGGCGGTCGGCCAGCGTCTTGATCTCGTCGCTGAAGGTGGCCGAGAACAGCAGGCTCTGCTTCTGCGCCGGCACGATCGCCAGCACCTTCTTGATGTCGTGGATGAAGCCCATGTCGAGCATGCGGTCGGCTTCGTCGAGCACGAAGATCTCGACGTGGCTCAGGTCGAGCGTGCGCTGCTGGTGGTGGTCGAGCAGGCGGCCGGGCGTGGCCACCAGGATGTCGACGCCCTTGCGCAGGCGGTCGATCTGCGGCTGCATGCCGACGCCGCCGAACATCACCATCGAGGTGAGCTGCAGGTACTTGCCGTAGGTGCGAACGCTTTCTTCGACCTGCGCCGCGAGTTCGCGCGTGGGGGTGAGGATCAGTGCGCGGATCGGCAGCTTGCCGCGTGCATCGCGCACCGCCGGCTTGGCCGACAGGCGCTGCAGCATCGGCAGCGTGAAGCCGGCGGTCTTGCCGGTGCCGGTCTGGGCGCCGGCGAGCAGGTCGCCGCCGGACAGCACGGCCGGGATGGCCTGTGCCTGGATGGGGGTGGGAACGGTATAGCCCTGTTCGTGAACGGCACGCAGCAGGGGCTCGGACAAGCCGAGGGTGTCAAAAGACATGGGGATCCATCAGGAGATCGGCCCGTCGCCGAGAACTTCGGCGCCAGTCGCAGGCAGACGGTGAGGTGAGCGCGAGGCTCAGGTCAGGGATGACGGCAGCGAAGTGACTGGTGTCTGCGCTGGTGCCGGCATTCTACCTGCTGAACGCGATTTCATCGGCCGAACTGCGGGGTCGGCGCGGGCTTGATCCGCGCGCCGGCGCGGCACGGCCCGCGGAGCGGCGACAATACCGGTTTTGGCGCCGCGTTCTGCGGCCGGCCATTCCTGCTCCACCCCCAGCTCTTCCGCTCTCCAGGACCACACGCCATGGCTCAGTACGTATTCACGATGAACCGCGTGGGCAAGATCGTCCCGCCCAAGCGCCAGATCCTCAAGGACATCTCCCTCAGCTTCTTCCCCGGCGCCAAGATCGGCGTGCTCGGCCTGAACGGTTCCGGCAAGAGCACGCTGCTGAAGATCATGGCCGGCATCGACAAGGACATCGAAGGCGAGGCCACGCCGGCGCCCAACCTGCGCATCGGCTACCTGCCGCAGGAGCCGGTGATGGCGCCCGACCAGACGGTGCGCCAGGCGGTCGAAGAAGGCCTGGGCGGCTCGCTGGCCGCGAAGAAGCGCCTCGACGAGGTGTATGCCGAATACGCCGAGCCCGATGCCGATTTCGATGCGCTGGCTGCCGAGCAGGCCGAGCTCGAAGCCGTCATCGCCGCCGCCGGCAGCGAGAACACCGACCTGCAGCTCGAGATCGCGGCCGATGCGCTGCGCCTGCCGCCCTGGGAAGCCGTGGTCGGCAAGCTGTCGGGCGGCGAGAAGCGCCGCGTCGCGCTGTGCCGCCTGCTGCTGTCCAAGCCCGACATGCTGCTGCTCGACGAACCCACCAACCACCTGGACGCCGAGTCGGTCGATTGGCTGGAGCAGTTCCTGAGCCGCTTCAGCGGCACCGTGGTGGCCATCACCCACGATCGCTACTTCCTCGACAACGCGGCCGAATGGATTCTCGAACTCGACCGCGGCCGCGGCATTCCGTACAAGGGCAACTACAGCACCTGGCTCGACCAGAAGGAACAGCGCCTCGAGCAGGAGCAGAAGACCGAAGACGCGCGCACCAAGGCGATGAAGAAGGAACTGGAGTGGGTGCGCCAGAACCCGAAGGGCCGCCAGGCCAAGAGCAAGGCGCGCCTGGCCCGCTTCGAGGAACTGAGCGACGTCGACTACCAGAAGCGCAACGAGACCAACGAGATCTTCATCCCGGTGTCCGACCGCCTGGGCCACGAGGTGATCGAGTTCAGCAACGTCAGCAAGAGCTTCGGCGACCGCGTGCTGATCGACGACCTGAGCTTCAAGGTGCCGGCCGGCGCGATCGTCGGCATCATCGGCCCGAACGGCGCCGGCAAGTCGACGCTGTTCCGCATGATCGCCGGCAAGGAGCAGCCGGATTCGGGCACCGTGAAGATCGGCCCGACCGCGAAGATGGCCTTCGTCGAACAGAGCCGCGAATCGCTCGAAGCCGACAAGACCGTGTGGCAGGACGTCTCGGGCGGGCTCGACAACATCATCGTCGGCAAGTTCGTGATGCCGTCGCGCGCCTACATCGGCCGCTTCAACTTCAAGGGCAACGACCAGCAGAAGCTGGTGGGCAGCCTGTCGGGCGGCGAGCGCGGGCGCCTGCATCTGGCGAAGACGCTGGCGCAGGGCGGCAACGTGCTGATGCTCGACGAACCGTCGAACGACCTCGACGTCGAAACGCTGCGTGCGCTGGAAGACGCGCTGCTCGAGTTCGCCGGCAGCATCATGGTCATCAGCCACGATCGCTGGTTCCTGGACCGCATCGCGACGCACATCCTCGCCTGTGAAGGCGATTCGAAGTGGGTGTTCTTCGACGGCAACTACCAGGAGTACGAGGCCGACAAGAAGCGCCGCCTGGGCGAAGAAGGCGCGAAGCCGAAGCGGCTGCGCTACAAGGCCCTGAAGTAAGGGCCTGCGCTGGTCAGAAGGCTCGCTGGCAGGTGGCCAGCTTGTCCTTCGCCGGCATCGACAGCATCCGGTTCAGCTCGGAGTTGTAGGTGGCGCGGTAGCCGTCGCTCTTGCGCACGGCCGACAAGTCCGACTTGGTCTTGGCCGCGAGCTGCGCGAGCATGTCCTGCCCCGGCTTCATGCTCTTCGGGTCGACCGGCGTGCAGACGTAGAGAACGGCATCGATGCCGGCCACCATCTGCTCGACGGCGTCGTCGGCATGGGCGGGCAGGCAGGTCACGAGGGCGGCGACAAGCAGCCCTGGAATGGCAAACGCGGATTTCAAACAGCAGCCCAACGGTGAGACGCCCCGCGTGCACCTTGTGGCAACTCGGCGGCATCAGATAACAACCACCATTGTCCCGAAGTTCAGGCGCTTGCGCCTCCGGGTACACGCGAATGGGGGGTGGCCGTCGATCGTCTACTACGTCACGGCCTGAGGCTGCAACAACGCGTTACACCGACATGTTCATGATGTCGGAGTAAGCCTGCACCAGCCGGTTGCGCACCTGCAGCGTGGCCTGGAACCCGATCTGCGATTTCTGCATCGCGACCATCGTCTCTTCCAGGCTGACCGTCGGGTTGCCCAGCGACACCTGGCGCTGCATCTCGTCGGACTTGTTCTGCGAATCGCTCACCGAGCGCAGCGCCTGCGTCAGCGCCTGCTGGAAGCCCGCGCCCTCGGTGGCCTTGCTGCCGTTGACCAGCGGCGTGCCGTTCGGGTTCATCCCCGCACGGGCCGCAGCCTGCGCGAAATTGAAGGGCTTGAGGGTGACGTCCATGGGAACGGACTGTAGACAAGGCCCTGAAGTCGGATGGGGCGAACTGCAGGCCATTTCCCAGGCTGTTCAACGCAATTGAAACCTCAAGTTTCCAAATAATCGCTTCCGTCAGCGGCCTTTGCCGTCACAGCACCAAGCGAACAACATGGACAACGCGGTCACCCTTGCCAACCCCAGCCAGCTCACCGTGCCGGCGGGGTTCGGCGCGCGCCTGGCGGCGCTGCCGGCCAAGAGCAAGGCAAGCCTCGGCCTCGGCATCGCGGCGCTGATCGCGGTGCTCGCCGCCATCACGCTGTGGAGCAGCCAGGGCGACTACAAGGTGCTGTACGCCAACCTGTCCGAGAAGGACGGCGGCGCGATCATTGCCCAGCTGTCGCAGATGAACGTGCCGTACCGCTATTCCGACGGCGGCGGCGCGATTCTGGTGCCGGCGGCACAGGTTCACGACCTGCGCCTGAAGCTCGCGTCGGCCGGCCTGCCCAAGGGCTCGATCGTCGGCTTCGAGCTGATGGACGGCGCCAAGTTCGGCCAGACCCAGTTCCAGGAACGCCTGACCTTCCAGCGCGGCCTCGAAGGCGAACTCACCCGCTCGATCACCGCGATGTCGGCGGTGCAGAACGCCCGCGTGCACCTGGCGCTGCCGAACCAGAACGGCTTCTTCCGCGAACAGCAGAAGCCGAGCGCCTCGGTGATGCTGACGCTGCACCCGGGCCGCACGCTCGACCGCTCGCAGATCGCCGGCATCGTGCACCTGGTGTCGTCCAGCGTGCCCGAGATGAACCCGAAGGCCGTCAGCGTGCTCGACCAGACCGGCACGCTGCTGTCGGCCGCGCCCGAAACCAGCAACGGCGCCGGGCTCGACGCGCAGCAGCTGCAGTACGTGAACCAGATCGAGGCCAGCTACAACAAGCGCATCCTCGACATCCTGGAGCCGGTGATCGGCCGCGACAACCTGCGCGCGCAGGTCACCGCCGACGTCGACTTCTCGCAGATCGAATCCACCGCCGAGGAGTTCAAGCCCAACCAGGGCGAGAACGCCCAGGCCAGCGTGCGCAGCCAGCAGAGCAGCGAGCAGATGGGGCAGAGCGGCGCGGGCGCCACCGGCATCCCCGGTGCCGCGTCGAACCAGCCGCCGGTGCCGGCGACCGCCCCGGTGACGGGCGCCGCCCAGCCGCTGCAGACCGCGCAGAACGGCGCCGCCAGCAACACCAACACCCGCAAGGAAGCCGTCACCAACTACGAGGTCGACAAGACCGTGCGGGTGACGCGCAATGCCACCGGCACCGTCAAGCGCCTGAACGCCGCCGTGGTCGTCAACCACCGCAGCGTGACCGACGCCAAGGGCAAGACCACCACCGTGCCGCTGACGCCGGACGAGATCGAGAAGCTGAACGTGCTGGTGCGCGAGAGCATCGGCTTCAAGCAGGAGCGCGGCGATTCGGTGAAGGTGATCAACGCGCCGTTCCGCATCGAGAAGATCGAGCCCGACACCACGCCGATCTGGAAGCAGCCGCAGACGCTGGACATGCTGCGCGCCGCCGCGGTGCCGGGCTCGCTGGCCCTGGTCGCGATGGTGATCGTGTTCGGGCTGATCCGCCCGGCGCTGAAGGCCGCGCTGCCGCAACCGCTGCCGCCGGTCGATGCGCGCGGCAACACGCTGGACGCGATGGTCGACGACGCCGAGTCGCTGCCGAAGCTCGGCCACGACGCCGCCGCGAAGCTGCCGATGCTCGAATCGCCGCGCATCAGCCCGACGCTGATCGCCGCCCGCGCCTATGCCAAGGACAACCCGGGTGCCGTGGCCAGCATCGTGCGCGACTGGGTCAGCGGCGAAGCCGCCTGATCCTCGGCCATCACAAGAACCACGGAAGAGACATGGACACCAAGGGACTGGAAGACGCGGCAATCTTGATGATGTCGCTCGGCGAGGAGGAAGCCTCCGAGGTGTTCAAGCACCTGACGCCGAAAGAGGTGCAAGGCCTCGGCGAAACCATCGCCAGGATGAAGACCATCCCGCGCGAGCGCGTGGAGACGGTGCTGGAGCGCTTCGCCAACCAGGCCCAGGAGCAGAGCCTGCTCGTCACCGACAACGACGAATACATCAAGAGCGTGCTGCGCAAGGCGCTCGGCGACGACAAGGCCAACCTGCTGATCGACCGCATCCTGCAGGGCGGCGACACCAGCGGCATCGAGAGCCTGAAGTGGATGGACGCGAGCTCGGTGGCCGAGCTGCTGCGCAACGAGCACCCGCAGATCGTCGCGGCGATCCTGGTGCACCTGGACTACGACCAGGCCTCGTCGGTGCTGAAGTGCTTCACCGAGCGCCAGCGCAACGAGGTGGTGGTGCGCATCGCGACGCTCGACGGCATCCAGCCGTCGGCGCTGAAGGACCTGAACGACGTGATGAGCAAGGTGCTGGCCGGCGGCGACAAGCTGCGCAAGGCCTCGCTCGGCGGCGTGAAGACCGCGGCCGAGATGATCAACCTGATGGGCGGCAGCATCGAGACCTCGGTGCTCGACTACGTGCGCGAGGCCGACAACGAGCTGGCCCAGAAGATCATGGACAACATGTTCACCTTCGACGACCTGGAGAAGGTCGACGACAAGGGCATCCAGCTGCTGCTGAAGGAAGTGCAGTCCGAATCGCTGGTGATCGCACTGAAGGGTGCGACGCCGGAGATGCGCGAGAAGGTGTTCCGCAACATGTCCACGCGCGCCGCCGAGACGCTGCGCGAAGACCTGGAATCGCGCGGCCCGGTGCGCGTCAGCGAGGTCGAGGCCGAGCAGAAGGAAATGCTGAAGATCGTGCGTCGCCTGAGCGATGAAGGCCAGATCGTGCTCGGAGGCGGCGGCGATGACCAGTTCCTCTAAGCCGAACGGCCCGCGGCAGGTGCCGCCGCCGCCCGGCTCGAAGCCGGCCAACAGCTACAGCCGCTTCATCCCGCGCGAGGAGTTGAACTCGTTCGCCGCGTGGACGCCCGGCTCGCTGTCCGGCGGCAACGAGACGCCGAACACCGGCGTGCACCGGCCCGAGCCGCCGGCCCCGCCGGCGCCGAACCCGGTCGACGAACTGATGGCGCAGCTCAAGCAGGTGCGCCAGACCGGCTACCAGGACGGCTACCGCGACGGGCTGGTCGCGCTCGACGGCTTCAAGCAGAGCTACGCGGCGCAGGTCACCGCGCAGGTCGGCGCGATCGTGCAGGGCTTCGGCCAGCAGCTCGACGACCTGCAGCAGGACATGGCGCGCGCGCTGGCCGTCACCGCCACGCAGCTGGCCAAGCAGATGGTGCGCAGCGAGCTGAGCATGAAGCCCGAGCTGGTCGCGGTGGTCGCGACCGAGGCGGTCGACACGCTGCTGCTGAGCGCCCGCCACATCACCGTGCGGGTGCACCCGGACGACCATGCGCTGGTCGCGCAGGGCGCGGCCGACGTGCTGGCCGCGCGCGGCGCGCGCCTGCTGTCCGATGCCGACGTGCTGCGCGGCGGCTGCCTGGTCGAATCCGACATCGGCGTGATCGACGCGACGCTCGAGGCGCGCTGGCGCCGGGTCGCCGCCTCGGTCGGCTGCGAACAGGAATGGGAAGGCGACGAACCGCCGCTGCCCGAGATCGACGAGAACGGTGAGCCCGCATGATCACGTCGAAGCAAGAATCGAAAGCAGTCGCCAGCACCGACAAGTGGCAGCGCTACCTCGGCGACCTGAAGAACTTCTCGGCCGATGCGATGCCGCTGGAGACGCAGGGCACGCTGGTGCGCGTGGCCGGGCTGGTGCTCGAGGCCGCCGGCCTGCGCGTGCCGGTCGGCTCGGTCTGCGAGGTGCGCATGGACGGCCAGCCGCCGGTGCTGGCCGAGGTGGTCGGCTTCTCGGGCGACCGCGCCTACCTGATGCCCACCGGCGAGATCCACGGCCTGGCCAGCGGCGCGCGCGTCGTGCCGCGGCCGTCGCCGATCGTGCCGCTGCTGCTGGGCGCGACGCAACACCAATGGCGGCGCAGCGAAGACCGCACGCTGCACCTGCCGATGGGCGACGGGCTGCTCGGCCGCGTCGTCGATTCGCAGGGCATGCCGATGGACCGCAAGGGGCCGCTCGGCAGCGTGCACAACGAGCCGCTGGTGCGCCGCCCGATCAACGCGATGGACCGCGACCCGATCCGCCAGCCGCTGGACACCGGCGTGCGGGCGATCAACGCGATGCTGACGGTGGGCCGCGGCCAGCGCATCGGGCTGTTCGCCGGCACCGGCGTCGGCAAGTCGGTGCTGCTCGGGATGATGGCGCGCTACACCGCGGCCGACGTGATCGTGGTCGGCCTGATCGGCGAACGCGGCCGCGAAGTGAAGGAATTCATCGAGGACATCCTCGGCGAGGAAGGCCTGCGCCGCTCGGTGGTGGTGGCCGCGCCGGCCGATGCGCCGCCGCTGACCCGGCTGCAGGGCGCGAGCTACGCGACCGCGATCGCCGAGCACTTCCGCGACCGCGGCCAGCACGTGCTGCTGCTGATGGATTCGCTGACCCGCTTCGCGATGGCGCAGCGCGAGATCGCGCTGGCGATCGGCGAGCCGCCTGCCACCAAGGGCTACCCGCCGAGCTGCTTCGCGAAGCTGCCGCAGCTGGTGGAGCGCAGCGGCAACGGCATCCACGGCGTCGGCTCGATCACCGCGTTCTACACCGTGCTGAGCGAGGGCGACGACCAGCAGGACCCGATCGCCGATGCGGCGCGCGGCATCCTCGACGGCCACATCGTGCTGTCGCGCGAACTGGCCGAGGCCGGGCACTACCCGGCGATCGACGTCGAACGCTCGATCTCGCGGGTGATGAACAACGTCAGCCCGCAGGAGCACATCGACGCGGCGCGGCGCTTCCGCCAGCTGAGTGCGAAGTACACGAAGGCGCGCGACCTGATCCAGCTGGGCGCGTATTCGCCCGGCCACGACAGCGAGCTCGATGCCGCCGTCAAGCTGCACGGCCCGATGGTCGAGCTGCTGCAGCAGGGCATGAACAAGCCGGCCAGCCTGAACAACAGCGTGCGGGATCTGCGCAAGTTGTTCGGCACCTGATCACGACGATTGAAGGAGTACCTCGATGAGCAACGACCGTTCGATTGAACCGCTGATGGCGCTGCTGGGCCAGGCCGAGCGCGAGCGCGACGCCGCGATGGCCGAATCGCGCCGCGCGACCGACGCGCAAACCGCGGCGACCGCGCAGGCCGAACAGTTGACGACCTACCGCGGCGAGTACGAGGCGCGCTTTCGCGAGCAGTTCAGCCGCAGCAGCACGATGGACGTGATGCAGCACTACCAGGGCTTCATGCAGCGGCTGACGCTGGCGATCGACCAGCAGCAGCGCGTCGTCGTGCATGCGCAAGGCCGCGTCGAACGCATGCTGCAGCTGCTGCGCGAGCAGGAGATGCGCGTCGCCTCGGTGCGCAAGCTGCTGGAGCGCCGGCTGCAGGAGCTGCGCCTGGTGTCCGACCGCCGCGAGCAGAAGCAGACCGACGAGTTCGCCGCGCGGGCCGCCTGGAACCGGCTGAGCCAGGCCGGCGCCTCGCCGATGGCCTGAGCGCCGCCAGGCTGACACCCCTTCCGATCCACCGCTGAATCCACCGTCCAGGCACTTTCATGTCCGCTGCCGTGTCGTCGTCCCTGCCGATCTTTTCCGCGAACAACCCGCAGGCGGTCACGTGGCCCCTGGCGCCGTCGCCCGAGGGGCCGCATGCCAATGCGTTCTCGCAGATGCTGAAGCAGCGGCAGCAGGCGCAAGCGACACCGCCCGCCGCGGCGCCAGCGCCTGCCGCGCCGACCCCGAAACCTGCCGCAACGGCCCCGAAACCCGCCACGCCACCGGCACCCGCTGCGCAGAAGACCGCGCAAGCGCCCGCTCGCACGGCGGCGACCGAGCGTCCGCAGGCCGGGCAGAAGGCCGCCGAAGGCAAGGCCCCTGCTGATGCCGAGGCCGCCTCCGGTGACGAAACGACCGATGCCACCGCATCCGACAGCGCCGGATCGGCGACCGGGCTCGATCCGTCGCTCGGCAGCTGGCTGGCCGGGCTGAACCTGCCGGCCGCGAGCACGCAGGCCGGCGGCAAGCTGGCCCGCGGCCAAGCCCAGGCGGGTGAGGCCGAATCGGGCGATGCGCTCGGTGGCAAGGCCGGCGCTGAAGGCGGTGGCCGCGGTGCACGCCGGCTGGGCGGCGGTGGTGAAGTGCCCGGCGCTCGCGCCGACCGCGCGGCGCAACTCCAGGGCGCCGACGCGCCCGCCGCCAAGCTGCTCGCCGAGGCGGCCGAAAAGACAAGCTCATTCCCAGAGGTCGCGGCCCAGGTGCATGGCGCCGGCGACAGCGCGCGCACCGATGCCGCGCCTGCCAACGGCGCGCTGCTGGCGGCGGCGCTGGCCGCGACCGCGCCGAGCGCGCCGGCCGAGGCCCCGACCGTCGTCAACCTGCCGACACCGGTGGATGCGCCGGATTTCACGCAATCGCTGGGTGTGCAGGTCAGCCTGCTGGCTGCCGACGGCGTGCAGCAGGCCGAACTGCACCTGAACCCGGCCGAGATGGGGCCGATCTCGGTGCAGATCGCGATCGACGGCACGCAGGCGCAGGTCGATTTCGGCGCCGACATGGCGAGCACCCGCCAGCTCATCGAGAGCGGGCTGCCCGAGCTGGCGTCCGCGCTGCGCGACGCCGGTTTCACGCTGACCGGCGGCGGTGTCTCGCAGCAGGCGCGCCAGGGCTCGTCGGAGGGCGGCCAGGGCCGCGGCGAGGGCGGATCCCGCTCGCGCAGCAGCATTGGCGGCGTCGAAGCAGCGGAAGCGGCCACCCCGCGCCGCAGCACCGCCCGCGTGTCGGCCGGCGGCGTTGATCTTTACGCCTGAGGCCAGGCGGCCGAACGGCGTGGTTTTCCCCCGCTTTTCGCGCTTTAGGATTTCCGCCCGCTTTCCATAATTTCCCCATTGCAACCCGCGAGTGCGGCGCCGTCGTGGCGCCGTCGAACGGGGGGCCATCGAGGGAAATTCCATGTCCACTGCCGTCGCTGACGCCCCTGCCGGTGCAGCCCCGAAGGGCAAGAAGAAGCTGATCGTCATCGTGGCCGCCGTGCTCGCGCTGGCGCTGGCCGGTGGCGGCGCCGTTGTGGTCATGAAGAAGAAGGCCGCCGCGGCCGCCGCAGCCGCCGAGGAAGAAGACGGCGAGGACGCCGGCGCCGCCGCGCCCGAGAAGCACGCCAAGGACGAGCACAAGACCGTTCCGACCTTCGTGCCGCTGGACGTGTTCGTCGTCAACCTGGCCGACAAGGATGCCGAGCGTTTCGCGCAGATCGGCGTCACGCTGGAAGTCGACGACCCGAAGTTCGCCGAGCAGCTGAAGGTCTACATGCCGGCGATCCGCAGCGGCATCCTGATGGTGATGTCGCACAAGACCTCGCAGCAACTGCTCGAAGGCGAGGGCAAGATCCAGCTCGCCCGCGAAGTGATGCGCGAAGCCGTGCTGCCGCTGGGCATCGAGGCCGATGCCGACGACGCCGACAGCGACGACTCCCCGAAGTCGAAGAAGAGCAAGAAAAAGCGCAAGCCCGCGGTGCACAACCCGGTCACGCACGTGCACTACTCCACCTTCATCATCCAGTGATGCAGGTCTTCGTCGTCACGACCGGGCCCACGCCATGAACCAGCAGATCCTTTCGCAAGACGAAGTCGATGCGCTGTTGCAGGGCATCACCGGAGAGAGCCAGAAGCTGGAAGAGGAAGAGGTCCAGCACGGCAGCATCCGCAACTACGACATTGCCAGCCAGGAGCGGATCGTCCGTGGGCGCATGCCCACGATGGAGATCATCAACGAGCGATTCGCACGCAACATCCGCATCGGGCTGTTCAACTTCATCCGCAAGAGCCCGGAGATCTCGATCGGCGGCATCAAGGTGCAGAAGTACAGCGCCTTCCTGCGCGAGATCGTGGTGCCGACCAACTTCAACATCGTCTCGGTGCGCCCGCTGCGCGGCAGCGGCCTGGTGGTGTGCGACCCGACGCTGGTGTTCGCGGTGATCGATTCGCTGTTCGGCGGCGCGGGCAAGTTCCACACCCGCATCGAGGGCCGCGATTTCTCGCCGACCGAGCAGCGCATCATCACGCGCCTCGTCGACGTGGTGACCGAGGAATACAAGAAGGCCTGGCACGGCATCTATCCGCTCGAGCTGGAATACCAGCGCTCGGAGATGCAGCCGCAGTTCGCCAACATCGCGACGCCGAGCGAGATCGTCGTCGCCACCAGCTTCACGCTGGAGATCGGCGACACCACCGGCACCATCCATTTCTGCATCCCGTATTCGACGCTGGAGCCGATCCGCGACGTGCTGTATTCGACCATCCAGGGCGACAGCAACGAGCCGGACAAGCGCTGGGTCAACCTGCTGAAGCAGCAGATCCAGTCGGCCGAGGTCGAGCTGGTGGCCGAGCTCGCGCAGGCGCCGGCCACGGTGGAGCAGCTGCTGTCGTTCAAGCCCGGTGATTTCATCGAGCTCGACCTGCAGGCCGGCATCCAGGCCAAGGTGTCGGGCGTGCCGGTGTTCGACTGCCACTACGGAACCTCCAACGGCAAGTACGCCTTGAAGATCGATCAACTGTTGACCGCCTCGTCCATGAGCTGGTTGGGAGAAAACAATGTCAGCTGACAACGCAGCGCCGTCCGAAGAGGACGCGATGGCCGCCGAGTGGGCCGCCGCACTCGCCGAAACCAAGCCCGAGACCGCCTCCGAGGTGCAGAACGCGGCCGAGCAGGTCTCGCCGGTGGCGTTCACGAACTTCGCGTCGGGTGCGGGGCCGTCGGCGCCGAACGACATCAACATGATCCTGGACATCCCGGTGCAGCTCACCGTGGAGCTGGGTCGCACGCGGATCCCGATCAAGCACATCCTGCAGCTGGCGCAGGGTTCGGTGGTCGAGCTCGACGCGCTGGCCGGCGAGCCGATGGACGTGCTGGTCAACGGCTACCTGATCGCACAGGGCGAGGTCGTGGTGGTGAACGACAAGTTCGGCATCCGGCTGACCGACATCGTGACCCCCAGCGAGCGCATGCGCCGCCTGAGCAAGGGTGCCTGAGCGATGTCACCTGCGATCACGTCGTTCATGTGGTTCGTCGCGATCATCGCGATGATCCCGGTGGCCCTGTGGCTGCTCAAGCGCACGCCGATGGGCGGTGCCGGCGGGCTGGGCGTGATGCGCAGCGTGGCCGCGCTGCCCCTGTCGTCGAGCCAGCGCCTGGTCACCGTCGAGGTGGGGCAGGGCGACGAGCGCCGCTGGCTGGTGCTGGGCGTCACGCCGCAGAACATCACGGTGCTGCACAACATGGCGCCGCAGAGCGAAGCGGCGCAGCCGTCGCAGATGCCGGCGGTGCATCCCGCCTTCGCACAAATCTTGTCGCGCTTCCGCCGTGACCAGGGGTCCAACGGTGAACGCTGAGCAATTCTTTTCTTCGGCCCGCGTGCGCCGCATCGGCACGATCGCTGCCTTGACGGTGTTGTCGGCCGTTCCTGCAGTGGCTTTAGCCCAGGCTGCACCGGTCGGCAACGGCGCGCTGCCGCTGCTGGTCGGGCAGGGCGCGGGCGGCACCAGCTACTCGGTGCCGATCCAGACGCTGCTGTTCTTCACCGCGCTGTCGTTCCTGCCGGCCGTGCTGCTGATGATGACGGGCTTCACCCGCATCGTGATCGTGCTGAGCCTGCTGCGCCAGGCGATGGGCACGCAATCGGCACCGCCGAACCAGGTGATCGTCGGGCTGAGCCTGTTCCTGACCTTCTTCGTGATGAGCCCGACGCTGGACAAGGTCTACGCCGACGCGTACCAGCCCTACGCCGAGAACAAGATCGCGTTCGACGAAGCGCTGAAGCGCGGCGAGGTGCCGATGCGTGCCTTCATGCTGAAGCAGACGCGCCAGGCCGACCTGATGCTGTTCTCGAGGCTCGCGAAGGTGGATGCCGCGGTGAAGGCCGCCGACGTGCCGTTCAAGGTGCTGGTGCCGGCCTTCGTGACGAGCGAGCTGAAGAGCGCGTTCCAGATCGGCTTCCTGATCTTCATCCCGTTCCTGGTGATCGACATGATCGTCGCCAGCGTACTGATGAGCCTGGGGATGATGATGCTGAGCCCGGTGCTGGTGGCGCTGCCGTTCAAGCTGATGCTGTTCGTGCTGGCCGATGGCTGGAATTTGCTGCTGGGGTCGCTGGCCGCCAGCTTCTCGACCTGAACTTTCTGAAAAGACTCCGATGGATTCCCAACAAGTCTTCACGCTGGGCCAGCAGGGCCTGTACCTGCTGCTGATGGTCTCGGCCCCGGTGCTGCTGGTGGTGCTGGGCGTCGGCCTGCTCGTCAGCATCTTCCAGGCGGCGACGCAGATCCACGAGCAGACGCTGTCGTTCGTGCCGAAGATCGTGGCGGCGGTCGCGGTGCTGATGTTCGCCGGGCCGTGGATGCTGACGACGCTGGTCGAGTACGTGCAGCGCACGTTGATCGCGATCCCGACAGTGGTGGGCTGACGCAACCAGCCGTTCGCGCTGAGCAACCATGCTCACCTTCACCGACGCCCAACTCGCCGCCTGGCTGACGCCACTGCTGTGGCCGTTCATCCGCGTGCTGGCGCTGTTCAGCAGCGCGCCGCTGCTGTCGCAGAAGAACGTGCCGGTGCGGGTGCGCGTCGGCCTGGCCTTCCTGATCACCATCAGCGCGCAGGCCTCGCTGCCGGCGATGCCGGTGATCCCGCTCGACTCGCCGATGCTCTACGCGGTGGTGCTGCAGCAGGTGCTGATCGGCATCACGCTCGGCTTCTCGGCGCGCATCGTGTTCGCCGCGATCGAGTTCGCCGGCGAGCTGGTCGGGCTGCAGATGGGCCTGAACTTCGCCGGCTTCTTCGACCCGATGAGCGGTGCCGAGGGCAATGCGGTGGGCCGCTTCTTCGGCATCATCGTCGGTTGGCTGTTCATCATCATCAACGGCCACCTGCTGATGATCGCGGCGATGGTGCAGAGCTTCCAGGCCTTCCCGGTCAGCGCCGAGCCGTTCAGCTTCCTGCGGGTGCTGCAGCCGCAGCTGTGGGGCACCGAGGTGTTCAAGCTGGGGCTGTGGATCGCGCTGCCGATGGTCACGATGCTGCTGTTCGTGAACCTGGTGATGGGCGTGATCTCGCGCATCGCCCAGCAGATGAACATCTTCGCGGTCGGTTTCCCGATCACGCTCGGCGTCGGCCTGGTGGGCGTGCTGCTGACGCTGCCGATGATGCAGGCGCCGTTCACGATGGCGCTGGAGCAGATGCTGAGCAGGTTTCAGTAGGCGGCTGCGGGCACCGGCGTCGCAGGGAGGAGCCTGTCGCCCTGCCAGGGCGTCCGACTTGTCGTGTGGGTGTCATGTCGGATCGCACGTGAGCGCCCTGGCAGGTGGCCGCAGGACGTGGGCCGTTCCGGCGACCTGATTTCAGTCTGAAGGTACAAGCTCAACTGGGAAGCAGAGGACCGTTCGTGGGACGCTATGCGCTGTTTTTTCTGTCTCGGACGGCGGATTCGATCGAGCATTTCAATATATTGGCGATAACAGATTTGATTTCCTCATCGCCAGCCTTGTCGGCTTTAAGTATATTATTGAGTGCATCGATGTGCTCTTGAAACTTTTCTGTTTTGTAGCCCATCTTGAGTATTGCTTCCTTCTTTTTCTGTGCGGTTTTCACCGTGCGCTTCAGCTTGCCGCTGTCAATTCCTGATTTTGCATGATCTTGCAGCTCGCACCTGAAATCTGCATACATAATTCTGCCAAACGATTGAAATTCAATTCTGCGAAGAATAGTTTCCACCTGAATGTTGACATTTTCTGAAATATCGCTCTGCTTGGTGGATAGGCGCTCGGATGTGAGGGTAATGGGCAAACGTTCTCCGGGGTTGACGGCGCGCCACGTCAGTTGGCGGACCCTGTCAATTTCATTGATCGCGGCTGCAGCATCATGATTCAGAACGCATAAGGCCAGATATTCCAAGCAGCCGATAATATTGTGGCTCGCTTCTTTTCCGGAAGACCACAAGGTGTCGTGTGTGGCTGACTGAAATTTTTGAAAGAACTTCTCTATTGTTGAGCATATTCTGAGTGGATCATCTTTGTGCTCCGTGATCTTTGATAGAATTTCTTCCGTCAGGTGTTCCAATTCAGTATCCATGGTCTCTGGGCGTTCGAGATCGTACTTGTACGCATGGATAATCTCCAGCAATTCAGTTGGTACGTTGGGAAGCCCTCTTATTGATCGCCCAACTACCAGTTCACGTGAAAAAGCGATCTTCGAAAGCTGAAATCCTGTTTCCAAAGTGTCGGCAGCATTCTTCTTTTCTTGGCTCCGTTTGCCTGAATTTTTGCCGGCTGACTCTTTGGCGAAGTGCTTTCTGACACCGCTGAGAATTTTCCGAGGGCTGACAAGTTTCTTCATGATTCGATGGAGTTGGGGTGTTTGATGTGCAGGAATAGGTCGTGCATTCGACGGCCTTGATGTTTTATTTCTTCTTGCCGCGCGGAGACAGAAGGTTGCTGGCGGCTTTGGAAATTTTGCTGAGTCTTGACTCGTGACGCCCACCAGTTTCTTTTGATTCGAAATTGCCGTCGGAAATGTCGGTGCCGTCCGGTAATGCTTTATGAAATGCTTCCAAGGTCGTGCAGTAAACGCCGTGATTCTTGTTGCTCAGTGATTTCTGCAAATCGTTCTGCGCTTGCCGGAGACGTTTCTCGTCGGCCTTGCTGTGATTTCCTATTTTTCTGTATTTACCGATATTCTGCAGGAAGATCTCGAATTTTTTGTGGTCTCCATCCAGGAACGCATTCTTTATCGCCGGTTGCCTCAGGGAAGCTAAGTGGCCTTCTACCTTGTCTTTGAAACTGCTGGCCGCGGATTTTCTCGGAGGCACAACGCGTTCGGGCTCCCTGGCTGGCGTCACCGTGGCTGCTCTCGAGTTGACAGCGAACTCCCCGATGATGTTGATGATCTCAGCTGGAAGGGTTGTGTCGCGAAGAAATTTTTCTTTCACCAGCAAGAAATTCATCGCATGGAGGTGATCTGCAGATTTCTTTTCTTTCGGAATCGGATCGAGAAGGCCGACAACATGCGACATCAGTTCTTTGGCTTCATGCGGCGGAAGATATTTCGCATGTTCTTCCATGCGTTTCAGAAATTTTCGTTCCAGCCCTAGGCATTCTGGAAGATAGCTGCTGGGGTCGACTTGTGGTTGCTCATCGCGATATAGACGAGGCACCCCAACCCATACTGTTTTCTTATTGGGGATGATGCTCGATGGGCCAGAGAAAATATGACTCAATCGCTCAAAAATGACTCTAAACGCATTGAGGTCATTTTCCAGCAATGCGTTTTCGGTACCGGCAATGAGCCGGTCGACCGTTTGATGCACCTCCGCTGGTGTCTGACTCTTTATATGATCCCATTGCTTTTTAATGGCAGTTAGTGTGCCGATCGCTGGCTGCTTCCAGTCCGATTTTCTCTCCACAGCGGCGAAGGACAAATTTCGGCACATGTTGAATAGCAAGACTTGCATGTCTTCGATGGCTTGAGGGGCTGCTCCCTGCAGACCCTCCTCCCTTACTCTTAACAACACTTCAAGCGTACGGATTGCTGACTCTCTGGCGGCTTTTTGTCCGGGCTCTTCCGTTGGACGCCTTGTTTGCGGCATCGGGCTGGCGGACTGGGAGGGGGTAGGGGAGGTGATTTTGGGCAGCATGGGGTTACGTCTTCAGGATGCAAATGCGGGTCCGAACTAAGTAACGCCGCCGCTCCATTGGTTCAGTGAAGAAGAAATCCATCTGCCTGCGTGTCCTTCTGTTCAGTGAGAAGAACTGGCCCACTTTCCCCCCTCTGATCCGCCTCAAGTTCCTGGCCCACCCCGGAACAATCGCGGGAGCGCATCACCGCCCCCGCCATGTCCGACCAAGACCGCAACCTACCCGCCACGCAGCGACGACTCGACAAGGCCCGAACCGAGGGCCAGGTCGCGCGTTCGCGCGATCTGTCGCACTTCGCGGCGATCGCGGTCGGCGGCGCGGCGCTGGTGGCGGTGGCGCCGATGCTGGCGCGCTGGCTGCAGCAACTGCTCGCGTCCGGCCTGCAGTTCAACGCCGTGATGGCCAAGAACCCCGAGGCGATGGGCGAGCGCCTTTCCGAACTCACGCACAAGCTGCTGTGGGTCGTGCTGCCGATGGGCCTGCTGATGATGCTCGTCGGCGTGGCCGTCGCGGTCGCGGCCGGCGGCTGGGTCTGGACGATGAAGCCGCTCGCGCCCAAGTTCGACAAGTTCAACCCGATCACCGGCATGGGCAAGCTGTTCTCGAAGCAGCAGCTGATTGAAGCCATCAAGGGCGCCGTGCTGGCGCTGATCCTCGGCACCATCGGCGCGATGTACCTGCGCTCGCACGTCGAGATGTTCGCCGGTGCGCTGTCGATGCCGCTGCCGCAGGCGCTGTCGCACGTCGGCAGCACCATCGTCGGCGGCATGCTGCTGGTGCTGCTGGCGCTGGCCCTCTTCGCCGCAGTCGACGTGCCGCTGCAGCGCCAGCTGCACGCGATGCGCCTGAAGATGAGCCACCAGGAAGTCAAGCAGGAGCACAAGGAAGTCGAAGGCAACATGGAGATCAAGGCCAAGATCCGCGCCCGCATGCGCGAGATGGCCAATCGCCGCATGTTGGCCGCGGTGCCCACCGCTGATCTCGTCGTGATGAACCCGACCCACTACGCCGTCGCGCTGAAGTACGACGAAGGCAAGATGGGCGCGCCCCGCGTGGTCGCCAAGGGCGCCGACCTGATGGCGATGCGCATCCGCGACACCGCGAAGGAATCGAAGGTGCCGGTGCTGCAGGCGCCGGTGCTGGCGCGTGCGCTGTATGCCCACGCCGAGGTCGACCGCGAGATTCCGGCCGCGCTGTTCGCCGCGGTGGCCCAGGTGCTCGCCTACGTGTACCAGCTGCGCGCCGCATTGAACGGCCGCGTCGCGCTGCCGGGCGCGTTGCCCGAACTGAACGTGCCGGACGAACTCGATCCGCACAACCCGAAGAGCGGCAAGCACGGCCTGAAGGCCACCGAGGACACTGAATGAATCCGCTGATCCGACAAGTCCAGGGCTGGCTCGGCCCGCATGCCAAGGCGATCAAGGCGCTGATGGCGCCGGTCTTCATCATCATGGTGCTGTCCATGATGGTGCTGCCGCTGCCGGCCTTCGCGCTCGACCTGCTGTTCACCTTCAACATCGCGATGGCGCTGATGGTGATGATGGTCGCGGCCTACATGGTGCGGCCGCTCGATTTCTCGGCCTTCCCGACGGTGATCCTGCTGACGACGCTGCTGCGGCTGTCGCTGAACATCGCCTCGACCCGCGTCGTGCTGCTGCAGGGCCACACCGGCCCGGGCGCGGCCGGCAAGGTGATCGAATCCTTCGGCCACTTCCTGATCGGCGGCAACTTCGCGGTCGGCCTGATCGTGTTCGCGATCCTGGTGGTGATCAACTTCGTCGTGGTGACCAAGGGTGCCGAGCGCATCGCCGAGGTCGGCGCGCGCTTTACGCTGGATGCGATGCCCGGCAAGCAGATGGCGATCGACGCCGACCTGAACGCCGGCCTGATCGACGAGAAGGAGGCCAAGCGCCGCCGCCTCGAAGTGGGCAACGAGGCAGAGTTCTTCGGCTCGATGGACGGTGCCAGCAAGTTCGTGCGCGGCGACGCGATGGCCGGCCTGCTGATCCTGTTCATCAACATCATCGGCGGCTTCATCATCGGTGTGGCCCAGCACGACCTGTCGGCGTCGCAGGCGGCCGACAGCTACATCCTGCTGGCCATCGGCGATGCGTTGGTGGCCCAGGTGCCGGCGCTGCTGATCTCGGTGGCGGCGGCGATGGTGGTGTCGCGCGTCGGCAAGGAAGAAGACGTCGGCACGCAGGTCGCGAGCCAGGTCTTCAACTCGCCGCGCGTGCTGGCCATCACCGCCGGCGTGATCGGCCTGCTGGGCATCATCCCGGGCATGCCGCACCTGGTGTTCCTGCTGATCTCGGGCGCCATGGGCTATGCGGCGTGGTGGATGAACGAGCGCAACAAGCGCGTCAGGAACACGCCGCCACCGGCCGCGCCGGTGGCCGAACCGAACGCCGAAGCCAGCTGGGACGACCTGCAGCCGGTCGACACGCTGGGCCTGGAAGTGGGCTACCGGCTGATCACGCTGGTCGACAAGAACCGCGAAGGCGACCTGCTGCAGCGCATCAAGGGCGTGCGGCGCAAGTTCGCGCAGGATGTGGGCTTCCTGCCGCCGCCGGTGCACATCCGCGACAACCTGGAGCTGAAGCCGAGCATGTACCGGCTGACGCTGCGTGGCGCGGTGGTCGGCGAGGGCGAGGCCTTCCCGGGCATGCTGCTCGCGATCAACCCGGGCGGCGCGACCACCCAGCTGATCGGCACCCGCACCACCGACCCGGCCTTCGGCCTGCCTGCGGTGTGGATCGAGGAGCGCCAGCGCGAATCGGCGCAGATGAACGGCTTCACGGTGGTGGACTGCTCCACCGTCGTGGCGACCCACCTGTCGCACCTGATGCAGCTGCATGCGGCCAAGCTGCTCGGCCGCGTCGAGACGCAGCAATTGGTGGAGCACGTGACCAAGCTGGCGCCGAAGCTGATGGAAGACGTGATCCCGAAGATGGTCGGCATCGCGAGCCTGCAGAAGGTGCTGCAGCTGCTGCTGGAAGAGGGCGTGCACATCCGTGACATGCGCTCGATCGTCGAGAGCCTGGCCGAGCATGCCGCGGTGGCGAGCGAGCCGGGCGAACTGGCGCGGCGCATCCGCATCAGCCTGGCGCCGGCCATCGTGCAGCAGATCTACGGCCCGGTGAAGGAGCTCGAGGTGATCGCGCTGGAGCCCGAGCTGGAACGCCTGGTGACGCAAGCGCTCAACTCGCCGCACGGCGCGGTGCTCGACCCGGGTGTGGCCGACACGCTGACGCGCAGCGCCGCCGTGTCGGCCAAGCGCCAGGAAGACCTGGGTCACCCGGCCTGTTTGCTGGTGCCGGACATGATCCGCGCGCCGATGGCGCGGCTCTTGAAGCGCGCCGCGCCGCGGCTGCGGGTGCTGGGGCACAGCGAGATTCCCGAGACGCATTCGATCCGGATCGGGTCGATCATCGGGGCGAACTGACGGTCTCTGTGGTGCTGTTGATTCGACAGCAATTGCTGTAAAATTGACAGCAAATGAGCGACATCCTGACGGCCCTGTTCGGCGGCAAGACCAAGGCACGCATCCTCGAAGTGCTGCTGTCGAACCCCGACCAGACCTATCACTTGCGCGGCCTGGCCCAGGCGGCCGGCACGGATTCGGGCAACACCAGCAAGCTGCTGCGCGTGCTGGTCGACGGCGGGGTGGTGCGCGCGCTGCCGGACAGCCCTTCGATGCGTTACGCGATCAACCTGGATTCGCCGTTGGCCGAGCCGCTTCGCTCCCTGTTCGCTCGCGCGGGCTCGCTGATGGAGGACCTTCGTACCAGGGCGCAAACGCTGGCGGCCACCTACATTGCGGTCTTCGGGTCGCAGGCAGCAGGAACGGCAGACGCCCTCAGCGACGTGGACGTGCTGGTCGTCGGCGAGTTGAGCGCGGTGTCCGCCCAGGCCGCCTTCAAGCCGGTCGGTCGCCAGCACCACAAGAGCATCAACGTCGTGGTTGTGTCGCCTCCCGAACTGGCGCTCCAGTTGAGCGCGGGCAGTGCCTTCTGGTCCTCCGTTGCGGCGGGGGCCCGGGTTGACCTGAAGGGAACCTGGTCCGATGTTGCGAAGCGCGAAGCAGTTGCAGACACAGGCCTCGGCCTTCGTTCCCTGCCCGCAGGACAAGGCGGCGATCCGAGCGTGGATTGAGGCGGCGAACGACAAGGTGGCGGATTCGGACAACCCCACCGTGTCGATTGGCACCCGCTTTGAGGCGGCGTACGACGCCACGTTCTTCGTCGCGCTCGCCGTCCTGAATGCTTCCGGCTGGAAGCACCGGGCGATCGACGGGCATCATGCCTTCGTCCTTGAGGCGGCCTGTGAAGCGGTGGGAGCCGGCATCGCGTTGGCCGATCGACTGGATTCCGTCCGCGAAGTGCGGAACCAGAAGTACGCAGGAATGGGGCGAACGACGGCCGATCTGCGCGATGCCAAGGCCGCATTCGAGGCGTTCTCCGCACTGGCCATCGACTGGCTGCAGACCCACCACGCGACGCTGCTGTCGCGATAGCGCAGCAGAACAAGGGGTCTTTCCCCCCTCTCATCCTCCTCAAGTTTCCGCCCCACCCCGGAACAATGACGGCACGCATCCACCGCGTCCGTCCATGACCTCTGCCTTCCTGTCCACCGCCGTGCCCCCTCGGCACGAAACATCCCAAATGAAGGGATTTACGGTGGCTCATCGCCAGACCATGAACGGCTGCGCGCTCACACACTGGATGCCATTGCTTGCCACTGGTTCCTGCTCGATCTCCTGGAGCTCCCGATGAACGTCAAACGCTTCACCGCCCGCACTTCGCGCGACGCCCTGACCCTGGTCCGCCAGGCTTTCGGCGAAGACGCCGTCGTGCTCTCGACCAAGCCCTGCGCCGAAGGCGTCGAGGTGCTGGCCATGGCGCCGGAAAGCGTTCAACAGATCGAGCGCCTGTCGGCCGCCGGTCCGATCCCGCCGTCGCCGCCGGTCGCGAAGCGCGCCGCCGCGCCCCGCGCCCAGCCCGCCCGCCAAGCCCCCGCTCCGCAACCGGCACCGGCCCCCGCGATGGAAGTCAACGACGACGTCGCCCGCCTGTCGATGAGCACGCTGTCGTTCCAGGATTACGTGCGTGAGCGCATGCTCAAGCGCCGCCAGGCCGCCCTGCAGCATGGCCGCGACAACGAACCCAGCTTCATGCCCGACGACGAGCCGTCGCTGCCGACCGCGCTCGAGCAGCGCCTGGCCGAACGGCAGGCGATGCACCCGGCGCCGGTGCAGCACGCGCCGATGCAGGCCGTCGGTGGCCGCAGCCCCGCGCTGCGCGAACCGCCGGTGCTGCGCGAGGAAATCCGCGTGCAGCAACAGCAGGCCGCCGCCGCGGCCGCCCAGGCGCATGCCCAGGCTCAAGCGCATGCACAGGCGCTGGCCGATGCACGTGCCCAGGCCCTGGCACAGCAACACACCCCCGCCCCGGTGCCCGCCGCGCCGGTCGTCTCGCTCGCCGATGCCCGCTCCAACGGCAACGCCACGGCGCGCCGCGACCAGCAGGACATGATGAACGAGCTGCGCTCGATGAAGGGCCTGATCGAAGAGCGCTTCGGCGCGCTGGCCTTCATGGAAAAGCTGCAGCGCCAGCCCGCCCAGGCGATGCTGATCCAGAAGCTGCTCGACAGCGGCTTCTCGCCGGCGCTGATCCGCAAGCTGGCCGAAAGCCTGCCGAACGACGTGAGCGACGAGACCGCGTGGGCCGCCAACATCCTCGAGCGCAACCTGATCACCGGCGAGAACGACGCCGCGCTCGAAGACCAGGGCGGCGTCTACGCGCTGATCGGCTCCACCGGCGTCGGCAAGACGACCAGCGCCGCCAAGATCGCCGCCGCGTTCGCCACCAAGCACGGCGCCGCCAACCTCGGCCTGATCACGCTCGACGCCTATCGCGTCGGCGCCCACGAACAACTGCGCGCCTATGGCCGCATCCTCGGCGTGCCGGTGCACACCGCGCACGACCGCGCGTCGCTCGAAGACCTGCTGGAGCTGCTGGCCGCCAAGAAGATGGTGCTGATCGACACCGCCGGCATGGCCCAGCGCGACAGCCGCACCCGCGAACTGCTCGACATGCTGGCCCACCGCTCGATCCAGAAGCTGCTGGTCGTCAACGCCGCCGCGCAGGGCGAGACCATCGAGGACGTGATGGTGTCGTACCGCGCCGCCGCCTGCAAAGGCATCGTGCTGTCGAAGCTCGACGAAGCCGTCAAGCTGGCCCCGGCGCTCGACGCGCTGATCCGCCACAAGCTGAAGGTCGTCGGCGTCGCCAACGGCCAGCGCGTCCCCGAAGACTGGCACCGCCTGTCGGCCCACGCGCTGGTGCATCGCGCGCTGCGGGCCAACACCGGCACCGCCTACCGCATGGATGCCGACGACGTGAACCTGATCTTCACGGCGCGCCAGCCGGCGCTGCGCACGCGCGGCTCGCTGCACGCCTGATCGATCGTTTTCGATCAAACAAGAACAGCCCCCTCGACTCGTCCTCAGCGCCCCATGCACGACGCCTTCGACTCCTCGTTCCCGCAAGACCAGGCCCACGGCCTGCGCCAGCTGTTCGGCCAGACGCGCGTGCGTTTCGTGCCGGTGGTGGCCAACCCGAACATGGCGTTCGGCGGCGTGATGCTGGAGCGCCTGTGCACCGCCTTCGGCGAGCTCGGCGCGCACGTGCTGGTGATCGACGCCTCGGACCGCGCGCCGGCCCCGGCCGAGCTGACGGCCGTCGGGCTGACCGGCTGTGTCGAGCCGCTGTCGCACCAGGTGTCGTACCTCGCCGCGCGCGGCCTGCCGATCCGCTACGTGGATGCGCATGGCAGCACCGCCAACTTCCTGCACGCCGCGGCCGATGCCGCGCCGCATGCCGACGTGGTGCTGGTGCATGCCACCGAGACCGACCTGTGCCGTTTGTTCATGCGCAGCGAGGCCCGCCCGCTGCTGCTGGCCGACGACCGCCCGGCCAGCGTGACCCATGCCTATGCCGCGATGAAGCTGCTGACGCAGCGCGCCGGCCTGATGGTGCACGACCTGCTGCTCGGCGCCGCCCCCCATTCGCCGCGCGCCGAACGCATCGCGCAGCAGATCGCTTCCTGTGCCGATGGCTTCCTGGGCGCCGTGCTGCGCGACTGGATGCACGTCGATCCCGCGTCCGACGTCAATGACCCGCCCACCCCGGCCCTGCGCCGCTGGGCCCGTGACGTGCTGCAGCCTGTCGCCGCCGACGTTGCGCACGCCGCCGCGTACCCCACCGCATTCCCGGCCTATCGCGATTTCCCGCAGCAGGCCCTGAACTGAATTCCCCCGGAGCTGACCCCATGTATACCGCCAAAGGCCAACTCGACGTCAACTCGATGCTCAAGCAGTACAGCTCGCTGGTGCGGCGCCTCGCCCACCAGATGATCGCGAAGCTGCCTGCCAACGTCGAGATCGACGACCTGATCCAGGTCGGCATGATCGGGCTGACCGACGCGCTGAGCCGTTTCGACGCGGCGCAAGGCGTGCAGTTCGAGACCTTCGCGACGCAGCGCATCCGCGGCGCGATGCTCGACGAGCTGCGCGGCAACGACTACCTGTCGCGCGGCACGCGCAAGCAGCAGCGCACGATCGAATCGGCGGTGCACAAGCTCGAGCAGAAGCTCGGCCGTGCGCCTGCCGAAAGCGAGATCGCCCGCGAGATGGGCATCACGCTGCCCGAATACCAGGAACTCCTTGGCAAGGTGCGCGGCACCCAGCTGGTCTATCTGGAAGACATGTCGGGCGACGATGGCGACAATGACTTCCTCGACCGGCACGTGGCCGACGAAGGGATCAACCCGCTCGCGCAGCTGCAGGACCAGCGCATGCGCCAGGCCCTGGTCGACGGCATCAAGACGTTGCCGGAGCGCGAGCAGTACGTGATGAGCATGTACTACGAGCACGACATGAACCTGAAGGAAATCGCGGCCGTGCTGAAGGTGACCGAATCGCGCGTCTGCCAGCTGCACAGCCAGTCCATCGCCCGCTTGCGCGTCAAGCTGCGCGAGTGGTGATCACAGAGACCGAGACGCCATGTTTGCAATGTTCAGGAAGGGACGCGAGCAGTCGCCCAACGCGCCGGTCGAGCCCGCGGTGACTGCAGCAGCCGGCGAGCCCGACCTGCGGGCCGCGGTGCAGTCGATCGGCAAGCAGGCGTCGAGCGTCGGCCGTGATGCCGCCGAGGTGCGCGGGCTGCTCGACGACGCCAGCAAGGTGTCGGCCCGCCAGGCGCAGGCCGTCGTCGCGCTGGCCGGCCAGCTGGGCGAGGTCACGCGGGCGCAGCAGGCGATCGGCGATGTCACGGCCGGCAGCCTCGATGCGGTCGGGCGTGCGCGCGAGGCGGTCGAAGCGGTCGGCACCGAGGTGGCCGGTATCGTCGACACGCTGCGCGAGGTGGCTGCGGCCGCCAGCGAGATCACGCAGATCGCGCTGCAGACGCGGCTGGTGGCGTTCAACGCCTCGGTCGAAGCCAAGCGCGCCGGCGAGGCCGGGCGCGGTTTCGGCGTGGTGGCCGATGCGGTGAAGGACCTGGCTTCGAAGGTCGAGGGCTCGTCGAAGGCGATCATGAGCACCGTGGGCGTGCTCGATACGCGCATCGAGGCCTTGTCGCGCGAGATCCAGGCCAAGCCGGGCGAAATCAGTCAAGGCGGTTTCCACAAGGCGCTGGCCGATGTGGAGGCCGGGGTCGCGAGCATCACTGCCGCGGCGACGCAAAGCCGCGAGATCTGCGGCGGCGTCAACCTGCAGATGGGCGCGATGCAGTCGGAGATCCAGCAGACCACCGCGGCGCTCGACAACGCGATGCGCCGCAGCGAGGCCTTCCTGAAGGTGTCGGAGCACCTGATCGAGCTGGTGGCCGAATGCGGCATCGAGACCGAGGACACGCCGTTCATCCAGGCCGCGATGGAAGCGGCCGCGCAGATCGGCAAGCTGCTCGAGGATTCGCTGCGCACTCGCACGATCTCGCCGTCCGACCTGTTCGACGAAGCCTACCGGCCGTTGCCGGGCACCAACCCGGCGCAGCACGCGACCAAGTTCATCGAGCTGGCGGACAGGCTGTTCCCGCAGGTGCAGGAGCGCGTGCTGACGCTGAGCCCGAAGGTGGTGTTCTGCATCGCGGTCGACCGCAACGGCTACGTGGCGACGCACAACAAGAAGTACTGCCACCCGCAGCGCGGCGACCTGGCCTGGGACACGGTCAACAGCCGCTACCGCCGCATCTTCAACGACCGCACCGGGCTCGCTTCCGCGCGCAACCAGCGCCCGTTCCTGCTGCAGACCTACCGCCGCGACATGGGCGGCGGGCAATTCGTGCTGCTGAAGGAAGCCGCCGCACCGATCACGGTGCAGGGGCGGCATTGGGGTGGCGTGCGGGTGGCGTTCAGTTTTTGAAGGGCGGCAGCCGCTCTCCTGTCAGAGTTTCGTACAACTCAATCAATGAGTCCGCCCGCGGCCCACTTCTGGAATCCAGTTTCAATTGAATTGCCGCACGAGCCAGGATTTTGGCGTGCTGTGCCTTGTCGAACATTTTGACTGGCGCCTGTGCCTTCCAGACATTGTTGTCAGTCGTCCACTGGATTGTGAGTCCAGCAAGCTCCAGGGCCGCAACAGCCTTTCGATAAGATTCGCGATGTCGGTCATCCTCGGTCTTCGCTGCGGAAGGGCGGAGGGGTGTGAGCCCAAGCACACGTAGCTGCGCAGCGGGAGAGGGGGTTGCGGGATGGTCCGGTTCAATCCACTCGATGGGCGGATGATTCTTGGCGGAAGTCAACTCTTTTTCAGGTATTTTTGCGTCGCCATAAGTGCTGACATACCTTTCGGATTCCTCTGAGCGTTCAATGGCTGAGTGTGAATCGCCTCGAAGGCTCGGCGACGGTTTCGAAGATACCACTTCGTATTTTTTGATGGCTTCGAACGCGCTGCGCAGTTCATCAATTTTCGCGGGGGACAGGTATTTTGGGGTTGGCTTTTTTCTAGGGACGATTGTGGATTTTTGTGGTTTTCGCTTTGGTAAGGCACCGCGAAGATCGTCGATGAGTTGACCGATGGCCAAACTTTCATCGTGTAGATCGTGTGGGAGTAGGCGCGCTGTGCAGGCGATCAAGTACAGCATTCTCGATGTGGGCCACGGTTGCCGGAGATTTTCAATTTCACCCAGAGCTTGATCGCAGATATCTCGTATGAGATCTTTTGATTTATGATCGAGGGTGTGATGGTCCCCCTGATTCTGAGTTCTCGAGGGGGATGTTGATCTCGCCCCGGTGCGGGCATTTTCAATTCTTTCAGGATCAGAAAGCTCGGTGTATCGCCTTTGCGGGTTTCTGCCACGAAACAGCTGCTTGACTTTATCGATTCCGCGCATGGGTGCTAACTCCGAATAGAAAAATTAAAAGACCGCACGATCAAATTTCGGTCTGCATGGTCTGTTTGTACGAAAGAGCCTCTGAAAGCTGATCGCTGGCACAGCCTGAGTAACTCTTCTGGAGATATCGATCCATGCAGAGTCCATCATTCAGGGGTCGCGTCTCATCCGCTTTGACAACGACTTGCGGTGTCCCTCGAACCCGTTCGCCATCGCCTTGGTCGATTCGCACGGCTCCTCATCCAGTCCACCGGATTGCCTTGATGTCAAACTCGACCGGCCATCCATGGTTCCGCGTTGACGAAGGAGAGTTCGCGCATGATCTGGCCGCTGCCCGCTCTGCTCGCCTGGGCCTTGGCCTGGGCGCTCTTCCTCGGCCTGCAGCGCACTGCGATGCCGCTCGGCGTCGCGCTGCTGCTGGCCACCGCGCTTGGCGGCTTGCTCGCACTGCTGCCGATCGTGGCCGCCACGCGCTGGCGCCGGGTCTTCGTCGCACTCGGTTTCCCGCTGTCGTTGCTGGCGTCAGGCCTCGCCGGGGCATTGCCAGCCTGGGCCTGGCTGCTGCCGATGGGCGCGCTGCTCGCCCTCTACCCCGTTCACGCCTGGCGCGATGCGCCGGTCTTCCCGACGCCGCGCGGCGCGCTGCGTGGGCTGTCGGCGCTCATGCCGCTGCCCGACGGCGCGCGGGTGCTCGATGCCGGCTGCGGGCTGGGCGACGGGTTGCGGGAGTTGCACGCGGCCTATCCGAGGGCACTGCTCGACGGCATCGAATGGAGCTGGCCGGTGCGGCTGCTGTGCGGCCTGCGCTGCCGGCTGCGGCGCATCCCGGCGCGCGTGACGCGTGGCGACATCTGGAAGGCCGATTGGTCCGGCTACGAGCTGGTCTACCTGTTCCAGCGGCCGGAGAGCATGCCGCGCGCCGTCGCGAAGGCGCAGATGGAGTTGCGCCCAAGGGCGTGGATGGCGAGTCTGGAGTTCGAGGCGCAGGAACTGCGCCCGGTGGCACGGCACATCTGTCCGGATGGGCGGCCGGTGTGGCTGTATCAGGCGCCGTTCAAGGCGCGCTGAACATGAATCAGGCCTGGACGAACCCGCGGCTGCCGCGGTCGGCAGGGCCGTTCGCGGAATACACCGCCGCCGGCCGCTCGCGCGGCATCAGCACGTCGATCGCCCGGTCGAGCGCCGCAGTGGCACGCGCCAGCGATTCGCGCTGTGCCGCCACCAGGCCGCCGGCCAGCGCCAGGCGCTCGCGCAACGGGGTGGGCACCGGGCCGCTGCGGGCCGCGCGGGTGAAATGATCGACCGCGCGCGCCAGCGAGCGGTGCAGTTCGGTCGCATGCAGGTCGATCGCCGCGCTGTCGCGCGTGCGAAGCGCCTCGCCCAATGAGGCGAGTTGCGTCTCGACCGCGCCGAGGGTGGCCTCGAGTTCGGGCGAGGTTTCGTACGCGGGAATCACCGGCTGCTGCATGACGAACGGGTGGCCAGGGGCCGTTGAAGAAATCGAGACAGAGACCGAGACAGAAAACCGAACCGCTGAACGATCAGTGGCCCAGCACTTCCCGGGCGTTGGCGATCAGCTTGTCGGCGATGGCTTCCGGATTGACCTTGAAGCTGCCGTTGTCGATCGCGTCGGAAATGCGCTTGACCTTGTCGGCGTCGAAATCGGCCGAGGCCGAACCCGCGCCGGTCAGCGACGACGCCGCGCTCGACAGCGAAACGGTGGTGCTGGCTTCGGGGGCCGCGGCGCCGACAGCCGGGGTGGCCTGTTCGGTGGGCTTGGCGGTCGTCCCTTGCTTTTGCGTGGTGCTGCCGACCGCCTGGGTGGGGGCCGCAGCTTCTGCGTGATTGCCGATCTTGATGCTCATGAAGGACTCCTTGGGTCGGGACACTGGGCCCGGCCTTTCAACATGCACGGTGTATCGGCCCGCCCGTTGGCGACTTGAGGGCTATCGCCCGAATTGTTGACCCTGGGACGGTTTTTCACAATGCGAGTTCCAACTGGTGCTCCGCGACCGCGACACCCGTCACGAGACGGCCGCTTTCGGTGCGCACGCGCGCCGGCTGGCCTTCGATGCCAGCGGTCACTGCCTCGCCCGAGCCGGCCACCGCGTAGCCGTCGCCGACGGCACGGATGCGCACGGTGTCGCCCGGGGCGAACCATTGCCGCGCCTTCAGCGTCGCCTGGCGCACGCCCTGGCCGGCCGATACCGAGCGGGCCAGCACGCGCCCGACCAGTGCCGCGGCGTCCGTCTGCGCCGGGCTGGCCTCTTCGGCGAGGTCGACCTCGGTTTCCCGGACGTCGCCGGCCGCCAGCACCTGGCCGCCCGGCATCGCCTGGTTCATGACCAGCGCCTTGCCCCAGACCTTGACGGTCACCGGCAGGTAGATGTTCCAAGGCGTCGCACCCTGGGTGCAGCGCAGCCCGACCCGGGTCTTGCCCCAGAGCCGGGTGTTCGGCGTCAGATAGGCCTGGACCTGCTGGCAGGGTGCGAGGCGCAAGCGCGCATCCATCGGTCCGGCGACGACCTCGACACGGCCCGGCAGCGCCGGGTTGTTGCCGAGCTGGGCCTGCACGAAGCTGAGCGCCTGCTGTTCCAACGGTGATGACGCAGCGGGCGCTGCCGCCCCGGCCGCAAAGGCGGCGCCGCCCATCGCCACGCAGGCGACGAAAGCGATGAAGGCAACAAGGGCAGGGGCTTTGTTCACGCCTCGACTGTAGGAGCGTGCTGCCGCGGGCAAGCGCCCGAAATGGCGGACAAACCGGCCGCTATTCCCGCTTATGTTTCAGAAGGCGCTGCCCACAATCCTTTCACATCGCCCATGGCCTCGGCACCGACCGACGCCGCGGACCGAAAGGAAACGCCGCCATGCTGAACACCCTGACCAACTCGCTCGACTTCCAAGGCTCGGCGCTTGCGCTGCGCTCGGAGCGCCAGCGTCTGATCGCCAGCAACATCGCGAACGCCGACACGCCGGGCTACGTCGCCCGCGACATGAACTTCGCCCAGGCGCTGCGCGAAGCCACCGGCAGCCAGCAGAGCGCGGCCGTGCCGACCACCACGCAGGCCGGCCACATCGGCATCGACAGCGGCCTGACCGGCGCGCGTGCCGAATCGAACCTGCTGTACGCGACCCCCAGCCAGACCAACCTCGACCGCAACACGGTCGACATGGACCGCGAGCGCGCCAACTTCGCCGACAACTCGGTGCACTACGAAGCGACGCTGCGCTTCATCAACGCCAACGTGCGCACGATGCTCGAAGCGATCAAGGGGCAATGATGAGCATGTTCCAGATCTTCAATGTCTCCGGCAGCGCGGTCAGCGCGCAGTCGCAGCGCCTGAACGTGGTGGCGTCGAACCTCGCCAACGTCGACACCGTCGCCGGCCCCGATGGCCAGGCCTACAAGGCGCGGCAGGTCACGTTCCAGACCGAAATGATGGGCCAGCTCGGCCAACCCGGCGGCCCCGCGGCGGCCGGCGTCAAGGTGAGCACGATCACCGAGGACCAGACCCCCGGCCGCAAGGTGCACGACCCGAAGCACCCGCAGGCGGATGCCGAGGGCTACGTGACCTACAGCAACGTGAACGCGGTCGAGGAGATGGTCAACATGATCTCGGCCTCGCGCTCGTACCAGAACAACGTCGAGGTGATGAACACCGCGAAGACGCTGTTGATGAAAACCTTGCAAATGGGCCAGTGAGCTCTGACCACGAAAGCACCCCATGGCCGTCGACACCGTCACCAACAACTACGCCGCGCTGAACACGAAGTCGTCCACCGACACCAGCGCCACCACCGCGGCCGAAAGCTCGGAGCGTTTCCTGAAGCTGCTGGTCGCGCAGATGCAGAACCAGGACCCGCTGAATCCGATGGACAACGCGCAGGTCACCAGCCAGATCGCGCAGATCAACACCGTCAGCGGCATCGAGAAGCTCAACGGCACGGTCGGCGGCCTGTCGACCCAGTTCCTGCAGATGCAGGCGGTGCAGGGCGCCTCGCTGGTCGGCCGCGAGGTGATCGTGCCGGGCAACAAGATGGACATCGCCGACAAGGTCGGCACGGGCGGCTTCCAGATCGACGCCGCCGCCGACAACGTGAAGATCGAGGTGCAGAACGCCGCCGGCCAGACGCTGCAGACGCTGAACCTCGGCGCGCAGAGCAGCGGGATGAACACCTTCGAGTGGGACGCCGGCGCCTACGACAACACCAGCGGCATCACCTTCAAGGTGACCGCGATGAGCGGGGCCAACACGCTCAAGAGCACCGCACTGATGCGTGACAAGGTCAACGCCATCAGCACGGCCAACAACACCCTGGTGCTGGACCTCGAGAAGGCCGGCGGCGTCACCTACGACCAGGTCAAGGCATTCAACTAAGAAGGACACCACCATGGGCTTCCAGCAAGGTCTCTCCGGTCTGAACGCTTCGAGCAAGAACCTCGAAGTCATCGGCAACAACGTCGCCAACGCCAACACCTTCGGCGCCAAGGCCTCGCGCGCCGAGTTCGGCGACATGTACGCCGCCGCGATGAACGGCTCGGGTGCCAACAACATCGGCATCGGCGTGAACCTGGCGGCGGTGACGCAGCAGTTCACGCAGGGCAGCATCACCACTACCGAGAGCTCGCTCGACGTCGCGATCAACGGCTCGGGCTTCTTCCAGCTGAACGACAACGGCACCACGGTGTACTCGCGCAACGGCCAGTTCCAGGTCAACAAGGACGGCTTCATCGTCAGCAACGGTGGGCTCAAGCTGATGGGCTACAAGGCCGATGGCACCGGCACCATCCAGCCCGGCCAGGCCGTGCCGCTGCAGCTGCCCACCGCCGGCATCGACCCGGCCGCGACGAAGGAAATCACGCTCGAGATGAACCTCGATTCGCGTGCCGCCACCACGCTGCCGGCGACCACGCCGCAGATCAACCTGACGGACGCGAAGACCTACAACAACGCGACCTCGCTGACCGTCTACGACGCGAAGGGCCAGGACGTCGCGCTGACCTACTACTTCCAGAAGGCCGGCACCGACCAGTGGAACGTCTACGTGACGGCCAACGGCACCTCGCTGGCGGTCGACGGTGCCGGTGACCCGGCCCCGGTGACGACGCTGCAGTTCCCGACCAACGGCGGCAACCCGACCGCCCCGGTGGGCGCGGTGACGCTCGACATCCCGGCGACCACGAACGCCGCCGGTGCCGAGACGCTGGCGATCCCCGGCGTGCAGCTCAACCTGGGCAGCGCAACGCAGTACGGCGCCGGCTTCGGCGTGACCGACCTGAAGCAGGACGGCTACGCGCCGGGCCAGCTGTCGGGCCTGTCGATCGAGGACAACGGCATCGTGATGGCGACCTATTCGAACGGCCAGTCCAAGCCGGCCGGCCAGACGGAGCTCGCGAACTTCCGCAACGCGCAAGGCCTGAAGCCGATGGGCGGCAACAACTGGATGCGCAGCTACGAGTCGGGCGATCCCATCCTGGGCGTTCCGTCGGAAGGCAACATGGGCGTGCTGCAGTCGGGCGCGCTCGAGGAATCGAACGTCGACCTGACCGCCGAGCTCGTCAACATGATGACCGCGCAACGCACCTACCAGGCCAACGCGCAGACCATCAAGACGCAGGACCAGGTGTTGCAGACGCTGGTCAACCTGCGCTGATCGACACACCCGCTGAGGAGCTGCCATGGACCGCATGATCTATCTGTCGATGTCGGGCGCGAAGGCCATGATGCAGCGGCAAGACACGCTGTCGCACAACCTCGCGAACGCGTCCACGCCGGGCTTCAAGTCCGAGCTGGCGGCGTTCCGCGCGGTGCCGGTGCTGGGCAGCGGCGCCAGCACCCGCGTCTATGCGCTCGAGACCACGCCCGGCTACGACGCGACGCCGGGTCCGGTCACGGCCACCGGCCGCAACCTCGACGTGGCGGTGAAGGGCAACAGCTGGCTGTCGGTGCAGGCACTCGACGGCACCGAGGGCTACACCCGCGGCGGCTCGCTCGACATCAGCGCCGACGGCACGCTGACCACGCGCAGCGGCCTGCCGGCGCTCGGCGACGGCGGCCCGATCCAGGTGCCGGCCAACACCGAGATCTCGATCGGCGCCGACGGCACCGTCAGCGCCAAGGGCATCGACGGCAAGATCACCGCGGTCGGCAAGCTGAAGCTGGTGACCGCCACCGAAGACACGCCGCTCGAACGCGGCACCGACGGCCTGTTCCGCTCTGCCTCCGGCGACCTCCAGGCCGACCCGAATGCCCGCGTGCAGGACGGCGCGCTCGAAGGCTCGAACGTCAGCCCGATCGAGACCATGGTGTCGATGATCGCCGCGGCGCGCCAGTTCGAATCGCAGATGAAGATGCTGCAGACCGCGGAGGGCGACGAGAAAGCCGCCGCGCAGCTGCTGTCGATGAATTGACCTCCACCGAACCTGAAGGAATCCCACCATGTTGAATTCACTGTGGACGGCCAAGTCCGGCATGGAGGCCCAGCAGGCCCAGCTGGACGCCATCTCGCACAACCTCGCCAACTCGGCCACCAACGGCTACAAGAAGTCGCACGTGGTGTTCGAGGACCTGATGTACCAGAACCTGCGCCAGGCCGGCTCCAACAGCAGCGAGCAGACCACGCTGCCCACCGGCTACCAGGTGGGCCTGGGCACGCGCGCGGTCGCGACCTCGCGCAGCTTCAGCCAGGGCAACCTGCAGCAGAGCGGCAACACGCTGGACGTGGCGGTGCGCGGCAGCGGCTTCTTCGAGATCCAGATGCCCGACGGCACCAACGCGTACACCCGCGACGGCTCGTTCCAGGTCGACGCGACCGGCAAGCTGGTGACGAACAACGGCTACACCGTGCAGCCCGGCATCACGATCCCGGCCAACGCGCAGAGCGTGAGCATCGGCAACGACGGCACCGTCACGGTGACGCTGCCGGGCCAGTCGGCGCCGCAGACCGTCGGCCAGATGCAGCTGACCAACTTCATCAACCCGGCCGGCCTGGAGCCCAAGGGCCAGAACCTGTTCACCGAGACGGCGGCCTCCGGCACGCCGAGCGCCGGCACGCCGGGGCTGAACGGCCTGGGCCTGGTGCAGCAGGGCTTCGTCGAGACGTCCAACGTCAACCCGGTCGAGGAACTGGTCTCGATGATCCAGACCCAGCGCGCCTACGAACTCAATTCGAAGGCGATCACCACCTCCGACCAGATGCTGCAGAAGCTCAGCCAACTGTAAAGACCGCCATGAAGAGACTTGCCCTCCTGGCCGCGCCGGCCCTGCTCGCCGGCTGCAGCACGCTCTATCCGCTGCCCAAGGTCGACGTGGCCGAGCCGACGCGCGCGCGGCCCGAGGCGGTCGCGGCACCGTCGGTCAACAACGGCTCGATCTTCCAGTCGGGCCAGTACCGGCCGCTGTTCGAGGACTACCGCGCCCGGCTCGTCGGCGACACGCTGACGGTGCAGATCGTGGAAAAAGTCTCGGCCAGCCAGAAGAGCACCAGCACGATCGACAAGAGCGGCGCGGTTGCCGCCGGCGTCAGTGCGCTGCCGCTGGTGAACCCGAATGCGCTGCTGCGCTCGAACGCCGCCGGCAACTCGTCGAACACCTTCGCCGGCAAGGGCAGCACCGAAAACACCAACGACTTCTCCGGCATCATCACCGCGACCGTGACGGAAGTCCTGTCCAACGGGCACCTGGTGGTGGCCGGCGAGAAGCAGATCGGCGTGAACCAGAACGTCGACGTGCTGCGTTTCTCGGGCCAGGTCGACCCGCGGGCGATCCAGCCGGGCAACAGCGTCGCGTCGGCGCAGATCGCCAACGTGCGCATCGAGCACCGCGGCCGTGGCGCGCAGGCCGATGCGAATGGAATAGGCTGGCTCGGGCGGTTCTTTTTGAACGTTCTGCCCATTTAAGTTTGCTCAGAATCGGTTTCATCCTGCGATGAAGCCGATATGCAAACCAACCACACCACCGTCACCGAAAAGCTCCTGCGGCTGCTGATCAGCCTGACGGTCGTCGCGTCCAGCGCGGCACTGTGGTGGCCGATGCCCTCGCAGGCGGCCCGCATCAAGGAAGTCGCCGCCGTGCAAGGCGTGCGCGCCAACCAGTTGGTCGGCTACGGCCTCGTCGTCGGCCTCGACGGCACCGGCGACCAGACCACCTCCACCCCCTTCACGCAGCAAAGCCTGAACGCGCTGCTGCAGCAGATGGGCGTCACCGTGCCGCCGGGCACCACGATGCAGGTCAAGAACGTCGCCGCGGTGATGGTGACGGCGCAGCTACCGGCCTTCGCGCAGCCGGGCCAGACGATCGACATCAATGTCTCGTCGATGGGCAATGCCAAGTCGCTGCGCGGCGGCACGCTGATCGCGACGCCGCTGAAAGGCGCCGACGGCCAGATCTACGCGCTCGCGCAGGGCAACCTGATCGTCGGCGGTGCCGGTGCCTCGGCGGCCGGCTCCAAGGTGCAGATCAACCACCTGAGCGCCGGCCGCGTGCCCGAGGGCGCGACGGTCGAACGCGCGGTGGCCACGCCGCTGAACCAGGGCGAGTTCCTGCAGCTCGACCTGAACGCCAGCGACTTCAGCACCGCACGCGAAGTGGCGCGCACGATCAACGCGAAGATGGGCGCCGACACCGCGCACGCGATCGACGGCCGCGTCGTGCGCGTGCGCATGCCGGCCTCGCCGGATGCGCGCGTGGGCTTCCTGGCCGACATCGAGAACCTGCCGGTCGAGCTGGCCGCGCCGGCCGCCAAGGTGGTGATCAACGCGCGCACCGGCTCGGTGGTGATGAACCAGACCGTCACGCTGAGCGCCTGCGCGGTCGCGCACGGCAACCTGTCGGTGACGATCAGCACGACCCCGGTGATCAGCCAGCCGTCGCCGCTGTCCAGCGGCGGCAGCACCGTCACGAAGGAAAAGGCCGACATCACGATCAAGCAGGAGGCCGGCGCGCTGATCCAGCTGCCGGCGAGCGCGAAGCTGGCCGACGTGGTGAAGGCGCTCTCCGCGCTCGGCGCGACGCCGATGGACCTGCTGGCGATCCTGCAGGCGATGAAGAGCGCCGGTGCCCTCAACGCTGAACTCGAGGTGATCTGATGGCGATCAACCCGACCCAACCCGGCCTGCAGAGCCAGAGCCTGGCGAGCGACACCAAGGGTGTCGATGCGCTGCGCTATGCGGCCTCGAAGGACCCGAAGGCCGCGATCAAGGAGACCGCGAAGCAGTTCGAGGGCATCTTCATGCAGCAGCTGATGAAGAGCATGCGGCAGGCGACGCTCAGCTCCGGGATGCTGGAGAACTCCGGCACGCAGATGGGCACCGAGCTGCTGGACACGCAGCTCGCGCAATCGCTGAGCGGCCGTCCGGGCGGGCTGTCGGAGATGATCGCCAAGCACCTGGAGCGCCAGCTCGGCGAGCCGCTGGCCAACATGGCGAAGGACGCGGCGTCGGCGCAGACCGTGGCCGCCACCGGCCAGAGCGGCACCGCGCCGCTGCCGGCCGCGCTGCAGGGCAAGGAGCGCCAGGTCGGCTTCCTGAAGCTGCACGACAGCGCCGCGAAGGCGGCCGAGGCCGAGACCGGCATCCCGGCGACCTTCATGGTCGCGCAGGCGGCGCATGAATCCGGCTGGGGCCGGCACGAGATCAGGAATGCCGACGGCAGCAGCTCGTTCAACCTGTTCGGCATCAAGGCGGGCAAGGACTGGACCGGCCCGACGACCACCGTCACGACCACCGAGGTGGTCAACGGCCAGCCGCACAAGGTGCAGGCCAAGTTCCGCGCCTACGCCAGCTACGAGGAGTCGTTCAAGGACTACGCGAAGCTGATGAAGGACAACCCGCGCTACTCGAAGGTGGTGGCGGCCGGCAACTCGGCCCAGGGCTTCGCGCACGGCCTGCAGCGCGCGGGCTACGCGACCGACCCCGAGTACGCGAAGAAGCTGACCAACATGATCAACACGACGCTGCGCCTGCAGCGCGCCACCGCGTGAGCGAAGGACAAGACGCATGAGTTCTTCCGCACTATTGGGCATCGGCACGCGGGCGATGTTCGCCAACTACGCGGCGCTGCAGGCCACCGGCAACAACATCGCGAACGCCAACACCGAGGGCTACTCGCGCCAGCAGGTGGTGCTGGAGACCGCGAAGGGCCAGTTCACCGGCGCCGGCTTCTTCGGCAAGGGCGTCAACGTGAGCTCGGTCATCCGCTCGTACAACAGCTTCCTGACGACGCAGGCCTCGGCCACCAAGGCGACGGCCGCCGGCGATGCGGCGCGTGCCGAGCAGCTGAAGCAGATCGAATCGGTGTTCGGCACCGGCGCCTCGGGCGTCGGCTCCTCGGCCGGCCAGCTGCTGAACGCCTTCGTCGACGTCGCGAACCAGCCCGCCGATGCGTCGGCGCGCCAGGTGGTGATCGCCCGCGCGAAGGAACTGGCCGACAAGTTCGCAGCCGCCGGCGACCAGCTGCAAAGCATCCAGACCGGCATCACGCAGGACATCAAGAGCTCGGTCGACACCGTCAACAGCCTGGCCCAGCAGGTGGGCAAGCTGAACGAGCAGATCCAGGCGCTGAACGGCACCGGCCAGCCGCCGAACGACCTGCTGGACAAGCGCGACAACCTGATCAGCCAGATCAGCGGCTTCATCGGCGTGACGACGATCCGGGCCGACAACGGCAGCGTCGGTGTGTTCGTCGGCGGCGGCCAGGCGCTGGTGCTGGGCGCCAACGCGAACAAGCTGACGACGGTGGCCGACCCGTACGACCCGTCGAAGGTGCAGCTCGGCATCAGCGTGGGCAGCGGCCTGTCGTCGATGATCCCGCAGGATGCGCTGTCCGACGGCTCGATCTCCGGCATGCTGCGCTTCCAGAACGACGACCTGGTCGACGCGCGCAACCTGCTCGGCCAGATGGCCGCGGCGATCAGCGGCGCGGTCAACCAGCAGCAGGCGCTCGGCCTCGACATGGGCAAGCCGGCCGGCAACGGCTCGCCGCTGTACGCGGTGGGCGCGCCGCGCTCGCTGCCGGCCGCGAGCAACGTCGGCGATGCGGCCTTCGGCGTCACGCTGACCGACACCACGCAGGTGCAGGCGAGCGACTACGAGCTGCAGTTCGACGGCAGCAACTACTCGCTGACGAGGCTGTCGGACAACACCGCGGCGGTCGGCAGCCCGTTCAGCGCGGCCCAGATGGCCGCCGGCGTCACGGTCGACGGCATGACGATCCAGATGACCGCCGGTGCCTCGGCGGCCGGCGACCGCACGCTGCTGCAGCCGGTCGGCAACGCGGCCAAGGACATGCGCGCGGTGCTGAGCGATCCGAACGGCATCGCCGCGGCGTCGCCGGTGACCTCGACCTTCGCGGCGACCAACAAGGGCACGGCGACGCTCGCGTCGCTGGCCGCGGTGAGCACCTCGCTGGACCGCACGCTGACGGCCAACGTCAGCTTCACGTCGGACACCGGCGACTACAACTGGGAGCTGCTCGACTCGACGGGCGCGCAGGTGTCGACCGGCACCGGCACCTGGACGGCCGGCACGCCGATCGCGCTGAACGGCTTCGAGCTGAAGCTGAACGGCGTGCCGAAGAGCGGCGACACGGTGGCGGTGAAGCCGACCACGTCGACCGAGGCGAACAACGGCAATGCGCTGGCCTTCGTCGGCATCGGCACCAAGGGCATCGTCGGCGGCAGCACGGCGGCCAACGGCACGGTGACGCCGGGCAAGTCCATCACCGACGCGTACGCGAGTGCGCTGTCGGACATCGGCGTGCGCGTGCAGAGCGCGCAGACCGCGGCGAGCATCTCCGATTCGGCGGCCTCGCAGGCCGAATCGGCGCGCGCCAACAAGTCGGGCGTCAACCTCGACGAAGAGGCCGCCAAGCTGATCCAGTACCAGCAGAGCTACCAGGCCGCAGCCAAGATGCTGCAGGTCGCCCAGCAAGTGTTCGACACCCTGCTGCAGACCGCGGCAGGCTGACCCGGGATCCCGACACCATGCGCATCAGCACCTCCAACTCCTACGACGCCTCGCTCCAGCAGCTGATGAAGCGCCAGGACGACCTGAGCGCGGCCCAGGAGCAGCTCACCACCGGCAAGCGCGTCAACCGCGCGAGCGACGACCCGGCCGCGGCAGCGCGTGCCGAGCGGGCGCTGGCGGCCGAGAACCGGGCTGTCGCCGGCCAGCGCGCGGTCGATGCCAGCAAGAACGCGATGACGCTGACCGAAAGCGCGCTCGGCGACGCGACCGACCTGCTGCAGCAGGTGCGCGAGACGATGCTCGCCGCCGGCAACGCGACCTACACCGACGCCGAGCGCAAGGGCCTGTCCGACAAGATCGGCGAACTGCGCAAGCAGCTGATGGCGGTGGCGAACCGCGCCGACGGCGCCGGCACCTACCTGTTCGGCGGGCAGGGGGCCGGCCAGGCGCCGTTCCTCGACGCGGCCGGCGGCGTGGTCTACCAGGGCGGCGACGGCGAGGCCGAGGTGGCCTCCACCGAAGCGCTGCCGATCACCAGCAACGGCGACCAGATCTGGATGCAGGCCCGCTCGGGCAACGGCGTGTTCGACACCCAGGCCGTCACCGCGACCGGCACCGCGTGGATCGACAGCGGCCGCGTCACCAACCCGTCGGCGCTGACCGGCTCGACCTACAGCATCCAGTTCAGCGTCACCGGCGGCGCCACCACCTATTCCATCCTGCAGGACGGTGCGCCGACCGCGCAGGTCGGCATGCCCTTCAAGCCGGGCCAGGCGATCCAGATCGACGGCATGTCGGCCAACATCGCCGGCAGCCCGGCCGACCTGGACGAGTTCACGATCACGCCGTCGATCACCGGCCAGACCGTGTTCGACACGCTCGACAAGGCCATCGCCGACCTGAAGACGCCGCTGCGCAGCGGCACGCAGATCGCGCAGTCGAATGCAGACAACCTGGCCAACCTCGACCAGGTGATGGCCACGATCTCGGGCGCGCGCACCCGCGTCGGCGAGACGCTGAACCGCATCGACGGCGTCACCGGCCGGCTCGACTCGCTGAAGCTGTCGAGCAAGACCGCACGGACGGATGCCGAAGACCTGGACATGACGAGCGCAATTTCGGACTTCGCGAACCAGCAGACCGGGTACGATGCCTCGCTCAAGGCGTACACGATGGTTCAAAAGCTGTCGCTGTTCAACTACCTGAGCGGCTGAAACCCCTTCGCCACCGCCTGCACACTTTCCCTGGAGATTCCGCGTGACTGACAACGCCACACTCGGGCAGGTCGCCCTCGGCTATTCGCCGTTCATCGACCGCAGCCGCGCCGTGACGGCCACCCGCCTGACCATCTACCCGCTGCGCCCCGAGCTGAAACCCGACGTCGCCCAGTTGCTGCATGCCGTGGGCGGCGTGTGGCCGGCCGACGGCGGCCGCGCTTCGCTGAACATCGTCAGCGAGAGCCTGCTGCAGGACCTGATGGGCGCGAGCCCGTCGGCCAACCTGATGATCGAGATCCCGGCCTTCATGGCTTGCGACGCGGCCAACGTCGAATCGCTGCAGGCGCTGCACCGCGCCGGCAACACGCTGTTGCTGAAGGGCCGGCCGATGAAGGAGCTGCCGCGCGAGCTGCTGCCCTGTTTCAAGTTCTCGCTGATCGACCTGGCCGACGACCGCCGCATCAATGAAGCCGGCAACGTGGCGCCGGCCGGTGTCACGCGCAACATCTCGCACGTGCAGTCGGGCGTGCGCACGCTGGCCGACATGGAAGCCAGCTTCTCGCGCGGCGCCGCCGCGGTGCTGGGCTGGCCGATCGACGATGCGATTCAAGAGGCGCAGGCCAAGGGCAAGTCGGCCGTGCAGATCGACCTGCAGGTGATCGTCGAGCTGATCCAGCGCGTGGACGCGCAGGACCCGATCGAGAAGCTCGAGAACACGCTGAAGCGCGACCCGTCGCTCGCGTTCAAGCTGATGCGCTACATCAACTCGCCGGCCTTCGGGCTGCGGGTCGAGATCAGTTCGTTCCGCCACGCGATCATGATGCTCGGCTACCAGCGCCTGAAGCGCTGGCTGGCGCTGCTGCTGGCCACCGCCGGCAAGGACGCCAACATGAAGCCGGTGATGTTCGCGGCGGTGCGCCGCGGGCTGCTGATGGAAGAGCTGGTGCGCTCGTCGGGCGACGAGGAGATGCGCAATGAAATGTTCATCTGCGGCGTGTTCTCGCTGCTCGACCGCATGTTCAAGCAGCCGTTCGCCGACCTGATGAAGACGATTCCGGTGCCCGAACGCGTCTACCAGGCGCTGGTCGACGGCACCGGCCCGTACCAGCCGTACTTCGACCTGGTGCAGGCGGTGGAGCATGAATCGCTGTTCGACTTCCGCACCGCCGCCGACACGCTGATGCTGAGCGTCAGCGAGATCAACCGGGCGGTCCTTGGCGCATTGACGTCGGCGACGCAGATCGACTGATCCACCCGCGAGGCGCTGACGCGCCTCGTCTGGCGGAAAGCCGGTTCCGCGGCGTCCGCTGGGTACACTGCGCGCTGCCGTGTGCTCCAGCCCCTGATGTTCGATCCCCAGGCCTTGCGCCAACTCCTCGACGTGCTGTCCGACGCCGTGCTGGTGCTGGACCGCACGGCGCGGGTCGTCTTCGCGAACACCGCCGCGCTGCGGCTGATCGCCGGCGAGCCGGCGCGGCAGCTGGCGCAGCTCGGGCCGCTGCTCGGCGAATCGTTCGTGGCCGCGGTGGCAGACGCGCTCGCCGCTGGATCATCGTCGTCGACGCTGCCGGAAACGGTCACGCTGAACGATGGCCGCCGCTTCGGCGCCGCGCTCGCGCCGCTCGACGGCGAGCGCCACGCACTGCGGCTGGCCGCGCTGGCGACGCCGGCCCCACCGCCCACGCCCGAACCCACCCCGGCGCCCGCAATGCCCGACATGGGCACGATGTTCTGGGACGCCCCGTTCCCCGTCACGCTGCAGGACGAGCACTTCAAGCTGATCGACGCCAACGACGCGTTCCTCGAGTTCACCGGCTTCACGCGCGAGCAGCTGGTCGGCACCGACCCGCTCGACCTGCAGCCGCCCGAAGACCGCGCACTCAACCGCGCCTACCGCCAGCAGATGAGCGCCGTCGGCACGACCCGGCTGGTGCAGCGCCGGATGATCCATGCCGACGGCCGCGAGCGCTGGTTCCGCGCCGCGTGGCGCGTCGGCAGCGATGCGCAGGGCCGCGCCCGCACCGTCAGCATCCTGCAGGACAGCACTGCCGAGCACATCGCGCGCGAACGCGCCGACCGCTCGGTGCGCGAGCTCGACGACTGGTTCGAGCTCAGCCCGGTCGGCATGGTGCTGTTCGACGAGCAGGGCCTGCTGGTGCGCAGCAACCCGGCCTTCGAGGCGCTCGCCGGCGACGTGCCGGTGCTGATGTCGGAGGCCTCGCCGGGCATCCAGCAGCTGATGGCCTGGCAGGACGGCAAGCCGCTGCCGCTGCTGCGCCCCGGCTCCAGCCCGGTCGAGACGCAGGCCTGGGTGCATCACGCCGGACGCCACGGTGCGCCCGACGGCACGCCGCGCCGCCTGCGATCGATCGTGCGCTGCTACCAGAGCGGCAGCGGCCAGCGCCGCTACATGGCGATCGTCGAGGACCGCAGCGTCGAGGAGGAGCGCGACCTCGCGCAGATGCAGATCGGCGCGCTGATGGACACCGCCGGCGTCGGCCTCGCGACCTTCCAGGAATCGTCCGGCTGGGTGCAGCACGGCGCGGTGTTCGGCAGCGCGGCCGAATCGGTCGGCGGCGCGCCCGCGCTGCAATCGATCCGCCGCGACGTGGTGCTGCCCGAATCGCTGCCCGAGTACGACAAGCTGCAGCAGGCGCTGCGGCTGGCCCAGCGCGCCGAGGTGCGCTATGCCATCCGCCACCCGGAACACGGCCTGCGCTGGCTGCTGACGCGGGTCGAGCCGGCGACGCTCGCGTCGGGCAAGCGCACCACCTCGGTCGTCACGCTCGACATCACCGACCAGCACCAGACCCAGCAGCGCAGCGAGATGCTGCTGCGCGAGCTGACCACCATCCTCGAGAGCACCACGGTCGGCATCGCCTACCTGCGCGGCAACCTGCTGGTGCGCTGCAACCGGCGCTTCGAGGTGCTGCTCGGCTTCCGTGCCGGCGACGTGGCCGGCTGCAGCCTGCACGAGCTGCTGGCCGCGCAGCCGCAGGTGGGCCGGCTGGTCGCGCAGATCGACGAATCGCTGGCCGCCGGCCGGGTGCACGAGACCGAGATCGCGGTCGACACGCGCGGGCGCCCGCGCCACTGGTGTTCGCTGTCGGTGCGGCGTGCCGGCGAAGGCGAGGACGGCCAGGAGCTGATCGCGGTGCTGACCGACATCACGCGGCTGAAGGCGCAGCAGGCCGAGCTCGAGGCGCTGGCCACCGAGGTCGCGCTGCAGGCCGAGCGCACGCGGGCCATCCTCGATTCGGTGCTGGTGGGCATCGTCACCGTCGGCACCGACGGCATCGAATGGATGAACCGCTCGGCGCGCCGCATGTTCGGCGGCGACCTGGAGGATTTCATCGGTCGGCCGATGGCCACCGTCGCGACGCCGGAGCCGGACCACCCGTTCCTGCGCACCGAGTACCTCGACGACCTGGTCGAGGGGCAGGCCGAGACCTTCGAATGCCGCGTGAAGGCGCGCGACGGCCGCGAGTACTGGGTGGTCGGCAACGCGGTCGTCACCGGGCGGCAGCTGACCTATGCGCTGCTCGACATCGAGCGCCGCCGCCAGGCCGAGGCGCGCATCGCCGAGGCGCAGTCGTCGCTGCAGCGCATCATCGAGGCGGCGCCGCTGGCGATCACGCTGCGCGATGCGCACACGCTGCGCATCCTGCAGGTCAACGAGGTGGCGGCGCGCAATGCGTCGACCCCGGCGGCGCAGCTGATCGGCCGCACGCCGGAGCAGATCTTCACGCCCGAGGTCGCCGCCGAGCGTCGGCGCGACATGGAAGACGCGCTGGCCGCCGGCCGCGTGACGCAGCGCGAGTACCGCACCGAGCTCGACGGCCAGTTCCAGGTGTGGGATGCGCGCTACCTGCCGCTGTCGGCCGATGGCCAGCCGGCCGACCAGCTGCTGATGGTGGCCACCGAGGTCACCGAGCAGCGCGCCGCGCAGGAGGCCCGCTTCGAGGCCGCCATCGCGCAGCGCGAGATGCTGGTGAAGGAAGTGCACCACCGCATCAAGAACAACCTGCAGGGGGTGGCCGGGCTGCTGCAGCAGATCGCGACGCGCAAGCCCGAGGTGGCCGGCGTGATGGCCGAGGTGGTCGGCCAGGTGCAGGCGATCGCGCAGGTCTACGGGCTGCAGGTCGGCATGAACGGGCCGCTGCGGGTGCGCAGCGTGCTGGAGGCGATCACCGGCTCGGTGCAGCGCACCTTCGGGCGCACGATCGTGTTCGACGTGCAGGGCCCCGAGCCGCAGGCCTGGGCGCTGCCGGAGGCCGAGTCGATCCCGATCGCGCTGACCGTCAACGAGTTGCTGACGAACGCGATCAAGCACAGCGCCGGCGACGCGTCGGTGAGCTGCACGCTGGTGTGCGGCGACGACGGCGTGCAGATCGTGATCGGCAACGAGGGCCGGCTCAGCGAGGGCTTCAGCCTGGCGCAGTTCCCCGGCGGCGTGTCGGGGCTCGGGCTGGTGCGGGCGCTGCTGCCGCGGCGCAGCGCGAAGCTGTCGATCGAGGCGCAGGGCACGCGGGTGGTGGCGGTGGTGGACCTGAAACCGCCGGGGGTGGCGCTTTCAGCCACAATCGCGCCTTCACCGTCCCGCCAGCAGCATCCACCGTGACGAACAAAGGCAAGATCCTCGTTGTCGATGACGACCGCCTCGTGCTCGCGACGCTCTCGCACGGGCTCGCGCAGGCCGGCTACGACATCATCGATGCCGACAACGGCGACGATGCGATCCTGCTGGCGCGCGAGCACCGCCCCGATCTCGCGCTGCTCGACATCCGCATGGAAGGCAAGAGCGGCTTCGACGTCGCCGCCTACCTGCGCGACTACTGCCAGATGCCGTTCATGTTCCTGTCGGCCTTCGCCGATGACGACACCGTCGCGCAGGTGAACGCGCTGGGCGCGGTGGCCTACCTGGTCAAGCCGCTCGACATCCGCCAGATCGTGCCGGCCGTGGAAGCGGCATTCGCGCAGATCGAGCGCCGCGGCGGCGAGGCCGCGCCGCTGCCCGGCACGCTCGCGCACGAGGCACTGGCCCAGCCGGTCGCGATGGCCGTCGGCGTGCTGATGCACCGCTATTCGCTGCCGCGCGCGCAGGCGCTGGAGCGCTTGCAGCGGCTGGCGGCGAGCGAGGGCCGTCCGCTCGTGGTGCAGGCCGAGCGCTTGCTTCAGGCGGTGGAGTTGCTTTCGGCTGGTTGAGCGACTGTCCGTCGCACCAAGACGGTCGAGATGCTCCCGCCCCGGATCGTCCGTCAGTGCCCGAGCCAGAACTGGAACCGCGCCCCGCGATCCACCTCGCCTTCGGCCCAGATGTCGCCGCCATGCCGGCGGATGATCCTGCGCACCGACGCCAGCCCGACGCCGGTGCCCTGGAAGTCGTTCGCGCTGTGCAGCCGCTGGAACACGCCGAACAGCCGGTCGGCGAAGCGCATGTCGAAGCCCGCGCCGTTGTCGCGCACCGTGAACGCCGGCCGGCCCTCGTGCACGCCGGCCTCGAACCAGATGTGCGCGTCGCGGCACTTCGAGGTGTACTTCCACGCGTTGCCGAGCAGGTTCTCGAGCGCCACGCGCAGCAGCGTCGCATCGCCCTGCGCATGGAGCCCCGGCTCGATGTCGACCTGCACCTCGCGCTGCGGCGATTCGCGCCGCAGGTCGTCGACGATGTAGCCCACCAGCTGCGACAGGTTGATCGGCTGGCGCGCCAGCGGCCGCGCCGACAGCTGCGACAGCGCCAGCAGCGAGTCGATCATGCTGCTCATGCGCGCGGCAGCGCCGAGCACGCGGTCGAGGTGGTCGTTGCCGATGCGGTCGAGCAGGCGGCCGTAGTCTTCCTTGACGATCTTCGTGAAGCCCTCGACCACGCGGATCGGCGCGCGCAGGTCGTGCGACACGGTGTAGCTGAACGATTCGTGCTCGTCGGACGGCGTCGTCGCTGCCGCCGAGCCGCCGGCCTGGCGGTGGAAGATCAGCAGCAGCTCGACCCCGGCGCGCGGCAGCGTCGGCGCCAGCCGGTGCACCTGCAGCTCCCAGCCCTCGGCGCTGCCGCTGGCGGTGTCGGCATGCAGCGTCGGCGAGATCGCCTGCTCGGCGAGTGGCCGCAGCCCGGCCGGCAGGCGCTGCAGCAGCTCGGGCCACGGCGGCAGCGAAGCGGGGTCGGCGATGTGCAGCCAGCGCTCGGCGGCCGCGTTGGTTTCGTACAGCACGCCGAGCTGGCCCGGCGGCGGCAGCGCGATGCGCAGCACCGGGTCGGCGAGCGCCTGCAACAGCTCGCTGATGCGCTGGTCGCCGGTGTCGGTCAGCTCGCGCGCGGTACCGACATAGCCGGCGAAGCGGCCCTGCGCATCGAGCACCGGCTCGCCCCGCACCGACCACAGCTGCCGCACGCCGGCCGATCCGGCCCGCCACAGCGAGGTGGCGCTGAGCGGCGCATGCTGCTCCATCGCGGTGCGCAGCGAGCGCGTCAACGTGTCGTTGGCCTGGAAGTGCTGCCACAGCGGCGGGGCGTCGTCGGCGCCGGCAAAGTCGGCGAGTGCCGCGCCGCGCGGCGGGCGCCATTGCACGACCCGGTGCTGCGGGTCGCTGCGCCACTGCCAGCAGTCGAGCGATTGCGCGACGGCCTGGCGCTCCGCCCGCTCGTGTTGCAGTGCCTGCTCGGCGCGGCGCAGCAACCGGCTCGACCTGGCGGCCCAGGCGCCGGTCGCGAGGGCCGCCAGCAGCAGCAGTCCGGCTGGCAGCACGGTCTCGAGATTCATCCGATCGATTGTAAGGAGTGGTTGCGCCGTGACATTGTGGGGGCCGACCCGGTTTCCAATGTGTCGGATGCCTCAAGTCGGTCGCAGCGGCACCGAAAGTGCTGCGAAGACCCCGCTCGCTGGGCGGGGTCCCCGTTGGTGGGCCCACTAGGCTGTGCACTTTTTCAGAAGTAGTTGACCCATGCCCGCTCCGCTGTCTCGTCTTGCTCAATGGTTCGGTGCCCGCCAGGCGCGCAAGGCGGTGAAGCCTGCGCCTGCCGTGCCCGCGGTGTCGGCGTCTTCGCCGGCAGCGGCCGCATCGGAAGAGCCGGCAGGCTTCGACTTGCTGGGCCTGCTGCAGCAGGTCGCGATCCAGGTCGATGACGCCGAATCGCTGGCCGATGCGATGCACGCCGCTGCCGAACTGCTGGCGCAAGGCCTGGAGGCCGGGGGCCATGCGGTGTTGCGCGTGCTGTCGGTGACCGGCGGCGCGGCCCAGTTGCAGGCCTGGGACCAGCCCGAGGACCCGCATTCCGCCCGCTTCACCGTGCACCCGCGGCTCAGCGCGACCGGCCGCGCGGTCGCCGAGGGGCGCATCTGCTTCGCGCCGATGCAGGGCGGCAGCGCCAGCGTGATGGCGCTGCCGGTGCGCGGCCGCGACGGCACGGCCGCCGTGCTCGAGCTGCAGGGCGTGCCGGCCCAGCGCGACCTGACGGCACTGCGCCGCATGCTGGAGACGGTGCAGCGCCTGCTCGACCTGCGCGCCGCGCGCCCCGACACGCCCCTTCCCGCCACCATTCCCATCCCGCTCGGCGCCCCGACGCTGTTGCCCGCCACGCCGGCACCGGCCAGTGCCGAACCGGAGCTGCTGCAGCTGCTGATGGAGAACCTGCCGGCCAGCCTGTTCGTGCTGAACGCCGCCGATCGCCGCATCGTCGCGATCAACCTCCATGCCGAGCGCGAGTTCGCGAAGGGCCGCGAGCAGGTGCTCGGCAAGACCGTGCGCGATGCCTTCGGCAGCGGCATCGCGCTGCTCGGCGAGCCGGCCATCACGCGGGCGCTGGCCGGGCAGGACACGATCGAGAGCGAGGTGGAAGTGCAGGGCGAGAGCGGCCCGCGCATCATCAGCGCCCGCTGCTTCGCGCTGCGCCATGCCGACGGCACGCCGCGCCTGGTGATCGTGCTGGCACGCGACGTGACCCGCGAGCGCCGCGCCGAGCGCGAGCTGCAGGAGTCGCAGAGCCGGCTGCGCGAGTTCGCGCACACGGTCGAAGACAGCCTGTTCGTCACCACGCCGGCGCGCGACCGCTTCCACTTCCTCAGCGAAAGCAGCTACGACACCTGGGGCACGCCGCAGGACGAATTCGAGCGCACGCCGAACTCCTTCCTGTCACGCGTGCTGCCGGAAGACCGCCACCTGCTCGCGGCGCGCCGCGAGCTCGAGGAACAGCTGCAGCCGGCCGACATCCGCGTGCGCATCCAGCACCCGGTCAAGGGCGTGCGCTGGCTGCGTTCGCGCACTCGCTCGCGCCGCATGCCCGACGGCGAGCTGCGTGTCTACGGCCTGGTGTCCGACGTCACCGAGGAGCTGGAGCACGAGAACGAGCTGAAGCGCGCGCGCGACATCGCCGAGGCCGCCAGCCAGGCCAAGAGCCAGTTCATGGCCAACATGAGCCACGAGATCCGCACGCCGATGAACGGCATCCTCGGGATGACCGAGCTGCTGCTGGGCACCGCGCTGAACGACCGGCAGAAGCGCTTCGCGCAGGCGGTGTACCGCTCCGGCGAAGCGCTGCTGGAGATCATCAACGACATCCTCGACTTCTCGAAGATCGAGGCCGGGCGGCTGGAGCTCGCGCCGGTCGATTTCTCCCTGCGCTCGGTCGTCGAGGACACGCTGGAGCTGCTCGCGCCGCGTGCGCACGAGAAGGGCCTGGAGCTGAGCTTCCGCGAGGAGCCCGGCATGCCCAGCCATGTGCACGGCGACCCGCTGCGGCTGCGCCAGGTGCTGACCAACCTGGTGGCGAACGCGATCAAGTTCACCGAGGCCGGCGAGATCGTCGTCGACGTGCGCATGCCGATGCCGGCGCAGTCGGCCGACCGCGCGCTGTGGCTGGAGTTCGAGGTGCGCGACACCGGCATCGGCATCGAGGACGAGGTGCTGCCGCGGCTGTTCAGCGCGTTCACGCAGGCGCACGGCGGCATGTCGCGCCGCTATGGCGGCACCGGGCTGGGCCTCGCGATCTCCAAGCAGCTGGTCGAGCTGATGGGCGGCGACATCGAGGTGCAGAGCGCGCCCGGCATCGGCTCGCGCTTCATCTTCAGCATGCCGATGGCACCTGCCGAGAGCAACGGCGGCGACACCACCTCGCCGGACCTGGAGCCGACGCAGATGCCGGCGCTGCGCGTGCTGGTGGTCGAGGACCACGAGACCAACCGCACGGTGCTCGACAACATGCTGGGCGCCTGGGGCATGCAGGTGGTGCTGGCCGAGGACGGCCGGCAGGCGCTGGCGATCCTGTCCGGCGCCACGCCGATCGATCCGCGCTTCGACCTGGCGCTGGTCGACATGCACATGCCGCGGCTCGACGGCATGGGGCTGGCCCATGCGCTGCAGGCGCTCGGCCCGGAGCGCCCGGGCCACGGCATGAAGATGATCCTGCTGTCGTCGGTCTCGTCGCCGGACGACGTGCGGGCGGCGCACCGGGCCGGCTTCGACCGCTTCGTCGCGAAACCGGTGCGCAAGGCCGAGCTGCGCCAGGCGATCCTGGGCATCTCCAGCCGGCGCGCCGACCCGACGCGCTTGACGCCCCGGCTGAACGCACAGATCCTTGTCATCGAAGACAATGCCGTCAACCAGGAGGTCATCGGTCAGATGCTGAGGGCGCTGGGGTGCCAGTTCCAGGTCAGCGCCTCGGCGCTGGACGGCCTGAAGGCGTTGTGCGAGCGACGCTTCGACCTCGTGCTGATGGACATCCAGATGCCCGGCATGGACGGCGTGGAGGCGTTGAACTGGTTCCGGCGCAGCCGCTCGGGACGGTTCAACTTCCTCACGCCGACCGAAACGCCGGTGATTGCCGTGACGGCCAATGCCCTGGGAGGTGACGAAGAACGGTTTCTCGAACTCGGTTTCGACGACTATCTGTCCAAGCCATTCCGCCAAAGCCAACTGCTCGCCATGCTTTCAAAACGACTGCGCCCCGCGGCGCCCGTGGATCCCGACAGCGCGCCCACCGGCGGTGTGGCCGCGCCCGCTGCCAGCCCGGCCGAGCCGGCCGCCGCACCCGACGGCGTGCTCGATGCCGGCGCCCTCGACCGCCTGCGCGAACTCGACCCGAGCGGCGAGAACCACCTGCTCGATCGGGTCATGAAGGCCTTCGATACCTCGCTCGAACGGCTCCTCCCCCAATTGCAGGATGCTCAGGCGTCTCACGACTTGACGGGCATCCGCCACGTGGTACACACGCTGAAGTCGTCTTCCGCGAGCATCGGGGCCCTCAAGATGTCTCAAATCTGCGCAGAAATCGAAGCCATGGTCCGCCGCGAGGCGACGCAGGGCATGGACGAGCGCATCGTGGCCCTGCAGGCCGAGGTGCCGATCGTCGTGGCCGCCACGCGCCGCCTGCTGGGCCGTTGATTCAATGAGCTCCAGCGCGCCGCTGTCCGACGACGATCTGCTCGGCCAGCCGCGTGTGCTGCTGGTCGACGACGACGAGGTCAACCTGCTGCTCACCGCGATCGCGCTGCGCGAGCGCGGGTTCGCGATCACCGAGGCCACCAGCGGCGAGCGGGCGATCCAGATCCTGGCCGACTGGTCGCCCGACGTGCTGGTGCTGGATGCGCTGATGCCCGGGCTCGACGGGTTCGAGACCTGCCGCGAATTGCGCTCGCTGCCCGGCTTCGAGTCGATGCCGGTGCTGATGCTGACCGGGCTGGACGACGACGCGTCGATCACCCGCGCCTACGAGGCCGGTGCCACCGATTTCTTCGTCAAGTCGACGCACTGGAGCCTGCTGGCCGGCCGGCTGCGCTACCTGCTGCGCTCGTCGCGCACCCGCCAGGAACTGGAGCGCAGCAAGTCGAAGCTGGCGCGCGCGCAAGACCTGGCGCGCATGGGCAGCTTCGACTGGCACCGCGGCCATGGCAACCCGCTGTTCTCGGTCGAGGGCCTGCGGGTGTTCGGCCTCGGCCCGGGCGACGCGCCCAGCATGCGGGCGCTGCTGCGCATGGTGCCCACCGAAGAACGCACCGGCTTCGTGACGATCCTGCACGAGGTGATCCGCCACAGCTCGGTGCTCGCCACCGACATCCCGGTCACGCTGCCCGACGCCCGCCAGCGCATCATCCACGTCGAGGCCGAGCCCGAGTTCAACGAGCACGGCAACCTGTCGGGCTACACCGGCATCGTGCAGGACGTGACCGACCGGCGCATGGCCGAGGACAAGATCCGCCACCTGGCCAATTTCGATGCGCTGACCGGGCTGCCGAACCGCCGCCAGCTGATCTGGCGCACCGAGCGCGCGCTCGAGCATGCACGCCGGCTGAACCACCCGGTCGGGCTGTTGCTGATCGACCTCGACCGCTTCAAGGTGATCAACGACACGCTGGGCCATGGCGCCGGCGACGAATTGCTGATGGAGGTGTCGCGCCGGCTGCGCTCGTGCGTGCGCCACTCCGACCAGGTGATGGAGAGCGCCGTCGAGTCGATGGGTTCGCGCTCGCACCGCACGCTCGAGGCCGTCGGCCGGCTCGGTGGCGACGAATTCGTCGCGCTGCTGCCCGAGGTGTCCGACGAATCCGACGCCGAACGGGTCGCCGCGCGCGTGCTCGACGTGATGCGCGAGCCGATCTTCGTCGGCGGCCAGGAATGCTTCGTCACCGCGAGCGTCGGCATCGCGATGTTCCCGCGCGACGGCCAGACGGTGGCCGACCTGATGCGCAACTCCGACGTGGCCATGTACTCGGTGAAGGCGCAGGGCCGCAATGCCGCGCTGCTGTACCGCCCGGCGCTGGCCGGCAAGGGTCGCGAGAAGCTCGAGCTCGAGAGCGCGCTGCACAAGGCCATCGAGCGCAACGAGCTGGTGCTGCACTACCAGCCGAAGGTCGACGTGCGCGGCGCGCGCATGGTGGGCGCCGAGGCGCTGATGCGCTGGCAGCGCGGCGGCGTGCTGGTGCCGCCGGGCGATTTCATCCCGCTGGCCGAGGAGACCGGCCTGATCATTCCGCTCAGCGAATGGGCGATCCGCGAGGCGGCGCGCCAGGCCCGGATCTGGCAGGACAGCTTCGGCTTCGCCGACTCGATCGCGGTCAACCTGCCGAACCGCTTGTTCGAGCGCACCGACCTGGTCGAACACATCCACCAGGCCGTCACCGCCTATGGCGTGCCGCACCATGCGATCGAACTCGAGATCACCGAGACGGGCCTGATGAAGGACCTGCAGAACGTGATCCCGACGCTGCACCGGCTCAACGAGATCGGCGTCGAGATCTCGATCGACGACTTCGGCACCGGCTACTCGTCGCTCGCCTACCTGACCACGCTGCCGATCAGCGAGCTGAAGATCGACCGATCCTTCGTGCGCGACCTCGGCATGACGCCGCAGAGCTCGGCGGTGGTCACCGCGATCATCGCGCTGGCCCGCTCGCTGGGCCTGCGGGTGGTGGCCGAAGGCGTCGAGAACATGCGCCAGATGGAAGTGCTGCACCGGCTGGGCTGCGGAATGATGCAGGGCTTCCTGTTCAGCAAGGCGCTGGCGCCCGAGGCGCTCGACCAGTGGCTGCAGCAGACGGTGCTGCCGCGCAAGGCGCCGTGGATCGTCGATGCCGGCGATGGCGACGACATCAGCGATTCGCTGCGGGCCGGCCTGGAGCCGCGCCCCAATCGCTACACGCCCAAATGACCGGGCACGGGTTCCGTGCCGTCCCCTTTCTTTTTGCCCTGACCTGATCGATGGACACCAAACCCCAGGCGCCGCAGACGCCTGCCGTGCTGGCCAAGGCCGCGCTGCGCCGCCTCGTGGTCGACAAGCTGGAGCCGACGCCCGAGAACTACGCTCGCGCCTACCAGCTCGAATCGGGCATCCAGCCGAGCTCGCCGCGTGCGCAAGCTGCCGCGGCGCCCCCATCCTCCACCGACAACGCGGCCCAGGCGGCCGCGCTGGCCGGGCTGATCGAACGCATCGCCCGCGGCACCGAGCGTGGCGGACGCAACTGGACCGCCGCGCGCAAGAAAGAAAGCCTGCAGCGCGTGCTGTCCAGCAGCCGCAGCGACGTGCAGCGGCTGCAGCAGCGGCTCGGGCAGCTGGTGGGCAGCTGGGAGAGCGACACGCTCGACGACATGGTCGAGGCCGATGACAGCCTGACGCAACCGGCGCCGCTCGATGCGTTGCCGCTGCCGGCCGCATCTTCCGCATCGGCATCGGTGTCGACATCAGCGCCGGCCATCGACACCGCAGGCAGCGACCCGGCCTTCCCGCTGTGGCGGCGCGTCGCCGAGGGCCTGAGCGGCACGGTGCAGCTCGCGCTGCCACCGCCGCCGGCACCGAGCGCCGACCTGTCGCGCCAGTTGACCGAGCTGCTCGCCCGCCTCGAAGAGCCCGGCCCGGTACCGCTGCAGGCCGACGAGTTCGACGCGCTGTGCGACCGCGCGCGCCGCATGCTGCAGCACCGCCATCACTTCGTCGACCAGCTGGGCGGGCTGTGCCAGGAGCTCACCGCGAGCCTGGCCGAGCTGGCCGAGGACGACAGCTGGGCGCGCGGCCAGGTCGACGCGATGAAGCTGCAGATCGACGGCGGGCTCACCGCGCGCAGCGTGCGTTCGGTCAGCGAGCTGCTGGGCCACACCCGCGAGCGCCAGCAGCAGCTGCGCGAAGACCGGGCGCGGGCCCGCGATGCGCTGAAGCTGCTGATCAACCGCATGCTCAGCGAGCTGGGCGAGCTGGGCCAGCACACCGGGCGTTTCCACGAGAGCGTCGGCCGCTATGCCGACACCATCGAGAAGGCCGATTCGCTCGAGAGCCTGGCCGGCGTCGTGCGCGAGATGGTCGAAGAGAGCCGCACCGTGCAGTCGCTGGTCAGCCAGGCGCAGGGCCGGCTCGAGTCGGAGCATGCGAAGGCGGTCGGGCTGTCCGAGCGCGTCGCCGAACTCGAGGGCGAGCTGCGCCGCCTGTCGGAAGAGGTGTCGACCGACCAGTTGACGCAGATCGCCAACCGGCGCGGCCTGATGCAGGCCTTCGATGCCGAGCGGGCGCGCATGGAGCGCGGCCAGACCGAGCTGTCGATCGGGCTGCTGGACGTCGACAACTTCAAGCGCCTGAACGACGAGCTCGGCCATGCCGCCGGCGACACCGCGCTCAAGTCGCTGGCCGAGGTGGTCAGCAAGGCGTTGCGCCCGACCGACCTGGTCGCGCGCTACGGCGGCGAGGAGTTCGTCGTGCTGCTGCCCGACACCCCGGTGCAGGAAGGCGAGCAGATCCTGACCCGTTTGCAGCGCTCGCTGTCCGGCGGGCTGTTCATGCACGAAGAGCGGCAGGTGTTCGTCACCTTCTCGGCCGGCGTCACGCTGTACCGGCAGGGCGAGCCGATCGAGGCCGCGCTCGAACGCGCCGACGAAGCGCTCTACGAAGCGAAGCGAACCGGTAAGAACCGGACCTGTGTCGGATAAAAGCCTGTCGAATCTACCGATCGCTTGTGTCCAACGGTGACGTGGAGCGGGCTTTCTGACAGGTGAGGCGCCCGTGTTCACCCTCTGGCGCCGGAAGAGAAATTCAGTTACAGGGGCGTGTGGTGCTGGCACGCCTCGTGCGTGAGAGGTCCGTGACATTTTCAACGGACTCCTTCCCCCATGTTCGAAGAACGCAGCCATAGGCAGTTGTTCCTCGGTGCACCGCCCTCGGTGACGTCCTTCATCGCCGCGGTGATGGAGCCGTTGCTGACCGTGCTGTGCTATCTCGCCGTCAGCAGCGCGTTCAACGAGCCGGTCGAACGGCCGGCGCTGACGCTGTGCATGCTGGTGCTGGTGCTCAGCTTCCCTGGCGTCAACCGCTTCAAGGACCGCAGCCTCAACGCGGCGATCGACATCCTCAGCGCGTGGATCGCCTTGCTCGGCATCCTGCTGCTGTGCGGCTATGCGACCGACAGCCTGAAATTCTTCGAGTGGCGCGTGTTGGCCTGGTGGGCCGGGCTGACGCCGGTCGTGCAATGGGTCGCCGTGCGCCTCGGCAAGGAAGCGCTGCGCCGCCTGGCGTTGCGGCCGGAGTACCGCCGCAATGCGGTGGTGGTTGGGGCCGGGCCGCTGGGGGCGAAGGTGCTGGAGTCGCTGAAGGCGCGGCGCTCGTTCGGACAGGACTTCGTCGGCTTCTTCGAAGACCGGTCGCCGGACCGCCTGCACCCCGATGCCCGCGAGCATGTGAAGGGCCGTTTCGAGGACCTCGCCGAATGGGTGCGCCGCAACGGCGTGCGCGATGTCTACATCACGCTGCCGCTGACCTCGCAGCCGCGCATCGTGAACCTGCTGGCCTCGCTGCAGGACACCACCGCGTCGGTGTATTACGCGCCGGACGTGTTCGGCGTCAGCGTGATCCAGGGGCGCCTGCAGGACATGGCCGGCCTGCCGGTGGTGAGCCTGCTGGAGTCGCCGTTCACCGGCACCAACGATCTGGTCAAGCGCTTCAGCGACATCGTGATCGCGTCGCTGATCCTGCTGCTGATCTCGCCGGTGATGCTGGCGCTCGCGATCGGCGTGAAGCTGAGCTCGCCCGGGCCGGTGATCTTCCGCCAGAAGCGCAACGGGCTCGATGGCGAAGAGATCGAGGTCTACAAGTTCCGCTCGATGACGACGCAGGACAACGGCGCGGTGGTCAAGCAGGCGACGCGCGGCGATGCGCGCATCACGCCGTTCGGTGCGTTCATCCGCAAGACGTCGCTGGACGAGTTGCCGCAGCTGATCAACGTGCTGCAGGGCCGCATGAGCATCGTCGGGCCGCGCCCGCATGCGGTGGCGCACAACGAGCAGTACCGCAAGATGATCCAGGCCTACATGGTGCGCCACAAGGTGCGGCCGGGCATCACCGGCTGGGCGCAGGTGAACGGCTTCCGGGGCGAGACCGACACGCTGGACAAGATGGCCGCGCGCGTCGAGTACGACCTCGAGTACCTGCGCAACTGGTCGATCGGGCTGGACCTGATGATCATCGTGCGCACCGTGCGGCTGGTGCTGTTCGACCGCAATGCATATTGATGGACTTGCATGAATCGCAGTAACGCTCTTTCTCCCGTGGTGGCATTGGTTCTGGCGGGCGGCACCGCGACGGCTTTCGCCGGTGACGAATCCGACCCGTACGTGTTCGGCTTCAGCCAGGCGGTCTCGGCCGAGAACAACCTGTTCCGCGTGCCCGACGGCGAGGTGAGGTCGCGCGACGCGATCTCGTCGACCGGGCTGCGGGCCGCGATCGACCAGCCGTTCGGCCGGCAGCATTTCACCGCCGGGCTCGAGGCCAACGTCAACCGCTACAAGAACAACACGCAGCTGAACAACACCGACCACCGGCTGTCGGCGCGGCTCGACTGGTCGACCATCGAGCGGGTGTCGGGCGAGTTGACGGCCGAGCAGCGCAGCAGCCTGTACCGCTACGACCTCGACAGCCAGAACCGCTTCACCGGCAAGAACCAGCTGCGCACGACGGGCGCCGGGCTGCAGGTGCGCGTGGGCGTCGTCACCGCGTGGACGCTGGAGGGCGGCTGGGCCGGCAACCAGAGCCGCTATTCGGCCGACGAGTTCAGCAACCGCGACGTGCGCCAGCAGACGGTGAATGCCGGCGTGCGCTGGGCCGATGCCGATGCGCTGAGCGTGCGCGTCGGCGGCCGGCACACCGAAGGGCGATTTCCGAACTTCGGCATCGAGCCCGACGAGTTCCGCCGCAACGACGTCGACCTCAGCCTGCTGGCGAAGCCGAACGGCCTGAGCACGCTGAACGCGCGCGTCAGCGTGACGCGCGAGACCCACTCGGTGCAGTCGCAGCGCGACGAGAACACCTGGACCGGCGCGCTGGGCTGGAACTGGCAGGCCACCGGCAAGCTGAACTTCGACACCCAGCTGTCGCGCGACAGCAGCGTGGGCAGCAGCACCTTCGGCACCGCGCTCAACGAGATCGATTCGAGCGACACGCGGGTCAGCCACAGCCTGCAGCTGAAGGCCCGCTGGGACGCGACCGCGAAGATCCAGCTGACGGCGCAGGGCGGCTACACGCGCCGCAAGCTCGACAACGCCTTCATCGTCAACGGCGTGACTGCGCCGGCCGAGGGCGAGGACAGGACCGCCACCTACGGCCTCGGCATCGCGTGGCAACCGCTGCGCAGCCTGCAGTTCGCCTGCAACGTCGCCCGCGAGCACCGCCAGATCGTCGGCGACAACATCACGATCACCTACCCCTACAGCGCGACCAGCGCGAGCTGCTCGGGCCAGGTCAGCATCCGCTGAGCCGACGCCTTGTCGGATGGCAGGGCGCGCAGCGTGCCGCGCCCTGAATGCATGCTGCGTCGCACCATGGGTGGGAGTTTCGCCCAGGCATGGACCATGCTGATGTGTCCATTTGAAGGCAGTTTGCAGCTTCTTGCAGGCAGTAACGAAGAGATACAGGATGAGAATCGGCAAGCTTGGCGTGCCGATTGGTAGTTGCTGCAGCAAATTCGGCTTCTTTTGCAAGGCGAAGACGGGTTTGCCGTGTCGCTGTTCGGGCACGCAAGCTGCCTTATGCCCCGTGCGCCTCGATCAACCCCCTCAAACTGGGGATGGGACCTGAAAGTGGCGTGTGTCTTGCATAGGGGAAAGCACCTAATCACCAGGAGGTATTCAATGAAGAAGTTCCTTGTTTCACTGGCCCTTACCGCGATGACCTTCGCGACCGGGTCGGCATTCGCCAGCAGCGAGAGCTGCGACGATCCGCTGAAGAGCAAGCTGGGTCAAAGCTTCTGCTATGAGGTCTTCGACAACCTCGCGCCGGGGATGTACAACGTCAGCTTCGAATATGAAGCGTCGAAGACGGGTGGTCCGCTGGACCGCACGCTCGACTTCGCTTTCCTGTTCGACAGCCAGAAGGGTCCGGGCACGTTCGACCAGCTGTCCGACTCGACGAAGACGACCGGCTGGAACACGTACTCGTTCGTGACGAAGGCAGGCGGCGACAGCTTCCTGATCTTCGCGCTGCTGGGCGTGTACCCGCAGAAGTTCAGCTTGGCGCTGCAGAACATCACCGTCACGGCCGTTCCGGAGCCGGCGACGTACGCGATGCTGCTGGCCGGCCTGGGCGCGATCGTGTTCGTGTCGCGCCGCCGTCGTCCGCAAGAGTGAGTTTCGGCCTCGCCTGAGGCCGCTTCGAAAGGCCCCGCAGCGCAAACTGCGGGGCCTTTCTGTTTGTGGTGTTGCTGCTTGCGCGCAAAGGCGCGGGTGGGGAGGCTGTGGCTCGCCGGCCGGTGCGGTCTTCGCCCCTCGCGGGGCGAAGACTCCCCTCCGCTGGCTGGTTTCATGGCCCGTCGCCCAAACTCCCTCCACTCACTTCGTTCGTTGTGGTCAAACAGTGGGCGACAGTCAGTGCACGAAGCGTGCTGCGCACGCGGGCCATGAAGCCAGCCAGCTCCGGCGCCCCGTCCCTATTGGCGCTCCACAGCCTCCCCACCCGCGCCTTTGCGAACACCGCCGTGCTGTGTTTGGGGGAAAAGATTGAAGTGACCGACGAAGCGCGCGAGCGCTCGCATGCTCGTCGGTCACTTCAATCTTTTCCCCCAAACAAAAGCGGCTGGTGGTTAGCGGCGCGGGGGGTGAGGGGATGGGCTGGGGGCGATTTCTGAGGCGACGAAGAAGCTCGGGTCCGTGGGTGGCGCGCGCCAGCGCGCTTCGTGGACTGACTCATCGCCACTGTTTGACCACAACGAACGAAGTGAGTGGAGGGAGTTTGGCGATGCACCCACGGATCCGAGCTTCTTCGTGGAGTCGGCCCCCGGGCCGACCGCCTCGGCATGAGCCCCCAGCCCATCCCCTCACCCCCCGCGCCGCGCCGCGCCGAGCCAGACTCAGGCCCGTGCGTCAGACCAGCGCAACGTGCACTCTTCGTCGCCCTGGTAGAAGGTCTTGCCCTTGCGATCCACGCAATACAACGGCGCGACGATCATGTCGCTGAAGGTCTGGCCTTCGCCAATGCGGGTGTACTCGAACAGCACGCTGTGCGCGAGCGTCGAGTTGCGGCGCAGGTGGCTGCCGGTGCCGATCCACGTCGGCCCCTGGATCGTCACCCCCGGCTCGATCTCCACGCCCGAGCCGATGTACACCGGCCCGTTGATCGTCACCTCGTCCCAGGGCACCCGCGTGTTCAGCCCCACCCACACGCCCGGCCGCACCTCGCGCCCCGGCATGTCCATCTGCGCCACCTCGCCGCGCAGCACCCGCTGCAGCACGCTCCAGTAGTCGCTGACGCGCCCGATGTCGATCCAGTTGAAGAAGCGGCTCTGCGCGTAGAACGGCAGCTTGCGCTCCACCATCAGCGGGAACAGCTGGCTGCCGATGTCGAACACCGTGTTGCTCGGCACCAGGTCGAGCACCGACGGCTCGAAGATGTAGATGCCGGTCGACGCCAGCGTGCTGTGCGCCTCGTCCGGCTTCGGCTTCTCCTGGAACGACTCGACGTGGCCGTTCTTGTCGCATTTCACGATGCCGTAGTTCTGCACCTCGCTGCGCGGCACGTCCAGCGTCACCACGCTCGCGATCGCCCCCTTGCTGCGGTGCTCGAACAGCGCCGCGCCGAAGTCCAGGTCGATCAGCGCATCGCCGCACAGCACGATGGTTGTCTCGTCGAAGAAGCCCGAGAAGTCCTGGATCTTCTTCATGCCGCCCGCCGACCCGCACGGCTTCGGCACGATCTCGCCATGCTCGCGCGCGCCTTCGTACGAATAGCCGATCTCGACGCCCCAGCGGTGGCCGTCGCCGAAATGGCTCTCGATCTTCCAGTGGTTGAACGCGACGTTCACCATGATCTGCCGCACGCCGTAGCGCGCCAGGTGCTCGATCAGGTACTCCATCACCGGCTTGCCGAGGATCGGCACCATCGGCTTCGGCAGGTCGCGCGTCAGCGGACGCACGCGCGTGCCCTGGCCGGCCGCGAGGATCATCGCCTTCGTCATTCGAGCCTCGCCTTCTGCAGCGGCAGCGCCGCCGCATCCTTGGCCGACAGCTGCGGCGCGCCACCCACGTCGGGCCAGGCAATCCCGAGTTCGGGATCGTCCCAGCGCACGCAACCCTCGGCCTGCGGCGCGTAGTAGTCGGTCGTCTTGTAGAGGAAGTCGGCCGTCTCGGTCAGCACCAGGAAGCCGTGCGCCAGGCCCGGCGGGATCCACATCTGGCGGTTGTTCTCGGCGCTCAGCTCCATGCCCACCCAGCGGCCGAAGCTCGGGCTCGCGCGGCGGATGTCGACCGCGACGTCGAACACCGCGCCGCTCGTCACCCGCACCAGCTTGCCCTGGGCATGCGGCGCGTACTGGAAGTGCAGCCCGCGCAACACGCCTCGCGCCGAGCGCGAATGGTTGTCCTGCACGAAAACCAGCTCGCGCCCGACTGCCTCGGCGAACACGCGGCCGTTGTAGCTTTCCATGAAGAAGCCGCGCGCATCGCCGAACACCTTCGGTTCGAACGCCAGCACGTCGGCGATCTCGGTCTGGATGACTTTCATCAGAACACCTTGTCGTGCATCAGTTGCAGCAGGTATTGCCCGTAGCCGCTCTTGGCCAGCGGCTTGGCCAGCGCTTCCAGCTGCGCCGACGTGATCCAGCCCTTGCGCCAGCAGATCTCTTCGGGGCAGCAGGCCTTCAGCCCCTGGCGCTTCTCGAGCGTCTGGATGAAGGCGCTCGCCTCCAGCAGCGAGTCATGCGTGCCGGTGTCGAGCCAGGCATCGCCGCGCCCGAAGATCTGCACTTCGAGCGTGCCGGCCTCGAGGTAGAGCCGGTTCAGGTCGGTGATCTCCAGCTCGCCGCGCGGGCTGGGCTTCAGGCTCTTCGCATACGGTACAACCTTGTCGTCGTAGAAGTACAGGCCGGTCACCGCATAGCGGCTCTTCGGCTGCTTCGGCTTCTCTTCGAGGCTGATCGCCTGCGCCTGGTCATTGAACTCGACCACGCCATAGCGCTCCGGGTCGGTCACCGGGTAGGCGAACACCGTCGCCCCGCTGGTGCGCGTGGCCGCATCGGTGAGCCGGGTGCCCAAGTCATGGCCGTAGAAGATGTTGTCGCCCAGCACCAGCGCGCTCGGCGCGCCGGCCAGGAACTGCTCGCCGATCAGGAAGGCCTGCGCCAGGCCGTCCGGGCTCGGTTGCACCGCGTAGCTGAGGTCGAGTCCCCACTGCTTGCCGTCGCCCAGCAGTTGCTGGAAGCGCGGCGTGTCCTGCGGCGTGCTGATGATCAGGATCTCGCGGATGCCGGCCAGCAGCAGCGCGCTGAGCGGGTAGTAGATCATCGGCTTGTCGTACACCGGGATCAGCTGCTTGCTCAGCGCGAGCGTCGCCGGATGCAAGCGGGTGCCGGATCCTCCAGCGAGGATGATGCCTTTGCGGTTCATGTGTTCTCCCAAACGAATGTGATCTTCAGCCCAGCACTTCGGTGAGCATGCGCTCGACGCCGGCCTGCCAGGTCGGCATGCGCAGCCCGAAGGCCTGGTTCAGCTTGTCGCACGACAGCCGCGAATTCAGCGGCCGCTTCGCCGGCGTCGGGAACGAGGTGGTCGGCACCGGCTCGATCGCCTCGGGCGCCACCTTGATCGCGTGGCCGCGTGCGCGCGCCCATTCGATGACGAAGCGCGCGTAGCCGTGCCAGCTGGTCTCGCCGGCGGCCACCGCGTGGTAGGTGCCGGCCAGCTTCGCATCGGCGATCGCGGCGCGCAGCGCATGCACGCTGACGTCGGCCAGCAGGTCGGCCCCGGTCGGTGCGCCGACCTGGTCGTCGATCACCGTCAGGCGCTCGCGTTCGCCGGCGAGCCGCAGCATCGTGCGCGCGAAGTTGCCACCGCGGGCCGCATAGACCCAGCTGGTGCGCAGGATCAGGTGCTTGCAGCCGCTGCCGCGGATCAGCTCCTCGGCCTCGAGCTTGGTCTGGCCGTACACGCTGAGCGGGCCGGTCGGCGCGTCTTCGCGGCGCGGCGTGTTGCCGCTGCCGTCGAACACGTAGTCGGTGCTGTAGTGCAGCAGCCAAGCGCCGAGCGCGGCCGCCTCGCGCGCCAGTACGCCGGGGCCGGTCGCGTTGATCGCGCGTGCCAGCGTCGGCTCGCTCTCGGCCTTGTCGACCGCGGTGTGGGCCGCGGCATTGACGATCACGTCCGGGTTGACCGCACGCACCGTCGCGGCCAGCGTGTCGGGCTTCGAGAAATCGGCCTTCAGCGCGCCGGGCGTGTCGAAGTCGAGCGCGGTCAGCTCGCCCAGCGGCGCCAGCGCCCGCTGCAGCTCCCAGCCGACCTGGCCGCCCTTGCCGAGCAGGAGGATCTTCATGCCGCAGCCGCCTCGCCGTAGTTCTTCGCGACCCAGTCGCGGTAGCCGCCGCTCTGCACGTTGGCGACCCAGCCGGCGTTGTCGAGGTACCACTGCACCGTCTTGCGGATGCCGGTGTCGAAGGTCTCCGCCGGGCGCCAGCCGAGCTCGCGCTCGACCTTGCGCGCATCGATCGCATAGCGGCGGTCGTGGCCGGGCCGGTCCTTCACGTAGGTGATCAGGCGCGTGTACGAACCGGCGGCATCGGGCTTCAGTTCGTCGAGCAGCGCGCAGATCGTGTGGACGATCTCCAGGTTGGTCTTCTCGTTCCAGCCGCCGATGTTGTAGGTCTCGCCGACGCGGCCGCCGGCCAGCACCGCGCGGATCGCGCTCGCGTGGTCGCGCACGTACAGCCAGTCGCGCACGTTCTGGCCGTCGCCGTAGATCGGCAGCGCCTTGCCCGCGAGCGCGTTGACGATCATCAGCGGGATCAGCTTCTCGGGGAAGTGATAAGGCCCGTAGTTGTTGCTGCAGTTCGTGGTGACGACCGGCAGGCCGTACGTGTGGTGCCAGGCGCGCACCAGGTGGTCGCTGGCCGCCTTGCTGGCCGAGTACGGGCTGTTCGGCTCGAAGCCCTTGGTCTCGGCGAAGGCCGGGTCGGTCGGCGACAGCGAGCCGTAGACCTCGTCGGTGCTGACGTGGTGGAAGCGGAACGCGGCCTTCGCGTCGCCTTCGAGCGTGCTCCACAACCCGCGTGCGGCTTCGAGCAGCGTGAAGCTGCCGTCGATGTTGGTGCGCATGAACGCGCCGGGGCCGTGGATGCTGCGGTCGACATGACTCTCGGCCGCGAAGTGCACGATCGCGCGCGGCTGGTGCCGGGCGAGCGTCGCGTCGACCAGCGCGCGGTCGCAGATGTCGCCCTTCACGAACACGTGGCGCGCATCGCCGTCCAGCGACGCGAGGTTCTCGAGGTTGCCGGCATAGGTCAGCGCATCGAGGTTGACGACGGTCTCGTCGCTGTGCGCCAGCCAGTCCAGCACGAAGTTGCTGCCGATGAAGCCGGCGCCGCCGGTCACGAGGATGGTCATGAAAGGATCCCTGTTATTTGGTGCGGCCGTAGGTGTCCTCGAAGCGGACGATGTCGTCCTCGCCGAGGTACGAGCCCGATTGGACTTCGATGATTTCCAGCGGCACCTTGCCCGGGTTCGCGAGCCGGTGCGTCTGGCCGAGCGGGATGTAGGTGCTCTGGTTCTCGCTGAGGATCATCACCTTGTCGCCGTTGGTGATCTCGGCGGTGCCGCAGACGACGATCCAGTGTTCGGCGCGGTGGTGGTGCATCTGCAGGCTCAGCGAGGCGCCCGGGTTGACCAGGATGCGCTTGACCTGGAAGCGCGCGCCGGAATCGATGCTGTCGTACCAGCCCCAGGGACGGTGCACCTTGCGGTGCAGCGTGTGCTCGCCGCGGCCGCGCGCGCCGAGTTCAGTGACGATCTTCTTGACCTCCTGGCTGCGCGAGCGGTCGCTGACCATCACCGCATCGGCCGTCTCGACGACGACCACGTCGCTCAGCCCGACCACGCTGACCAGCCGGCTGGTGGCATGCACCAGCGTGTTGTCGCTGTCCTGCAGCAGCACGTCGCCGACGCTGGCATTGCCGCGCGCATCCTTGTCGGCCACCTGCCAGACCGCGTCCCAGGCGCCGAGGTCGTTCCAGCCGGCGTCCAGCGCCACCATGCGGATGTCGAAGGCGCTGCCGGGGCAGCGTTCCATCACCGCGTAGTCGACCGATTCGGACGGCACCGCAGCGAACTCGGCCTTGCCGGGGCGGATGAACTTGGCGTCGCTGGCGCGGGCGGCCCACGAGGCGCGGGTGGCGGCGGCGATGTCGGGGCGGAAGTGATCGAGTGCAGCCAGCCACACCGAGGCCTTCAGCACGAACATGCCGCTGTTCCACAGGTACTGGCCTTCGCGCAGGTAGTGCTCGGCGGTGGCGAGGTCGGGCTTCTCGACGAACTGCGCGACCTTCGCGTCGGGCGTGCTGCGGATGTAGCCGTAGCCGGTCTCGGGGCGGTCGGGCGTGATGCCGAGGATCACGATCGCGCCATCGGCGGCGGCGCGCACCGCCCGCTGCAGCGCGGCGGTGAAGGCGGCGGGCCGGGTGACGGTCTGGTCGGACGGCGTCACGACGAGGATCGGGTCCTGCCCGTTCTCGACCGCGGCGAGTGCGGCGAGCGTCATCGCCGGCGCGGTGTTGCGGCCTTGAGGCTCGAGCACGACGGCGGCGGGCTCGACGTGCTGGTCGCGCAGCTGGTCGAGCACCAGGAAGCGGTGTTCCTCGTTGCCGATGATCAGCGGGGCCTGCACCGCGATGTCGGCGGCGCCGAGGCTGGCGACGCGCTGCACCGCCTGCTGGAACAGGCTCTGGTTGCCCGACAGCACGAGGAACTGCTTCGGGAAGCCGGCGCGCGACAGCGGCCACAGCCGCGTGCCGCTGCCACCGGCCATGATGACGGGGAGGACGGACAGCGTGGTCGGCGGGGTGGTGGGCGTGGACATGGCGGTTTCGTTCCGGAGGTCTTGTTGTGGGGGCGAGGGGGATGAATTATCGGCGTGCCAGCCGCTTGATCGCCGAGACGACGATCGGCGGCAGGATCTGCTTGAGCACCTGCTTGCTGCGGTCGCTGCGGCTCGCGAACAGGTAGGTGGACAGCATGGCTTCGCGCCGGTCTTCGCGCGCGAAGCGGTTGGCGTAGTAGTAGGCCGCGATGGAACGACGCGTGACGCCTTCCGGCACCGCGAGCGGCTTCGAATGGCCGTGGTAGTGGGTGCGCCCGTGGCTCATCAGGATCGAACGGCCGAACTCGGGCTCGACGGTGCTGACGCACTGCTTGCGGCCGGCGTCCCACAGCTCGAGCGCGCCATGCCACGGCGGCTGCCAGTCCTTGTTGAGGTAGGTGATGAACACCATCTCGTTGTTCAGCGCGGTGCGCGGGTGGCGGTCGAAGTCGGCGTGGATGCCGAACGAGCCGCCGGACAGCGTCTCGTGCAGGCCGCCGCCGAACAGGTGGGCATCGCTGACCAGGTCGGCCACGCCGCTGATGTGCGACAGCGCATGCAGGAAGAAGCTCGAGCCGATCGTCCAGAAATAGAGTTGGCTGGCCGGCCCCATGCGGGCCCCGACGCGCGAGCGTTCGACACGCGCGTAGGCATTGGTCTGCGTGCTCCAGTTGTCGCGCGGCAGCACCTCGAACTCTTCGCGCACGAGTTCCAGCAGGCGGGGGTTGAACCAGTCCTGCACGACCAGGTGGGGGTAAGGGGTGGCCGACTGCATGCGGGATCGCAACTCGTCGAGGTGCGCGATGTCGGCGAGGCGCGGCTCGATCAATTCATCGAGCGACAGGCGCACGCCGCGGATCGTGATGAAGGCGGAATCGTCGATGAGTGCCTTGGCAACTTCGACCTCGACAGGCAGGGACATCATGGCTTCGCTCTCGTGCGCCGTGGGCAACGAGCGATCGTAAGCAAGGGCAGGGCCGGTGGAGAGGGGGCCCCCCCTGAATGGGCGATGTCTGCTTGTGAGCAGCTGTTGGGTCTCGTTCGACTGTCGGTGCGTCGCGGTGGGTGAGGGGATGGGCTGGGGGCTCATGCTGGAGCGGTCCGCGCCCCCCACCGGGGGGCGCGGACTCCACGAAGAAGATCGGCTTTGGGGATGCATCGGCAAACTCCCTCCACTCACTTCGTTCGTTGTGGTCAAACAGTGCCGATGAGTCAGTCCACGAAGTGCGCTGGCGCGCACCA
>NZ_FRCQ01000057.1 GCF_900142965.1 Rhizobacter sp. OV335
TTATTCCACATCGCCTCGAAGCCGTCGCGAGGTGCTGCTTGCGCAGACGACGCGCCGGATGGTCGCAACATGTTCCCGGCCGTCGAAGGCACGCTCTGACGGACGCGGCCGGTTGTGGCCTTGATCGTTTGGTACATGGTCTCGATGAGGCCGCGCCATTGCTCGGGCCGCGACGTGGCCATGATCTGTTGCACCTGCGGCAGCAGGATCTCTTCGATGACCGGGTAGTCGATGTCCGTCTGTGCCTTCTGTTTGACGAACTGGTCGATCTGGCCGAGGGCGCCGTCGACGACACGCTGCTGCTCGACCTGGGTGTTTTCTTGCTGGCGCTGCTGCTGGGTGCGCTGCTCGACGAGGCCCTGCTGCCACCGACCGCGTGCGAGTTCGATCGCGTGCTTCTCGGTGATCTGCATGCCGTCCACAGCCGCGCGCAGGTCGGGAAACTTCTCGAGCGGGTCGATCGCGCCGGCTGCCGGCTCACCGGTCAGAAGGGCCAGCTGCTGCATCTGCTCGCGCAGCACGCCCATGGCGCCGGCGTAGTCGCCGCTGTTGATCATGCCGATCACGCCGACCGCCTGCTGGAATTGCACCGGCTCCACCTTGTTGTGGACGAGCGATTCCTTGATCGGGGTGATCTGCCGCTCCAGCGTGTCGACCTGCTCGCGCAGCGGGCGGAGTTCGCGCAGCTCGTTCGCCATCGACTGGAAGCGCTGCTGCGACTCCGGCTTCAGGCCCTCGGGCATCTTCAGGTCGTCGGGGGCGGGCTTCGCAGCGGGGACGACGGGTGCGCCCGGGACCGCTGGCTTCGCGCCGGTCAGCGCCGCAGCAGCTGCATCGGCCGCCACCTTCGCGGCGAACCGGCCCGCCTCGTCGCGCGGCTGTCCCTGCGGCACCTCTTCGGCACCCGTCGGGAACATTGCCTCCATCATCGTCTTGGGCGCAGCCGCATCAACGACGGGCGTGTCCGGGACCACTGCGGCGTCGGGCGCCACCACCTCCGCCGGCACCGACGTGTCGATCGCACCTCCGCCTCCGCCCCCTTCGTCGAGGGCGTTCATGAGGCAGAAGCGTCGGAACAAGCGGTGCAGTTTCATGGCGGCGGTTGGTCAGTTCTGTTGTGCGGGCATCGTCATGCAGCCGGTGCGGTGTTTTCCCCGCGTTTACAGCGGCCCACTGGAGCCGTAGTCGTCCGGCTCATCGCTGGGCGCGAGTTGCTCGAGCGGCTCCGTCTCCATCTGCTCGATCGGCGGCACATCGGGCAGCGGCGTCGCGGCCGGCAGCGTGTCCGTCGCCGGGGCGGCCGCGGCCTGGATGCGAGCGACGATGACCTTGGCTTCGGCTTCGATCGGCGCTGTCACCTTCGCCACCTCGATGTCGCGGCGCGCGTTGATCTGCGCCACCTCCACATCGCGCTGGGCGTTCGCCTGGCCGACGGCGACCGTGGCCTGCGCCTCGTCCGCCTTGCTCTTCAGCTGCGCCTCCAGGTCCTGCACCTGCTGGGTGAGTTCCTGGATCTTCTCCTGCATCTGCTGGCCGATCTGCTGGACGCGCGGATCTTGCATCGGGTCCGGCGCGCCCTGCCCGTCCTCGCCTTCCTTCGGCGCCGGCAGATACTGCTCGATGTCGAGCCGCTCGTCGAAGCGCCGCAGCGTTTCCTTGACCAGCGCCACGACCGCGGCGGCCGATTGCGTATCGCCCTTGGCGCGCAGCTCGGTGACTTGGGCCAGCGCCTTCTCGATGACCGGCAGCACCTTGGTCCACCGGTCCTGATCCTGCAGGCGGTCCGGCTTGCCCGTGCTGCCGCCCTGCACCCGCACGCTGACCTGCCGGAAGATCTGGTCGGCAGTCATCTGCGGCCACACCGCCTCCTCGCCGGCGATCTCTCGCACCTCGGCCTCGGTCATCTTGCGCAGGCACATCTCGAGCACGTAGGCGCCCACGTCCGAGAGCATGTCCTCGGTGATGTCGGTGCGCTCGCTGCTGCGGCTGCGCAGGCCCTGGGCCAGGATCTCCGCCTCGGTGGCGGTCTTCGCCTGGGTGACCGTGCCGCGGCTCGCGTCCCCGCCGCCGAGCGTCTGTTCGATGTCGCCGCGCGCCGGCGCCGTGTCGTAGGCCGTCGGGTTGATGTTCCCGAGCGTGCCGCTGAAGATGTCGTCGCCGATCGGCTTGCCGCCATTGCCCTCGACGACGATCACGTCGGAGCCCTGGCGGTTGGTGATGTTCGTGACGTCGGTCGGCGTCAGTGCTCCACCCTTGCGCACCACGTTGAGCGGCAGCGCGAACTTCCGGTCGCGCACCAGGTCGTCCCGATTGGTGTTGTACTCGTTGACCAGCTGGGTGATGAGTTCCACGTCCGACTGCGGGTAGAACGCCCCGTCGACCTCGTTGAACAGCATCAGGAAGAACGGATACCACTGCCGGCCGGTCCAGTCGGGCGACATCGGCGGCTTGACGAAGCCTTCCTCGCCATCACACACGTACAGCACGCGGTTCGACGTCTGGTCCCACACCTCGTAGACGCACAGCAGGCAGCGGTGCTGATCGCCGCCGCTCGCGTCCTGCGTCGAGCCGTCGGCGGCCTTCGGCTTGTAGCGCTTGGCCTTCTTCGCCTCGTAGCCGGCCCAGGCCTTGTACTTCTGCGGCGTCATCCACACCCGGTGCGCCATCGCGTCGGCGCGCGGGTAGTCCTGCACCTCCTCGACGGACTCGTCGAGGATGATCACGTCCTCGGATTTCACGAAGTCGTAGACCGGACCGCGCCAGACGGTCACCTCGCTCTGCGACTCCAGGCCGGCGAGCGTCTGCTGGAGCTCGGCCAGCTTCAATTCGTGGTCGGTGGTCGACGGGTCGTCGAGCTCGGCGCGCAGGGCCTCCACCTTGTTGATGTTGTCCTGCGTGTCCTTCATCCGCTCGATGATTGCGGTGTCGGTCTTCGTGTCCTCCTGCCATTGAGCCTTCGTCCAGCCCACGGCAGTGGTGTAGGCCGCGGTCAGCTGGCGCTTCGTGCGCTTCTTCAGCCGCGCGTCCTCGACCAGCAGTTTCTGCAGCAGCGCCTCGGCGGTGTCGCAGAACCCCTGCACCATCTTCAGCCGGGCCTCGGGCACGCCCTTGCGCGGCTTGACGGAGAACTCCGGGTCCTTCGCGTACACCTGGGGCCGCATGCTGGCAAGGTTCGAGAAGAACAGGTTCGTCCGGTACGGCTTGCCCTCGGCGTCAGGGTTCTTGCCCTGCAGCCGCTGGCGGTTCGTGGCGAATCGCTTCGTGGCCGCCTCGGTCCGCTTGATCGCCGCTTCGATGCGGCTCATCCACTCTTTGGCGAGCGCCTTGTCCTGGTCGGACACGACGCGCTCGCCCTGCTGTGGCTGGGCCGGCTGCGGCGATGTGGACGGAACGAGGTCGGCCATCTATCAGCCTTCGAGCGCCAGCGACGCCGTGCCGGAGGTGTAGGCGCTGATCGTCGCGTGGATGTAGCGCGACAGCTTGACCTCGGCCACCATGGCAGCGTTGGTCGCCGCCATCACCACCGTGGAGGTGGCCTTGGTGGCCGAGCTGGCCGACGTGGCGTTCACGTTGGTGACGCCCTGCAGCGCGATCGATTGGATCGGCGCGGGGACGGCGCCCAACAGCGAGTTGTCGTTCGCGGTGAACTCGGCCAGGCTGGCGAACGAGGTGAGAACCAGCGTGCCGACCAGGTTGCCGCCCACCGCCAGGCCGGCAGAGTGGCTGTTCATCAGCGGCGTGGTGTCGAACACCTGCGCACAGCGCGGCGTGCCGCCGTAGGCGCCGTTGCCCACCGATCCGACCAGCTGGCCGGTCGTTGCGGTCAGCATGTTCAGCGTCCACTCGCCGTTCATAGCGGTGAGGCCGGTGACACCGGCGATGGCCACCTTGTCGCCGGTCTTCAGCCCGCTGTTGGCGGCGAAGGTAGCGACGATCGGGGTGGCGTTGGTGCCGCCGGTGATGAGCAGCAGGTCGACGGCGGAGCCGGCGGAGCCGAGGGACTTGGTCTTGACGGACATGATTCGTTCCTTTGACGCAGAGGACAGCCCTGCCAGCCGGGTGCACAGCGAGGGGCTGCACCGGCCCCGTGGTGATCAGTGCTTCACGCCCCCGGAAGCCAGCACGATGTCGTCGCCGATCAGCGGCCGGATCGCGTCCACGTCGTTCACGAAGGCGTCGGACTTGTCGGCCGCGGGCTTGGTGGCGAGCTCCAGGCGCTGGACCGGATTCAGGGTGGCGAGGCGCGCGAGGGCGGCCTGCGCGTCGATGTAGCGCTCGTCCTCGGCGCCGAGCGCGTTGATCGTGTCCTCGAGCCCCATCCCGGCCAGCAGGTCCGCGTGCTCGCGGCTGTCAGCGTGGATCAGGATCGCGTCGCCGCCGACGGTGCAGCCGCCGGCCAGCGTGAAGATGTTGGTGCCGTCCAGGACGCCGGCCACCGTGTACAGGTAGGCGACAGCGCCGTCCTCGTCGACGTGCGTTCCCTCGAAGATCACGGCCGGGTCGACCAGCCGTTTCAGGTCGGCCGCGTCGATCGAGCGGCGGTGCGTGAAGTCCAGGGCGAGTTCAGGCGTCGAGTGCATGCACCCATTGAGCCGTGACCCGACTGGCGTTTTCCCCGCGTTTCAGCCCCGCAGCAGCCGGCGCTTCTCTTCCTCGTCCCGCTTGATGATGCCGTCGAGGGACCATGCCGGCGGCCCGGTGAAGACGCGCGGCTTCTTGACGGTGCTCCACGGGCGCGCCATGCACATGTACCGCGTCTCGTCGCCCACGTGGTCCTCGCCCTTGGTGTCGACGTCCTCCAGCTTGTTCGGGTCGTTCTGGAGGGCCGGGAACGTGCGCAGGAAATCCCGGCAATCCTCGGTGACGTAGAGCATGGGCTTGCCGTCCTCACCGTTCAGCCGGCCGCGCACCTGCTGCCAGCCGGCCACGCGGTTGGTGTCGGCGCGCATGAAGCGCGGGCCGGTGTGCTCGTCGATCTTGACCATGCGCTCGAACAGCGACGGGCCGCTGGAGGTCGTCCACAGGTCGGTGCCGGCCGGGCTCATCTGCTCGTTGATCGTCTCGCCCGCCTCGCGCGCCTTGATGCCGCGGGCGATGTCCTCGATGTCCATCCGGATGCCGACGTCCGGGTTTGCGTTGCCGCCGGCGTCGCGCTCCACCCCGTACCACTCGCGGTAGCGAATGAGTGCGCCGGCCGGGAACTGTCGCTCGCTGCCGTCCGACATCTTCACCCATTCGTCCTCGGCCACACACCACCAGCCGACCGAGAACGGATGAGCCCCGCCCCAGTCCATCGACCGGCCGCGCGTCCAGTGCTTCGGTGGGGTGAAGCGCGGTATCTTGTGCAGCGCCGAGCGCCAGTTCTCGAAGAACGCGCCGGCCACGATGTCCCAGTCGCCCTCGAACCATGCCTTGCGCAGCGCCTCGTTGCCTGCGGTGGCGGCCAGCAGCCGGTTCTTGTAGCCCGGGTCCGCCTGCATGCCGATGCGGTTGTCCGCCATCTTCGACGGCACGAACATGCGGACGAAGCCGGTCTCGGGGTCCACGTAAGGCGTCATCGGCCTGGTCACGTCGATGTAGCGGCCCTTGACCCACACGTGCCCGATGCCGCCCGGGTTGCCGGTCAGCCGCACGGTGCATGGAATGCCGTACGGGCTGCGCAGGCATGACAGCATCTTCAGGAAGCCGGCCGGGCTCGCGTACTCGGTCACCTCGTCGAAGCTGATCCGGCAGTACTGGTGCCCGTGGTACTTGCCGTAGTCCTTCTCCGCCTCGATGAAGCGCATCTTGACGCTGGCGCCGCTCGGCCAGTACCAACAGTTCGAGAACGGGTACTCGGCGCTGGGCTGCGTCTTGTAGGTCGCCCCCTCCTGCGGGAACACCTCCATCGCCCGGGCCTGCAGCTCCTCGAGCTCCGGGTAGGTCTTGCGGAACATGATCCCCCGGTAGTGCTTGCCGAAGCGCAGCGCCCCGTCCTCCTGGTAGCCGAGCTGGAAGTCGCTCTTCCCGCCGTAGCGCTCGCCGCCGTAGAACAGCTCATCGCACCAGTCGGCCTCGATCGCAGGGAGTTGCCCGCCGGGCTGGGGAATCCACATTCAGGCGAGCCCGTGCGTTTTGAGCCACTGATCGCGGGTCAGCTGCGGGCGCAGTGGGCCGGCCATCACGCCGGACTGCCGCTCCGCCTCCTCGGCTTTGGCCATCCGATCCTTCGTCGCGGCGATCAACCCCATGCCCATGGCGGCCGCCTCGTTCGACACCTTCGTCAGCATGGCGACGGTCCGAAGGGACGCCTCGGAGGCGCCGCTTCCAGGGTTGGCGTCGTCGATCTTGGCTGCCTCCGTGTTGGCGAGCGCCTGGAGGCGATGCGCTGTCTTGGCTCCGAGTTCCGCCGCCTTGGCCGAACTCTTCATCACGTTGCCGATCGTCTCGGCGAGCGAGAGAGCGCTGTACTGCTGCGCGACCGGCAATTCAGCCAGCGCTGTCTGGGCTTCCGCAACCTTTTGCGCAACCTCACGGACCTTTTGCGATTTTTGCGCAACTCGCCGCGTCACCTGCGATGGATGCACCCCGTACTCGCGGGAGAGATCGCTCGCGCCCTCCCCTGCGGCCAGCCGGCGCTCGACTTCTTCCCACTGGGCGGGACTCAGCTTGGAGGGGCGGCCCATGTCAGCCCTTCAGCGCCGGGAACAGCGCCTTCAGCCCGGCCGGCGAGTTCAGGCGGTCCAGCCAGCGCTGCTCGGCGCTGACGACTTCGATAACCTCCATCGTCAAGCGGTCGAGCACCAGGGTGCGCGGCGGCAGGTGCATCGCCTCCCACCAGACCGCATCGAAGGTCTCCATGATCTCCTGGGTGGTGGTCATCGCGGGGCCTCCGAAGCGTCGATGGCGCGCAGGATGTCCTCGTCCGAGGCGGTGCGCAGCCAGTCGATGCGGAATTCGAGAATGGCGGGCGCTGCTCCCGCGTGTTTCTTCGCCGCTGGCACGCAGAGCACTGCGCAACGACACGGGCCGCCGGGCGGGTCGAGGCGCTTCTGCGTCTCCCGGACGTTCTTCAGCACCACAGTGCGCCAGTCGTCCTGGCGGATCAGGTCCGCGCCGGGCTTGCCGGCCGCGGCAAGCTCTTCGGCGCTCATGCCACGCGTGATGTCTCGCAACTTCCTGTCCGCCGCGTGGAAGTGGTCGTAGACGGCATTGATGGCTGCCGCCACGGACTCTGGAGACATCGCGCGTCGCGTTGAGGATGCTGGGGGCGCCCCGAACTGGCGGCGGATCTCCCGGCCAACACCCTCAAAGGTGCTGTCCTGCAGGCCGTCGGCCGCGCTCTCCGCGATCTGGGCGCACTCCTCGGCCACCAGAGTGGCGAAGGCGGCGATAACTGGCTCATAGGCCCCATAGCCGTCGCGGCCCTCGAAGTGCGCCGCGATGCCGGATTGCGTGGCAAGGCGCTGGATCAGTTGATTGCCCATCAGTCGCAAACCCCCGAGGCTGAGCAGTCCGGAGCATCGATGCTCCGGTGCGTGGTGGTTTCGGTCCCGCCACCACCGCAGGCGGTGAGCAGCAGGGCCAGGAGGAAGGTGGCGGCGGTTTTCATGTGGTCTCCGTGAACGGTAGCGGCAGGCTCTCGCCCACCTTGATGACCTGTTGGCGCCGGTCCATCGCTGCGATCTCCAGGGCGATACGGAACCGGCGCTCGTGGTCGATGTACTGCCTCGGGCAGTGCTTTGCGAACAGGGCCAGCACGATTCTGGCGTCAGATTCGCGGGGTTCTCCCCCTTCCGTCCATCCTTGAACGGTCGTGGGGTCCCGCCCGACTCGGCGGGCGATCTCCTTCATCGGCACGCCGACGCGCATCAGGGCCCGCACGATGGTGAACCAGTCGCGGCGGCGGCCATGGCTCAGGTTGTGGCTCACTCGGTGGGCTCCTTGCGGCGCTCTCGGCGCTGAACTGGCGCGCCGATCGACTCACCGACGTGGTAGTCGTGGCAGTGGGGGCAGTGGTGGGCGTGGACGATCGCGTCGTCCATCTGCCTGCGCATCCGCTTTGCCGCGGCCGCAGCAGCGCTGAACCGCGTGAAGCGGTTCTTGCCAGTGCAGCCGGGCAGCGGGTTCATGCGATCAGCGCGGCAGCACGGCCCAGTCGTTCGCGAACAGGTCGCCCTGGCTCGGCACCCACGGCACCAGCAGGCCCTGGGCGTTCTTCAGCACCAGGTAGGGCGCACCCATCTTCGAGTTGTGGTCCGGGTACTGCGCTTCGACGTGCTGGCCGGCGGCGTTCCAACCAGCACGGGTGACGCACTGGCCGTCCTTCGCGTACATCAGGGCATCTGCGAAGCTGCGGATCGCCTTGAGCTCGACCGTGACGCGCACCGTGGCATCGAGCTGCTGCCGCTGCTGAGCCATGCACTTGCCCATGGTCGCGTCGGCGAAGCCGCCGATCGCCGCTCCCAGGCCCGCGTGGCCGATGATCGTGCCGCTCTTGATTTCACCTTCGTTCATCTCGTTCCTTTCGTTGTGCCGGGCGTCTCAGCCGCCGGCTTGCTGGCCGCGAACTTCTCGCGGGCGGTGATCAGCGCGCAACGGTGCATGTGGCGTGCGGGGATTGAGCCACGCTCTTCTGCCGACAGGTCGGGCAGTAGTGCACGTAGCGCATGCCGGATGGGATGTAGAGGAAGTTCGGCAGGCCGTGCTCCGGGTCTGGGCATAGGGCCTTCTCCGGGAGCCTGTGAAATCCTGGCGCCTCATCTACGCCAGCCCATGTCTCGGCGATCTTCATGCCGATTTCATGGGTGCGCCGCAGCGCGTCAGCTTCTGTTGTCAAGTCCCATTCCCTTGGGTCGTGTGTCATTCGATCCTCGCTTTGAGTTCGCGCAACTCGGCGCGGTAGTGATCCCGCAGGGCCTGCAGGTCGGGGATGGTCAGCTTCAGCGGGGCGTGGGGGCCTTCGAGCCGCTCGACTTCGGGCAGCCCGACGCGGCGCACGAGCTCAGCGCGGTACAGGACCGGGTTGCCGTGCAGGTGTCGGTTGCAGGGCACGCACTGCTTGTGGACGTTGGTCTCGGTGAAGCGCAACTCGGGCCGGGCGCCGGTGGTGAGGTAGTGGCCAGCGTCGTAGCTGCCGTCGTGGTGCCGCAGGCAGCTGATGCACGGGCGATCGGCGTCCCGGGCGCGGATGTAGGCGTTGAAGTCCTCCTGCGCCTTCGCCAGCCACCAGGAGCGCGGCCGGGCTGCAGCCTTCGCGGCTCGCGTGGCGATGCGCTCCTTCTTCGCCTTCGCATCAGCCACCACCTGCAGGGCGCACTCGATACCGCAGGCGGCCTGGCCCTTGCGCGCCGGCGTGAAGCGGTCGCCGCAGGCCTTGCACGCCTTCGGCCGGAGCACTGGCACCTTCAGGCGCGCCTCGGCCTGCTTCTTCCGCAGCTCGGCGGCGTCGGGGCGCTTGAAGCCTTTGCCGGGCGCCATGGGGGTGCGCTTCACTGGTCGCTCCAGTCGAGCTGCTGGCCGCCCTGCTGCCAGTTCCGATTGCGCGGCTGGCCCTCGTATGGATCGGCACCGAGGATGCGGCACAGCGCTTTGAAGCTCGACCACGTGACGCCATCCTCTGCGTTCGTCTTGACGAAGCTGGCCAGCTGCTGCGGCAGCATGTCGGAGTCGTCGTCGATGATGGCGTAGGCCTCGATGTCATCGCGCGCATCGAGCCAGCGCTGGATCTGGCTGCCACGCGGCCCCATGCCGTTGTCGGTCCGGTCGATGATCGGGAGGCCGAACGCGCGGCCGGCGTCGGCGAAGTTGCAGTGCAGGCGCCACGCTGACGACAGCACCACCTTCGCGCCCGTGTTGTCGCAGACGCGCTGCAGCAGGCGGATCGCGACCTGGTCGAAAGCCGCGATGTGGTCGAGTTGCATCGGGAACCCACCGAAGGCGACGCAGGTGCGGGTGCTGTTCAGCACGCCGTCGATGTCGAGGAAGAGGACTTTCATCCCTGGTACTCCTGCCACTTCGGCACGCTGAAGCGCACGCCAAGGTCGGTGGCGGCGAAGGCCTGCACCTGGTCGAGGTAGTTGCCCATCGCGCGCACCTTGAGCTTCGTGGTGCTGCGCAGGCGGCGGATGATGGTCGGGCGCTTCTTGCCGGCGACCCGGACCTTGACGACCTCGTAGCCGAGGAACTGACGGCGGAACAGCTCGTGCCACGCCTCCGAGACCCAGCGTTGCCCCTCGATGACGGCCTGCTCGCTGATCTCGCTGAGCACCGGGCCCCAGTAGAAGCGGTTCTGCTGGACGCTGCGGTCGTCCTCCTGCTGCTCGACCAGCACGCGCACCGGCGCGCCGTTCGAGAGGATGGCCTGCGCGTGTGCGTAGCCCTGGCGCGCGGCCTCGTGGGCCTGCTCCTTCGTGCGGCAAATGCGGTCGAAGGCGTCGCTCACAGGCAAGGCCCTCCAACCAGGCAGGCTGCTGCGGTCAGGGCCGCGCCCTTCGCGCCCCAGGCCAGCATCAGCAGGCCACGGACCGCGATGGCAGCGCCCAGCACGAACACGATCGCGCCAGCGCCGCCCCAGTCGCAGAATTCATCGAGGCTCACGCTGCCTCCGAATGGGTGTTAGTGCGCGTCGGGTTCGAGGGGCTGCGGCCGTAGGTGACCTTCGTCGCGGCGGTGATCAGCGGCTCGCCGGGCAAGCGCGCCGGGCCGCCCGCCGGGGGCTTCGGTTGGTTCGTGAACGTCGGGATTTTCCCGGACCGCTTCTGGTAGGCCTTCGGCTGCCGCTCCGGTTGATCCTGGGCGAGCCGCTCGCGGTCCTCGAAGTTGCCGAAGTACCGAAAGCTCGATGTGCCAGCGATCTGCAGCTGGTGGATTTTCCTGACGGTGACCAGGTTCTCGATCGCGCGTCGCAACTTCACGCGGTCGGTGTTCGAGAAGCCTTCGAGCTCGTCCGTGAAGACGTAGCCGGCCGGCGTGCGGGCGATCTTCAGGATTGCGGCGGTGAGCGTGCCGGCGCGCTCTTTCCGGGTCTTGGGGTAGGCGTTCATGCGATCACCTCGTGCCATTGCGCCGGCGCGAGGCCGGGCGGTTTGCGCGGCCACTCGTCGACCGCCAGGACGCGCTGCACCGTGGGCCAGTCGTCGTCCATGTCGCCGGTGGCGATCAGCGCCTCGTCGATCTCGCGCTGCGGCGCATCAGCACCGCGGCGGACTTGGTCCAGAAGCTTTCGGGCTCGGTGGAGGGTCATTGGGGTTGTCCTTCGGGTTCGTTGCGCAGCGCGGCACGCCACGCCGATCGCTGGAATGGGTTCAGGCGCTCGCCGGCCATCTCTCGCTCGCGCAGCCGGCGCGCCTGCGCCTTCGGGTCGGCATCCGGCTTCGGCGCAAGGGCCTTGCCGACCACCTCGGCCACCACCGCATCGGTCGCCTTCGGCGCCGGCAGCTGCTTGTGCTCGAAGTAGTCCGGCCGGCCGCGCGCCAGCACGCGGAACTGCGTCGCGGTCGGCGGCCGGTCGGGTGGCAGGTGGTCCAGGGCGTAGCTGATCGACGGCGGCGTCATGCCATCCAGCGCGCTGGCCCAGTCGGCCTTCACGGCATCCATCGGCACGCCATTCCACTTCCGCAGCCAGTCGTCGCCGTAGCGAACCAGCAGGCGGGCGAACAGGCTGTCAACCCACGAGGCGGGGAGTGGCATCGAAGATCTCCATGGTGGCGGGCTTGGTGCCCTTGCGGTTGTCGAGGATTCCGCCGGTCATCTCAGCGACGCGCTCAGCAGCGGCTTCAGCGTCACGCTCACGGAAGGTCGGCGCCTGTGCGCGCTGCAACTCGTGCGGCTTCAGCCAGTCGGCCATGAGGCCCTGCGTCCCGCGAAAGCACCAGATCTCGAGGAACGCCTGCAGCGAGATGCCAGCCTTCACAGCCTCGCGGCCAGCGCCATCGATGACGGTCTTCGTGACCGGGGCGCTCTTCTTGCGCCGCAGGTCGAGAAAGTCGGACCAGGTCTGCGCGTCAACACCGTCAGGGCATGCCGGCGAGGCGGCGCGCTTGCGTGCCGGCTTTTCTTCTTCACGAAGTGAAGGAGTGGTTCCGGTTCCGGTTCCGGTGTCGTGACTCACAGTGGAGTCCTGCGCCTGTCCGGTGGATGTCCCGCGGGACATGTCAGGGACATCCGCGTGACCACCGCGGGTGCGCCCCTTGCGTTCCGCCTCCTTCCGGCGGTACTCCAGCATCTCCAGCACGCGCTGCACGATGGTGTCGTGGTACAGGCGACCGTCGTCAGCGAGCCACCAGCCGCGCATGAGGATCGGCCCGACCTTCACCCACACGGCGGGCGGGATCTTGCACTTCGCGCGGATGATGTTCTGGTCGTTCGGCATCGAGCCAACCGGCTCCATCGTCCAGGCCATCAGCCACATCATCAGGAGCGCGGGCTGCGCCATCGGGATCTCGGACGCGAGCGACCAGGTGTCGGACTGGTCGACCTTCTCGTAGTCGATCTCGAAGCGCCAGCCCTTCGCTTTTGTCTTGGCTGGGTATGGTGCGAGGCGCACTTCGGTCATGCCAGAGCCCACTCCCTCTCGGGCCGGCCGCTCGTGCTCGGCACGAGGTTGCCGGTCTGCTTGACGAAGCCCTTGCGCTCGAGCTGCACCAGCCGGCGGCAGATCTGGACGCCGTCCAAGCGCGAGCGCGCGGCGATGCCATCCTTCCCCAGCGGGCCGTGCTTCTTCAGACAGGTGAGGATCACCGTGAAGTGCGTCAGCTGCAGCTCGGCCGCCGATTGCGCGGCGAGGTGGCTGGTGGTCGGGTCCGACCGGCGAGCCAGCGCGCGCGGTTGGTCGACGTCGGCGAGGGTCAGCTGGTGCATGCAGCCTCCGAGGATTTCGGGGTGGGGGTGTGCAGGCCGCCGGTCTCATCCATGGCGGCCATCTGTTCCCTCCACTGCATGACGCAGTGGGGCTCGTAGATGTCGGCCGGCGCGGGCTGCAGGCGCTCGGGCGGCAGCAGGGTGTCGAGGAGGCGGCTCATGCGGCGGCTTTCTCGGCGCGCCGGGCCGCGCGCTTCTCCGCACACCCAGCGCAGCACCAGACCTTCGCCCCGCCGAAGCGCAGGAAGATCGAGCCGGCGGTGTGCATCACGTGGTGCTGACCGACGAAGCAATTCCGGGTCATCGCCAAGCCAGTGCCTGCAGCGCGGAATCCGTGGGTGCCCTGGGACAGGCTGTCGTCGCTGCTCATGCGGCCTCGCGGATTGCGTTGTCGATGCGGGCGCCGATCCAGCGCACGTTCGGGATGGCCCAGCTGTTGCCGAGGGCCTTGTATCGGGGGCCGTCGACATCCTTCACGCGCCACCGACCAGTCTTCTTGTTCTGCTTCACCTCCATGCCGTCGGCGATGCATTGCTCGGGCTTCTCGTCGGAGCCCATCTTTCGCCAGCCGGCCCAGGAGGGGATGCGGGTGTAGTCGTCGGGGAAGCCCATTAATCTTTCGCACTCCGTGGGTGTGAGGCGGCGGACTTGAGAGGCGCTCATGACCGCCGGCACGAGGTGCGCATTGCCGCCCGGAGAATCGCCGCGACTGCACAGCGTTTGCGCGGTATCAGCCGTGACTTGGTTGTAGGTGTCGAACGCGATGGCGTTCGTGCCTGGGTCCGTGTCGATGGGGCCGCTGATGGGGCCGCTGATGGGGCCGCTGATGGGG
>NZ_FRCQ01000002.1 GCF_900142965.1 Rhizobacter sp. OV335
CACAAGAAGCTGGCCGAGAGCACGGGCCTGAAGATCTACTTCGCCGATCCCCACAGCCCCTGGCAGCGGGGCATCAACGAGAACACCAACGGGCTGATCCGTGAGTTCCTGCCCAAGGGCTCCGATCTGAGCGTGTTCTCTCAACGAGAGCTCGACCACACCGCTTGGGACCTCAACACTCGACCTCGTAAATCCCTCGGTTGGCGCACTCCCTCCGAGGTCTTCTTCGAGTCAGCCTTCGACGCCAGCCGCGCAATTCAACCCACTGTTGCACTTGGGCTTTGAAACCGCCGTTACTTTCATTTGGCAAGGCAAATGAAAGTGACTCGCCCGCCGGGGCGAAATCCCGGCCCCCCGCCCGGGCAGGGCATCACTCCATCCCTGGGTTCTGCATCGCCCGCTGATGCCGCTCGATGAACTCCCGATACGTATCGATGCCGCGCAACTGCAAGATGGTGTTGCGCACCGCCGCCTCCACCAGCACCGCCAGGTTGCGCCCGGCATCCACCGCGATCACCACCTTGCGCACCGGCACGTTCAGGATGTCCTCGTTGAGCGGCTCGTAGGGCAGGCGCTCGAAATCGCGGTCCAGCGTCTCCTTGCGCACCAGGTGCACGATCAGCTTCAGCCGCATCTTCCGGCGCACCGCGGTCTCGCCGAAGATCGCCTTGATGTCGAGCAGCCCGATGCCGCGCACCTCCAGCAGGTTCATCAGCAGCTCCGGGCAGCGCCCCTCGAGCGCCGTCTGCGAGGTGCGGAACAGGTCGACCGCGTCGTCGGCCACCAGCCCGTGGCCGCGCGAGATCAACTCCAGCCCCAGCTCGCTCTTGCCCAGGCCCGACTCACCGGTCAGCAGCACGCCGACGCCGAGAATGTCCATGAACACGCCGTGACGCGTCGTGCGCTCGGCAAACAGCTGGCTCAAATAGCCTCGCACCACGTCGATCACGTGGCCGGCCGATTCGTCGGTGACGAACAGCGGGATGTCGGCCCGGTCGCACAGCGCGACCAGCCGGTTCGGCGGAATCTGCTTGTCGGCAACGATCACCACCGGCGGCTCCAGCGTCACGATGCGCTGGATGCGGCGCTCCTGGTCTTCCGGCGACGCATCCTGCAGGTAGGCAACCTCGCGGCGGCCGACGATCTGCACGCGGTACGGGTGGATGTAATTCAGGTAGCCGACCAGGTCGGCGGCCGATTGCGCGTTGCGCACCGCCGCCTCGTCGAAGCGGCGCTCCGGGTGGGCGTGCCCGGCGATCCATTCCCAGCGCAGCGCCGGACGGTGTTCCTCGAACAGCGCCTCGGCGCTGATGACCGACGGTTTCACGCGAAGGCCCTGTCGAACCCCGTGGACCGGGTCATGCGACCGACTTCAGCGGTTCCCAATTGGAGATCAGCTCATGGACGCGCGCCGCCGGGGCCTCGCTCTTCAGGCGCTCGCGCAGCTCGCGCTCGCTGAGCATCTCGGCGATCTCGGACAGGATCTCGAGATGGCGCTGCGTCGCGGCTTCGGGCACCAGCAGGAAGATCAGCAGGCTGACCGGTTCGTCGTCGGGGGCGTCGAACGGGATCGGCTGCTGCACGCGCACGACGGCGGCCAGCGGATTCTTCAGGCCCTTGATGCGGCCGTGCGGGATGGCGACCCCGTGGCCCAGCCCTGTGGAACCCAGGCGTTCGCGGGCGAACAGGTTGTCGGTGACGGTGGCACGCGCGATGGCGTGCTGGTTCTCGAACAGCAGGCCCGCGTGCTCGAACGCACGCTTCTTGCTGGTGGCCTCCACGTCGATCAGGACGTTGGTCACGGGGAGAATGGCGGCGAGTCGGTTCATCGGCGGGTCACTTCTGGCCTCGGATGGAGGCATTCATTCGGCGATGTGCCACGGCGGTATGCCGCGACAGTCTTAACGGGAAATTATAGAAACCGGGTTGACAGCACGGAGCCGGACTGCGTCGCCAGAGGCCAAATTCTGCACGCGACGCTGCATTGCAGCAACGTGCGGGACCAGTTTGGGGGGGGGCAGCGCACCAGGTGCGGGCGAAACCTTGCAGAAATCCAACCGGAAGCGGCACGAAGAACGGCCCTTTCATCGGAACGAAAAAGCGGCCCGCAGGCCGCTTCACGGTCGTTCAGATGCGTCGCGGACTCACAAGGTCGCATCGATCCGCTTGGCAGCCACGTGGTGGTGGTCCTGCAGCTTGTCCTTGTGGCGGCAAACCTGCCGGTCCAGCTTGTCCATCAACTGGTCGATGGCCGCGTAGAGATCTTCATGGCAGTTCTCGACGAAGATGTCCTTTCCCTTGACATGCAGCGTGACTTCAGCCTTTTGCCTGCGTTCCTTCTCCTTGAGCTTCTCGACGGATAGCAGCACGTTGATGTCCACCACCTGGTCAAAATGGCGCGTGATCCGATCCAACTTGGTGAGCACATACTCACGCAGGGCCGGTGTCACCTCGAGGTGGTGTCCGCTGATCGTCAAATTCATGAGATCTCCTTTCGCAGGGGTGTGGGGGAAAGCGGGAGGGGGTCGCCGTGAACGGCTGGAGGCGATGCGTGGAGATGCTTGGAAATGCTTCGAAAGGGGTGGACCGGGAGGTCGTTGAAAACAGTGTGCACCCGGACGTGGGGTGTGACAAGCAAAAGACACCCGCAAAACACCGGTATCGGCCCCTCGCACTGGACGCCGCGCCGAAGGCGTGAGAAGGTCGACGTTTTCAGCGATGTGATAATCCTGCGTTGACCTGAACGTCTGCCGGAGCCCTTGCATGCTGAATGTGTTCACGCTGGTCAACGGCCGCCTGTTTCAGGAAGAGATCGCGAGCGCTGACACCCTGGCCCACGTGACGCCGGTGTGGGTCGACCTCGAGGCGCCGACCCCCGAAGAAAAGAGCTGGATCGCCGAGCATTTCGGCGTGACCATCCCCGAGGACGTGGTCGACGACGACCTGGAGGAATCGGCCCGCTTCTATGAAGAAGACAACGGCGAGCTGCACATCCGCTCTGACTTCCTGATCGATGACGACGAAACCCCGCGCAACGTGCGGGTCGCCTTCATCCTGCACAACAAGGTGCTGTTCTCGATCCACGGCGAAGACCTGCCGGTGTTCCGGCTGCTGCGCCTGCGGGCGCGCCGCATCCCGGCGCTGATCGAAGACGCGAAGGACGTGCTGCTGAAGCTCTACGACGCCGATGCCGAGTACAGCGCCGACGCGCTCGAAGGCATCTACGACAGCCTCGAGGCGGTCGGCGCGCGGGTGCTGAAGAAAGAGATCACCGACAGCGACGCCGCCCTGGTGCTGGCCGCGATCGCGCGCGAGGAAGACTTGAACGGCCGCATCCGACGCAACGTGATGGACACCCGGCGCGCGGTGAGCTTCATGATGCGCAGCCGCATGCTGAACGCCGAGCAGTTCGAGGAATCGCGCCAGATCCTGCGCGACATCGATTCGCTGGACAGCCACACCGCGTTCCTGTTCGACAAGATCAACTTCCTGATGGACGCGACGGTCGGCTTCATCAACATCAACCAGAACAAGATCATCAAGCTGTTCTCGGTGGCGAGCGTCGCGCTGCTGCCGCCGACGCTGATCGCGAGCATCTACGGGATGAACTTCAAGGCGATGCCCGAGCTGGACTGGTCGCTCGGCTACCCGTACGCGCTGGTGTTGATGGCGCTCAGCGTGATCGCCCCGTTCTGGTACTTCCGCCGCAAGGGCTGGCTCTGATTCTTCTCAGGGCGCGCGCTCGAGGGTGAACTGCATCACGCCGGTGTTGCCGGTCTCGAAGGCGGCCTCGCAATACGCGAGGTAGAACTCCCAGGTGCGCATGAAGCGGGTGTCGAAGCCCAGGCGGCGCACGCCTGCATCTTCAGCGAGGAAACGCTCGCGCCAGCGGCGCAGCGTTTCGGCATAGTCCCCGCCGAACGACAGCTCGTTGACCACTAGCAAACCCGCGCGCGCCGCCGCGGCGCGAAAGGCCTGCGGGCTCGGCAGCAGGCCGCCGGGGAAGATGTACTGCTGGATGAAATCGGTCGAGCGGACATAGCGCTCGAACAGGTCGTCGCGGATCGTGATGCTCTGGACGCAGGCCCGTCCGCCCGGCTTCAGCTGGCGTCGCAGCATCGCGAAGAAGCCGGGCCAGTAATCGTGGCCGACCGCCTCGAACATCTCGATCGACACGACGGCATCGAACGGCCCGTCGTCGATGTCGCGGTAGTCCTGATAGCGCAGTTCGCCCGGCAGGCCGGCCTCCGCCAGCCGACGCTGCCCCCACTCGAGCTGCTCGGTCGACAGCGTCACGCCGGTCACCTGCGCGTCGAACTCGCTTGCCGCGCATTCGGCCAGTGCGCCCCAGCCGCAACCCACCTCGAGCACGCGATCGCCCGGCCGCACGCCGCACTCGCCGAGCGCACGCCGCATCTTGGCCGCTTGCGCCGTCGGCATGTCCTGCGTGCGGTCGCCGTCGAACCACGCGCTGGAATAGTTCATCGTCGGGTCCAGCCACAGGCGGTAGAACGCGTTGCCGAGGTCGTAGTGCGCATGGATGTTCTTCTTGCTGCCGCGCCGCGAGTTGCGGTTGAACAGATGGCGCATCCGGTGCAGCAGCGCGCCCCACCAGCGGCCGTAGACCAGCGCCTCCATCTCGTCGCGGTTCGCGATGAAGAGTTTCAGCAGCGCCGCCAGGTCGGGCGTGCTCCAGTCGCCGGCGATGAAGGTCTCGGCGAAGCCGATGTCGCCGGACTTCAGCGCCGCGGTGGCGCCATTCCAGTTGCGCAGCCGCAGTGCTGCGCGAAGCTCGCCGCCGCTGCCGAAGTGCAGCTGCTCGCCGCTCGGCAGCTGGATGTCGAGCGTGCCGTGGCGCAGGCGTTCGAGCAGGCGCAGCACCGGGCGGGCCGCCATCGGCACGCTGTCGGGCAGGGTCCGGGGCGCGAAGCTGGTGGAGGATCGATACGACATGGTGGGGCGCCCGATCAGGCGTCGGTGAGCGGGAGATCAGCGGGTGAGGAACTGCGTCGGCGGCGCCGGCTTGCGCACGAAGGGCACGCGCTTGCAGAACAGCTTCAGCGCCTGCCAGTGGATGCGCGCGACGACGGCCAGCGTCATCAGCGGCATGCCGAAGAAAGCGGCGCGGGCGCTGCGGGCCGACAGCGGCGCGAGCGTGCCCGAGACGCTGGTGCGGATCAGCGGGCCTTCGCTGTCGTCGTGGTCGATGCGGGCGATGGTTCTCATGGGAGAGTCCATACGCGCATCCGCGGCCGGTGGATGCACGCCACTCAGCATGAAGCGAAAACGGTAGCGGCCGCGCGGCTCGCAGAACGGCGAGACATGGAAGACCTTGTCGGCCGTCAGCTCGCGGCCCCAGGCCAGCGTCGTGCCGTGCAGCAGGTAGCAATGCCGCTCGCCGAAGGTGTTGTTGACCTCGACGACGATCGCGCCGAGCCCGCCATCGGCCCGGTGGCAGTACCAGAAGCTGACCGGCTTGAAGCTGTGGCCGAGCACCCGCGGCAGGCAGTGCAGCCAGACCTCGCCGCGCGTCTCGTGGAGCAGTCCCTCGGTGAACAACAGCTCATCGAGCCAGGCCAGGCAGTCGTCGCGGCCGTCGCCATGGTCGCGGTCGCTGAAGCTGACGAGCCCGAAGCGGTTGCGGTGCAGCGCCGGGGAGGGCTGCGCGCGCAGGCTGCGCAGCGGCAGCAGCAGAAAGTAAGTGGGGTAGGCGAAGCGGTTGATGGCCGGTCGCAGGCGCGCGTGCCGCACCTGGCCCCGGCCGATCAGCGCCTGCGCGCCGGGCCTCACGCGGCGGCTCCCTGCTCCGCGGCGGCCCACCGTTCGCGCAGGCCGTCGACGACGGCGAGGCCCGACATCAGTCCGTCTTCATGAAATCCGTAGCGCGTCCATGCGCCGCAGAACCAGGTGTGGGCCTGGCCTTGCAGCGCCGGCAGGCCTTGCTGCGCCGCGATGGCCGCCGCGTCGAACACCGGATGCGCATAGTCGAACTCGCCGTGCACGCGGTCGGCCGCGATCTCGCGCACCGGGTTCAGCGAGACGATCACCGGCTCGCGGAACGGCAGCGGCTGCAGCCGGTCGATCAGGTAGTGCAGGCAGACGGCGGCCTGCTCGCGCGGCAGTTCGGCCGCACGCTCGTAGTTCCAGGCCGCCCAGGCGCGGCGCTGCTGCGGGAGCTGCCGCGTGTCGGTGTGCAGCACCGCGCGGTTGCGGTGGTAGCGGATCACGCCGAGCAACGTGCGCTCGGCCGGCGTCGCGTCGTCGAGCAGCGCGAGCGACTGATCGCTGTGGCAGGCGAGCACCAGTTCGTCAAAGCGCTCGCTGCCGGTGTCGGTGCGCACCATCACGCCGGCGCTGCCCTGGCCGGGTGGCAGGCGCCGCACGCTGCGCACCGGCGTGTTCAGCCGCGCGTCGGCGATGCGCGGCAGCATCTTCTCGACATAGCGGCGCGCCCCGCCGACCACCGTGAACCAGCGCGGCCGGTTTGCGACCTGCAGCAGTCCGTGGTTGTGGCAGAAGCGGATCATCGTCGCGACCGGAAAGCGCAGCATCTGCTCGGTCGGGCACGACCAGATGCTGCCGATCATCGGCAGGAAGTAGCCGTCGCGGAACAGCGGCGAAAAGCGCTGCGCATCGAGGAAATCGCCGATCGACTGCTGCATCTGCGCGTCGTCGTTGTCGTCATCGTTGTCGTCATCCCCGCGCTCGGCGATGCGGGTCGCGACGCGGTTGAAGCGCAGCACCTCGGCCAGCATGCCGAGGAAGCGTGGGCGCAGCAGGTTGCGGCGCTGCGCGAACACGCTGTTCAGGTCGCTGCCGCTCCATTCGAGGCCGGTCGCGCGCGCCTGCACCGAGAACGACATCTCGGTCGCGGTCGTCGCGATGCCCAGCTCGGCGAACAGCGCGATCAGCCGCGGGTAGGTGCGTTCGTTGAAGACGAGGAAGCCGGTGTCGACGCCGTGCGTGACGTCGCCGGTGCCATCGCGGGCCGGCAATGTCAGATCGACGGTGTGCGTGTGGCCGCCGAAATATGGCCCGGCTTCGAACAGCGTGACCTGGGCTTCATCGGCCAGCCGCCACGCGACCGACAGGCCGGCGATGCCGGAGCCGACGACGGCAACGCGACGCATCGCAGCTCAGGCCCGGTCGGCCGGGGCACAGAGGCCCGGGCCGGGAATAAAAACCGCTGCACAGCGCCCCGCGGCGAAGGAGGGAGGGAGGAGGGAGGAGGAGAACCGCCCCGGGATTTCAGCCTGCTGGGCAGGCCGGCTGTGCAACGCAAGAACAGGATCCAAACACGTGCCACCGGCAAGCGCCCCGGCACGTCTCAGGTGGGGTGAGACGCCCAGTGTCCAGTCGAGTTCCGTCGTCTTCCGAAAAAAAACATGTCTCCGTGTGACCCGCCACCGGGCGTGGCCGACCGCGGTGACATCGAGGCGCCGGTCCGGTCGCATCACTTCGCCGCCAGCTGGCGTTCGATCTCGCGCACGAAGGCCGCGTCGTCCGGCTCGACCGTGCTCGCGAAGCTCAGCACCGCGTTGCCGTCGCGCGAGACCACGTACTTGTGGAAATTCCACTTCGGCGCGGCGCCGGTGCGCCTGCGCAGTTCCACGTACAGCGGATCGACCTGGGCGCCGGCAGACTCGGTCACGCGGGTCTTCGTGAACATCGGGAACTTCACGCCGAAGGTGTTCTCGCAAAAATCCGCAATGTCCTTGCTTGAGCCCGGCTCCTGCGCGCCGAAATCATTGGACGGGAACCCGAGGACGACCAGGCCCCGGTCGCGGTAGCGCTGGTACAGCGCTTCCAGGCCCTTGTACTGGGGCGTGAAGCCGCAGAAGCTCGCGGTGTTGACGATCACCACGACCTGGCCGGCGTACTGGCACAGGTTCTGCGGCTTCTCGTCCTGCAGGCGCAGCGCTTGGCGGTTCAACAGGGCCGGGCACGACGGCGCGGCCGATGCCGTGGCGGGGGCCAGCAAGGCGCCTGCGAGCAGGGCCGAGGCCAGCGCGAGGAGGGGTCGAAAGTGTTTCATGCGGTCGGTTTGTCCAGGTCAGGATGGGTGTCGATGCCAACGAACTGCTCAATTTTGCCGACATTGTCCAGTTTTGTCCTGGACAATATTGGTTCGCTTGGCAAGTTTGTCGACCCGAGCGTGCCACGATGAAAGCCCCTACCCTGTCCATTGCCGCCGTCGAGCGCGACACCGGGCTCAGCAAGGACACCTTGCGGGTCTGGGAGCGCCGCTACGGATTCCCGCTGCCGCAGCGCGATGCGCAGGGCGAGCGCTCGTATCCGCTCGACCAAGTCGAGAAGCTGCGCATCGTGCGCCGGCTGATGGACGGCGGGCACCGGCCCGGCCGGGTCGTCGGCATGCCGATCGACGAGCTGCGCCGGCTCAGCGAGAGCAGCCCCGAGCCGGTGCGCGGCACCGCCACCGCGGCCGCTCCGCTCGAGCCGGTCGCGCCGGCGTTGAACCAGTACCTCGAACTCGTTCGTGCCCATGATCTGGTGGCATTGCGACGCCTGCTGACGCAGGCCCAGTTGAGCCTGGGCCTGAGCCGCTTCGTCGTGGAAGTGGTGGTCCCCCTCAATACGCTGGTCGGCGACGCCTGGATGCGCGGGCAGCTGGAAATCTTCGAGGAACACGCCTGCTCGGAGGTGCTGCACGGCGTGATGCGCCAGGCGCTGTACCTGCTGCCGCAGCCGCCGGCCGACACGCGGCCGAACGTGCTGCTGACCACCTTCCCTGGTGAGCCGCACGGGCTGGGCCTGCTGCTGGCCGAGGTGCTGCTGGGCATGGCCGGCGCGCGCTGCACCTCGCTCGGACTGCAGACGCCGCTGTGGGACACCGTGCTGGCGGCCCAGGCCTTCGAGGCCGACATTGTCGTGCTGGCCTTCAGCGGCGCCACCAACCCGCAGCAGGTCACCGACAGCCTGGTCGAGCTGCGCGCCAAGCTGCCGCCGCCGGTCGAGGTGTGGGTGGGCGGCGCCGCCCCGGTGTTGCACCGCCGCACGCCGGCCGGCATCACCGCGCTGGCCGCGCTCGGCGACCTGCAGGGCGCGCTGACACGCTGGCGGGAACGGTAGATAACCTTCTTCGCTACTCTTGTGTGACGGGCTGTCACGATGCGCCGTCTAAAATGCCGCCGGACTTCCACAGGCCCTATCTATGCTTTACCCCGAACTGTTCAAGCAACTCGAGGCTGTCCGATGGAACATGGACACCGACATCCCCTGGGATGAGTTCGATGGCAGCCGGCTCACCGAAGAGCAAGCCCAGACCATCAAGATGAATGCGATCACCGAGTGGGCGGCGCTGCCGGCCACCGAGATGTTCTTGCGGGACAACCGCGATGACAGCGATTTCTCGGCCTTCATGAGCGTGTGGTTCTTCGAAGAGCAGAAGCACTCGCTGGTGCTGATGGAGTACCTGCGCCGCTTCCGGCCCGACCTGGTGCCGAGCGAAGAGGAACTGCATGCGGTGCGCTTCGAGTTCGACCCGGCCCCGGCGCTCGAGACGCTGATGCTGCACTTCTGCGGCGAGATCCGCCTGAACCACTGGTACCGCCGCGCTGCCGAATGGCACAGCGAGCCGGTGATCAAGGCCATCTACGAGACGCTCGCGCGCGACGAGGCCCGCCACGGCGGCGCCTACCTGCGCTACATGAAGCGCGCGATGCAGAAGTTCGGCGACGAGGCGCGCGCGGCCTTCGCGAAGGTCGGCGTGCTGATGGCCAGCGCCCGCCGCACCGCGCAGGCGCTGCACCCGACCAACCTGCATGTGAACGTCAAGCTGTTCCCGCGCGACACCATCCAGAGCCGCCTGCCCAACCCCGAGTGGCTGGAGCAGTGGCTGGACCGCCAGATCCAGTTCGACGCGGTCTGGGAGAACAAGGTCGTCGAGCGCATCCTGCACAACATGAGCCTGCTGATGGAACGCAGCTTCGCGAGCGTGCAGGAGCTGAACCGCTTCCGCAAGGAAATGGCGGCGGCGATCGCGACCGCGGCCAAGGGTGCCACCCCGGGCGCGCAACCGGCCTGATGCACGGCGTCCGGGTGGCGTCCTTCCTCGACAAGCTCTGCCCGCGCGAGCAGTTGCCCGCGCGGCTCTCCGCTCTGCCGCGCCCGCTGGTCTTCACGAACGGCGTGTTCGACATCCTGCACCGCGGCCACGTCAGCTACCTCGCGAAGGCGCGTGAGCTGGGCGGCAGCCTGGTGATCGGGCTGAACAGCGACACGTCGGCGCGCCTGCTCGGCAAGGGGCCCGACCGGCCGCTGAATGCCGAGACCGACCGCGCCTGCGTGCTGGCCGCATTGGAGAGCGTGAGCCTGGTGACGCTGTTCGACGAGAAGACGCCGGTCGCGCTGCTCGGCGAGGTGCGTGCCGACCTCTACGTGAAGGGCGGTGACTACGACATGGAGACGCTCGACGAGACGCGGCTCGTGCGCAGCTGGGGTGGGCAGGCGCTGGCGATTCCGTTCGTCGACGGGTATTCGACGACGGCGCTGGTGAAGCGAATCAGGGCCTGAGGTCCCGGATCAACGCGACGTCCGGTTCACGACAGCGATCCCGATCGCGACACCCACCAGCGCCACCACCAGCCGCGCCGTGATCGGCTCACCGAGCAGCCACAGCCCGAGCAGCAGCCCGAACACCGGCGTCAGCAGCGTGAAGGCCGCGAGCCGCGTCGCCGGGTAGTGGCGCACCAGCCAGAACCACATCAGGTAGCTGGCCGACGTGACCACCACCACCTGGAACGCGAGCGAACTCCAGGCCAGCGGCGACAGCGCCTGCGGCAGCGGCCGGCCGCTCGCGAGCGCCGCCAGCGCCAGCAGCACACCCGACACGCTGAGCTGGTACAGCAGCGTCTTCTCGGCCGACGCGCCCGACAGCCGGGTGCCGCGGATCGCCAGCGTGGTCGCGCCCCACAGCACGCCGGCCGTCACGCCGAGCGCATCGCCGATCCACTGGTGCGCGCCGACGGCCGGCTGCGAAAAGCCCTCGGCGAAGGCCCAGGCGACCCCGGCGAACGCGGCGACCAGCCCACCCACCTGCACGCCCGACAGCCGCTCCGACTTCGCGATGAACGGCATGCCGAGCGCGACGACGAACGGCGACAGGTAGATGAACACCACCATGCGCGACGCGCTGGTGAATTGCAGCCCGAGGAAGATGCAGACGAACTCGGCCGCGAACAGCGCGCCGGCCAGCAGCCCGCCACCCAGCGTGCCGTCGCGCTCGAACAGCCGGATTCTGCGCCAGCGCGACCACACGAACACCAGCAGCGCACCGCCCAGCGAGCGCAGCGCCGCCTGCTGCAGCGGCGGCACCTCGGGCAGCGCCGCCTTCGCGGCGACCTGGTTCAGGCCCCACAGGAAGCACAGGCCGATCAGCGAGGTGACGGCCAGCGAATCGAGCGCGCTCTTTCGTTCAGTCATCGGGTCTTGTTCTGGAGAGAAAACCTGCGACCAGCGCGCAGGCGATGCCGACGACCAGTCCGCAGGCGTGCGCGATCGGTGCGACGCCGATATCCCAGCCGGCCGTGTGCTGCACCGGCCCGAGCCACGGCGACTCGCTGACCACCTTGATGCAGAGACCCCCGAGCACCGCGGCGCCGATCCACCGCCCGGCGCGTTGCGCCAGCAGGTGCACCGCGACGATGGCCACGGCCGCATGCAGCACGCCCGACAGCCCGCCGTAGTGGCGCAACGCCGGCTGCAGCAGCAGCGCGAGATGCGTCAGCGGCCAGGCCGCGAACCACGCCGCGCTCACCGGCCACGGCACGCGTGCCGACAGGCCCAGCATCGCGACGAGCACCAGGCCCAGCAGGTTGGCGCCCAGGTGCAACGGGCTGAAGTGAACGAACAGCGCGGTCCACCAGCGCCACGGCTCGGTGGCTGCCAGCCCGGGCTGCCAGTCGAGCACCGCCTTCGGCACCGCCTGCGCCGCGAGCGTCGCGAGGAAGATCGACGCCGACAGCAGCGCCCACGCCCGACCGGGCTGTCGCAATGCGCGGGGAGCGTTGGTGATCAAGCGCCGGCCGACGCCGGAAACACGGCGGCCCACAGCGCGAGCACCGCATCGCGGTACGCGGCCAGCGGCGCCGGATCGAACTGGGTCGGCTGCTCGTCGAGCCGCGCCCGGTGCTGCGCGCGGCGCAGCTCGCGGTAGGCATCGGCGGCCGCGCTGCCGACGCCGGCCGGCAGCAGCCCGCACCCCTCGGCGCGTTGCAGCAGCGCGATGTTGCCGACGTTGTCGAGCAACTCCGGATGGTCCGCGCCATGGGCCAGCACCAGCGTCTGCACCGCGAACTCCGCATCCATCATGCCGCCGGCGCTGTGCTTCACGTCGAACAGCGCGCCGCGCACCGGATGGGCGCTGCGCACCTTCTCGCGCATCGCCTGCACCTCGGTGCGCAGCGCGGCCGGGTCGCGCGGCGCGCACAGCACCGCGCGGCGCACCGCCTCGAAGCGCGGCGCCAGCTCGGCGTCGCCGGCGCAGAAGCGTGCCCGCGTCACCGCCTGGTGCTCCCAGGTCCACGCGGTGTTGCTGCCGCGCCCGCGCTGGTAGTTCTCGAACGAGGCGAGCGAGGTGACGAGCAGCCCCGAGCTGCCGTTCGGCCGCAGCGCGGTGTCGATGTCGAACAGCTCGCCGGCCGCGGTGCGCAGCGTGAGCCAGGTGATCAACTTGCGCACGAAGGCGGCGTAGACCTCGGCGGCGCGGTCGGTGTCGGCCTCGTCGCCGTCGTCGTACAGGAACACGACGTCGAGGTCGCTGCCGTAGCCGAGCTCCTTGCCGCCGAGCTTGCCGTAGGCGATCACCGCGAAGCGCGGGGCCGGCCGGTGGCGCAGCTTCAGGTGGCCCCAGGCCCAGTTCAGCGCGCACTGCAGCGTGGCATCGGCCAGCGCCGACAGGTCGTCGGCCACCTGCTCGACCGTGATGTGGCCCTCGACGTCGCGCACCAGCGTGCGGAACACCTCGGCATGGTGGGCGCGGCGCAGCGTGTCGAGCAGCGATTCTTCGTCGGCCTGGCCGGAGCGCTCCCAGGCCTCGTGGCGCGCTTCCAGGTCGGCGATGAATTCGGCGGCGTCGAAGCGGCTGTGCAGCAGGCGTTCGTCGGCGAGTTCGTCGATCACGCCGGGGTGCTGCATCAGGTAGCGCATCGGCCAGCGCGCGAGGCCGAGCAGGCGCAACAGGCGGTTGTGCACCTCGGGCCGCTCGACCAGCAGCGCGAGGTAGCTCTCGCGGCGCAGCAGCGGCTCGACCCAGTCGACGAAGCGCGCGGCGGCATCCATCGTGCAGCGCCGGTCGCCGACCGCCTCGACGGTGCGCGTGATCAGCCGCGCCAGCCGCACCTTGCTGTCGTCGCGCAGCGCGCGGATCTTCGGCTGGCCGCACCAGCTGCGCACGCGCGACGCGATCTCGGGCGGCAGCTTCTCGATGAACTCCTCGCTGTCGACCGGCGACGGCGGCGGCCCGCAGGTCTTGCAGCTGCCGGGCTTCTTGCCGGGCGGACAGGCGGCGGGCGCCTGGCCTTCGTGCAGCAGTGCGTCGAATTCGAGCGCCACCATCTCGCGCGCCGCGCCCAGCAATTCGAGCAGCTCGCACGAGACCTTGCCGCAGTGCAGGCCCATGCTGCGTGCGATCCAGTTGAGGTCGTCGTCGGCGGTCGGCAGCAGGTGGGTCTGCTGGTCGTCGAGGAACTGGATGCGGTGCTCGATGCGGCGCAGGAAGGTGTAGGCCTCGGCCAGCCGCTCGGCGCTGGCCGGCTTCATCAGCCCGCCGGCGGTCAGCTTGCTCAGCGCCTTCAAGGTGGAGCGGGTGCGGATCTCGGGGAACTGCCCGCCGCGCACCACCAGCAGCAGCTGCACGATGAACTCGATCTCGCGGATGCCGCCGCGCGACAGCTTCACGTCGTTCGCGCGTTCGGGCCGGCCGGCGGCGCGGCGCTGCGCCTCGTCGCGCACCTTGCGGTGCAGCTGGCGCAGCCCTTCGAACACGCCGTAGTCGAGGTAGCGCCGGTAGACGAAGCTCGTCACGGTGGAGCGCAGCGCGAGCGCGCGGCCGTTGCGCACGCTCTCGCGCGGCGCGACGACGCGGCTCTTCAGCCAGGCGAAGCGCTCCCACTCGCGGCCCTGCACGAGGAAGTACTCCTCCAGCATCGCGAGGCTGACGACCGGCGGGCCGGAGTTGCCGTTCGGCCGCAGCGCGAGGTCGACGCGAAACACGAAGCCGTCGTCGGTGGTGTCGCCGATCAGCGCGTAGAGGCTGCGTGCGAGCTGCGAGAAGTATTCGTGCGCGGTGACCTGCTGCGGGCCGGTGGTCTCGCCGTCTTCCTCGTAGACGTAGACCAGGTCGATGTCGGACGAGACGTTCAGCTCGCGCGCACCGAGCTTGCCCATGCCGACGACCCAGAAGTCGATGCGCTGGCCGTCGGCATTCAGCGGCGCGCCGTAGCGCTGGTCGAGCTCGCGCTGCGCCTGCGCGATCGCGCGGTCGAGCGTGGTTTCGGCCAGCTCGGTCATCGAGCGGGTGATGTCTTCCATCGCCGCGCCCTGCTCCACGTCGAGCACGGCCAGGCGTTCGAGCACCAGGTGGCGGGCCACGCGCAACGCGCTCGGCAGCGTGCGGTCGGTGGCGAGCAGCGCGTCGATCAGCGCCTCGATCGGTTCGCGGGTCGGCAGGCCCGGGGCCAGCAGCGACAGCTCGGCGCCAAAGCGGCGGCGAATCCGCTGCACGAAGCGGCTGTGCTCGGCGAGAGCCGGGCCGGGCATCGTTGGCGCGGCCGTGGCGTCGGAGGCCGGCGCGCCGAGGGTGGAAGACTCGAGAGCCATGAGACGTTGCTGCCCGTGTCGAGGAAGGCGGTCGGATTCTGCCCCAGCCGCAATTCCTGTGACGGGCGAAGGCCCGGAGTCCGACGTAAGCTCGGGCGCTCCGGCCGCCACCGTGTGAGGAAGGCCACACTCTGCAGGGAAATCCCGATGCTGATCGCCGCGCTTCAAACGGTCTCGACGCCCCGCGTCGACGAGAACCTGGACCACGCCCGCCGGCTGATCGCGCAGGCCGCCGACGCCGGTGCGAAGCTGGTCGGGCTGCCGGAGTATTTCTGCCTGATGGGGCTCAGCGACCGCGACAAGCTGGCGGTGGCCGAGGTGCCGGGCGACGGGCCGATCCAGGCGATGTTGTCCGAGGCGGCGCGCAGCCACGGGCTGTGGATCATCGGCGGCACCTTGCCGCTGCGCACCGGCAGCCCCGATCGCGCGCTCAACGCGAGCTGCGTGTTCGCGCCCGACGGCACGCTGGCGGCGCGCTACGACAAGATGCACCTGTTCCGCTACGACAACGGCCGCGAGAACTTCGACGAAGGCCGCGTGCTGCAGGCCGGCAGCGAGCCGGTGACCTTCGAGGCCGAGGGGCTGCGCGTGGGTTTGAGCATCTGCTACGACCTGCGGTTTCCGGAGCTGTACCGCGCGATGATGTCGCCGCCCTGCGACCTGCTGGCGGTGCCGGCCGCGTTCACGCACACCACCGGGCATGCGCACTGGGAGCTGCTGCTGCGGGCGCGCGCGGTCGAGAACCAGTGCTACGTGATCGCGCCGGCGCAGGGCGGGCTGCACGAGAACGGGCGGCGCACCTTCGGGCACAGCCTGATCGTCGACCCGTGGGGCGAGGTGCTCGCGATGCGCGAGGAGGGCGAAGGCGTCGTGGTGGCGACGCTCGATCCGGCGCGCATCGCGCAGGTCAGGATGCAGTTGCCGGCGCTGACACACCGGCAGCCGAGGTGGATCGCGGCCTGATCAGGCCAGTTCGCTGCGACGCGGCAGGTCCGCGCCACGCCGCGAGCAGGTGATGGCCGCAGCCCGCGCCGCGAAGTTCAGCGCATCGGCCAGTTGATCGCTGCGCAGTGCAGCGATCGCCTTCCCCGCCAGCGCATCGCGCTCGGCCAGCCAGGTCAGCAGCGCCGCCTGGAAGGTGTCGCCTGCGCCCACCGTGTCGATCACCGTCACCACCACCGGCTGCGCCTCGGCCTGCGCCGATGCCGTCCAGCCGATCGCGCCCTTCGCCCCGCGCGTCACCACCACCAGCGTGACACCGGCCGCCAGCCACTCGCGCGCCAATGCCTCGTGCGCGACGCCGGGGTACAGCAGCGCCAGGTCCTCGTCGCTCACCTTCAGCAGGTGCGTGCGCGGCAGCATCCACTGCAGCTGTTCGCGCCAGCGCGCGACATCGGGCTCGACATTCAGGCGGATGTTCGGGTCGTATGAGATCAGGCAGCGCCCGTGTTCGCGCTCGACCAGCGCGCGCAGCGTGCCGGCCACCGGCTCGACGACGGTGTTGAACGAGCCGACATGGATCACGGTCGCGTCGCCCGGCACGCGCTGCAGCGCCTCCAGCGGCACCTCGCGGTCGGCTGCGCCGTGCCCGTAGAACGCATACGACGGCACACCGGCCGCATCGAGCCCGACCAGGCCCAGCGTCGTCGGCGCGCTGCTGACGTGCAGCGCCCGCGTGTCGACGCGCTCCGCCTGCATCGACGCCACCAGCCGCTCGCCGAGGAAGCCGCTCGACACCCCGCCGAAGAACGCCACCGGCTGGTCGAGCCGCGCCAGTCCGACCGCGACGTTGAACGGCGAGCCGCCGATGCGCGCATCCATGCTGACGCCGGTCGGCGTGCTGCCGGTCGAGAACACATCCATCAAGGCTTCACCGCACACCACGAACATCGATCGCTCCAGAGGGAAAAGTCAGCGAGAAAGGACTGCAAACGGGCCGCCAGCTTGCCCGCCGGCGGGTCGCGGAGGCTACAGGGTTTTCCATTAATCAATCAACTTGATTTATTAAACGGCGCTGCCCATACTTTGCGGCGCGTTCCCGATACGCGATAGCCGCCTCACCCACAACACCGGAGACAAGACATGCGCTTGAAGACCCAGTTGACCCTCTCGTCGATCACCGCCGCTGCTGCCCTGCTGGTGGCCGGCACCGCGGCGCAGGCCGCCGACCAGCCGATCATCGGCCTGATCACCAAGACCGAGACCAATCCCTTCTTCGTGAAGATGAAGGAAGGCGCGAACGAGGCCGCCAAGTCCAAGGGCGCGAAGCTGCTGACCGGTGCCGGCAAGGCCGATGGCGACAACGCCGGCCAGGTGACCGCGATGGAGAACATGATCGCCGCCGGCGCCAAGACCATCCTGATCACGCCGAGCGACTCGAAGGCGATCGTGCCGGCCATCAAGAAGGCGCGCGACAAGGGCGTGCTGGTGATCGCGCTCGACAGCCCGACCGACCCGACCGACGGCACCGACGCACTGTTCGCGACCGACAACTACCAGGCCGGCGTGCTGATCGGCCAGTACGCGAAGGTGGCGATGGCGGGCAAGCCGGTGAAGATCGTCACGCTCGACCTGTTCCCCGGCCACCCGGTCGGCGCGCAGCGCCACAACGGCTTCCTGAAGGGCTTCGGGCTGGCTGCGCCCGATGCGAAGAGCAACGAACTCGGCAAGGCCGCCGAGGTGGTCTGCATGGCCGACAGCTTCGGCGACCAGGCCAAGGCCCAGACCGCGATGGAGAACTGCCTGCAGAAGAGCCCCGAGGTGACGCTGGTCTACACGATCAACGAGCCGGCCGCCGCCGGTGCGTACAAGGCGCTGAAGTCGGCCGGCAAGGAAAAGGGCGTCACGATCGTCTCGGTCGACGGCGGCTGCCAGGGCATCAAGGACGTCGGCGCCGGCGTCATCGCGGCGACCTCGCAGCAGTACCCGTTGAAGATGGCGGCGATGGGCGTCGAGGCCGGCATCGCGTATGCGAAGACCGGCAAGAAGCCGAGCGGCTACACCGACACCGGCGTCACGCTGATCGCCGCCAAGCCGGTGGCCGGCGTCGACAGCAAGGACGTGAAGACCGGCACCGACCTCTGCTGGGGCAAGAAGTAATGAAGGGGCGCTTGCCCCCGCTCGCGACGCTCGGCCCCTTCATCGCGCTGCTGCTCGCCTGCGGTTTCTTCGCGACGCAGAACGAGCGCTTCCTGACCGGCGGCAACCTGTCGCTGGTGCTGCAGCAGGTGATGGTGGTGGGGGTGATCGCGATCGGCCAGACGCTGATCATCCTGACCGCCGGCATCGACCTGTCCTGCGGCATGGTGATGGCATTGGGCGGCATCGTGATGACGAAGTTCGCCACCGAACTCGGCGTGCCGCCGCTGCTGGCCGTGCTGTGCGGCATCGGCGTCACGACGCTGTTCGGGCTGGTCAACGGGCTGCTCGTGACGCGCATCAAGCTGCCGCCGTTCATCGTCACGCTGGGCACGCTGAACATCGCGTTCGCGATCACGCAGCTGTACTCGAACTCGCAGACGGTGACCGACGTGCCCGACGCGATGACGGCGCTGGGCAACACCTTCGCGCTCGGCGGCACCACCAACGTCGCGTACGGCGTGGTGCTGATGCTCGCGCTGTACGGCCTGGCCTGGTTCGCGCTGCGCGAGACGGCCTCCGGCCGCCACGTCTATGCAGTGGGCAACAGCCCCGAGGCGACCCGGCTGACCGGCATCCCGACGCAGCGCGTGCTGCTGTCGGTGTACGTGCTGGCCGGCGTGTTCTACGGCATCGCGTCGCTGCTGTCGGTGGCGCGCACCGGGGTCGGCGACCCGAACGCCGGGCAGACCGAGAACCTGGACGCGATCACCGCGGTGGTACTGGGCGGCACCAGCCTGTTCGGCGGGCGCGGCGTGATCCTCGGCTCGCTGGTCGGCGCGCTGATCGTCGGCGTGTTCCGCAACGGGCTGACGCTGATGGGCGTGTCGTCGATCTACCAGGTGCTGGTGACCGGCGTGCTGGTGATCCTGGCGGTGGCCACCGACCAACTTTCTCGCAAGGGGGCGCGCTGATGGCTGCCGATACGACAACGAACGCACCAGCGCCCCTCGTGATGGAGGCCCGCGGCCTGGTGAAACGCTACGGCCAGGTCGTCGCGCTCGACGGCGCCGATTTCGAGCTGCGCGCCGGCGAGATCCTCGCGGTGATCGGCGACAACGGCGCCGGCAAGTCCTCGCTGATCAAGGCCTTGTCGGGGGCGACGATTCCCGACGAGGGCGAGATCAAGCTCGACGGCAGGACCATCCACTTCAAGAGCCCGATCGACGCGCGCCGTGCCGGCATCGAGACCGTCTACCAGGACCTCGCGGTGGCACCGGCGATGAGCATCGCCGAGAACCTGTTCCTCGGCCGCGAGCTGCGCCGCCCGGGCTTCCTCGGCAACGTGCTGCGCATGCTCGACAAGAAGAAGATGCTGGAAGAAAGCGTCACGCGGATGAACGAGCTGAAGGTCGGCATCCGCTCGATGACGCAGGCGGTCGAGACGCTGTCGGGCGGGCAGCGCCAGTGCGTCGCGGTGGGCCGCGCGGCGGCGTTCGCGCGGCACGTGGTCATCATGGACGAGCCAACCGCGGCGCTCGGCGTCAAGGAAGGCAACATGGTGCTCGAGCTGATCCGCCGCGTGCGCGACAAGGGCCTGCCGGTGATCCTGATCAGCCACAACATGCCGCATGTGTTCGAGATCGCCGACCGCATCCACATCGCGCGGCTCGGCAAGCGCGCCGCGGTCGTCAATCCGAAGAAGATCAGCATGAGCGACACGGTGGCGGTGATGACCGGTGCGAAGCGGGTCGACGAACTGCCGGCCGACTGCCTGGCCTGAACCCGTACCGAGACACCATGCTGAAGAACATCGATCCCGTGCTGACCCCGGCGCTGCTGAAGCTGCTGTGCGAGATGGGCCATGGCGACGAGGTGGTGCTGGCCGATGCCAACTTCACCGCCGAATCGCTGGCCGGCGGCCAGCCGGTGCTGCGCCTGCCCGGCATCGGCATGGCGCGGGCCTGCGCGGCGGTGCTGTCGGTGTTCCCGCTCGACGAAGCCGTGCCGCGGCCGGTCGCCTACATGCAGGTGAGCGGCACGGCCGAGGGCTACCGCTCGGCGCTGCAGCGCGAGATCCTCGACCCGCTGGGCGCGCAGTGCGAGGCCGTCGAGCGCTTCGCGTTCTACGATCGCGTGCGCGGCGCGTACGCGATCGTGCAGACTGGCGAGATGCAACCGTTCGCCAACATCCTCTTCAAGAAGGGCGTCATCGCCGACGCCCTTCGGCCATGACCGAACTCCAGGCGAGCCGGCTGCGGCCGCGCGGCTCCAACCACGTGGGCATGCGCCAGTTCAACGAGCGCGTGGTGCTGCAGGCGATCCGGCTGCACGGCGCGCTGCCCAAGGCTGAGATCGCGCGCCTGACGCACCTGACGCCGCAGACGGTGCAGTTGATCATCGGCCGGCTCGAGGGCGACGGGCTGGTCGTCAAGCAGGCGCCGGTGCGCGGCAAGGTCGGCCAGCCGTCGGTGCCGATGGCGCTGAACCCCGACGGCGCGTTCTCGATCGGCATCAAGATCGGCCGGCGCGGCATGGACATGCTGCTGGTCGACTTCACCGGCCAGGTGCGCGAGCGGCTGGTGCGGGCCTATGCCTTCCCCGATCCGCGCAGCTTGTTCGACGAGATCGCCGACGGGCTCGCCGAGTTGCGCGGGCGGCTCGGCCCCGAGCGGGCGCGCGTGCTGCACGGCGTGGGCGTCGCAGCGCCGCTGTCACTCGGTGGCTGGGAGTCGCTGCTCGGGGTGTCGGCCGAGGCGGCGCGGGCCTGGGCGCTGATCGACATCCGCGCCCGCGTGGCCGCGCTCACCGAGTTGCCGGTGGTGTTCGTGAAGGACACGGCGGCGGCCTGCGTGGCCGAGCTGGTGGCGGGCCGCGGACGCAGCATGCGCAGCTATCTCTACATCTTCGTCGACACCTTCATCGGCGGCGGGCTGGTGCTGGACAGCCACCTGCGCGGCGGCGTCAGCGGCAACGCCGGCGCCGTCGGTTCACTCGCGCTGGGCGCGAACGACGGCAGCGGACTGCCGCGGCAGCTGCTGAGCCTGGCCTCGCTGTTCGACCTGGAGGCGCGCTGGCGCGAGGCCGGGCTGGCCGAACAGGCCTGGCTCGACGAGCGGGCGCTGAGCGAGCCCTGGCTGCCGATCACCGAGGCCTGGCTGCGCGACGCCTGCCCCGGCATCGCGCTGGCGGTGCACACGGCGGCCTGCCTGCTCGACCTGGAAGGCGTGATCATCGACGGCTCGTTCGGCCGCGGGCTGCTGGCCGCGTTGCTGCGCGAGCTGACAGTGGCGCTGGACGGCTACAGCTGGGAAGGCGTCGCGCGGCCGGAGGTGCTGCCGGGCACGATCGGTTCGGATGCGCGGGCGATGGGCGGGGCGCTGTTGCCGCTGTATGCGAACTTCGCGCCGGACCGGGATCTGTTCCTGAAGCTGGAGCCCTGATCGCTCAGCGCGAGCCGAACATCATCTGCCGCGCCAGTGCCGACTTCACCGGCTTCAACGCCTGCAGCGCCGCCATCCCCAGCCCCCGTGCCGCCCCCGCCCCCGGCAGCTTCCACGTGAAGCTGCGCGCGAGGAAATCGGTGGCGGCGATCATCGCCCAGCGGTCCGGCCCGCGCTGCCACTCCAGCCGCCGCAGCACCTGCGCCACATCCCGGTTGCGCGACAAGGCCTGCACCAGCTCGAACGCATCGCGCAGCCCCAGGTTCAACCCCTGCCCCGCCACCGGGTGCAGCGTCTGCGCCGCGTTGCCGATGCGCACCGTGCGCCCGTCGGTCAGCGTGCGCTCAGCGCTCAGCCCGAGCGCGAAGCGCTTCAGCGGCGACAGCGCGGTGATCGCGCCGACCTCGGCATCGAACATCGTGTTCAGCACCGCAAGCCGCTGCGCATCGGTCAGCGGCTCGACCGGGTCGTCGTTCCCCGGCACGCACCACACCAGCGAGGCCTGCCCGTTCTTCAGCGGCAGCAGCGCCGCCGGCCCGTGGCGCGTGAAGCGCTCGTAGGCGACACCCGGCCGCGCGTTCGCGAGCGTCACGGTGCCGACCCACGCGGTCTGGTGGTAGTCGTGGTGCAGCGGCTCGCGCAGGCGGCCCAGGCGCTCGCGCGGCAACTGGCTGAACACGCCGCCCTCGGCCACCACCGCGAGGTCGAAGCGCTCGGCGATGCCGGCATCGATCTCGACGCCATCGTCCAACGGCTTCAGCCCCTGCACCGGCTGCCCGAAGCGGCTCAGCAAGCGCTGCGGCTCGCGCTCGCAGGCCGCCATCCAGGCCCGCTGCAGCGGCGCGACGATGCCGCCGTAGCTCAGCACCGCACCCAGCATCGGCACCGCCTCTTCGAGCGCACTGATGCGCACCGTCGGCTCGCCGATCCACGCGGCCAGCGCCGCACCGAGCGACGGCGGCTGCTGCGAGACATGCACCTCGACGATCGGTTGCGCCGCCTCGGCCTGCCAGGCGTCGAGCCGCTGCAGCAACTGCACGCTGCCGAGCGACAGCGCCAGCGTGCGCGGGTCGGCGGACACGTCCTTGTCGAGCGGGCGGGCATCGAACACGCTGACCTGGGCCTGCGGCAGCGACTGCGCGGCCAGCAGCGCCAGCGCCAGCCCGACCGGCCCGGCGCCGACCACGGCCAGCGTCAACGGCTTGCCGGAGGCGGATGAGGTGGGGCGGGGAGCGTTCATCGGGCACCTCGTGTGGCGAAAAAACGGCATTGTCGCGCTGCCGCGCCCGACCCCTTTCAGAGAGCTTGGCGTGACATTTCGCACCGATCGCCGGCTCGCCACTGTCCTACCCCCGACTCAGGGCATGTCAGCCGGGGCCCCGAGGGGGTACGGTGCCGGTTGATGTCCCTTCGCCGTACCCCACCAATGCCCGCCTTCGCAGTTCCCGCGCGCCTGTTGCTCCTGACCTCTGCCATCGTTGCCGCAGGCGCGATGCTCGGTGCCTGCAGCCCGCAGGCCGGCGCCTCCACCGAACAGGCCGCCTTCAAGATCAACGGCGAGCCGGTCAGCGAGCACCAGCTCGAACTGGTGCTGCCGCGTGGCGCGATCGGCGACAGCGACGCGCAGTCGCAGGCCGCGGGCCGCCAGGCGGTGGCCGGGCTGGTGCAGGAATCGCTCGCGGCGCAGGCGGCGCGCAAGGCCGGCCTGGACCGCGACCCGCGCACCGTGCAGATGATCGAGGCCGCGCAGCGCGAGGTGCTGGCCCGCGTCTATGGAGAGCGCCTCGCCGGCACTGCGGTCGAGCCATCCAGCGACGAGATCGACCAGTTCTACGAAGCCCATCCCGCGTGGTTCGCGCAGCGCCGGCTGATGTGGCTGCAGGAGGCGGTGCTGCCGCTGCCGGCCGCGCGCATCGATGCGCTGAAGGCCCGGCTGCAGGCCGCGACCACGCCCGACAAGACGATGGAGGCGCTGCGCGTCGAAGGCGTGCCGCTGAATGCGCGCCAGTTCGCGCTGCAGCCCGAAGAGACGCCGCAGGCGCTGCTCGACGGCCTGGTGCCGCTGCGCGTCGGCCAGTCGCTGGTGCTGCCGCAGGACGGCGGCGTGCGCGTGCTGACGGTGCTGCAGACGCAGCCGGCCGCGGTGTCGCGCTCGGCGGCCGTCAAGCAGATCGCGGCGCTGATCCGCGGCGAGCGGCGCCGCAAGGCGGTCGAGCGCGGGCTCGCGGCCTTGCAGCAGCAGGCCAAGGTCGAGTACATCGGCCGCTCGATGCAGTGGAGCGCCGCGGCGTCCGCGCCGCTGCTGCGCTAGCCGATCCACCGGGGGCCGCGCCACGCGGTTCACCAAAAAGGGGGAGACGAGGGGCCGATGCCGCGGCGTATTATTCGCCGCACTCCGATCCCGGAGCCGGTCGTCTTCCAGGAGCTTCACGCCATGGGCCTGATGGATTTCATCAAGAAACAGTTCATCGACATCCTCGAGTGGACCGAGTCCGGCGACGGCGTGCTGGCCTGGCGCTACCCGATGGCCGACAACGAGATCCAGTACGGCGGCTCGCTGACCGTGCGCGAATCGCAGATGGCGGTGTTCGTCAACGAGGGCAAGGTCGCCGACGTGTTCGGCCCCGGCACCTACAAGCTGACGACGCAGACGCTGCCGGTGCTCACTTACTTGAAGAACTGGGACAAGCTGTTCCAGAGCCCGTTCAAGAGCGACGTCTACTTCTTCAGCACCCGCCAGCAGATCGACCAGCGCTGGGGCACGACCCAGCCGGTGACGATCCGCGACAAGGACTTCGGCGCGGTGCGCCTGCGCGGCTTCGGCAACTACAGCTACCGCATCGCCGACCCGAAGCTGTTCCACACCGAGGTCTCGGGCACGCGCGCCAGCTACACCACCGCCGAACTCGACGGCCAGTTGCGCGCGCTGATGCTGCAGCACATCTCCGACGCAGTCGCGTCCAGCGGCATCGCCTTCCTTGACCTCGCGGCCAACCAGGTCGAGTTCGCGAAGGCGCTGCAGGAGGCGACGCAGCCGGCGTTCAACAAGCTCGGCCTGCTGCTCGAGAGCGTGACGCTGCAGAACATCTCGCTGCCCGAGGAGCTGCAGAAGATCCTCGACCAGAAGATCGGCATGGGCATGGTCGGCAACGACATGGGCAAGTTCATGCAGTACCAGACGGCGCAGGCGCTGCCGAAGTTCGCCGAAGGCAGCGGTGGTGGTGGCGGCATCGCCGGCGACGCGATGGGCCTGGGTGCGGGCGTTGCGCTCGGCCAGGTGCTGGCGCAGCAGCTGGGCCAGGGCCTGCAGCAGCCGCCGGCGGCGCCGGCCGCGGCAGCCGCCGCGGCGGCGATCCGCCCCGACGAGGTGATGGCCACGCTCGAGAAGCTCGGCGATCTGAAGGCCAAGGGCATCCTGACGCAGGACGAGTTCGACGCCAAGAAGGCCGAGCTGCTGAAGAAGCTGGTCTAGAAACCAGTTCTTGGCAACCGACCCCAGCCCCCAGCGCGTCTACCGCGCGGCCTGCCCGAACTGCGGGGCCGAGGTCGAGTTCCGCTCGGCCGCGTCGGCCTTCGCGGTCTGCAGCTTCTGCCGCAGCACCATCGTGCGCGACGGCGATGCGCTGCGCAAGATCGGCCAGAGCGCCGAGCTGTTCGACGACCATTCGCCGCTGCAGCTCGGTGCGAGCGGGCGCATGCAGGGCGCCGCCTTCACGCTGGTGGGCCGGCTGCAGTACCGCTATGCCGAGGGCACCTGGAACGAGTGGCACGCGCTGTTCGACAACGGCCGCAGCGGCTGGCTGTCGGAGGACAACGGCCGCTACGTGCTGGCCTTCGACCAGCCGTTGCAGGCCGCGGCGCCGGACCCGACCAGCCTGCGGCCGGGCCAGCAGCAGATCGTCAACGGCCAGCCGTGGTCGGTGGCCTCGGTCTCGGCCGCGAAGCTGATCGCGGCGCAGGGCGAGCTGCCGGTCAAGCCCAACACCGAACGGGGCTTCGTCGTCAGCGACCTGCGCAGCACGCGCGACGAGGTCGGCACGCTCGACTACGGCAACCCGGCCGCGCCGAAGTGGTCGGTCGGCCGCTCGGTCGCGATCAGCGAACTGGCGATGACCGGCCTGGCCGAGCCCGCCGAGAAGACGCTGAAGGCGCGCAGCATCGAATGCCCGAACTGCGGCACCTCGCTCGAGGTGAAGCTGGCGACGACGCAATCCATCGTCTGCCACCAGTGCCATTCGGTGGTCGACGTGTCGCAGGGCGTCGGCGGCGACCTCGCACACTACGTGCAGGACAACGGCAGCGAGCCGCAGATCCCGCTCGGCAGCGTCGGCACGCTGGCGCTCGGCGGCAAGGCGCCGCTGCCGTGGCAGGTGGTCGGCTATGTCGAACGCTGCGAGCTGCCGGACGGCCCGGACGACGAGCAGACCTTCTGGCGCGAGTACCTGCTGTACCACCGCAGCGAGGGCTTCGCGTTTCTCGTCGACGCGGAAGACGGCTGGAGCTGGACGGCGCCGATCACCGGCGTGCCGCAGCTGCGTGGCGACAGTGCTGTCTACCAGGGCGCGACCTACCGCAAGCTCTACACCTACACCGGGCAGGTGACCTACGTGCTCGGCGAGTTCTACTGGCAGCTCACGCGCGAACAGCGCACGCTCAACACCGACTACCAATCCGGCAGCAAGCGGCTGAACCGCGAGCAGACCGGCGACGAGATCGTCTGGTCGGCCGGCGACGCGATGAGCGCCGACGCCATCCTGAAGGCCTTCCGGCTCGACGCGGGCCAGCGTGCGGCGCTGCAGCGCGATGCGCTGCCGTCGTCCGGTTCGGGCGGGCTGCTGGCCAAGATCTTTCTCGCGATGTTCGTGATCGCCGTGCTGCTGATGCTGTTCCGTTGCAGCAGCGGCAGCAGTTCGTCGAACTGCGACGGCCTGCGCACGACCTACGGCGAGAATTCGCAGGAGTACGTCAGCTGCCTGAACAGCAACCGCAGCGGCGGCAGCGGCTTTCGCACCGGCGGCGGCTCGTTCGGCGGCTTCTCGAGCGGCGGCGGCCACAAATGAAAACCCGCACCCACGCAACCACACCCAGGAGGCTCTCATGATGGGAATCGAATGGATGAAGCCCGGCATCTTCGTCGGCTCCATCCTGTTTGCGCTGATCGGCGTGCTGGTCTTCTGGATCAGTTTCGTCATCGTCGACAAGATCACGCCCTACGACCTGTGGGCCGAGATCGTCGAGAAGAAGAACGTCGCGCTGGCCATCGTGGTCGGCGCGATGTGCATCGCGATCGGGATGATCGTCTCTGCGGCCATCCACGGATAGCGTGAACGACGCGGCGGTCGGTCCCCCTGCCCCGAGTCCACCGCCGCCCGGCATCCGCCCGGCCGAGGTGGCGCTGCTCGCGTCGGTCTTCGTCGTCGCCGCCTGCGGGCTCGTCTACGAGCTTGCGGCCGGCACGCTGGCGAGCTACCTGCTGGGCGATTCGATCCTGCAGTTCTCGACCATCATCGGCAGCTACCTGTTCGCGATGGGCATCGGCTCGTACCTGTCGCGCTTCTTCGAGCGGCAGATCATTGCGCACTTCCTGCGCATCGAGCTGCTGGTCGGGCTGGTCGGCGGGCTGATGCCGCTCGCGCTGTTCGCGCTGCAGACGCTGGCCGCGCCGTCGTTCCGCTTCGCGCTGTATGCGCTGGTGCTGCTGGTGGGCACGCTGGTCGGGCTGGAGATCCCGCTGGTGATGCGCATCCTGAAGCGGCACTTCCGCGAACGCTATGCGCTGAAGGACCTGGTGTCGCAGGTGCTGACCTTCGACTACCTCGGCGCGCTGGTCGTCGCGATCGCGTTCCCGCTGCTGTTCGTGCCGCAGTTGGGCCTGATCCGCACCGGTGCGTTCTTCGGGCTGCTGAACGCCGCGGTCGCGGTGTGGGCGCTGTGGCTGTTCAAGGGCGAGCTGCGGCGCTGGAGCCTGCATGCGCTCGCCTGCGGCGGCGTCATCGTGGCGCTGCTGGCGGCTTTCGCGGGGGCCGAGCGCGTCAGCAGCTGGGCCGAGGACCGCTTCTACGCCGACCGCATCGTCTACAGCGCGTCGAGCGCCTACCAGCGCATCGTCGTCACGTCGAGCAGCGTCGGCGTGCGGCTGTTCCTGAACGGCAACCTGCAGTTCCATTCGCGCGACGAGTACCGCTACCACGAGGCGCTGGTGCACCCGGCGATGGCCGGCCACGGTGCGCCGCGCCAGGTGCTGGTGCTGGGCGGCGGCGACGGCATGGCGGCGCGTGAGATCCTGAAATACCCCGGCGTCGAGCAGGTCACGCTGGTGGAGCTCGACCCGCACATGACGACGCTGTTCGCGCAGTCGCCGATGTTGCGCGCGCTGAACGGCGATTCGCTGCAGTCGCCGAAGCTGCGCATCGTCAATGCCGATGCCTTCGCGTGGCTGGAGCAGACCCCGGGCGCGTTCGACGTGATCGTGATCGACTTCCCGGACCCGACCAACTTCTCGATCGGCAAGCTCTACACCACCGGCTTCTACCGGCTGGTCGAGCAGCACCTGAACGCGAGCGGCTATGCGGTGGTGCAGACCACCTCGCCGCTGATCGCGCGCAAGAGCTTCTGGACGGTGGCGACCACGCTGGAGGCCGCGGGCCTGCAGGTGACGCCGTACCACGCGCATGTGCCGAGCTTCGGCGAGTGGGGCTTCATCCTCGCGAGTCGCCGGCCGTACCGCATGCCGACGCAGCTGCCCGAGGGGCTGCGCTTCGTCAGCCTCTCCGGCCTGCCGGCGCTGTTCGACTTTCCGATCGACATGGCGCGCGTGCCCGCCGACGTGAACCGCTTGTCGAACCAGGTGCTGGTGCAGACCTTCGAAGAAGAATGGGGCAAGGTGCACCAGTGAAAAGACGCAGCTGGCTGGCCCGTGCCGCTTCACTGCCCTTCGTCGGGCTGGCCGGCTGCGAGGCGAAGCGACCGCCGGCCTACGGCGGCGAATGGGTCGGCGCGCAGCACGAGCGCGGCCACCGCTTGCGCGACGGGGGCCGCACACTGGCCGAGCCGACGGTGCACAAGCGCGCGGGCGTGATCATCGTCGGCGCCGGCATCGCCGGGCTGTCGTGCGCGCGCAAGCTGGCGCTGGCCGGCATCGACGACGTGCACGTGTTCGACCTGGAGGATGGCGCCGGCGGCAACAGCCGCGCGCACCGCATGGGTGGCATGGCCTGCCCGCTCGGCGCGCACTACCTGCCGGTGCCGGGCGACGACGCGGTGGAGCTGGTCGGCCTGCTCGAATCGCTGGGGCTGCGCCGCACCGAGGGCGGCCGCGCGGTGTGGGACGAGCGCCACCTGTGCCACAGCCCGCAGGAGCGGCTCTTCATCGACGGCCATTGGCACGACGGCCTGCTGCCGCCGATCGCCGCGCTGCCCGAATCGCAGCGCGACGCAACGCTCGCGCAGTACCGCCGCTTCGCGGAGCTGGTGTCGCTGGCCGGGCCGAGCGGCAGCTTCGCGCTGCCGACGGCACGCGCCGCGTGGACGCCGGCGCTGCAGGCGCTGGACGGCGTGAGCTTCGCGCGCTGGCTCGACGATCAGGGCATCACCGCGCCGCCGTTGCGCTGGTACCTGGACTACTGCTGCCGCGACGACTACGGCGCCGGTGCCGCGCAGGTATCGGCCTGGGCCGGGCTGCACTACTTCGCGAGCCGACACGGCTTCCATGCGCCGGGCGACGATGCGCGGGCGCACGACGACGGCGTGCTGACCTGGCCCGAGGGCAACGCGTGGCTCGCGCAACGTCTGGCGACGCCGCTGACCGGCCGGCTGCACGACGGCTGCGTCGCGCTGGCGCTGGAGGAAGGCCGGCACGAGGTGACGCTGGACCTGTGGAACGCGAAGGCCCAGCGCACCGAGCGCTGGACCGCGGCGCACGCGGTGCTCGCGATGCCGCTGTTCATCGCGACCCGCGTGCTGCGCACGCCGCCGGCGGCCTTGCAGCCAGCGGTGGCCGCGATGCGCTACGCACCGTGGCTGGTCGCGAACCTGCAGCTGTCGGACGCACTGGACGACCAGCCCGGCGCGCCCCCGTCGTGGGACAACGTGCTGTACGGCAGCAGCACGCTCGGGTATGTCGACGCGATGCACCAGGCGACGCGGCCCTACCCCGGCCCGACGGTGCTGACGGCGTACTGGGCGCTGGGTGGCGACAACGAGGCGCAGCTCATCGCGCAGCGCAAGCGCCTGCTCGACCAGCCGTGGCAGGCCTGGTCGCAGGCGGTGCTGCAGACGCTGGTGGAGGCGCACCCGGACCTGCCGGACAAGCTGGCGCGCATCGACCTGATGCGCTATGGCCATGCGATGAGCATCCCGCTGCCCGGCGTGCGCGGCAGCACCGCGCTGGCGGCGCTGGCCTCAGGCGGCGGCCGGGTGCAGTTCGCGCATGCCGATCTCTCGGGGTACTCGGTGTTCGAGGAGGCGTTCTTTCATGGGAACGAGGCGGCGCGGCGGATTGCGGCGGCGTTCAAGCAGCGTCAATAGCCCAATGACATCGTGATGGCCCCGGCGACGAAGCAGCTCGTCGCGATCGCCGTGGCGGCCAGCGGGATCCGGAACCAGTAGCGCAGCGAGAGCACGACGTAGGCGGCGCTCGCGATGCCGGCCAGCCACACGAAGGTGGGCGAGCGGTGCAGCACGTCCATGTGCCGCGCGGCGAGCATCAGGTAGACCAGCGAGAACAGGATCGCGCCGAGGCTGTGGCTCGCGTTGAAGCCGATCCAGGCCTTCCACATCGTCGTGTCGCGCGTCAGGCGCGGCGAGCTCGAGCGCATTGCGCGGGCAACGTTGGCATCGCGCGGATCGAAGTTCGTGCCGAAGAAGGTGTACGTCAGATGCAGCAGGCCGAGCAGGCCGTAGATCGCGGCCCCGGCGAGGATCAGGATTTGGGACATGAGAGATTGTGTGGGTCGGAAGAGCAAGCGTCGTTACCAGGCGCAACCCCGGGCGTTGCAGGGTGATGCGATGCGCCGGCGCTAGACTGCTATCCAGCCATCAGGAGCCGACCATGTCCGATCCCGTGTCCCACATCCTCAGTCTTGGCCGCGCCTTGCCGCCGGAAGACCGGGAACGGCTTGTCGAGCAATTGCTGGAATCGCTCAATGAGCCAGCCGCCGCCGAGCTTGATGCGGCGTGGGAGAACGAAATCCAGCGCAGGTTGGCCGAGTTCGAGCGAGGGGAGGTCCTGCCGATCGATGCGGAAGATGTGTTCGCCAAGGCCCGCCGAATAGCACGGTGATCAAGGTCATCTTCCTTCCCGCCGCAGAGATCGAACTGCTGAAGGAAGTCACCTACTACTCCAAGGCTGCCACGGGAGCCGGCCTGCGCTTCCAGACCGCGGTCGAGGCTGCAATCTCTCGTGTCAGGACACACCCCCTGGGTGGCGCACCGAGCTTCAAGGAGACGCGCAGCGTCCTCGTCAAGGGGTTCCCCTTCAGCATCGTCTACCAGCCCGAGAAAGAAGTGCTGCTTATCGTCGCCATCGCGCCTCATCGAAAACGCCCGAACTACTGGGCTTCGCGTGTCGACTGAGGGCACGCCCGCTCACCCCGCCTTGCGCCGATCCATCTGCGCGCTCTCATAGAACGCCTTCTTCGACGCGTACATCGCGTGATCCGCCTCGTTGACCGCGGCCTCGATGCGCCCACCCGCTTCGCAGGTCGCGATGCCCAGCGCAAAGCTCAGCGTCGTGGTGCCGTGGAACTGGTTGTTCAGCTCCGACAGCGAGGCCAGCCGGTCCAGCAGCAGCTGCGCGGCACGGGCGTCCATCCCCGGCAGCAGCAGCGCGAACTCGTCGCCGCCGATGCGCGCCGCGCACATCGGCTTGTCGATCGCCTTCGTCAGCACCTCGCCGGCGCGCCGCAGCAGCGCGTCGCCGGCCGCATGGCCCTGCGTGTCGTTGATGGTCTTCAGCCCGTTCAGGTCGCCGACCACCACCGTCACCGGCCACGGGCCCTTGCGCTCCAGCCGGTTGATCTCGTCGACGAAGAAGGCCCGGTTGCGCAGCTTGGTCAGCGGGTCGTGTTTGCCGAGGAACTCGAGGTAGGCCTCGGCCTGCTTGCGCGCGGTGATGTCGGTCAGCGAGATCAGCACCAGGTCCCAGTCGGCCTCATGGCCGGGCAGCACCGAGAACTGCAGGTACACATGCAGCTTGTCGCCCGCCAGGTTGTAGTTGACGACCTCGCGCTGGTGCGTGGTCTTGCCGTTCCACAGGTCGTGCAGCTGGTCGCCGAAATGCGCCGTCATGTCGTCGCGGAACACGTCGCCCAGCCGGCGCAGCAGCGTGTCGCGGTCGGGCGCGCCGAACATGCGCAGCGTCTGCTGGTTCACGTCGATCACGCGCACCTCCTGCAGGCAGCGGCTGACGAACTCCGGATGCACGTCGGTGAACACCCGGAAGTCGCTGATGCCCTGCGCGCGCGCCTCGTCGAGCAGCCGCTTCACGCTGCTGAAATCCTCGACCCACAGCGACACCGGCGAATGCTCGAACAGCCCGCGCGCATACAGCTCACTCAGCCGCAGCGCCTCGGCAGCCGCGGTGCGCTCGGTCACGTCCTCGATCGACAGCAGCACGCGGTCCCAGCCGGCCTCGTGGCCCGGCAGCACGGTCGCGTTCAGCACGATGTCGAGCCGCCGGCCGTCCAGCGCGTAGTTCACCGTCTGGCTCGTGAAGCGGGTGCGGCCCTCCCACAGCGCGGCCAGCTCCTCGACGAGCTGCTCGAACATGTCGTCGCGGAACACCCGCGGCAAGCTCTCGACCAGGTGCGCCAGGTCGCGCGCGCCGTACAGCTCGAGCGTGCGCCGGTTCACCTGCAGCACGCGCAGGCAGGCCGAGCATTCGGCGACGCGGCGCGGGTCGGCCCGCAGGTGGGCGCGCAGGTCGGTCACGCCATCGGTGCGCCAGCGGGCGAACAGCGCATGCAGCGCGCTGTAATCCTCCAGCCACAGCGACACCGGCGCGAGGTCGAACAGGCCGGCGAGTTCGGCGGGGGGCAAGGCCTCGTTGACGTTCATGACATGCCCTTTTTGGCAGCGGCGACCTCAGTGCGCGTTCATCCACGCCTCGATGGCGGCGGGTTCCACCGGTGCGCCGCGGCTGATCAGCTCGCAACCGCCGGGGGTCACGACCGCATCGTCCTCGATGCGGATGCCGATGTTCCAGAAAACCTCGGGCACGTCGGGCGCCGGCTGCACGTACAGGCCGGGCTCCAGCGTCACCACCATGCCGCATTCGAGCTTGCGCGACGGCGAACGCACGACGCGCCCGCCGCGGAAATCCGGCTGGTCGACGGCCGGCTCCTGCAGCGACAGGTACTCGCCGACGTCATGCACGTCGCGCCCGAGCCAGTGGCCGGTGTCGTGCATGTAGAAGCGCCGGTAGGCGCCACTCGCCATCACCGCATCGACATCGCCATCGCGGTCGCGCACCAGCAGCCCGTGGTCGAGCAGGCCCTGCGACAGCACGCGCACTGCCGCCTCGTGGGCATCGCGCTGCCGGCAGCCGGGCCGCGTCGCGGCCATCGCCACCTGCTGCGCGGCCAGCACCACGTCGTACAGGGCGCGCTGCGGCGCGGTGAAGCGGCCGTCGGCCGGAAAGGTGCGGCTGATGTCGCTCGCGTAGCCGTCGAGTTCGCAGCCGGCGTCGACCAGGCACAGCTGGCCGGCGCGCAGCTCGGTCGGGCCGGCCGCATGGTGCAGCACGCAGGCGTTGCCGCCGGCCGCGACGATGCTGCCGTAGGCCGGCCCGCTCGCACCGTGGCGACGGAATTCGTGCAGCAGCTCGGCCTCGATCTCGTACTCGCGCACGGCGGCCGCCGGGTCGGCGTGGAAGCGCTGCCCGCAGTAGCGCATCGCCCGCGCATGGGCGCCGGCCGAGATCGCCGCGGCGCGCCGCATCGTGTCGATCTCGTCGGCGTCCTTGATCAGGCGCATCTCGTCGACCAGCGGGCCGAGGTCGCGGTGCACCGGGCCTTCGGCACCGAGGCCGGCGCGCGTGCGGGCGCGCGCCAGCCAGCCGGGCAGGCGCTGGTCGAGCGCGCTCGGCACGGTGAACAGCGTCCAGACGTTGCGCACCTGGCCCATCAGCTCGGGCAGCAGTTCGTCGAGGCGCTCGATCGGCCAGGCCAGGTCGACGCCGAGCGCCTGCGGCGCGGCCTCGGGCCCGAGCATCGGCCCCTCCCACACCGAGCGCTCGGCGTTGACGGCGTGGCAGAACAGCTCGCTGCGGCCGTCGGCATGCAGCACCAGGCAGCTGTGCGGCTCGTCGAAGCCGCTCAGGTAGTGGAAATGGCTGCCGTGGCGGAACGGGTGCTCGTTGTCGCCGTTGCGCATCTGCATCGCCGCGGTCGGCACGATCGCGATGCCACCACCGGCGGCGGCCAGGCGGCGGGCCAGCTCGGCACGGCGCCGGCGGAAAGGGTGGGTGCGCATCGGGCGGAGGGCGGTGCGCCGGCGCGTCAGAACTCGCTGTCCGCGCGGGATTTCGACGGATCGGTGGCCGCGGCGGCGGCGGCGCGCTGCTTGCGCAGGCGGCGCAGCTCGCGCAGCATTTCCTTGTCGCCCTCCGTCGGGATGCGGCCGCCGTCGGGGTCGGGCGCACCGGCCACGGTGTCGGGCGGGCCCGGGCGGGTGGCCACGAAGCCGGGTCGGGGGGCCACGCCGGCCGGTTTGTCGCCCCGCTTGTCGTTCTGCTTGTCGAGCAAGGCCTGCAGCCGCCAGCGGATCTGGTTGGCCACGTTCTCCACCGCCTCGAGCTGGGTCTCGGCATCGGTCTTGGGCAAGGCCACGACCCGCTTGTCGGTCATGCGCATCAACAGGCGGCAGACGCGGTTGCGGTTCTGGTGGCGCAGCGTCGGCAGCGTGCCGTCTTCCTCGACGACGCTCACGTCGCGGATGTTCTCGATCGCCACCTGGTGCACCTTGCCGGTGACGCCGCGCTGGAACCAGACGTAGTTCGCGCTGACGCCGACGCGCTCCCAGCGCGCCATGTCGAAGGCGACCGCGCCGAGCACGCCGAGGATGCCCACGAAGATCAGCCAGCCGAACGACAGCGCAACGCCGAGCCAGATCACCAGGCCCGCGACGAACGGGACGACCACGACCTCGAGCATCGCGCGGTCGGAGGTGCCATAGACGTTGCGGTCGTAGCCGGCGAGTTCGAGCTCGCCGCTGGCCAGCGGCTGGAACGACGCGGTCAGAGCCTTCGCGCCGCGCCCGATCAGGATGTGGCCGGCGACCGCGAACGCGACGAGGAAGGGCAGCATCAGCCAGGTGCTGAACGATGCGAGGCCGCCGGCGCTGCGGGCGGCAGCGGCCTGGGCCACGGACGGGCTGCCGAGCGCGCACAGCGCCAGCGGCAGCAGGAGAGAGCGGGGGCGAAGAATCTTGGTCACGGACGCGACGGTAACGCGAAGCGCACCGTCCGCAAAGGGGACCGACGAGAGTACCCGCACTCGGGCGTGGGGGCTCGTGCGCGGTGTGCGAATCGACCGGGGGGCTGTGGCTAAGATGCCGCAATTCTTAACGAGGTGTAGCGATGAAATACCGTCGATTGGGCCGCAGCGGCCTGCAGGTCAGCGAGCTGTCGCTCGGCTCGTGGGTCACCTATCACAACCAGGTGGACACCGGCTCGGCCAAGGAAATGCTCGCGGCGGGCTTCGATGCCGGCGTCAATTTCTTCGACAACGCCGAAGCCTATGCCGCCGGCCAGAGCGAGGTCGTGATGGGCGAGGCGTTCCGCCAGCTGAAGTGGCCGCGCCTGAACTTCATCGTGTCGACCAAGTTCTTCTGGGGCCTCGACCGCGAGGGCAACACCGTCAACCGGCGCGACACGCTGAACCGCAAGTACCTGACGCAGGCGATCGACGGTTCGCTCAAGCGCATGCAGCTGGAGCACATCGACCTGGTGTACTGCCACCGGCCCGACCCGCACACGCCGATCGAGGAGACGGTGTGGGCGATGAGCGACATGATCACCCGCGGCAAGGCCTTGTACTGGGGCACCAGCGAGTGGAGCGCCGCCGAGATCCGCGCTGCGTACGACATCGCCGAGCGCCACCACCTGCACAAGCCGGTGATGGAGCAGCCGCAGTACCACCTGTTCCATCGCCAGCGCGTCGAGCAGGAGTACGCGCGCTTGTACGACGACATCGGCCTGGGCCTGACGACCTGGAGCCCGCTCGCCAGCGGCCTGCTGACCGGCAAGTACCGCGGCGGCGTGCCGCAGGGCAGCCGCGGCGCGCTCGAAGGCATGGGCTTCCTGCTGAAGGGGCTGACCGATGCGGACAAGAACGCCGCCGTCGCGAAGCTGGAGCCGATCGCCCGCGACCTGGGCGGCAACCTGGCGCAGCTGGCCGTTGCCTGGGTGAACCGCAACCCGCGCGTCAGCACGGTGATCCTGGGCGCGTCGAAGCTGTCGCAGCTGCAGGACAACCTGGGCGCGCTGGCGATCACGCCGAAGCTGACGCCGGAGGTGCTGGCGAAGATCGACGAGATCACGACGCCGTTCGCGGCTTGAGGCGACCGCGGTAAGAATCGAGAAGGGCCCTGCGGGGCCCTTTCTGCTTTTATTCGCCCGCCATTCCGACCCAGGGCGAGTTCTGTCGCAACGCCGTCCCCCATCCATCGAGGTCCGAACCCATCGCCACGGCCATCTCCGGAATCGGCATTTGGAGGATCTCGCTCCACCGATCAATGTAGTCGTCGCTGCAAAGGCGCTCCTGTCGCCAGCGCCGGACGACCTGTCTGGCGCCGTCAATCATCCGCGCGCAATCCTCCGAGGACATGGCCAGCAGGCTCGAAGCGAGCCTCTGATGACGCATGAGGCGTTCTCGCTCGACACCAGCCTGATGACGGCGAGCCTGTTGGCGGCTCGCATGCTTGTTGAAGTCAGTTTCATCCGGCGGAGGCGGGCTCAAGTCCATGGGTCGACATTCTGCGAGTACCCGCATTGACGACATAACTATACGTTCGTATAGTTAATCCATGCCCCGCCCCTCCCAGAACGTCGACCAGCGCCTGCTCGATGCGGGCCTCGAACTGCTGCCGCAGACCGGCTGCGCCGGGCTGTCGGTGCGGCGGCTCACCGAGCATGCGGGCGTCAACCTGGGCATGTTTCACTACCACTTCAAGTCCAAGGACAACTTCATCCGCGCGGTGCTGCAACGCACCTACGAAGACATGTTCGCGGCGCTGACGCTGGAGGTCGAGACCGACTCCGCGGCGTCGCCGGTGCACAACCTGCGCAGCGCGGTGCGCGTGCTGGCGCACTTCGGCCGCCGGCACCGCCACCTGATGGTGCGCATCCTGGCCGACGCGATGGCCGGCGAGGCGCTGGCGCGCGAGTTCCTGCTGGCCAACCTGCCGCGCCACATCGCGGTCATCGGCCGGCTGATCGCGCAGGCGCAGCAGCGCGGCGAGTTCCGGCCCGCGCCGCCGCCGCAGGTGCTGGCCTTCATCGCCGCCGGCGTCGCATCGCCGATCCTGATCGGCACCGCGATGCAGGGCGCCGGCGGCCTGCCCGAGGCCAACGCGTTGATCGACGACCACCTGCTGTCCGATGCGGCGATCGAGACGCGCATCGACGCGGCCTTGCGCGCCTGGCTCACCCGCCCCGAGGAGACCCCATGAAGCATCTCGCGCTGTTGATGACGATCGCGGCCGCGCTGGCCGCCTGCTCGGAGCCGCCCGCCGAAGGCTATGCCGGCTATGCGGAAGGCGACTACGTGCGTCTGTCGGCACCCGTCGCCGGCACCTTGACCAGGCTGCACCTGCAGCGCGGCGACCGCGTCGATGCGGCGGCACCGGCCTTTGTGCTGGAGCAGGACAGCGAGCGTGCCGCGCGCGAGGAAGCCGAATCGCGCCTGCGCGCCGCGCAGCAGCAGTTGCTCAACCTGCAGCAGGGCAGGCGGCCCGATGAACTGGCGGCGGCGCGCGCCCAGCTCGCGCAGGCGCAGGCGGCGCTCGCGCTGTCGAACGCCGAACTGGCGCGCACCGCGAAGCTGGTGGCCGAGCAGTTCAACTCGCCGGCCACGCTGGACCAGGCGCGCAGCAAGGTGGCGAGCGACCAGGCGCACGTCAACGAACTGGCGGCGCAGCTGCGCGTCGCAAACCTCGGTGCGCGCACGCCGGAGATCGCCGCCGCCGCGCAGGAGGTGAAGGCCGCGCAGGCGCAGCTCGACCAGGCCGACTGGCGCGTCGCGCAGAAGACCCAGCGCGTGCCCGCCTCCGCCGCTGCCGCCGATGTGGTCGACGTGCTGTACCGCGAAGGCGAGTACGTGCCGCTGGGCGGCCCGGTGCTGACGCTGCTGCCGCCCGGCAACATCAAGGCGCGCTTCTTCGTGCCGCAGGCGGTGGTCGGCGCCTTGCGCGTCGGCCAGGCGGTGAGCCTGCACTGCGACGGTTGCGGCGCGCCGATCGCCGCGCGGCTGAGCTTCGTCGCCCGCGAGGCCGAGTTCACCTCGCCGCTGATCTACAGCCGCGAGAACCGCGCGGCGCTGGTGTTCATGGTCGAGGCGCGGCCCGAGCCGGCCGACGCCCGCCGCCTGCACCCCGGCCAACCGCTGCAGGTGCTGCTGGGCGCCACCTCATGAGCGATGCCGCTGCCCCCGCGCTGATCGACGTGCATGGCCTGACCAAGCGCTACGGCGGCCGCACCGTCGTCGACCATGTCGACCTGCGCGTCGAGAAGGGCCGCATCCACGGCTTCCTCGGCCCGAACGGCAGCGGCAAGACGACGACGATCCGCATGCTGTGCGGGCTGCTGACGCCCGACGACGGCGGCGGCACCTGCCTGGGCCACGACATCCGCACGCAGTCGCGGCTGATCAAGCGGCAGGTCGGCTACATGACGCAGCGCTTCGGCCTCTACGAAGACCTGAGCATCGAGGAGAACCTCGACTTCGTCGCCCGCGTCTACGCGGTGCCCGACCGCCGCGCCAAGGTGACGGCCACGCTCGAGCAGCTCGGGCTCGCGACGCGGCGCACGCAGCTTGCCGGCTCGCTGTCGGGCGGCTGGAAGCAGCGCCTCGCGCTCGCTGCCTGCCTGATCCACTCGCCACAGTTGCTGCTGCTCGACGAACCCACCGCCGGTGTCGACCCGGCGGCGCGTCGCGATTTCTGGGACCAGATCCACGACCTGGCCGCGGCCGGCCTGACGGTGCTGGTGTCGACGCACTACATGGACGAGGCCGAGCGCTGCCACGAGCTCGCCTACATCGCCTACGGCAAGCTGCTGACGCAGGGCACGGTGCAGCAGGTCATCGACAGTGCCGGGCTCGTGACCTGGGCGGTGGCGGGCACGAACCTGGTGGAGGTCGGGCACCGGCTGCGCGAGGCGAAAGGCATCCGCACCGTCGCGCCGTTCGGCTCGACGCTGCACGTCAGCGGCGACAACGAGCAGGCGATCCGCGACGCGCTGGCCGCGGTGAACCGCCCGGACCTGAAGGCGAACCCGATCGAGCCCAGCCTGGAGGACGTCTTCATCGCGCTGATGCAGGACGCGAAGGACAACTTCGCCACGGAGAAGCCATGAGCTGGCAGCGCTTCATCGCGATCCTGATCAAGGAGCTGCGCCAGGTGCGGCGCGACCGGCTGACCTTCGGGATGATGGTCGTCGTGCCCATCGTGCAGCTGGTGCTGTTCGGCTTCGCGATCAACAACGACCCGAAGCACCTGCCGGCGGCGATCGTCGTGCTGGACCAGAGCGAGTTCACGCGCAGCTTCGTCGCCGGGCTGGAGAACTCGCAGTACTTCCGCATCACCGAGCGCCCGGCCGGCGTCGCCGAGGCCGATGCGCTGCTGGCCACCGGCCGCGTGCAGTTCGCGCTCGTGATCCCGCCGGATTTCTCGCGCCGGCTGCAGCGCGGCGAACGCCCGGCGATGCTGGTCGCGGCCGATGCCACCGACCCGGCGGCCACCGGCAACGCGGTCGCCGCGCTGGACCGCATCGGCCAGCGGGCGATCGGCCGCGAGCTGGTCGGGCCGCTCGCCGCGCTGCGGCCAGCCGACTCGCCGTTCGAAATCCGCGTGCAGCGCCGCTACAACCCCGAAGGACTGACCAGCTACAACGTGATCCCGGGGCTGATCGGCGTGATCCTGACAATGACGATGGTGATGATGACCTCGCTCGCGATGACACGCGAACGCGAGCGCGGCACGATGGAGAACCTGCTGGCGACGCCGGCGCGGCCGGTCGAGGTGATGCTCGGCAAGATCGTGCCCTACATCCTGATCGGCTACGTGCAGGTGACGGTGATCCTCGCGGCCGCACGCCTGCTGTTCGATGTGCCGATGGAAGGCAGCGTGCTGCTGCTGTCGGCGGTGCTGGTGCTCTTCATCGCAGCCAACCTGGCGGTCGGCTTCACCTTCTCGACGATCGCGCGCAACCAGCTGCAGGCGATGCAGCTGACGTTCTTCTTCTTTTTGCCGTCGATGCTGCTGACCGGCTTCATGTTCCCGTTCCGCGGCATGCCGGGCTGGGCTCAGGCGATCGGCGAGGCGCTGCCGCTGACGCACTTCCTGCGCATCGTGCGCGGCATCATGCTGAAGGGCAACGGGCTGGTCGAGGTGGCGCCGCACCTGTGGCCGATCGCGCTGTTCATGGCGGTGGCGGGCACCATCGCGCTCATGCGCTACCGCCAGACAGTCGACTGATACCCTTGGCCTGAATCAGAACAACGAAGGCTTCGCATGCAACGGATCGTGATCGTCGGTGGTGGCGCCGGTGGGCTCGCGCTGGCGACCCAGCTCGGCAAGTCGCTCGGGCGCAAAGGGCTGGCGGAGATCACGCTGGTCGACGCGGCGCGCACGCACGTCTGGAAGCCGCTGCTGCACCAGCTCGCGGCCGGCAGCTTCGACACCCATGCCGAAGAGATCGAGTTCCTCGCGCAGGCGCGCGGCCACCACTTCAAGTTCCGGCTAGGCCGGCTGTCGGGTGTCGACCGTGCCGCGAAGACAGTGCAGCTGGATGCGAGCTACGACGAGGGCGGCCGCGAGATCACGCCGGCGCAGACGCTGGCCTACGACACGCTGGTGATCGCGGTCGGCAGCCAGACCAATGATTTCGGCACCACCGGCGCGGCCGAGCACACCATCAAGCTCGACAGCCCGCCGGCCGCCAAGCGCTTCAACGACCGGCTGATCAACGCCTGCATCCGCGCGCAGAGCGTGCCGCGCGCGGCCGGCAGCGGGCGCCTGACGGTGGCCATCGTCGGCGGCGGCGCCACCGGCGTCGAACTGGCCGCCGAGCTGCATGCCGCGGCGCGCGTGCTGGCGAACTACGGCTTCGACCACATCCACCCCGAGAAGGACCTGCAGATCGTGCTGGTCGAGGCGGCGCCGCGGCTGCTCTCGCAACTGCCCGAGCGGCTGAGCGAAGCGGCGGTGCGCGAGCTGCGCAAGCTGGCGATCGAGGTGCACACCAACGAGCGCGTGGTCGAGGTGACCGCCGACAGCCTGCGGATGGCGAGCGGCAAGGTGATCGGCTCCGACCTCACGGTGTGGGCGGCGGGCGTGAAGGCGGCGGACTTCCTGCGCACGCTGGGCGCGTCGAACGGCCAGGACGCGCTGGCGACCAACAAGCTGAACCAGCTGATGGTCAACGGCAACCTGCAGACCACGCTGGATCCGGCCATCTTCGCGTTCGGCGATTGCGCGGCCTGCCAGCAGCCCGACGGCACCTGGGTGCCGCCGCGCGCGCAGGCCGCCTACCAGGAGGCGATGTACCTGGTGAAGGCGATCCCGAAGCTGCTGGCCGGCCAGCCGGTGAAGCCGTTCGTGTTCAGCGACAAGGGCTCGCTGGTGTCGCTGTCGGAGTACTCGTCGGTCGGCAGCCTGATGGGCAGCCTGACGCGCGGCAGCTTGTTCATCGAAGGGCGGCTCGCGCAGTTCATGTACTGGGCGCTGCACAAGCAGCACCAGATGGCGCTGGGTGGCTTCTGGCGAATGGTGCTGGTGACCTTGTCGGAGTTTCTCGACCGGACGTATCGACCGAAAATCAAGCTGCATTGACTTCTGCTGCCCATCCCGATCGCCGGCTTGCGCCATGTTCAAGTTTCTCAAGGGCCTGGACGGCCGCGTGGCGCCCGCAGCGACGCTCCCTGTGACCGATGACGACCCCGCCGCCTTGAGGCGATCGGCCACACAGGCACTCGGCGAGGGGCGGCTGGCTGATGCGGCTCGCTTGTACCAACGCTTCGCCGAGCACGATCCGACCGATGCGGAGGTCTTCACGGCGTGGGGGGGCGCCCTCAAGGAGGCGGGCCGCAACGCCGAGGCACAGTCGGTTCTGGCCACCGCAGCCCGGCTGGCGCCGCGATCGGCAGACCCTCTCTACCTGCTGGGCGAGCTGGCGCAGGCAGCGGGCCGGCCGGCGCAGGCCATCGCGTACTACCGCTCCGCGCTGCAGGCCCAACCCAGCTTTGCGCCCGCCTGCGCGCCGTTGTGCCGTTTGCTGTACGAGCAGGGCGATCTGGCCGGTGCGTCGGCGGTGATGCGCGGTGCGATCGAGTTCCACCCCGACCGTGCCGACTTCCACCTGTTCGCCGGGTACGTGACTTTTTCGCAGCAGGGACCTGCGCAGGCTGTGCAGGCCTTCGAGCGCGCGTTGGCGCTGCAGCCCGGGATGCCAACGGCCCGCTCCAACCTTGTCGTCGCGTTGGAGGCGAGCGGGGATACCCTCCGGGCGCTGGACATCACCCGCGAGATGCTGGCGGCGGAGCCGGCCCGACCGGAGTTGCGCATCGCGGTCGGGCGGCTGGCGTTCGAGGGGCGCCTGGCCGGGCTGGGGCAGGTCGTGCCGGTGCGAGCCGATGGTGGGGCGGATGCGGAGCAAGACCCCGGGGATGCCCCGCCGATGCAGCTGGTGGTCGAGGGTTGGCGCGGCATCAACCACTCGTTCGCGCTGATCCACCAGTGCCAGATCCTCGAACTGCTGCGGCGACGTGATGTCGTGCTGAGCTGCCGCGACCTGCCCTTCGCGCTCGGGCACTGGAACCCGCGCACGGTGCCTGCGGGATTCGAGCCGGCCGAGCAGGCGAAGATCGACGCAGTGCCTGTGGTGCCCGAAGGTGCAGCCGCGGACGGCGTCTACCGCATCAGCTCACCGTTCGCCGCGCCGCAGCTGCACGACTCGCGAAGGACCTTCACCTACATGGTCACCGAGTGCGGCTTGACGCAAGCGAACTTCGCGGACGGCCGCATGGACATCCGCCGCTTCACGGCGGGCGGCAACCGCGTCGTCACTTCCAGCCTGTGGTCCAAGCAGCGCCTGGTCGACGAGGGGCTGGACGCCGACGACATCGACATCGTCACCTGCGGCGTCAACCGCGAGGTGTTCGCGCCGCTCGAGCCGTTGCAGCGCGCCGAATGGCGCCGCCAACTGGCTCTGCGGGAGCACGAGATCGTGTTCCTGAACCTCGGCGCGGCGTTCTGGAACAAGGGCGTCGACCTGTTGATGCTGGCTTTCGCCACGCTGCGGCAGCGTCGCCGCGATATCCGGCTGATTCTCAAGGACCAACGGGCGGTCTACGCCGTCACGACAGCCGAGAACACCCTGCGCGACCTGTCGAACCGGCATCCTGCCCTCTTCACGGCCGAAACGATCGACGCCATTGCGCTGGTTGGCAGCAATCTGTCTCAGACCCGTCTGGCCGGGCTCTATGGCGTGGCCGATGGCTATGTCTCGCCCTACCGTGCCGAGGGGTTCAACCTGCCGGTGCTGGAGGCGCTGGCCTGCGCGGTGCCGGTGATCGTGACCGACGGCGGCTCGACGGATGACTTCTGCCCGCCGACAGTGGCGACTCGCCTGCCCAGCAGGCTGCTCAGCCGCGACGGCGACGAACCGGGCCGGCCGGCACACTATCGCGAACCCGACTTCGACGCGCTGGTCGAAGCGATGTCGCGCCTTGCTGCCGGCGACGCGATCGACCGCAGTGCCTTCCGCCGGCACCTCGATCGCCTGTTGCCCACCAAGTCCTGGACGGCGGCAACGGCGCAGCTGGTGGACGCGATGCGCAGGTCGAACTAGGGGCCGTTCAAGGCGTCGAGTTGGGCGGGCGTGCCGACGTTCTCCCACGCGCCGCGCCACACCTCGGCGCTGATGCGCCGCTCGCGCATGCCGGCGAACAGCAGCGGGCCGAGCGCCGCCTTCGTGCCCGGCGCGATGCCGGCGCACAGCGACGCGCGGCACAGCGCGAGGTTGGCGTAGGTCCAGCGCAGGCCGTCGGGCCCGGCGGCGTCGGCCAACCCGAAGCCTTCGGCATCGAGCCCGAAATCACCCTTCGCATGGAACGCCGGGTTGGGCACCAGCCACAGGTGCGCCAGCAGCGACCCGGCGGCGAAGCGCGCGCCTTGCTCGGCGTCAAAGCGGAAGCCGGGGGCGTGGATGTCGCCCGAGACAACCCAGAAGCACTCGTCCGGCCGGTCGACCAGCAGCGGCAGCGCCTTCGCGATGCCGCCGGCGGTCTCCAGCGCGCCGCCGTGGTCGCGCCCTTCCATCGAGTAGCGGATGCGCAGGCCCCAGCGGCTGCCATCGCCGAGCGCGGCGGGGATCTGCTCCTCCAGCCATGCGGTGTTGATCACCACCTCGCGCACGCCGTCGCGCGCCAGCGCCGCCAGGTGCCATTCGATCAGCGGCTTGCCGTGCACCGGCAACAGGGGCTTCGGCGTCGCATCGGTCAGCGGCCGCATGCGCTCGCCACGGCCGGCGGCCAGGATGATGGCCTTCATGCGGCGCCCCGCAGCAGCGATTGGCGTTCGACCCGCGCCGGCTCGAACACCCCGAGCAGCGCCTCGAGCAGCGCATGCGCCTTGGCCGAGTTGTCGGCCCCGAGGTTGCAGACGTAGACGTCCAGCGTCACCCCGCCCAGCTCCGGCCAGGTGTGCACCGCGAGGTGCGATTCGGCCAGCAGCACGACGCCGGTCACGCCGCCCGGCGCCGGGAAGCGGTGGAACAGCTCGCCGACCGGCTGCAGCGCGGCGGCCGCGACGGCCGCGAGGCAGCGCCGCCGCAGCGCGTCGGGCTCGGTCATCGCGGGGTTGCCGGGGGCGCAGCCGCGCAGGTCGGCGGTGAGGTGCAGGCCTTGCATCGGCAGGATTATCGGTGGCGCCTAAAATGCGCCGCTTCCGCCCCCGCGCCCCGACGCGATCGTCCCGAACCCAACCCCAGGAGCCGCCCGGCATGACTGCCCTCGCCCACGACACCACCTTGATGGCGAACGCCATCCGCGCCTTGGCGATGGACGCCGTCCAGCAGGCCAATTCCGGCCACCCGGGCGCCCCGATGGGCATGGCCGACATGGCGGTCGCACTGTGGGGCCGCCACCTGCGCCACAACCCGGCCAACCCGCACTGGGCCAACCGCGACCGCTTCGTGCTGAGCAACGGCCACGCGTCGATGATCCTGTACGCGCTGCTGCACCTGACCGGCTACGACCTGCCGATGAGCGAGCTGCGCAACTTCCGCCAGCTGCACAGCAAGACCCCCGGCCACCCCGAAGTGGGCTACACCCCGGGTGTCGAGACCACCACCGGCCCGCTCGGCCAGGGCGTCACCAATGCCGTCGGCATGGCACTGGCCGAGAAGCTGCTGGCCAAGGAATTCAACCGCGACGGCCATGCGATCGTCGACCACCACACCTATGTGTTCCTCGGCGACGGCTGCCTGATGGAAGGCATCAGCCACGAGGCCGCCGCGCTGGCCGGCGCCTGGCGCCTGAACAAGCTGATCGCGCTGTACGACGACAACGGCATCTCGATCGACGGCAAGGTCGCGCCGTGGTTCATCGACGACACGCCGAAGCGCTTCGAGGCCTATGGCTGGAACGTGATCGCCGCCGTCGACGGCCAGGACTCGGCCGCGGTCGATGCCGCGATCACCGCGGCCAAGAAGGCCGACAAGCCGACGCTGATCTGCTGCAAGACGACCATCGGCAAGGGCTCGCCGAACCGCGGCGGCACCTCGAAGGCGCACGGCGAGGCGCTGGGCGCCGACGAGATCAAGCTGACCCGCGAGGCCCTCGGCTGGACCTGGGAGCCGTTCGTGATCCCGGAGCAGGCCTACGAGCAGTGGGACAGCCGCGCCGACGGCCTGGCCGCCGAGACGCAGTGGGTCGACGCGTTCGAGGCCTATTCGAAGGCGTTCCCGGAGCTGGCCGTCGAGTTCATCCGCCGCATGGACCACGAGCTGCCGAAGAACTTCCCGCAGCTGCTGCTCGACACCGCGGTGGCCGCCAACGCGAAGGCCGAGAACGTGGCCAGCCGCAAGGCCAGCCAGATCGCGCTGGAGTCGTTCACGAAGGCGCTGCCCGAACTGCTCGGCGGCAGCGCCGACCTGACCGGCTCGAACCTGACCAACACCAGCAGCACGCCGCCGCTGCGCATGGAAGCCGACGGCTCGCCGAACGGCGGGCGTCACATCAACTACGGCGTGCGCGAGTTCGGCATGGCCGCCGTCATGAACGGCATCGCGCTGCACGGCGGCTTCATCCCGTACGGCGGCACCTTCCTGACCTTCAGCGACTACAGCCGCAACGCGATCCGCATGGCGGCGCTGATGAAGATCCGCGTGATCCACGTGTTCACGCATGACAGCATCGGTCTCGGCGAAGACGGCCCGACCCACCAGTCGGTCGAGCATGCCGCGGCGCTGCGCCTGATCCCGGGCCTGGACGTCTGGCGCCCGGCCGACACCGCCGAGACCGCGGTGGCCTGGGGCGCCGCGATCGGCAACTCGGGACGCCCGAGCGCGCTGCTGCTGTCGCGCCAGAACCTGCCGTACGCGCCGAAGGCCGAATTCGCGGCCGGCGAGCCGCAGGCCGCCGTCGACACCATCGCGAAAGGCGGCTACGTGCTGGCCGAGCCGAGCGAGGTGGGCCTGAAGAAGAAGGCGCAGGCGGTGATCATCGCCACCGGCTCCGAAGTGCAGCTCGCGCTGCATGCGCAGCAGCTGCTCGCGAAGCCCGAGAACGGCGGCATCGCGGTGCGCGTGGTCAGCATGCCCAGCACCTCGGTGTTCGACCGCCAGGCCCCCGCCTACAAGACCAGCGTGTTGCCGCAGGGCGTGCCGCGCATCGCGGTCGAGATGGGCGTCAGCGACGGCTGGTGGAAGTACGGCTGCGCCGCGGTGGTCGGCATCGACACCTTCGGCGAATCGGCCCCGGCACCGGTGCTGTTCAAGCACTTCCATTTCACGCCGGAGAACGTGGCCGACACGGTGCGTGTCGTGCTGGGCAAGTAAGTGATGGATGCGGTCGACAAGCGTCGGTGGGCAACGTTCTCCGGCATGGCAAGCCTGCTCTTCGTGAGTGCTGCGTGGGGGCAGGCCGCGCCAACACGCTGCGCGTCGATGCTGGACGTGCCTTCGCTCGCTCGCCGAAGCGGACCGGCCTTCAAGTACCCGGAGGCGGCGTTTGCTGCCGGCCATGAAGGTACCGTCGGCTTCCAGTACCACTTGATCGATGCATCAGGCAAGGTTGCGATCGACTGCGTCTATCAGGGCAGTGGCGACGAGATCATCGACGCGGCCGTGGTCGAAAGAGTGAATTCGTCGCGCTACCACCTGCCGAAAGGGTTCGAATGGGAGCGTGACAAGGGACGCCGCTACCAGGACACCGCGGTGCTCAGTTGGAATGCGGAGAGCCTGGCTCGCGCCGATCCGGCCACGGTTGCCGCCGCCATCGCGGAGAGGTTGATCCATGCCCCCGAGATTCCTGGCGTGCATCTGGCATATGCCTTTGAGGGCACCACCAACTTGCGGGCCCGCGTGAACGACTCGGGCTCGGTGGAGATGGTCAGCATGCTGCAATCATCCGGCGATACCAAGCTCGATGCGATCGCCATGGCGGCCATGCTGGCCTACAAGTTCAAACCGGGCGATCCTTTCTCGGTCGACCGGGCATTCAGTTTCAAAATCAACTGATCGACGGCCGTCGCTCAGCTTCACCCCAAGGAGATCTCATGACCATCAAGATCGGCATCAACGGCTTCGGCCGCATCGGGCGCATGGTGTTCCGCGCGGCCGTCCAGAACTTCAAGGACATCGAGGTCGTCGCGATCAACGACCTGCTCGAGCCCGACTACCTCGCCTACATGCTGCAGTACGACTCGGTGCACGGCCGCTTCGACGGCACGGTGGCGGTCGACGGCAACACGCTGATCGTCAACGGCAAGAAGATCCGCCTGAGCGCCGTGAAGGACCCGGCCGAACTGAAGTGGGGCGAGGTCGGCGCCGACATCATCGTCGAGGGCACCGGCATCTTCCTGACCAAGGAGACCGCGTCCAAGCACATCGCCGCCGGCGGCAAGAAGGTCGTGATGACCGGCCCGTCGAAGGACGACACGCCGATGTTCGTGTTCGGCGTCAACGACAAGACCTACAAGGGCGAGGACATCATCTCCAACGCCTCGTGCACCACCAACTGCCTGGCCCCGCTCGCCAAGGTGCTGAACGACAAGTGGGGCATCAAGCGCGGCCTGATGACCACGGTGCACGCCACCACCGCGACGCAGAAGACCGTCGACGGCCCGAGCAACAAGGACTGGCGCGGCGGTCGCGGCATCCTCGAGAACATCATCCCGTCGTCGACCGGCGCGGCCAAGGCCGTCGGCGTCGTGATCCCCGAGCTGAACAAGAAGATCACCGGCATGTCGTTCCGCGTGCCGACCTCCGACGTCTCGGTGGTCGACCTGACGGTCGAGCTGAACAAGGAAGCGACCTACAAGGAGATCTGCGCCGAGTTCAAGGCGCAGTCCGAAGGCGCGCTGAAGGGCATCCTCGGCTACACCGAGGACAAGGTCGTCGCGACCGACTTCCGCGGCGATGCCCGCACCTCGATCTTCGACGCCGATGCCGGCATCGCGCTCGACAGCACCTTCGTGAAGCTGGTGGCCTGGTACGACAACGAATGGGGCTACTCGAACAAGGTGCTCGAGATGGTCCGCGTGATTTCGAAATAATCGCCATCGCGATTGCCGCTGGAAGGCCTCCCACGGGAGGCCTTTTTCATGGCCGGCCGCCTGCCGTGCAGCGACCGATGTGTTGCCATCCGTTGAATGTGCACGCCCTGCGGGGCAGAGTTGTCTCCAAGCGTGTCAGCCGATGTCCGGTTCACCCCTGGACACACCGCCGCTGCCTACACTGGCCGTTCCGGGCCGCGAGCCCCTCCAGGTTGTCCCATGAAGCGACTCATCTCCTGCTGCATCGCCTCGCTGCTGGCCCTGGCGCTCGCGCCGGCCGCATCGGCCGCCGAACAGGCGCCCACCGTGCGCAAGATCCCCGCCGAGCTGCAGGCGCGGGTGATCGTCAAGTTCAAGGCCGATTCGAGTGCGATGCGGGCGCTGTCGGTCGCCGGCGGCAGCACGCAGGCCGCGCCGCAACAGGCGCAGACGCTGTCGCAGCGGCTCGGCCTCGCGCTCAGCGACGGCCACGCGCTGACCACGCGCAGCCAGGTCGTGAAGGCGAGCGGGCTCAGCTCGGCCGAGCTGGCGGCGCGCCTGTCGGCGCTGTCGGATGTCGAGTACGCCGTGCCGGACGGCCGCCGCCGCGCGTTCGCGGCGCCGAACGATCCGCTGTATCTGGGTGGTGGATCCGTGTCGCCGTCCGTCGGCCAGTGGTACCTGCGCGCATCCACCAGCAGCGTGGTGTCGGCGATCAATGCCGAGACGGCCTGGGCGATCACCACCGGCAGCAGCAGCGTCGTCGTCGCGGTGCTGGACACCGGCATCCGCCCCGACCACCCCGAGCTCACCAACAAACTGCTGCCGGGCTACGACTTCGTCAGCGATGCGGCGACCGCGAACGACGGCAGCGGCCGCGACAACGACCCGAGCGACCCCGGCGACTGGATCACGTCGGCCGAGGACGCCAGCGGTGACTTCGCCGGCTGCGGCGCCGAAGGCAGCAGCTGGCACGGTACGCAGACGGCCGGCCTGGTCGGCGCATCGACCAACAACGGCAGCGGCATGGCCAGCATCGGGCGCGACGTGAAGCTGCTGCCGGTGCGCGTGCTCGGCAAGTGCGGCGGCGACGACAGCGACATCATCGCGGCGATGCGCTGGGCCGCCGGCTTCACGGTGTCCGGCGTGCCGGTCAACACCAACCCGGCCAAGGTGCTGAGCCTGAGCCTCGGCGGGTCGGGCACCTGCTCGCAGGCCTACAAGGACGCAATGACCGAACTGACCGCTGCCGGCGTCGTCGTCGTCGCGGCGGCCGGCAACGACGGCCTGGCGGTCAACGTGCCGGCCAACTGCCCCGGCGTCGTCGGCGTGGCCGGCGTGCGCCACACCGGCAGCAAGGTCGGCTTCTCGAGCCTCGGGCCGGAGCTGACGATCGCCGCGCCCGCCGGCAACTGCGTCAACACCAGCGGCGCGTGTCTCTATCCGATCCTGACGACCACCAACACCGGCAGCACCACGCCGGGCACCAGCACCTACACCGACAGCGCCAACCCGTCGCTCGGCACCAGTTTCTCGACACCGCTGGTGGCCGGCACGCTCGGCCTGATGTTCTCGGCCGACCCGGCGCTGACGCCGGCCCAGGCGATCAGCGTGCTGAAGAGCACCGCGCGCGCGTTCCCGACCACCGGCGCAGCCGCCGGCGTGGTGGCCTGCCATGCGCCGACGGCGACCGCGCAGAGCGCCGAGTGCTACTGCACGAAGACCACCTGCGGCGCCGGGCTGCTGGACGCCGGCGCGGCGGTGGCGGCCGTGGCCCAGGTGGTGGCGCGCATCGACACCAGCTCGGCCAGCACGACGGCAGGCTCCTCGGTCACGTTCGACGGCAGCGGCTCGTCGGCACCGGCCGGCCATGCGATCACCGGCTACCAGTGGGCGCTGACCGCCGGCAGCGGCATCGCCAGCTTCACCAGCGCGACCAATGCCGCGACCGCGACGGTCGCGACAACGGCGGCCGGCAGCGTCACCGTGAGCCTGACCGTCACCGACGACGCCGCGGCGCAGGCCACCAGCACCGCGTCGGTCACGGTCAATGCAGCCACGACGCCGGGACGGCCCGGCACGCCGACAACCCCGGCCACGACGCCCTCCACCTCCAGCGGCGACAGCGGCGGTGGCGCCCTCGGCTGGCCGTGGCTGGCCGGCCTGCTGGCGGCGGTGCTGGCGCTGCAGGCGTCGTCGCGCGCGCGCCATCGCGCCGCCCGCCGCCAGACCCTTGCACACAACTCGACGCCTCGCCTTGGGGCATGATCTCCGCTCGACGGAGACACCCATGCGCCACTTTCTGACACTCCCCAGCGCCCTCGCGGTGCTCGGGGCCCTGGCCGCCGGCCACGCCGCTGCCGCCTCGCCCCAGCCGGAACGGTCCCTGACAGTCACATCGAAAGCGCCCCGCGCGCTCGGGCTGCTGGTCAAGCTGAAGGATGCGCCGTCGCACGAACAGGCCGCGGCCCTCGGCACCACGAAGGTGGGCACCGAACGGCTGCAGGGCGTGATGCGGACCGCCGGCCTCGCCGCGCTGAAGATCTCGCCGAACGGGCGCGCGGCGCAGCGGGTGGATTTCGACCACGTGCTGTCGGCCGGCGAGGCGGCCACGCTGGCCGCCAGGCTGCGCGCGCAGCCGGAGGTCGAGTGGGTCGTCCCGAATGACATCGAGCGCCGGCTGGCGCTGCCGACCGACCCGCGCTTCCCGAAGACGGTCAGCACCACCGGACAGTGGTGGCTGCAGCCGGTCAGCGGATCGGACGCGAACGTGGCGAGCGACCGGATGCGCGGCGTGCCCGGCGTGCAGGGCGCGTGGGACACGACGACCGGCAACGCTGCGGTCACGATCGCGATCCTCGATTCGGGCGTCACGACGCACCCCGACCTGTCGGCCGCGCGCTACTGGCCGGGCCGCGATTTCGTCTCGGAACTCGCGTATTCGAACGATGGCAACGGCTGGGACACTGACCCGAGCGATCCGGGCGACTGGGTCACGCAAGCCGACCTCAGCAGCCCCGACTTTGCCGGCTGCGGCGTCGAAGACAGCTCGTGGCACGGCACGACGACGGCCGGCATCGCGGCCGCGGCCAGCAACGACGGCGTCGGCGTGGCCGGCGTCAACTGGACCAGCCGGGTGCTGCCAGTGCGCATCTCCGGCAAGTGCGGCGCGACGGTCGGCGACATCGTCGACGGCATGCGCTGGGCCGCCGGCCTGCAGGTGCTCGACGGCAGCAACAACACGATCCCCGTCAACCCGCACCCGGCCCGCGTGATCAACCTGAGCTTCGGTGGCAGCAACGCGTGCAATCAGGCGTACCAGAGCGCCATCGACGATGTGGCCGCGGTGAAGACCGTCGTCGTCGCGCCGGCCGGCAATGAAAGCGGTGGCGTGACGCGCCCGGCCAACTGCAGCGGCGTGGTCGGCGTTGCCGCGGTGAACCGCGACGGCTTCAAGGCCAGCTACTCGAACTTCGGCCCGAGCATCCAGATCGCGACGGTCGGTGGCGACACGTCGCAGATCGGCAACTGGGGCAGCACGGTCAACGACGACGGGCTGTTGACGATCAGCAACAGCGGTTTCAGCACGCCCGGCACCGGCAACTACGTCAACGTGTTCGGCACCAGCTTCTCGACCCCACTGGTGTCCGGCGTGCTGAGCCTGATGGTCAGCGTGAACCCCAACCTGACGACCGCGCAGCTGATCGACGGGCTCAAGCGCAGCGCGCGGCCGCACGTCACGTCGCCGGTGGTCGGGGCCTGCGCGAATTCGAACCCGGGGCGCTGCATCTGCACGACGAGCACCTGCGGCGCCGGCTTGATGGATGCGGCACAGGCACTGGTGTATGCGGCGAACCCGACCGGCTACACCGCGCCGAACTGGTCGTCGGTGGTGATCAACACGCCGGCACTGCGGGCCGCGGCGGCGCAGGGGCAGGATCTGGCGGCGAATGGGGGGAGCGACAACCCGGGCAATCCGAACGATCCGCCGATCAACCCGCCGGGCGACAGCGGTGGCGGTGCGCTGGGGTTCGGCTGGCTGTTGGGGCTGCTGGCGGCGGTGGCCGCGCTGCGGCGCAAACACCATTCGGCCTGAACACCGCTCGCCCTGAGCTTGTCGAAGGGTCGGGGCTTATTTCGAACAGCTGCCGAAGGGCCGCCCCAGCAGCGCGTCGGACTTCAGCGCCATCACCTGCGCCCACAGCGCGTCGTCGGCGCGCGGGATGCGCAGCGCGTGGCTCACGCCGGGTGCCGACAACTGCGCGACACGGGCCGTGCGCACGCCGCGCTGCGTCAACTCGGTCAACGCCTTGTCGGCCGAATCCTTGTTGTCGAACCGGCCGAGCGACAGGCCGACCTCGAACTCGGGCGCGTTGCGCAGCTCCTCGTACGGCACCTTCATCCGCTTGAGCTCGTCTTCCTTCTTCTGCAGGCCTTCGCGGTTCGGGTACCTGCCCATGTAGACCATCCAGACCGCCGGCAGCTCGTTCTTCACGCTGCTCCAACTGCCGGGCGGCAACGCGGCCTGCAGCGCCGCCTCGGCGGTACTGATCTGCGCCGGCGTGTACGGGCCGGCCTCCAGGCAGGCCAGCGCCGGCTCGCCGGGGCCACCGGCCGGCGCCGTGGTGGCGCTCGCCGGCAGGATCCGCACGCTGTCGGCACGCACCTGGCGCGCCAGCCGCTCGGGCTCGCGGTCGCCCTGCGCGCGCACGCCGACCACGCCGTCGAGCTGCCCCTGCGTCCAGGCATAGAAGCCCAGGTTCGCCAGCAGCAGCAACAGCACGATCGCGCGCAGCATCAGGCGTCCTCGGCCTGCGGGTCGGGCGCACCGCCGTCGGACGGCGTCAGGCGCACGCTGACCTCGCCGCTGCCGACCTCGCGCGTGCCCTCGGCGGTGCTCACGCGCAGCATGCCGTTGGCGCTGACGCCGTCGGCGATGCCCTCGGCCACGTCGGCCTGCGTCGTCGTGATGGCGCGGCCGCGCAGCAGGTCGCGGGTGGCGAAGCGGTCGACGAAGGCACCGAAGCCGCGCCGGTTGAACTCGATCAACGCCTTCACCAGCGGCAGCGCCACGCGGGCCAGCGTGCCGGGCGCGGTCAACGTGGAGTCGAGCTCCTGCACGCAGCCGTAGCCGGTGTTCAGCTCGGTGGTGGCATGCATCGGCTGCACGTTGATGCCGATGCCGATCACCGCCAGCCGCCGCGGGCCGGCCGCCACCGTCTCGATCAGCACGCCGCCGAGCTTGCGGCCGATCCGGGCCCCTTCGGCGCCCGGCTCCATCAGCCACAGGTCGTTCGGCCACTTCAGGCCGATGCGCGGCGCGCCGGCGTCGCCCGGGGCGCGCGGGTCGAGCGCCTCGGCCAGCGCGACGCCGACCGCGAGCGACAGCCCCGACCAGTCGGGCGGGTTCATCGGCAGCGACAGCGAGAAGGTCAGCGAGGCGACCGGTGCGGCCTTCCAGACCCGGCCCATGCGGCCGCGCCCGCCGGTCTGGTGCTCGGCCACCAGCAGGCAGGGCTGCACGTCGGCGGCGCGCCGGCCGAACGCGGCGCTCTCGACGCTGCGGCGCACCTGCACCAGCTCGGCCGCGGCCTCGTCGATCGCGCTCATGTTGACGCGGGCGCGCTCGAGCAGTGCGGTGTTGGTCGACGAGATGCGCGCGACCACCTCGATGCTCAGTCCCGGCAGCAGCGGCTCGAGCTGCTGCCACAGCGCTTCGGCACCCCAGTGCTGCGGCGTCGGCGCGGGCAGCGTCGGATCGAGGGGGTCGTCTTCGGGGTGGTCGCTCATCGCAGCCTCAGCGCTTCGGGGCCAGCATCGTGCCGCGGCAGTTGCGGGTGCCGCAGCGGCATTCGTATTCCTTCTTCAGCTTCGGCGTGTAGCGCTCGTCGATGATCAGGCCGTAGTCGTAGAACAGTTCTTCACCGGGCTTGATGGCGCGCCGGGCCTTGATGAACACCCGGCCGTCGATCTCGTCGGATTCGCAGTTCGGCGTGCAGGCATGGTTGATCCAGCGCGCCGCGTTGCCGCCGTACTTGGCGTCGATCGCCATGTCGCCGTCGAGCTGGAAGTAGAAGGTGTGGTTCGGATCCTTCGGGTCGTGCGGGTGGCGGCGCAGCGCCTCTTCCCACGGAATGACCTCGCCCTTGTACTCGATGACGACCTCGCCGCGGGCGATCGGGGCGATCGCGAACACGCCCTTGCCGTGCACGCCGGAGCGGCGCACCTGGATGCGCCGGCCGGCGGCGGCCGCCTGGCCCGCGGCTTTCACGGGGGTCGATCTGGACCGAGGGGACTTGACGGTGCCGGCTTGCGTCATCGATTTCTTTGGGTACATTGAATTCATGGGTGCGCGCGCGTGCATGCGTATGCGTGCATGCGCGCGAGAAGCCCGGATTGTAGAGAGCACGCGCCGACCCCGGCCGAGCCATCACCAGAAAGTCCCATGAGCAAGTCACTGATCATTGCCGAGAAGCCCTCCGTCGCCCAGGACATCGTGCGCGCGTTGACGCCCACCGCGGGCAAGTTCGACAAGCATGACGAGTACTTCGAAGGCGAGCACCACATCGTGACCTCCGCCGTCGGCCACCTGCTGGAGATCAAGGCGCCGGAGGAGTTCGACGTGAAGCGCGGCAAGTGGAGCTTCGCGAACCTGCCGGTGATCCCGCCGCACTTCGATCTGAACCCGATCGACAAGAGCAAGGGGCGGCTGAACGCGATCGTCAAGCTGGTCAAGCGAAAGGACGTCACCGACCTGATCAACGCCTGCGACGCGGGCCGCGAGGGCGAGCTGATCTTCCGGCTGATCCAGCAGCACGCGAAGAGCAAGCACCCGGTGCGCCGGCTGTGGCTGCAGAGCATGACGCCGGCGGCCATCCGCGACGGCTTCGACAACCTGCGCAGCGACGAGAGCCTGCAGGGCCTGGCCCAGGCGGCGCGCAGCCGCTCCGAGGCCGACTGGCTGGTCGGCATCAACGGCACGCGGGCGATGACCGCCTTCAACTCGCGCGACGGCGGCTTCTTCCTGACCACTGTGGGGCGGGTGCAGACGCCCACGCTGTCGATCGTCGTCGAGCGCGAGGAAAAGATCCGCAAGCACGTCTCGCGCGACTACTGGGAGCTGAAGGCCACTTTCGCGGCGCAGGCCGGCGAGTACGACGGCAAGTGGTTCGACCCGAAGTGGAAGAAGAACCCCGACGACGCCGAGCAGCGCGCCGACCGCCTGTGGAACGCGGCCGATGCGAACGCCATCGCCGAGGCCACGCGGGGCCAGCCGGCCAGCGTCACCGAAGAGGCCAAGCCCAGCACACAGAGCGCGCCCGGCCTGTACGACCTGACGACGCTGCAGCGCGAGGCCAACGGCCGCTTCGGCTTCAGCGCGAAGACCACGCTGAGCATCGCGCAGGCGCTGTACGAGAAGCACAAGGTGCTGACCTACCCGCGGACCGACAGCAAGCACCTGCCGGAGGACTATGTCGCCGTCGTGAAGGACACGATGCAGATGCTGGCCACCGACGACATGCCGGGCCCGCTGCGCCCGCTGTCGGCGCATGCCGCGAAGGCGCTGAAGGAAGGCTACGTCAAGCCGAACAAGCGCATCTTCGACAACACGAAGGTGTCGGACCACTTCGCGATCATCCCGACGCTGCAGGCACCGCGCAGCCTGACCGAGGTCGAGGCCAAGCTGTACGACATGGTCGTCAAGCGCTTCCTCGCGGTGTTCTACCCGTCGGCCGAGTTCATGGTCACCACCCGCATCAGCACCGTGAAGGCGGCCGGCAAGGAGCACAGCTTCCAGACCAACGGCAAGGTGATGGTGAAGCCGGGCTGGCTCGCGGTGTATGGCCGCGAAGCGCAGGAAGACGACGCCAACCTGGTGGCGGTGGCGGCCGGCGAGATGGTGCGCACCGAAGAGGTGGCGGTCAACCCGATGAAGACCCGGCCGCCGGCGCGCTACAGCGAGGCGACGCTGCTGTCGGCGATGGAAGGCGCCGGCAAGCTGATCGACGACGACGAGCTGCGCGAGGCGATGCAGGAAAAGGGCCTGGGCACGCCGGCCACGCGCGCGGCCATCATCGAAGGGCTGATCCTCGAGAAGTACATGCACCGCGAGGGCCGCGAGCTGATCCCGACGGCCAAGGCCTTCCAGCTCACCACGCTGCTGCGCGGCCTGGGCGTCGAGGACCTGACCAAGCCCGAGCTGACCGGCAACTGGGAGTTCCAGCTGTCCGAGATGGAGAAGGGCAAGCTCAGCCGCGAGACCTTCATGGCCGAGATCGCCGCGATGACGCAGCGCATCGTCGCGAAGGCCAAGGAGTACGACCGCGACACCATCCCCGGCGACTACGCGACGCTGAAGACGCCCTGCCCGAACTGCGGCGGCGTCGTGAAGGAGAACTACCGCCGCTTCACCTGCGTCGGCACCAGCCCGGCCGAGGACAACGGCTGCGGCTTCTCGATCAGCAAGATCCCCGGCGGGCGCAGCTTCGAGCTGGACGAGGTCGAGCGCTTCATCGCCGACAAGAAGATCGGCCCGCTCGAGGGCTTCCGCTCGAAGGCCGGCTGGCCGTTCACCGCCGAGCTGAAGCTCGCCTTCGACGACGAGATCAAGAACTGGAAGCTCGAGTTCGATTTCGGCGAGGACGCGAAGAACGCCGAGGCCGGCGAGCCGGTCGACTTCTCCGACCAGGAGAGCCTGGGCCATTGCCCGAAGTGCCAGGGCCGGGTGTTCGAGTTCGGCAGCTCCTACGTCTGCGAGCACGCGGTCGGCGCGCACATCACCTGCGACTTCAAGAGCGGCAAGATCATCCTGCAGCAGCCGGTGGCGCGCGAGCAGATGAGCAAGCTGCTCGCCACCGGCAAGACCGACCTGCTGGAGAACTTCGTCTCGAACAAGACGCGGCGCAAGTTCAAGGCCTTCCTGGCGTTCGACAAGAAGGAGGGCAAGGTCAGCTTCGAGTTCGAGCCGCGCGCCGCGAAGCCGCCGGCCAAGGGTGCGGCCGCGAAGACCGCAGCCGCCGCGCCGGCCGCCGAGGCCAAGGCGCCCGCCGCTGCAGCGAAAGCCCCCGCCAAGAAGGCAGTCCGCAAGGTGAGCAAGAAAGCGGCCGACGACGGGGCTTGAACCGCGGCGGCCTGAACGTTACTCGTAGGTATTCATTCGTTCTCTTGTCACGACATTTGTCACGTCGAGTCTCTCGTAGCGGCATGTTGTGACTCCTGTGTAGTGCGACACTGCGTGCACTACAAGTGCGCACACACTCGGTGCGGTTACCGGTCGTCACAACCAGACGGCCGGTCGGCACCGGGGTGATGCGGCGGCGCGGCCCTGTCGTGGGAGGCCGCAAGCGTCCAACACAGGAACAGGGATTGCGAATGAAACTGCGTGACTTCCGTTGGCTGGCCGCCGTGGCGCTGCTCGCCAGCGCGCCGTGGGCCCAGGCCCTGGTCTTTGCGGTCAACGAGGGCGTGACCTACCGCGTCCCGGCCGAAGAGATCCGGGCCAAGTACGCCGCGATCGCGGCCGACCTGAGCAAGATCCTGAAGCAGCCGGTCAGCATCGAGCCGATCGGCGACTACCCGTCGCTCAAGCGCGGGCTGGCCGAGAAGACCTACGACCTGGCGATGGTGCACCCGGCACACATCTCGATCGCGGCGATCAAGAACCCGGGCTACAAGCTGGTCGCGGTGACCAAGGGCTTCCTCGAGTACCGCGCGAGCTTCCTGGTGAAGGCCGATTCGCCGATCGCCGCGCTGGCCGACCTGAAGGGCCGCAAGCTGGGCGCGCCGGACGAGGACTCGATCACCGCGTGGATGGTGCGTGCGACGCTGCGCGATGCGATCGGCGACCCCAAGCTGGTGGCCACCACCTACACCCGCTACCAGGACGCGGTGCCGTTCTTCGTCGAGAACAACCTGACGCAGGCCGGCGCGACGGCGTCGAACGCGGTCGTCAAGGACTGGCTGGCCAAGGGCGGCAAGGTGATGTTCAAGTCGAAGCCGGTGCCGATCAAGCACATCATCGCGAGCCCGAACCTGTCGGCCGAGCAGGTCGAGAAGGTGCGCGAGTACCTGCTCGGGCTCGACGGCACCGACGAGGGCCGCAAGAAGCTCGAACCGACCAAGTACCAGGGCTTCGTGCGCTACGACGACGCGGCGCTGATGGCGATCGGGGCCTGGCTGGGGCTCTGAGCGCGCCGGCGAAGCCGGCCCGCGGGGGCTGCGGGTTCGTGCCGGTTGAACTGCAGCCCGGCGCAGCCTAATGTCAGAAGGCCGGTAACGTCTTCCGAGGAGCTCGCCATGCTGCGTGTTGTTCGTGCGTTCAGTGTCCTGCCCGTGTTGCTGCTGGGCGCCTGTGCCAGCGGCTTGCCGGGATCCACCCAGGAGGTCGACCAGCAGAAGGTGGCCTCGATCGATCGCGCCGCCCTCGGTCGGGGCGTCAAGGTCTACTGGGTGAGCATGCCCACCAAGCGGGTCGCGCCCGCGCCCGCCGCCGCGGCAACACCCGGATGACCCGAGGGCTTGATCGATACTGGCGCGATGTCGTCGCCGGTGTTCTTCAAGCTCCTCGCCATCTTCCTCGTCGTCGCCCTCGGCTACCTGGCCGGCCGCCTGCGCTGGCTGGGCGACAACGACCCTGCCCGGGTGCTGGGCAACGCCGCGTTCTACCTGTTCGTGCCGGCGCTGCTGTTTCGCACCACCTCGCGGCTCGACCTCGTCGGCATGCCGTGGGGCACGCTGTTCGCGTTCTTCGTGCCGGTGCTGGTGCTGCTGCTCGGCGTCTACGCCTGGCAGCGGCCGCGCGTGCGGCCCGGCGGGCTGGTGACGGCCGCGCCCAGCGTGCGGGCGATCTCGGCCAGCTTCGGCAACACGGTGCAGGTCGGCATCCCGCTCGCCACGGCGCTGTTCGGCGAGGCCGGGCTGTCCATCCACGTCGCGATCGTCAGCCTGCATGCGCTGACGCTGCTGACGGTGCTGACCGCGCTGGTCGAACTCGACCTGGCGCGCGAACGCGTCCGGCTGGGGCATTCGAGCGCCCACCTGGGGCGCACGCTCGCGAAGACCGCCCGCAACACCATCATCCATCCGGTGACGCTGCCGGTGCTCGCCGGGCTGGCCTGGAACCTGTCGGGCCTGGCGATGCCGGCGGTGCTCGACGAGGTGCTGGTCCAGCTCGGCCTGCCGGTCGTGCCGCTGTGCCTGGTGCTGATTGGCATGTCCCTTGCGTACTACGGGATCCAGGGCGCCGTGCACGGTGCCGTGGTGATCTCGGTGCTCAAGCTGCTGGTGCTGCCGGCCCTGGTGCTGGTCGTCGGCCACTGGGGCTTCGCGCTCTCGGGGCTGCCGCTGGCCGTGGTGGTGATGGCGGCGGCGCTGCCGATCGGCAGCAATGCGCTGATCTTCGCGCAGCGCTACGCGGCGCTCGAAGCCGAGGCCACCGCGGCGATCGTGCTGTCGACCTGCGGCTACATGCTGACGGCACCGCTGTGGCTGTGGTTGCCCGGTCTGCTGGCCTAGGCCAGCACGCTATCATCCGCCGCGCTGCCCACGAGGCGGCGCTTTTCCTTCAGACGTTGGACAACCCTTCTCAGGACCCACCCCCATGAAACTTCGCGGCTTCCCCCTCCGGGCCCTTGCGGCCACCTGCCTGCTGGCCTGCGCGGGCGCATCGTTCGCGGCCAAGACGCTGGTCTACTGCTCCGAGGGCAGCCCGGAAGGCTTCAACCCGCAGTACTACACCACCGGCACCACCTTCGACGCGGTGTCGGTGCCGATGTTCAACCGCCTGGTCGAGTTCGACACCGGCACCACCAACATCATCCCGGGCCTGGCCGAAAGCTGGACCGCCGCGGCCGACGGCCTGAGCTACACCTTCAAGCTGCGCAAGGGCGTCAAGTTCCACGGCACCGCCAAGTTCACGCCCTCGCGCGACTTCAACGCCGACGACGTGCTGTTCTCGTACAACCGCATGGCCGACCCGAACCACCCGCTGGCCAAGACCCAGCCGGGCGCGACCTACGCGTACTTCGAGGACATGGGCATGAAGGACATCGTCGACCACGTCGAGAAGGTCGACGCGCTGACGGTCAAGTTCGTGCTGAAGAAGGCCGAGGCGCCGTTCATGGCCAACATGGCAATGGACTTCGCGTCGATCCTGTCGGCCGAATACGGCGAGAAGATGAAGGCCGCCGGCACGCCCGAGGCGCTCGACCGCGAGCCGGTGGGCACCGGCCCGTTCCAGTTCGTCTCGTACCAGAAGGATGCGGTGATCCGCTACAAGGCCTTCGACGCCTACTGGGGCGGCCGCCCGAAGATCGACAACCTGGTGTTCGCGATCACCACCGACGCATCGGTGCGCTACGCCAAGCTGAAGACCGGCGAATGCCATGTGATGGCCTTCCCCAAGCCGGCCGACGTCGCGCTGATGAAGACCGACCCGAACATCAACCTGGTGCAGCAGAACGGCCTGAACGTCGGCTACATCGCGTTCAACGTCGAGAAGAAGCCGTTCGACAACAAGCAGGTGCGCCAGGCGCTGAGCATGGCCGTCAACAAGAAGGCGATCCTCGACTCGGTGTTCCAGGGTGCCGGCCAGCCGGCCAAGAACCCGATCCCGCCGACGCTCTGGTCGTACAACGACAAGGTCACCGACTACGCCTATGACCCGGCCAAGGCCAAGGACCTGCTGGCCAAGGCCGGCTTCCCGAACGGCACCGAGGTCGAGCTGTGGTACCTGCCGGTGACCCGCCCGTACAACCCGGACGGCAAGCGCATGGCCGAGCTGATCCAGGCCGACTGGGAAAAGATCGGCGTGAAGACCAAGCTGATCACCTTCGAATGGGGCGAGTACCGCAAGCGCAGCAAGACCGGCGAGCAGCACGCGATGATGTTCGGCTGGTCCGGCGACAACGGCGACCCCGACAACTTCTTCGTGCCGCTGCTGGGCTGCTCGGCCGTCAAGGGCGGCGGCAACGTCTCGCGTTGGTGCAACAAGGAGTTCGAGGACCTGGTGCAGAAGGCCAAGGCGGTGACGAAGCAGTCCGACCGCGCCGCGCTGTACTCGAAGGCCCAGGAGATCACCCACGAGGAAGCCCCGTGGATCCCGATCGCCCACTCGGTGCGCTTCGATCCGGTGCGCAAGGAAGTGATCGGCTACAAGATGGATGCGACCGCGCACCATTACTTCACCAAAGTGGATCTCGCCAAATAAGCGGGTCCTCCTTGTCCTGAAGCACGGGCTGGATGGAGGTTCTTCACCTCCGTCCGGCCTGAACGCATTCCTCCATGTTCACCTTCCTCGCCAAACGCCTCTCACTGGTGCTGCCGACCTTCATCGGCATCACGCTGCTGGTGTTCTCGCTGATCCGCCTGCTGCCGGGCGACCCGGTCGAAGCCATGTCCGGCGAACGCGGCATGACGCCCGAGCGCTACCAGCGCCTGGTGCATGAGTTCGGCCTCGACCGCCCGCTGTGGCAGCAGTACCTCGACTACGTCTGGCGCGCGCTGCACGGCGACCTCGGCCTGTCGACCATCACGCACGAGCCGGTCTTCCGCGAATTCCTGACGCTGTTCCCGGCCACCATCGAGCTGTCGATGGTCGCGCTGTTCCTCGCGCTCGCGATCGGCCTGCCGGCCGGCATCCTGGCCGCGATGAAGCGCAACACCGTCTACGACTACACCGTGATGGGCGCCTCGCTGACCGGCTACTCGATGCCGATCTTCTGGTGGGGCCTGCTGCTGATCCTGTTCTTCTCGGTCACGCTCGGCTGGACGCCGGTGTCGGGCCGCATCGCGATCCAGTTCGACATCCCGGCGGTCACCGGCTTCATGCTGATCGACTCGCTGCTGTCCGATGACGCCGGCGCGTTCCGCAGCGCGCTGTCGCACCTGATCCTGCCGGCGGTCGCGCTCGGCACCATCCCGCTGGCGGTGATCGCGCGCATGACGCGCTCGTCGATGCTCGAGGTGCTGCGCGAAGACTATGTGCGCACCGCGCGCGCCAAGGGCGCGTCGACCTGGCGCGTGGTCGGCATCCATGCGCTGCGCAATGCGCTGATCCCGGTCGTCACGACGATCGGGCTGCAGGTCGGCACGATGCTGGCCGGCGCGATCCTCACCGAGACGATCTTCTCGTGGCCGGGCATCGGCAAGTGGCTGGTCGAGGCCATCCACCGCCGCGACTACCCGGCGGTGCAGGGCGGCATCCTGATGTCGGCCACGGTGATCATCGCGGTCAACCTGGTGGTCGACCTGCTGTACGGCGTGATCAATCCCCGAATCAGGCACCACTGATGAGCCAAGCCAGCCTTCCGCAAGCCGCCCCGCCCGACACCGACACCGGCACCGGCACGCCCCCGACGCAGCTGGCCGAGCTGTGGCGCGATTTCCGCCGCAACCGCGGCGCGATCATCGGCCTGGCCGTCGTCGTCGCGCTGCTGCTGTGCGCGCTGCTGGCCGACGTGATCGCGCCCTATTCGCCGTCCGAGCAGTACCGCGACGCGACGCTGCACGCGCCGTCGTGGGAGCTGGTCAACGGCCACCGTTTCCTGCTCGGCACCGACCCGGTCGGGCGCGACGTGCTGTCGCGGCTGATCCACGGCACGCGGCTGTCGCTGCTGATCGGCCTGGTGTCGGTCGGGCTGTCGCTGAGCATCGGCGTCGTGCTGGGCCTGCTGGCCGGCTTCTTCCGCGGTGCGACCGAGTTCACCATCATGCGGCTGATGGACATCATGCTGGCGCTGCCCAGCCTGCTGCTGGCGGTCTCGGTGGTCGCGATCCTCGGCCCCGGGCTGATGAACGCGATGTACGCGATCGCGATCGTGATGCTGCCGCATTTCGTGCGCCTGACGCGCGCCGCGGTGATCGGCGAGCTCGGCAAGGACTATGTCGCCGCGTCGCGGCTGGCCGGTGCCGGCACGCTGCGGCTGATGTTCGACACCGTGCTGCCGAACTGCGCCGCGCCGCTGATCGTGCAGGCCACGCTCGGCTTCTCGACCGCGATCCTCGATGCGGCCGCGCTCGGCTTCCTCGGCCTGGGCGCGCAACCGCCGACGCCCGAATGGGGCTCGATGCTGGCCAGCGCGCTGGAGTTCATCCAGAGCGCGTGGTGGGTCGTCACGCTGCCGGGTCTCGCGATCCTGGTGTCGGTGCTGGCCTTCAACCTGATGGGCGACGGGCTGCGCGATGCGCTGGACCCGAAGCTGAAGAGATAAGACCGATGGCCTTGCTGGAAGTGGATCAACTGCGGGTCGAATTCGGCTCGACCGTGGCGCCGTTCAAGGCGGTCGACGGCGTGAGCCTGCGCATCGACGCGGGCGAGGTGGTGGGCATCGTCGGCGAGTCGGGCTCGGGCAAGAGCGTGACCGCGCTCGCGCTGATGGGCCTGATCGACGAGCCCGGCCGGGTCTCGGCGCAGACGCTGCGCTTCGACGGCCATGATTTGCTGACGATGCCGCTGAAGCAGCGCCGCCAGATGCTGGGCCGCGACATCGCGATGATCTTCCAGGATCCGATGAGCAGCCTGAACCCGTGCTTCACGGTGGCCTACCAGCTGATGGAGACGCTGCGCATCCACGAAGGCGGCTCGAAGAAGGCGCTGCGGGCACGCGCGCTGCAGTTGCTGAAGGACGTCGAGATTCCCGATGCCGAGCGCCGGCTCGATGCCTATCCGCACCAGCTGTCGGGCGGCATGAGCCAGCGCGTGATGGTCGCGATGGCGATCGCCTGCAACCCGCGGCTGCTGATCGCCGACGAGCCGACCACCGCGCTCGACGTGACGATCCAGGCGCAGATGCTCGCGCTGCTGCTGCGCCTGCAGCGCGAACGCGGCATGGCACTGATACTGATCACGCACGACCTGGGCGTGGTGGCCGAGGTCGCGCAGCGCGTGCAGGTGATGTACGCCGGCGAGGTGGTCGAGACGGCCGGCGTGCCGCGCATCTTCGAGGCCCCGCGCCACCCGTACACCGCAGCGCTGCTGTCGGCGCTGCCGGAGCACAACATCGGCCAGCGCCGGCTCAGCTCGATGCCCGGCGTGGTGCCGGGCGCCTACGACCGGCCGAGCGGCTGCCTGCTGTCGCCGCGCTGCCCGCGCGTGCAGGACCGGTGCCGCGCCGAGCGGCCAGACCTGTACGGGCCCGAAGGCTCGCAAGCGCGTTGCTTCTTTCCGTTGACGGAGGCCGCATGAGCGCTGAACGCGATGAGACCGTGCTGGTCGCCAACGACCTGGCCAGGCACTACCCGGTCTCGCAGGGCTTCCTGAAGCCGAAGGCGCTGGCCCGTGCACTCGATGGCGTGTCGTTCGAGGTGAAGGCCGGCCGCACGCTCGCCGTCGTCGGCGAGTCCGGCTGCGGCAAGAGCACGCTCGCACGCCAGATCACGATGATCGAGACGCCGACCAGCGGACACCTGGTGCTCGGCGGCGTCGATGTCGCGACCGCCGATGCGGTGACGCGCAAGCGGCTGCGCCGCGAGGTGCAGATGGTGTTCCAGAACCCGTTCGCGAGCCTGAACCCGCGCAAGAGGATCGGCCATGCGCTCGAGGAGCCGCTGGTCATCAACACCACGCTGTCGGCCGCCGAACGCACCGAGAAGGCGCGCGCGATGATGGCCCGCGTCGGCCTGCGGCCGGAGTTCCACCAGCGCTACCCGCACATGTTCTCCGGCGGCCAGCGCCAGCGCGTCGCGATCGCGCGCGCGCTGATGCTGTCGCCGCGCATCGTCGTCGCCGACGAGCCGGTGTCGGCGCTCGACGTGTCGATCCAGGCCCAGGTGCTGAACCTGCTGATGGACCTGCAGGAAGAGACGCAGGTGGCCTACGTCTTCATCTCGCACAACCTGGCGGTGGTCGAGCTGATCGCCGACGAGGTGCTGGTGATGTACCTCGGCAAGGTGGTCGAGAAGGCGCCGAAGCGGCAACTGTTCGCCACGCCGCGCCACCCGTACACGCGGGCCTTGCTGGCGAGCACGCCGCGCATCGACGCGGCCTCGCGCGCGCAGAAGACGGTGCTGGCCGGCGAGTTGCCGTCGCCGCTGAACCCGCCGAGCGGCTGCGCCTTCCACAAGCGCTGCCCGCATGCGATCGAGCGCTGCCGCGTCGAGGTGCCACTGCTGGCCGAGGTGGCACCCATGCAGTGGGCGGCGTGTCATCGGGCGGCCGAGCTGGCCTGACAGGGCGATTCCCGCAACGCCCCTGGCCGGCACGGGGTTTGCGACAATCGCCCGCATGACCTCGAACGACCTCCAGGCTGCGATTGCCCACATGGGCGCCGCGGCACGTGCGGCCAGCAGCCGAATGGCTGCTGCCACCACCGCCGCGAAGAACGCCGCGCTGCTCGCGCTGGCGCGCCGGCTGCGCGAAGACGGCACCGCGCTGGCCCAGGCCAACCAGATCGACATAGCCGCCGCCGTTGCTGCCGGACTGGCCGCCCCGATGGTCGACCGGCTGAAGCTGACCCCCAAGGTGCTGGCCACCGTCGCCGAAGGCTGCGAGCAGATCGCCGCGATGCCCGACCCGATCGGCGAGATCACCGGGCTGCGCCGCCGGCCGAGCGGCATCAGCGTCGGCCAGATGCGCGTGCCGCTGGGCGTGTTCGGCATGATCTACGAGAGCCGCCCGAACGTGACCATCGAGGCCGCATCGCTCGCGATCAAGAGCGGCAACGCCTGCATCCTGCGCGGCGGCTCCGAGGCCCTCCATTCGAACCTCGCGCTGTGGAAGCTGGTGCAGGCCTCGCTCGCCGAAGCCGGCCTGCCGCCCGACGCGGTGCAGCTGGTGCAGACCACCGACCGCGCCGCCGTCGGCCACCTGATCGCGTCGCCGGAAGCGGTCGACGTGATCATCCCGCGCGGCGGCAAGGGGCTGATCGAGCGCATCAGCCGCGAGGCGCGCGTGCCGGTCATCAAGCACCTCGACGGCAACTGCCACGTCTACGTCGATGCGCAGGCCGACCTCGAACTCACGCTGCGCGTAACCGACAACGCGAAGACGCAGAAGTACAGCCCCTGCAATGCGGCCGAATCGCTGCTGGTCCACCGCGACGTCGCGGCCGCCTTCCTGCCGCGCCTGGGCGCGTTGTGGGCGCCCAAGGGCGTCGAGATGCGCTGCGATGCGGCCGCGCTCGCGCTGTTGCAGCCGGTCGCCGGGCTGACGCTGGTGCCCGCGACCGAGCAGGACTGGAACGAGGAGTACCTCGCCCCGGTCATCAGCGTGAAGCTGGTGGCCGACCTCGACGAGGCCATCGCGCACATCAACCGCCACGGCTCGCACCACACCGATGCGATCCTGACCGAGCACCATAGCCACGCGATGCGCTTCCTGCGCGAGGTCGATTCGGCCAGCGTGATGGTCAACGCCAGCACGCGCTTCGCCGACGGCTTCGAGTACGGGCTGGGCGCCGAGATCGGCATCAGCACCGACAAGTTCCACGCGCGCGGGCCGGTCGGCCTGGAAGGGCTCACGTCGATGAAATGGGTCGTGCTCGGCCAGGGGGAAGTGCGCACATGAGCGATCCGCGATCCGCCCTGGTGCTGTTCTCCGGCGGCCAGGATTCCACCGCCTGCCTCGCGTGGGCGCTCGAAAGCTATTCCCACGTCGAGACCATCGGCTTCGACTACGGCCAGCGCCACGTCGTCGAGCTGGAATGCCGGCTCAACGTGCGCGCGCAGCTGCATGCGACGTTCCCGCGCTGGGCCGGCAAGCTCGGCGACGATCACCTGCTCGACCTGCAGCTGCTCGGCCAGATCTCCGACACCGCGCTGACCAAGTCGCGCGCGATCGAGATGAACGCGAGCGGCCTGCCGAACACCTTCGTGCCGGGCCGCAACTTGCTGTTCTTCACATTCGCCGCCGCGGTGGCCTACCGGCGCGGGCTCAGCGTGCTGGTGGGCGGCATGTGCGAGACCGACTTCTCAGGCTACCCCGATTGCCGCGACAACACGCTGAAGGCGCAGCAGGTCGCGCTGAGCCTCGGCATGGACACGCCGATGACGATCGAGACCCCGCTGATGTGGCTCGACAAGGCGCAGACCTGGGCGCTGACCGACGAACTGGGCGGCGAAGCGCTGACCGACATCGTCGTCGAGCACACCCACACCTGCTACCTCGGCGAGCGCACTCTGCGGCACGAATGGGGCTACGGCTGCGGCCAATGCCCGGCCTGCGCGCTGCGCGCGCGCGGCTACGGCGCATGGCGCCGTCACGGCGCGATGCCGTTCGCCGACACCGAACAGGCCGGCTGACGCGAGAGCCACGGCGCGAGCGCGCGCCGGCCGTCCGGCGTCAGGGTCAACGCACGAGAACCTTCGACGCGCCGCAACCAGCCGTGGTTGATCGCGTGGTCGAGCAGGCTGACGGCCAGGCCGCCGGCGAGGTGGTCGCGCCGCTCCGACCAATCGAGGCACGCATAGGCGTAGCGCTTCGATCCGGCCACCGGCACCGTGACGCCCAGCGTCTGCAGCTCATGCCGGCCGACGTCGGTCAGCACGAACTGCCCGTCGCGCGGCGCCAGCGTGCCGCGGGCCAGCAGCCCGTCGAACAACGCGACGCCCAGCTCGCCAGCCAGGTGGCTGTAGCAGGTGCGCGCCGCCTTCAGTGGCTTGTAGGCGCCGTGGTTCCACTTGTCGGCGCTGCCGGCCCGCTCGGCCACCAGCGACAAGGCCTCCAGCGCATGGCCGATGTCGGCATCGGCGAGCCGGAAATAGCGGTGCCGGCCCTGCGTGCGCACGACGACCAGCTCGTTGTCGACCAGCTGCGTCAGGTGCGTGCTGGCGGTCTGCGCGGTGACCCCGGCGACCTCGGCCAGCTCGCCGGCGGCAAGGTACTGGCCGCCCATCAGCGCGGCCAGCATGCGGGCGCGGGTCGGGTCGCCGATCATCGCGGCGATGCGGGCGAAGCGCGGTTCGGGGCTCGGGCTGCTCATCGTGGGATCCTCGCACGCGCTCAGGTCAGCACCGAGCGCAGCGCCAGATAAGCACCGAGCAGCCACAACCCGGCGAAGAACACGCGCTTGAAGGTCTCCGGCTGCACCGCGCGCCGCAGCCGCTGGCCCAGGCCCATGCCGAGCAGCGCCGGCAGCAGCGCGAGCAGCGAGCTGCCGGCGGCCTGCGCGTCGAGCGCCCCGCCATGGCGCAGGCTGATGGCCAGCGCGATCGTCGACACCAGGAACGAGATGCCGAGCGCACGCACCAGTTCGTCCTTGCCGAGGCCGAGCGCCTGCAGATACGGCACGGCCGGGATCACGAACACGCCGGTCGCCGCAGTGACGAGGCCAGTGGCCACGCCGACCGGCAGCGACAGCCACGGCTCCCACCGCGGCGGCACGTGCAGCCGCACCGACAGCAGGCCCAAACTCGCATACACCAGCAGCGACAGCCCGAGCGCAATGCCAGCCCAACCCGGTGCATGGCCGGCGCTCAGCCAGCCGGCGCCGAGCGCGACACCGGCGCACACGCCGATCAGCAGCGTCGCCAGCCGGCGCAACAACGCGCCGAAGCCCGGCCCGGCGATCTGCCACAGGTTGGTGACGAACGACGGCACGACCAGCAGCGCCGCCGCCTGCGCCGGCAGCATCACGACGCTCAGCAGGCCCATCGAGATGGTCGGCAGCCCGAGGCCGATCACGCCCTTCACGAAACCGGCAAGGGTGAAGACGAAGCCGGCGAACGCCAGCAGGAACAGCAGGTCGACAGAGGTCATGGGAATTCCAGGAAGCGATGTCGGATCGTCGCGCCGACGGCCCGTCAATTGCTTCGGGCTGGATCGAAGTATCGGATTTCACAGACCTGCCACATGTCGTCGCGACACTCCCCGCTTCGCCCCAGGGCCGCCAGACAACGAGGAATTCAGATGAAGTTGAATCGAGGGATCGCTTGGAGCCTGGGCGCCATCGCCGTAGGCGTCGGCCTGCTGGCCTGTGGCGGCAGCGACGACGACGCGCCGCCGGCGAGCACGCCGACCGTGGCAGCCGGCACCACCGCGCAGCTCGCGCTGCTGGAGACCACCGACCTGCACACCAATGTGCGCAGCTACGACTACTTCAAGCTCGCCGCCGACAGCACGCTCGGCTTCGAGCGCACCTCGACGCTGATCAAGGCCGCGCGCGCCGAGTTCGCGAACACGCTGCTGGTGGACAACGGCGACACCATCCAGGGCACCGCGCTGTCGGACTACCAGGCGCTGGTGACCCCGGTGGCCTGCACCGGCACGCTCGCGATCTACAAGGCGATGAACGCCGCCGGCTATGACGTGGGCGGCATCGGCAACCACGAGTTCAACTACGGCCTGCCCTACCTCGCGCAGGTCACCGGCAACGCCTTCGACGTCGACGGCATGCCGGCCGTCGGCGCGCAACCCAAGTGCGCCGGCCCGGCCTTCCCGCAGGTGCTGGCCAACGTCTACAGCGTCAAGAGCAAGCAGCCGCTGTTCACGCCCTACACCATCGTCACGAAGACACTGAAGGCCAAGGACCCGGCCGGCAAGGACATCAGCGTGCCGGTCAAGGTGGGCTTCATCGGCTTCGCGCCGCCCACCATCCTGGCCTGGGACAAGCGCTGGCTGGACGGCAAGGTCTACACGGAAGGCGTGAAGGAAACCGCCGAGAAGTTCGTTCCCGAGATGAAAGCCAAGGGCGCCGAGCTGATCGTCGTGATCTCGCACGGCGGACTCGACGCCGGCGCCTACTCGCCGACGATGGAGAACGGCAGCTGGCACCTGTCGAAGGTGGCCGGCGTCGATGCGATGCTGATCGGCCACTCGCACCAGATCTTCCCGGACGCGGCGAGCACCGTCGGCCAGTTCAACCAGACCGGCGTCGACAAGGCCAAGGGCACGGTCAACGGCGTGCCGACCGTGATGGCCAATTTCTGGGGCAAGCACCTGGGCGTGATCGGCCTGTCGCTGAAGCACGACGGCAGCAAATGGAGCGTCGACACGACAAAGACCACGGTGCAGGCGCGCTCGACGCAGAACGCCGACAAGAGCTACGTCGCGGTCGACGCGACGGTGGCGCCGCTGATCGAGGCGGAGCACCAGGCGACCATCACCTACGTGAAGACGCCGGTCGGCACGACCGACTTCCGCATGACGAGCTACTTCGCCGACGTGGGCGAGCCGGGTGCGATCGAGATCGTCAACCAGGCGCAGGCGGACTACGTCTCGGCCTACATCCAGGCCAACCGGCCGGAGTTCAAGACGCTGCCGGTGCTGTCGGTCAGCGCGCCGTTCAAGTCCGGCTTCGCCGGTGGCGCCGACTTCACCGACGTGGCCGCCGGCCCGCTCGCGATCAACAACGCGGCCGACCTGTACCTGTACCCGAACACGATCTACGCGGTGAAGGTGAACGGGGCCGACATCAAGGGCTGGCTGGAGACCGCGGCGAAGCGCTTCAACACGATCAACCCGGCGCTGACCACGGCGCAGGAGCTGGTCAGCAGCTACCCGGGCTACAACTTCGACATGTTCACGTCGGCCGACATGCAGTACGAGATCGACGTGACGCAGCCGGTCGGTAGCCGCATCAAGAACCTGACGTACAAGGGCACGGCGATCGACGCGGCGGCGGAGTTCATCGTCGCGACCAACAACTACCGTGCGAGCGGCGGCGGCAGCTTCCCGGGCCTGGACGGCAGCAAGACGATCTACGCGTCGCCCGATGCGAACCGCGATGCGCTGATCGCCTACATCAAGACCGCGAAGAACCTGACCCGCGCGAGCAACGGTTCGCACCGCAGCTGGCACTTCACGAAGGTGACGACGGCCGGGCCGGTGACCTTCAAGTCGGCTGTCGGCCAGCTGACGCTGGCGCAGGCCGCGGGCCTGGCCGGCATCACGCTGCAGCAGGCCGATGACGGCAGCGGCAAGAGCCTGTCGGTCTACGCGATCGACCTGGCGCAGTGACCAGCGACGTGGCCCCCGACCTGACGACGTCCGTGACGCCGGTGGCGTTGCCGGCCGACCGCACCTTCTTCTGGGCGCTGGTCGCGCTGGCAGCCGCCACCGCGGCGCTGGCGGTGGGCCTGCACCTGCGCAGCGGCGCGGGCGACCGCGAGGCGCTGGCCGCGGTGTCGACCGAGCAGCTCGCGGTGCGTGCCGGTGCCGGCCGCGATGCGCAGGCGCTGCAGCAGCTGCGCTACCGCGCGCAAGGCGGCGCGGCGCAGGCGCAGCAGGCGCTCGGCAGCGTGCTGGCGTCGACCGAAGGCGCGGACCGGGCCGAGGCGCTGCAGTGGCTGCAGGCGGCCCAGCAGCAGGGCGATGCCCAGGCATCGTACCTGCTGGGCCGGCTGCGCCTGCAATCGGGCGCGCAGCACGACGAGGCGCAGGCGGCGCGCGATTTCGAGCGTGCCGCCGCGGCCGGCCATGCCGGCGCGGCCTTGCAGCGCGGGCTGATGGCCCGCCGCGCGCAGGAGCCGGCCGCCGCGGCGCGCTGGCTGGCGCAGGCCGCGCAAGCGCACGACCCGCAGGCGCTGTTCCTGCTCGCCAACGCGGCGCGCGAAGGCAACGGCGTGCCGCGCGACGAGGCCCGCGCGCTGGCGCTGTACCGCGAGGCGGCGGCATTGGAATACCCGCCGGCCCACCAGGCGCTCGCGATGGCCTACGAGCGTGGCGAGCTGGGCCTGGCGCGCGACAGCGACCAGGCGCGCGAGGCGCTGGCCGAGGTGGCGCATTCGCTGAAGCATCCGCCGGTCGAGCGCTGAACCGGTGCTTGTTGGCGCGGTGGCCGGGTTTCGCGTCGAGCCTGGCCGCCGCTGGCGTAGAGTGCCGCCTTCATGAGCACCCCCCAAATCGTCGCCTGGATCCTTCTCGCCGTGCTGGTCTTCTGGGCCGTCGGCGCCTACAACCGGCTGGTGCGCCTGCGCAACGTGATCGGCAACGCCTTTGCGCAGATCGACGTGCAGCTCAAGCGCCGCTACGACCTGATCCCGAACCTGGTCGAGGTCGCCCGCAAGTACGTGACCCATGAGCGCGAGACGCTGGAAGCCGTGACCGCCGCGCGCAACCAGGCCAAGGCCGCGGCCGACCTGGCCCGCTCGCGCCCCGGCGCCGCCGGGCCGGTCACCAGCCTCGCGATGGCCGAAGGCGTGCTCGGCACGGCGATGGGCCGGCTGATGGCCCTGGTCGAGGCCTACCCCGAGCTGAAGGCCGACCAGAGCCTGCGCGAACTCTCCGAGGAACTGACCAGCACCGAGAACAAGGTCGCGTTCTCGCGCCAGTTGTTCAACGACGCGGCCTTCGACTACAACGTCGCCGCGCAGCAGTTCCCGACCCGCCTGCTGGCCGCGCTGTTCGGCTTCCGCGAGGCCGCGATGCTGCAGTCCACCACCAGCGAGGCCGAACGCACCGCGGTGCGCGTGCAGCTGTAGTCCGCACGCCCCCGTGCGCTTTCGCGACCAGCAGCACGAGACCCGCCAGGCCACGCTGCGGCTGCTGGCGCTGTTCGCGCTGCTGCTGATCGCGCTGGTGCTGGTGGTCAACGCGGCGCTGTTCGCGCTGTGGTGGGGCGGCACGGCGCTGCTGCTGCGCGGCACCGGCTTCCTCGGCCTGCCGCCGCTCTTCTTCGAGTCCAACACCGCGATCGTGCTGCTGTTCGTGCTCGGCGGCTGCTGGGTCGAGACGGTGCGGCTGCGCAGCGGCGGTGGCGCCCATGTGGCCGAATGGGCCGGCGGGCGCGAGCTGCTGGACGCACGCGACGTGACGGAACGCCGGCTGCTGAACATCGTCGACGAGATGGCCCTCGCCTCCGGCCTGCCGCGCCCACGCGTCTACCTGCTGGAGCACGAGCACGCGATCAATGCCTTCGCGGCCGGCTGGTCGGCCGAGGAATCGGTGATCGCGGTGACGCGCGGCGCATTGCAGCGCCTGACCCGAGACGAGCTGCAGGGCCTGGTCGCGCACGAGTTCGGCCACATCCACAACGGCGACCTGCGCCTGCACATGGTGCTGCTCGCGCTGGTGTGGGGGCTGTCGCTGGTGCACGGCTACGGCCACCGGCTGTTCGACACCGACGAAGCGGGCAACCGCACGTTCCCCGGCGTGCTGATCGGCCCCGTCTTCATCGCCGCCGGCAGCCTGGGCTGGGCCGCCGGCCGGGTGCTGCAGGCCGCCGTGTCGCGCCAGCGCGAACTGCTGGCCGATGCGAGCGCGGTGCAGTTCACCCGCAGCCGCGACGGGCTGGGCGGCACGCTGCGCAAGATCTGGCACCAGGTCGACGAGCACGAGGCCGCGCTGCACCGCGTGCCCTCGCGCCTGATGGCCGGCCAGCTGATGCAGGCGCCGGCGGGCTGGCTGTCGACGCACCCGCCGCTGCCCGAGCGGGTGCGCCGTGTCTACGGCCGCACGATGGCGCCGCTCGCGGCGCCCACGCTGCCGGTCGACGAGGCCGGCGAGCCGCGCCGCGTGCCCCCCGCATCGCCGGCGGTCGCCACCCTTTCTCCCATCGCCTATGCTGTCCCCATGCCCGAGACACCCGACTCCGGCGGCACGCTGCCGCAACCCCGTCCCAGCTCAGACGACGACGAGCGCGAGGCGATCGACCGCCTCGGCCGCGTGCACGGCCCCGGCGAAATGCGGGCGGTGCTGCTGGCGCTGATCGCGACGCCCGGCAGCCAGCGCGAACGGCGCGCCTGGCGCGACGAGACCAAGGGCCTGAGCACCGCCGATGCGCTGCGCGACGAGGTCAAGAAGCTGAGCGCCGCGGCACGCCTGCCGTGGCTCGAGGTGCTGCTCGGGCGCATCGCCCGCGCGCCGCTGCACGACCGGCAGGATGTCGTCGAAGCGGCGCGCCGCGTGATGGCGGCCGACGGCCTGGTTCGCCCGATCGACCGGCTGCATTGGCTGGCGCTGCGGCACCGGCTGGGCGAAGCGCGCCCACCGAGCCCGAACACCAGCGCGGGCAACGACCTGGCCGACCTGCCCGAATCGGCGCTGCTGCAGGTGGCGAGGCTGACGGCCTTCCTGTCGCGCCTGGTGCCCGATGGCGAGCTCGAGAGCGGCGCGGCCTGGTACCAGTCGGTGATGAAGCGCTGGGTGCGCGGCGCCATCGTGCCGGCGCCCGAGCTGCCGGATGCCGACGAGGTGGCGCATGCGCTCACCGTCGTGCAGGCGCTGCCGTGGATGCTGCGGCCGGTGCTGGTGCGCGCCTGGCTGGAAGCGGCGCTGGCTGCGAGCCCGATGAACCGGCTGTCTGACAGCGCGGCCGATGCGCTGCGCCTGGCCGGGCTGCTGCTCGACTCGCCGATGCCGCCCGAGCTGGCGCGGCACTACATCGAGCTGCCGGCGGCGCTGGTGGCCGCGATCAGCCCAGGCACATGACCGACGCGGTGGCGACCAGTTCGTCGAACAGCGCCATCGACACCTCGCCCGACACCGCATACGGATCGAGCTCGGCCTTCTCGGAGTACTTCAGCAGCAGCGCCGGGTTCAGCATGTTCATCTGCACCTGGCCCATCGACCAGCCGGCGAAGCGGCGTTCGCCGATCTCCTCGTAGCGCAGCAGCGCCACGTCGCGGTGGCGCGGGTCGTTGGCGATGCGGTTGTACAGCTGGCTCACCGGCAGCCGCCCGCCCTCGAGCACCTGCAGGAAGATGCCGCCCGAAAAGCACAGCACGCCGGTCACGCCGACCTGCGGGTTGTGGGCGCGCGACTTCTTCATGATGGCCGCGAGCGCCTCGTTGTCCATCGACGCGGCGGCACGGCTGGCGTACATCAGGCGCACGAGCATGGCAAATCCTTTCAGGTCTTCTTGCTCAGCAGGGACAGGAACTCGCGGCGCAGGTTCGCGTCCTTCAGGAACGCGCCGCGCATCACGCTGTTGGTCATCATCGACTGGTCGTCCTTGACGCCGCGCCAGTGCATGCAGAAGTGGTCGGCTTCCATCACCAGCGCGAGGCCGTCGGGCTTGACCCGGCTCTGCAATTCGTTGGCCAGCATCGTGACGGCCTCCTCCTGGATCTGCGGGCGGCTCATGATCCAGTCGCAGATGCGGGCGTACTTCGACAGCCCGATCAGGTTCGAATGCTCGTTCGGCAGGATGCCGATCCACACGCGCCCCATGATCGGGCACAGGTGGTGCGAGCAGGCGCTGCGCACCGTGATCGGGCCGACGATCATCAGCTCGTTGAGCCGCTCGACGTTCGGGAATTCGGTGACCGCGGGGATCGGCACGTAGCGGCCGCGGAACACCTCGGTCAGGAACATCTTCGCGACGCGCTTGGCGGTCTCGTGGGTGTTGTGGTCGCTCTCGGTGTCGATCACCAGCGCCTTCAGCACCTCCTGCATCTTGGCTTCGACCTCGTCGCGCAGCTCGTCGATCTCGCCGTCGCGGATGTGGGCGGCGATGTTGTCGTTGGCGTGGTAGCGGCAGTCGGCGCCGACCAGCCGGTAGCGGATGCGCTCGGACGCGGGCAGGGCGGCGAGTTCTGCTTCGCTTCGGGCGTCGCTGAGGGGGGGCGCTTTCGGCATGTCGGCCTTTCTGGGTACTGCGCGAGGTCGGGGCGGATCGGCGATTGTGCCGGTATCTCGCCCGTAGACTCTCGCCCGTGACCTCCCTGCCCCTCTCCCAGCTCCTCCTCCATGTCGCGACCGCCGTGCAGGCCGTGCGCGACGGCCGCTCCCTCAACGACGCGCTGGCGCGCTGCCCTGCCGAGGCCCGGCCCGGCACGCAGGCCCTGGCGTTCGAGGTGATGCGCAAGCTCGGTGCCGCCGAGGTGCTGCGCCGCCGGCTGGTGCCGAAGCCGCCACCGCCGTTCGTCGACGCGCTGCTGCTGAGCGTGCTGGCGTTGATGTGGCCGGGCGAGGAGCAGGAGGGTGCCGAGGTGGCCGTCGACGGCGCCCGCTACGCACCCCACACGCTGGTGAACCAGGCGGTGGAGGCCGCCAAGCAGCGCGCCCGCGCCAGTGCGTCCTTCGTCAATGCCGTGCTGCGCCGCTTCCTGCGCGAGCTGCCGGCCCAGGTCGCCGCGGCACTCGCCGACCCGCTCGCCCGCTACAACCACCCACGCTGGTGGATCGAGCGGCTGCAGGCCGATTGGCCGGACCACTGGCAGGCGCTGCTCGCCGCCAACAACAGCCGCCCGCCGATGACGCTGCGTGTCAATGCGCGCCGCGGCACGCCCGAGGCCTATGTTCAGCGGCTCGCCGAGGCCGGGCTCGAGGGCCGCGTCGCCGGCCCGCATGCGGTGGTGCTGGCCCAGCCGACCGCGGTGCAGCGGCTGCCCGGCTTCGCGGCCGGCGATGTCTCGGTGCAGGACGCCGCGGCCCAGCTCGCCGCTCCGCTGCTGATCGGCGATGGCCTGCCGGCCGGCGCGCGGGTGCTGGACGCCTGCGCGGCCCCCGGCGGCAAGACCGCCCACCTGCTGGAGCTGGCCGACCTCGACGTGACCGCGCTCGACAGCGACCCGAACCGGTTGGCCCGGGTGCGCGACACGCTGGCCCGGGTCGGCCAGCGGGCCACGCTGGTGGCCGCCGACGCGCGTGACACCGCGGCCTGGTCGCAGGGCCGGCCGTTCGACGCGATCCTGCTCGACGCCCCCTGCAGCGCCTCGGGCATCGTGCGCCGCCATCCGGACGTGCGCTGGCTGCGCCGCTCGACCGACATCCCGACGCTGGCCGCGCTGCAGGGCGAGCTGCTGGACGCGCTGTGGCCGCTGCTGCAGCCGGGCGGCCGGCTGGTGTACTGCACCTGCTCGGTGTTCCAGGCCGAGGGACGCCAGGTGATCGACGCTTTTTTGCAACGCGAAACCGGCGCGTCCGTGGCTTCCGAGCGGCCTTCGCCCGGCCACCTGCTGCCGCTCGCCGACAATCCAGGCGAAGGCCACGCGCTCCAACCGGGTGCATCGCCCGACGGCTTCTTCTACGCACTGCTGACCAAATCCTAGAACGCATCCGTGCTGCGCTCTCTCCGGCTCTCTCCCAGGCAAGGCTGTGGTGCCCCCCGCGCGAGTCGCTGGGGGCGGCTGTTGCTGTGGCTGGCCATGGCGCTGCTGGTGACGCTGCACGCGCCGCTGCGCGCCGAGCCGATCGAGCTCGAGAGCTTCGACCTGGTGCGCAGCGAAGACGGCCTGACGCTGGGCTTCTCGGCCCAGTTCGAGCTGCCGCGGTCGGTCGAGGACGCGCTGCTGAAGGGCGTGCCGGTGTATTTCGTCGCCGAAGCCGAGGTCTACCGCGATCGCTGGTACTGGCGCGACAAGCTGGTGTCGTCGGCGACCCGCACCTGGCGCCTGGCCTACCAGCCGCTGACGCGCAAGTACCGCGTCACCTTCGGCGGGCTGCACCAGAGCTACGACAATCTGTTCGACGCACTCGCCTCGCTGCGCCGCGTCGTCAGCTGGCGGTTGGCCGATGCCGGACAGATCGAGGACGATGGCCACCACTACATCGAGTTCAGCTACCGGCTGGACACCAGCCAGTTGCCGCGGCCGATGCAGATCGGCATCGGCGGCCAGGCCGACTGGACACTGCGGGTCGAGCGCTTCAAACGCTTCTGACACGCAACGCATCAAGGGTGATCGCTACGTCGTCGTGGGTTCGTCACTGACATGACCAAGGCTTCGCGCTGGGCATGGATCGTCTCGCTGGTCGCCGTCACCGGCGCGGGGCTGGTGCTGGTGTTCCTGTTGTCGATCGCCACCAACAGCCGCGGGCTGTACGAGAAGCACTACGTCTGGCTGTTCTGGGTCAACCTGATCGTCGCCGCCCTGCTGTTGCTGGTGATCGGCATCGCGTCGGTGCGCCTGCTGCTGCGGGTGCGGCGCGGCAAGTTCGGCAGCCGGCTGCTGCTGCGGCTGGCCGCCATCTTCGCGATGGTGGGCGTGGTGCCGGGGCTGCTGATCTACACGGTGTCGTACCAGTTCGTCTCGCGCAGCATCGAGACCTGGTTCGACGTGAAGGTCGAGGGCGCGCTTGATGCCGGCCTGAACCTCGGCCGCGGCACGCTCGATGCGCAGGTCAACGACCTCGCGAACAAGACCCGGCTCGCCGCCGAGCGCCTGGCCGACAGCACGCCGACCGTGCAGCCGCTGCAGCTGGAACGGCTGCGCGAGCAGTTGTCGGCGCAAGAGGTGACGGTGCTCGGCCCGAGCGGCCAGGTGCTGATGACGGTGGGCCCGAGCGCTGCGGGCAACCTGTCGCCCGACCGGCCGACGCAGGCGCAGCTGCGCCAGGCGCGCGGCTCGCGCGTGTTCAGCCAGCTCGAAGGGCTCGACGAGGACACCGCGGCGAACTCGGGCACCGCGCGCATCAAGGCGCTGGCCTTCATGCCGAGCGCCAACATCTCGCTCGACGGCCAGGACCGCTTCCTGCTCGTCAGCCAGTTGCTGCCGAGCTCGGTGGTGACGAACGCGCTGGCGGTGCAGGCGGCCTACCGCGAGTACCAGCAGCGTTCGCTGGCACGCGACGGGCTGCGGCGCATGTACATCGGCACGCTGACGTTGACGCTGATCCTCGCGGTGTTCGGCGCGCTGCTGCTCGCGGTGACGCTGGGCAACCAGCTCGCGCGGCCGCTGCTGGTGCTGGCCGAAGGCGTGCGCCAGGTGGCGCGCGGCGACCTGACGCGCAAGCAGGTGGTGTCCTCGCGCGACGAACTGAGCGGCCTGACGCGCTCGTTCGCCGACATGACCGAGCAGCTGTCCGATGCGCGCTCGCTGGTGCAGCGCAGCCTGGCTCAGCTGGAAGCGGCGCGCACCAACCTGCAGACCATCCTCGACAACCTGACCGCCGGCGTGATCGTGTTCGACCGCGATGGCCGCATCGACACCGTCAACCCGGGCGCCACGCGCATCCTGCGGTTGCCGCTGTCGGCCTACCGCGGCCGCACGCTGGCCGAGGTGCCGGGGCTCGAATCCTTCGGCCAGGCGGTGCTGCAGCGCTTCGACCTGCACCGCAGCAGCCCCGAGGCCGGCGAGCGCGACCACTGGCAGGATGCGTTCGACCTGCAGACCGCGCCCGACCGCGACAAGGTGACGCTGCTGGTGCGCGGCGCCGCGATGCCGCACGACGGCCGGCTGATGGTGTTCGACGACATCAGCGACGTGGTGTCGGCGCAGCGTGCCGAGGCCTGGAGCGAGGTGGCGCGGCGCCTCGCGCACGAGATCAAGAACCCGCTGACGCCGATCCAGCTGTCGGCCGAACGGCTGCAGCACAAGCTCGAGTCGAAGCTCGAGGGGCTCGACCAGGCGATGCTGGTGCGCTCGGTCGGCACCATCGTCAGCCAGGTGCAGGCGATGAAGACGCTGGTCAACGAGTTCCGCGACTACGCGCGCTTGCCGGCGGCGCGGCCGCTCGCACTCGACCTGAACGGGCTGGTGGCCGAGGTGCTGACGCTGTACGCCACCGCGCAGGAATCGGGGCAGCTGCGCACCGACTTCGCGGCCGACCTGCCGCCGATCATCGGCGACACGACGCAGCTGCGCCAGGTCATCCACAACCTGGTGCAGAACGCGTTCGATGCGGTGGCCGAGCGGCCCGACGGCCAGGTGCGGGTGGCCACCGAGCTCGCGCGCACCGAGCAGGGCGAGGTGCGCGCGGTGCGGCTCCAGGTGATCGACAATGGCCCGGGATTCGCGGACAAGGTGCTGAAGCGGGCGTTCGAACCGTACGTCACCACGAAGAGCAAGGGGACCGGCCTGGGCTTGGCCGTCGTCAAGAAAATCGCCGATGAACACGGGGCGCGCATCCGGCTGGCCAACCTCACCGAGGCGTCCGAGCACGGAGAAGTCGTGATCGGCGCCCAAGTTTCGCTATCATTTTCAAAATTCGCACCGGTTGGGTCCGCTGAAGCGGCCGCCGCCGACAGCCGGGTGCACTGAGGGTTCATGGCCACCATTCTTGTTGTAGACGACGAACTGGGCATCCGCGCCCTGCTGTCGGAGATCCTGACCGACGAAGGCCATCAGGTCGAACTGGCCGAGAACGCCGCGCAGGCCCGCGCGTGCCGGGAGCGCGTGCGCCCGGACCTGGTGCTGCTCGACATCTGGATGCCCGATGTCGACGGCATCACGCTGCTGAAGGAATGGGGCGCGACCACGCTGCTGACGATGCCGGTGATCATGATGTCGGGCCACGGCACGATCGACACCGCGGTCGAGGCGACGAAGGTCGGCGCCATCGCATTCCTCGAGAAGCCGATCACGCTGCAGAAGCTGCTGCGCGCGGTGGAGCAGGCGCTGGTCAAGCCGAACAGCCGCGCGGCCCCGCCGCCGCCCCCCCCGCCGCCGCCGCCGTTGCCGCGCATCGAATACGGCATGCCGCTCGAGTCGATTCCGGTGAGCCAGGTGGTGGCGCTGCCGCTGCCGCCGATCGGGCCGCAATCGGAGCAAAGCTTCGAACTCGACCGGCCGCTGCGCGAGGCGCGCGATGCCTTCGAGAAGAGCTATTTCGAGTTCCACCTGGCCAAGGAGAACGGCAGCATGACGCGCGTCGCCGAGAAGACCGGGCTGGAGCGCACGCATCTGTACCGCAAGCTGAAGCAGCTGGGCGTCGACCTGACGCGCAACAAGCGCAGCGGCGGCATCTGATCGAAGCCTGCCGGCAAGCTGCTATACTCGTCGGCTCACGGCCAAGTAGCTCAGTTGGTAGAGCAGCGGATTGAAAATCCGCGTGTCGGTGGTTCGATTCCGCCCTTGGCCACCAGATTCAGACGCCTTGAAAGCCCGGCCCCTCACGGCCGGGCTTTTTTGTTTCCGGCGTTGTTGTCGGCAGCCTCACAGGTATCCATCCGGCAACTTTGCGGCATCGCTCGCCAACGTCAACAGCCGGGCAGCCTGCGCAACGACGAAGTCCCGAAGCTGCAGCGAGAAGCCGCGCTCTTCTTCGAGGTAGTCGATAGCGTTTGCCTGCAACGGCGCATGCTCGGTCGCCAGCCTGGCGAGGCGCGCAGCCTCTCGCTTCAACAATCGACGATCGATGCCGCACCGCTGCGCGAAATCGGCCAACTGAAATGCGCCGACTTCATCGTGCGAGAACGCGTCGCCATAGGCCATCGCCAGTTCGTGGTCGATGGCTGGGTACTGCAGCACGCTGACGAGGTCATACCAGGGCGCCGGCTCCAACCCCTGCGGGCGCACGAAGAACGAGAAGTTCTTGCCATGCGCGTCGCCGTTGCCGATGAGGAACTGGAACAGCGCCCACCGGAGCAAGGTGAGCCGTGCCGAGGCCTTGTTGAGCGTCTGCTCCACGCGGTCGAACAGCATGCTGAAGCTGACGCCTTCGCGGATGTCGCGAACCTGCTCGCCGCTTCCGAAATTGCGCTCGTACTTGTAGGTCACCGGCAGGTCCGAGGCCTGGCATGCGTCGATGACGTGCAGCCGCTTCACGGTGGCCTGCGCTGCGCCGTTCGACACCACGCGATCGAAGCGACGGACGACCAGCACCGGCCTCGGCGTCCGGTAGATGCCGACGTCCGCGACGGGAAGGCCCATGCGCTTGGCGAGCGACATGCAGAAATGCTCGTTGACCACGAGGTGCGGTGTCGCCCTGCGGTCCGGCTCCGGCTTCAGGATGTGCGTCGACGCAAGCGGGGGCTCGACGAGGAACATGCGGCCGCCTTCGTCGAGCGGACGGTCGAGCCAGACCATCAGCTTGTCCTGCACCCCCGCGATGGACATGCGAACCTTGCCGTCCCACACCGCCAGCGGAATCGCGTCGCGCTCGCTCAACCGCCGGTTCAGTTCGTCGCGTGTCACCTCGCGTGGTGGCGTCGCGGCGATGGCGGGCGGCACCTCGCCCGTGGGCCAGAACCTGAATGCGCCTGTCGTCTCGGTGCCGAGCGCATTGATGAGCGCGAACACGTTGGCCTTGGACACGCGGCAGGTCGTGGCGATGACGTCGAGCGCACGGCCTTCAGGCAGCAGGTTCTCGACGAAGCGTTTCACGGCACCGGCGGCGTAGCCGGTCGCAGGTGGCTTGAGCGGCAGCGCCGGTGACAGCGGGAAGGCCTGCGGCGTGTCGACCCACGAGGGGGCGTAATCGAGAGACCACCGATCCTCCAGCGGTTCATGGCCCAGCGTGGCGACCTGCAGGCCGTCGGCCCAGAGGGCGAGCGAATGCGGTGGGGTCGTCAGTGGCGTCATGGCTGATCGAGATGCCCGGTGACGGAGCGCGACACCGCGTGCATCCAAGGGTCGTCCTTCGGGCCGACCACGAGCGCCAGACCCAACCCGTCCAGCACGGCCAGGAGCTTGTCGAGGCGGACGGATCCCTTGCCGTTCTCGAGCCGGGAGAGCAGATCGACCGAGACGCCACTCAGTGACGCCGCGTCGTCGATCCGCAATGACTGTTCGCGCCGCCGCGCCCGCACGGCAGGGCCCAGGTCAGACACAGCGGCGATATGAAGCGGGCCCGGCGAGGAGGGGTCGGTCGGCATTTCGGAATTCGAGAGGTGTGGGTGAATTTCCGGCATCGAAGCCGTCGATTCCTGAAATTCCGAAACTATGCGACGTCTGCGCCTCCACGGCAAGCAATTCCGCAAACTCCGAAATTCGATGCCGTCAATGTCCGGTTCCGCGTTGCGCCGCCAGCTTGTTCGCCGCGTCTTGCAGACCCCCCAGGATGCTGTCGGCCAGCCCCTCGGGAAAGTCCCCCGGCAGCTGCGCGCGCACGGCATCCACCACCCGCGGCGTCTGCGCGACCAGTTCGTCGATGACGAAGCTGACCTGCCGGCCGTCTTCGGTCACGATGCCATGGCGCGCACCGAGGGCCTCCCAATGCCGACGCTGGATGTCCTGCATCTTCCAGTGCGCGCTCTTCGAGCGCACCGCCATCGCCATCCTCGCCTTGAAGGGCGAGATCTTCGACGGGCCGGCACCCAGCACCGGGTACGCCGACAGCACGTCGTAGAGCGGCGTCAACTGGTAGCGCCCGCCGGGCCGCAGGAAGAGGCTGAAGTTCTTCGCGTGGCCATCCGTCGCGCACAGCATCCAGAACAGCAACTGCGCGCGGAAGAAGGTCCGGCGATCGTGCTCGCGTGCCATCGACCCGTCGAGCACGCCGAGGATGCGGTCCATGCCGGGACCGCCCTCGGCCTCGTACTTGGCCCCGGGCGGCACGCCGCTCGCCTGGCACAGGTCTTCCTGCGGCAGGCGGATCAGCCGCCGCTCGCCGGCCGGGCTGCGCCACCACGCGCGGTCGAAGCGCTCGACCACCAGGGCTTTCATGTCCTCGAACTGCAGCGGCCGGCTGACCGCCACCGGCAGGCCATGGGCCTGCAGGATCAGCGAGCACAGCCACTCGTTCTCAACCGAGTCGCGCATGTCGATCTTCATGCCGCCGATCAGCCCCAGCGGCAGCTTGAAGATGTGCGTGGTGGGCATGCCGCCCCGCGGCAGGCACCAGCGACCGTCCTGGAACAGCAGCGCCGTCTTCTCTTGCGCGCCCGCGATGGAGATGCGGAAGTCGTCGTCGTTGGCCACCAGGCCCAGCGCATGCGGCGTCGTGGTTCCGCGCAGCACCTCGGCGACGTCGGCGTCGGTCAGCGGCTGCGCCTGCAGGGTCGACGGGTCGGCCGGGGTCTGGTCCGTCGGCAGGATTTCCAGCGCCCCGACGCAGTCGCGACCGGTCTCGGCCAGCAGGTCGAACGCATCGGTCGTGCCGGTCTCGTAGCGGCGTGCCATCCGCTCGCGGATGTCCTGACTGTCCGGCAACAGATTGTCGAAACAGGCGCGAACCTTGTCGCCGCGATGCGGCCCGTTGCCCGGGGTGAACGGCAGCGACAACGACAGCGGCCTCCCCTGCTCCGACCGCGTCCAGTCGAGGTCGTACTGCAGCGTGTCCGGCCCGTTCGGGGCCCGGCTCCAGGTGCCGACGAAGACCCCGTTCATCCAGAGCCCCAGCGAGCGGGTGTGCGAGCGGCGTCCCATGGGTCACCAGGCCGGTGTGCGCGGATCGGCCGCAGCCGGCTGCGTGGGGCCGGACGCCGGCTTGCTCAGCACCAGCTCGACACCGAGGATGCCCAGCAGTTTCAGCAGCCGCGCGCTGCCCACTTTTTCGGCATTGCGCTCCAGCGCCGAATAGGTCTGCTGGGTCACGCCGAGGCGCAGGGCGGCTTCGCTTTGCGTCAGGCCGGCCTCCTTGCGGAAGGCCTGCAGCAAGGTCGGCAATTGGTCGGCCGTGCGAACGGTGAAGTCAGGCATACAAATTCCAGGCTGTATTTCTGATTCACATATTCTAGCCTGTAGATCTGATTTACTGCTTGAATGCTGTAAACCCGGTAAACAGCCCATGAACTGTTTCTATCCATCCGAACAATCGCACACATCTCCCCAATATTGGGGATGAATGGCCGCTTGCGGGGGCCGTCCGCCCCATGGCGCCGCTTATGCTCTCGCCCCAAACGGCGCAGGGGCTTGCGCCCTGGAGGGATTCAATGGAAGGCAGTGCACAAGTGCGCCTGGTGTTCGCGGGCGAACTGGTGGGTGGGTTTCGTGCCGACGACGTCAAGCGGAGCTTCGGCCAGGCGTACAAGGTCGACGGCGAACGGCTCGATGAGGTGTTCTCCGGCGGGCGCACCGTGATCAAGCGCGCCGTGGCCCAGGACGATGTCGAGCGCTACGTCCAGAAGTTTCGCCAGATGGGCATGCAGGTGCTGGTCGAGACGATGGACGGCAAGCCCGTGCCGGTCCCACCGACGCCGCCAGCGGTGGCGCCCCCGCCGGCACCCGCGATGACCGCCACGGCGGCGCCCGTCGCTGCACCGCCGCCGAAGCCGCTCGCGGCCACGATCCCACCGCTCGCGCCGCTCGAAGAGCAGGTGACCTGCCCCAACTGCGGCGAACGCCAGCCCCAGCGTGCGTTCTGCCGCAACTGCTCCACCGACATCGCGCGCGCGATCGCCAACAAGCAGGAAGAGATGGACCGCGCCCGCGCCGAGCGCCTGGCGGCCCGCAACGGCGGTCGCTATGCGCCGCCGAAATCCGGTGTCGCGGTGATGCACGAAGGCACCGACGACCTGCCGCCGGTGATGAGCCTGAGCTTCGACGGCCGCATGGGCCGCATCGCCTACTTCAACACCGGCATGCTGAGCCTGCTCGGTGTCGCATTGATCGGCATCGGCGCGGCCGTGATCATCCCGATCTTCCGCTCGGCGGCGGTCGTCGTGCCGCTGCTGCTGGCATTCGCCGCCTTCGGGGTCTGGTCGATGCGCGTCAGTGCGATCCGGCTGCACGACCTGAACCGCAGCGGCTGGTGGTCCCTGTTGCTGCCGGTGCCGGTCGCCGGCTCGCTGGTCGGCCTCGCGATGATGTTCTGGCCCGGCACCGACGGTGACAACGACTACGGCCCGCAGCCTCGCCAGGGCAACGGCGTTGCCGCCATGATCATGGGCATCCTGCTGGTGCTGATGCTGGCGACCTCGCTGTTCTCGTACCGCTCGTACACCAAGCGCCTCCACCGCGAGGCCGCCGAGTCGTCGACGCAGGAGCAGTTCGACCCGCGTGCCGCCCAGGCCGCCGACGTGATCACCGGCCCGGACGCGCTGAAGGCCTTCACCGACGACTACCTGGCCCAGCCGAACCACAAGGCCTTCGCGTCGTCCGACAGCGGCGCTTTCGGCTGGCGCTCCGGCCAGGGCTCACCGCGCGAGGCGGCGCGCCAGGCCATGTCGGCCTGCGAGGTCAACCGCAAGCCCTACACCGAACCGTGCGCGCTGGTGAACGTCAACGGGCAGTGGCTCAAGCAGCACTGAGCAATTCGCGCAACGCCCGCTCGAACACCTCGGGCGGCTGGCCGCCCTGGATCAGGTGGCGGTCGTTGATGATCACCGAAGGCACGGCCTGGATGCCGTGCTGGCGGTAGAACTCCTCGCGCTCGCGCACCTCGTCGGCGAACTCGTTCGACGCGAGCACCTCGCGGGCACGCTGCACGTCGAGCCCGACCTCGCCCGCCACCGTCACCAGCACTTCGTGCGAGCTGGGGTCCTGGCCGTCGGTGAAATAGGCCTTGAACAGCGCATGCTTCAGCGCGAGCTGCCGGCCCTCGAGTTCGGCCCAGTGCAGCAACCGGTGCGCATCGAAGGTGTTGTAGATGCGCCCGCGCAAATCCATGCGGAACGTGAACCCGAGCGCCGCACCGCGCGCGCGGATGGCCTCGCCGCTCTGCGCCCGCTGCTCGGCGGTCGCGCCGTACTTCTGCATCAGGTGCTCGCCGATGTCCTGGCCCTGCGGCGCCATGTCGGGGTTCAGCTCGAACGGCTGGAAGTGCAGGTCCACCTTCACGGTGTCGCCGAGCCGGGCGATGCCCTCTTCGAGGGACTTGAGCCCGATGGCGCACCACGGGCAGGAAACGTCGGAGACGAAATCGATCTTCATGCCCCCGATTGGATCAGCCCCGCGATCCCCTGGCGGACCGACGGGGCATTCCGGCGGATCAGCCGAACATCTTCTGCAGGCGCTCGCTCACCTGCTGCGGCGTCAGGTCTTCCTTGTGCGTCGAGATGAACCACTGGTGGCCGAACGGGTCGATCAGATGGCCGCTGCGGTCGCCCCAGAACTGGTCGGCCACCGGCATCGTGACCCGTGCGCCCGCGGCCACCGCCTGGTTGACGATCGCATCGGTGTCGGGCACGTACAGCAGTGCCGAGCTCGACGAGCCGCCCAGCGTCAGCGGGCTCAGCGCCTGGTGCTCCGCCCGCTCCTCGGTCAGCATGAACTTCGCGGTACCCACCTGCAGTTCGGCGTGCATCGTCTTGCCGTCGGGCGCGTCCATCTGCATCACCACCTGCGCGCCGAACACCTTCTGGTACCAGGCGATCGCGTCCTTCGCGCCCTTGATCACGAGGTAGGGTGTGCTGCCGGTGGCAGGCGGCACCGGGTTGACCGCCGCGGGGGGTTTCGCCTGCGTCGACTCGATCTGCGCGCGCAAGCGGTCTTCCTGCTCGCGCAGCTCGGGCGTGAACTCGGCGCCGAAGTCCTCGGCTTCGAAGACCTGGCGGATCTCGATCTCCGACGACTCGCCCATCGGGCTCGGGCAGCGCTTGACCCAGGCGATCGCCTCGTCGAGCGAGTTCAGCTTCCAGAGCCAGAAGCCGGCGATCAGCCCCTTGTCGCCGCTGAACGGACCGTTGATGACGCTGCGCTCGCGCCCCTGGAAGCGCACGCGCGCGCCCTTCGAACTCGGCTGCAGCCCTTCACCGGCCTGCATCACGCCGGCCTTCACGAGCTCTTCGTTGAACTGCCCCATGGCCTCGAGCAGTTGGGTGTCGGGCATCACGCCGGCTTCGGAGTTCTTGTCGGCCTTGATCAGGATCATGAATCGCATGCTGGATCTCCTTGGATGAATGGGAAGCGACGGCTTCATGGCTGCGACGCGCCGCAGCGGCGGGAATCGACATGCTGCCCCTTCTTTTTTGTAACCGCGACAGCGCCCGGGTTATCTTTGCGCCTGCCCATCACTCCCGGCCGCCGCGGCCGCGCCACGCCATGCCGATCGAACCGAACCTGCCCCCGACGCCGGTGCGCGTCTGGGACCTGCCGACCCGGTTGTTCCACTGGCTGCTCGTGATCTGCATCGTCGGCTCGGTCGCCAGCGCCAAGGTCGGCGGCAACGCGATGGAATGGCACCTGCGCTTCGGCCTGATGGTGTTCACGCTGCTCGCGTTCCGCCTGCTGTGGGGCTTCGTCGGCGGGCGCTGGTCGCGTTTCGCGAGCTTCATCCATGCGCCGGCCACGCTGCTGCGCCACCTGCGCGGCCAGAGCCGGCGCGACGAATGGCTGGAGGTCGGCCACAGCCCGAGCGGCGCGCTGTCGGTGTTCGCGATGCTCGCGATCCTCGGGCTGCAGGTCGCGAGCGGGCTGGTGTCCGACGACGAGATCTCGACCACCGGGCCGCTGATCCGATTCGTCAGCGGCGCCACCAGCAGCCTCGCCACCTCGTGGCACAAGAGCTGGGGCCAGTGGCTGATCTACACGCTGGTGCTGCTGCACATCGCGGCCATCCTGTTCTACCTGCTCAAGCGCGGCAACAACCTGACCGGCGCGATGGTGCGCGGCGACAAGGCCTTGTCGGATGACACGCCGGCATCGCGCGACACCCTGGTCACACGCCTGCTCGCGCTGGTGCTGCTGCTCGCCTGCGCCGGGGTGGCCGGCTGGGTCTGGAGCCTGCGCACCTGACAAGCCGGGCCGGGATGCCTACACTTGACCCCTGCATGGACACGCCCGTCATCGAACTGGTCGCCCCCGACACGCCGGAGTTGCTCGACGCCACGCGCGCCATCATGCGCGAGTACGCGGACAGCCTGGGCATCGACCTGTGCTTCCAGGATTTCGAGAACGAACTCGCCCGCCTGCCCGGCGACTACGCATCGCCCAGCGGGCACCTGCTGCTCGCGATGGTCGACGGCGCGGTGGCCGGCTGCGGCGCGATCCGCGGCCTGCCCGACGCCGACTACGCGAACGCCTGCGAGATGAAGCGCCTGTTCGTGCGGCCGGCGTTCCGCCGCTTCGGCCTGGGCCGCGTGCTCGCGCAGGCGCTGATGGACGAGGCACGCCGTGCCGGCTACTCGTCGATGCTGCTGGACACGCTCGACGACATGGAAACCGCGCGCGGCCTGTACGCGTCGCTCGGCTTCGAGGAAATCCCGCCGTACTACTTCAACCCGATCCCCGGCGCGCACTACCTGAAGGTGGCGCTCGACTGGCAGACCTCGACCTACTAGCGACGATCAAGGAGATCCCATGAATGCGTTCCGCCAGTTGCTCGGCTCTTCCGGAGCGCACCCGCCGATCGGCACATGGATCTCGTCGGGCAGCCCGATCGTCGCCGAGGCGATGGGCTGCGCCGGCTTCGACTGGGGCGTGCTCGACATGGAGCATTCGCCGCTCGACCTGATGGACCTGGTGCACCTGCTGCAGGCGGTCTCGTCGACCAAGATGCTGCCGGTGGTGCGCGTGCCGTGGAACGACGCGGTGGTGGTCAAGCGCGTGCTGGACGCGGGGGCGTCGACGCTGCTGTTTCCTTTCGTGCAGGATGCCGACGAGGCACGCCGCGCGATCGCCGCGACGCGCTACCCGCCCGACGGCATGCGCGGCATGGCCGGCATCAACCGCGGCTCGCGCTTCGGCACCATCGCCAACCATGCGACCACCGCCAATCAGAACATCGGCGCGATCATCCAGCTCGAGACGCCGGCGGCCATCCAGCAGCTCGAGGCGATCGCCGCGGTGCCGGGGGTCGATGCGATCTTCCTCGGCCCGGCCGATCTGTCGGCCACGATGGGCCACGTCGGCCAGCCGATGCACCCGGCCGTGCTCGACCTGATGTCGCAAGGCGTGCAGCGCTGCAAGGCGATCGGCAAGCCGGTCGGTACCGTTGGCGGCACGCCCGAGGTGGTCGCGCAGTACCGTGCCGCCGGCTTCGATTTCGTCGCGATCGCGTCCGACCTCGGGCTGATGATGCGCGGCGCGCAGGCCGCGCTGGCCGCGCTGCGCACGCGCGACACCGAGCACGTGCACACGCTCGCGAGCGGCACGCGTGCCGAGGCCGCGTACTGACATACCCTGAAGACGCGGGCCCGGCACCCCCAGAAAGAAGCCGGGCACCCGGCCGGTTTCGGCGCGGTACCGGCGTAGCATTGCCGCCATCCTGGGCGCCATGGGCGCCTTGTGTTCCACCCTTGCCGGGAAGGCCAATGACTGGATCGTCGAACAACAGCTTTGAATTGCATGCCGGCGCGTTGCGCCTGGCCGTCCGCCCCGACTTGGGCGGCACCATCGCCGGCCTGTGGCATCGCGACCAACCCATCCTGAGATCCACCGAACCGGGCGACCTGCAGTCCCCGCGCCTGGGCGGCAGCTATCCGATGGTGCCGTACTCCAACCGCCTCGGCTACCGGCGCTTCCGCTGGAAGGGCAAGGACTACACCACCGCGCCGAACTTCGACGACAGCCCGCATTCGCTGCACGGCGTGGCGTGGCAGCGCGCCTGGGAGGTGCTCTCCACCAGCGCGACCGAGCTGGTGCTGGGCTACACCCACGTGCCCGACGAGCACTGGCCGTTCCCGTTCAGCGTGAAGCAGTACTTCACGCTGACGCCGTCGCAATGCGGCGTGCAGCTCGTGCTGACCAACACGCACGACGCCGCGCAGCCGGCCGGTGTCGGCTGGCACCCGTACTTCCACCGCCGCGAGCGCAGCCGGCTGCACATCGACCTGTCCGACCGCTGGGATTCCGACGCCACGCAGCTGCCGGTGCGCAAGCATCCGCAGCCGGGCATCGACGGCGACGTGTCGCACCTCGGCTTCGACAACTGCTTCGAAGGCTGGACCGGCCCGGCACGCATCCGCGATGAGAAGTTCTCGATGCAGGTCACGTCGTCGCTGCCCTACCTCGTCGTCTACACGCCGGCCGAGAAGCCGTACTACTGCGTCGAACCGGTCAGCCACGTCAGCAACGCGATCCACATGGCCGATCCGGCGGCGCACGGCCTGCGCACGCTGCAACCGGGCGAGAGCCTGGATGCGTGGATGAAGATCGACGTGTCGCCGGTCTGAGATGCGCGACCTGACCCCTGACGCGCACGAGCCGCTGCCCGCACCGGCCTCGGTGCTCGGCGAATCGCCGCTGTGGCACCCGGTCGAGCAGGCGCTCTACTGGTGCGACATCGCCGGCTTCGCGCTGAACCGCTTCGATCCGGCGAGCGGCCAGCATGCGCACTGGAGCTTCGCGACCGAGGTCGCGAGCTGCGCCGCGATGCGCGACGGCGGCATGCTGCTGGCGATGCGCGACGGGCTGTGGCGCTTCGACACCCGCACCGGCGAGCGCACGCCGCTCGTCGCCGCGCCGTACGACACCGCGCTCGAACGCTTCAACGACGGCAAGTGCGATCCGCAAGGCCGCTTCTGGGTCGGCACGATCTACGAGCCGCGCAAGCCGGCGCTCGCAGCGCTGTACTGCTTCAGCGGCGGCACGCTGCAGCGCGTCGCCGACGACGTGACGGTGTCGAACGGCCTCGCGTGGAGTCCCGATGGCCGCACGATGTACTGGAGCGACACCACCTCGCACACCGTGTTCGCGATGGACTTCGACGGCGCGAGTGGCCAGCCCGGCCCGCGCCGCGTGTTCGCGCGCTTCCCGTTGAAGCAACCGGAGCAGGACCTCGCCACCTATGGCGGCCGGCCCGACGGCGCGGCAGTCGACAGCGAAGGCGCGTACTGGTCGGCGATGTTCGAAGGCCAGCGGCTGCTGCGCCTGTCGCCCGCCGGCGAGGTGCTCGCCGAACTGAAGCTTCCGGTGCGCTGCGCGACGATGCCGTGCTTCGGCGGTGCCGACCTGAAGACGCTGTACGTGACGACCTCGCGCGAGAAGCGCCCGGCCGACGAACTGGCGCGGCAGCCGCTGGCCGGCCGCGTGCTGGCGTTCCGGGTCGACGTGCCGGGGCTGCCGGCGACGCTCTTCGGCTGAAGCCATGAATCGGGATGAGCAGCTCGCGCGCCTGCGCGACGCCACGCCATGGGACCTGGCGGTGATCGGCGGCGGCGCGACCGGCCTGGGCGTCGCGCTCGACGCGGCGGCGCGCGGCTTCCGCGTCGTGCTGCTCGAAGGCGAGGATTTCGCGAAGGGCACCTCGTCGCGCGCGACCAAGCTGGTGCACGGCGGCGTGCGCTACCTCGCCCAGGGCAACGTCGCGCTGGTGCGCGAGGCCTTGCACGAGCGCGCGACGCTGCTCGCGAACGCGCCCCACCTCGCACAGCCGCTCGCCTTCGTGATGCCGGGCTACCGCTGGTGGGAGCGCTGGTTCTACGGCATCGGGCTGAAGCTCTACGACGCACTGGCCGGCCGGCGCGGGCTGGGCGACACGCAGCTGCTGTCGACCGCGCAGACGCGCGCGCTGCTGCCCACGGTGCGGGCCGAGGGCCTGCACGGCGGCGTCAAGTACTGGGACGGCCAGTTCGATGACGCGCGGCTCGCGATCGCGCTGGCCCGCACCGCCGTCGCGCGCGGCGCCTGCGTCGTCAACCACTGCCGCGTCGACGGCCTGCTGCGCGAAGGCGGCCGCGTGACCGGCCTGCTGGCGCACGACCGCGAGCGCGGCGAACGCTTCACCGTGCGCGCCGCCTGCGTGGTCAACGCCGCCGGCGTGTGGGTCGACGAGATCCGCGACCTCGACCGCGAACCCGGCACGCCCGGCCGCGCGCCGATGGTGGCGCCCAGCCAGGGCGTGCACCTGGTCGTCGACCGCAGCTTCCTGCCGGGCGACCATGCGCTGCTGATCCCGAAGACCGCCGACGGCCGCGTGCTGTTCGCGGTGCCCTGGCTCGGCAAGACGCTGCTCGGCACCACCGACACGCCGCGCGACGACCTGGCGGCCGAGCCGGCGCCGTTCCACGACGAGGTCGAGTTCATCCTGCGAGAAGCAGGCCGCTACCTGAGCCGCGCCCCGACGCGGGCCGACGTGCGATCGGTGTGGGTCGGGCTGCGGCCGCTCGTCAAGCCGCCGGAGGACGACGGTGGCAACACGAAGGCGCTGTCGCGCGAGCACACGGTGATCGTCGGCCGCTCGGGCCTCGTCACGGTGACCGGCGGCAAGTGGACCACCTACCGCGCGATGGCCGAAGACGTGCTCGCACGCTGTGCCGACGCCGCGCTGCTGCCGGCGCGGCCGGCGGGCGTCACGGTGCGGCTGCCGCTGGCGGGCGCGCCGGCCGAGTCCTCGGTGTCACTGACGCGCAGCCCCGGCGAAGCGCGCTACGGCACCGACCTGCCGGCGCTGCGCGCCCTGCCCGGCGCCGACCACTGGCTGTGGCGCGACGGCGACGGCGGGCTGAGCGAGGCGATGGTGCGCTTCGCGGTGCGCATCGAGATGGCCCGCTCCGTCGAAGACGTGCTGGCGCGGCGCTGCCGCCTGCTGTTCCTGGATGCGCGCGAAGCGCTGCGCGTGGCCCCCGAGGTCGGCCGCCTGATGCGCGACGAGTTGGGGGCGGCCTTCAACGAAGCGGCATCGGTCGGCGCCTTCGAGGCGCTGGCGGCCCGCTACCTCGAGCTGCCCTAGATGTCCGCTGTCTGTGTCGGGGTGTGTCAGGGAGCGCGGGTCTTTGCCCATATAATCCCGAGGCTTTGCTGCTGACGACTGTCTTCTCCGCCATGACCGAACCCCTCGACCGTGGCAGAGCCCCAGAAGATGGCATCGACGACCAGCCTTTCAAGACCCTGACGCGTGAAGAAGCTCAGGCCTTGCGAGGACGAATTCCCCAGGTATCGCCCTGGAGGGTGGTTGCGGTGCAGGCGGTGGCGGGTTTGCTTTGCACGGCCATCGCGGTCGTCGTGACGCAACTGACGGGACAAGGATCTGGAGCTGCCTGGTCGGCGTTGTACGGCGCGGCGGCGGTTGTTCTTCCGGCGGCATTGCTCGCCAGGGGAATGACACGCGGGACACGAAACGCGATGGCTGCGGCCGTCGGCTTCATGTTCTGGGAAATGTTGAAGATTGCAGTTGCCATCGCGATGCTGGTGATTGCAGCAAAAGTTGTGCCCAACCTCAGTTGGCCAGTGCTGCTGGTCACGATGGTGGTGTGCATGAAGGTGAACTGGCTGGCGCTGCTGTGGCGCCGCCGCTGATGGATACAGGGTTTCACGAATGACGACCGAAGGCCAAGAGCACGCCCCAAGCGCCGGTGAATACATCATTCACCACCTGCACCATCTGCAGAACAAGCACCAGGAAGGGGTCGTCGACTTCTCGGTGATCAACCTCGATTCGGTGTTCTTCACCGTCGTGCTCGGCGCGCTGGGCTGCTGGCTGCTGTGGCTGGCCGCGCGCAAGGCCACGTCGGGCCGCCCGGGCCGCTTCCAGGCCGCCGTCGAGATCCTGGTCGAGATGGTCGACAGCCAGGCCAAGGGCATCGTCCACAACGCGCAGAGCCGCAAGATGGTCGCGCCGCTCGCGCTGACCGTGTTCGTGTGGATCTTCCTGCTGAACGCGATGGACATGCTGCCGGTCGACCTGCTGCCGTGGGTCAACGCGCACACCGTCGGCCTGCCGTACCTGCGCGTCGTGCCGACCGCCGACCTGTCGATCACGATGGGCCTGTCGCTCGGCGTGCTGCTGGTCTGCCTGTTCTACAACGTCAAGATCAAGGGCGCCGGCGGCTGGGTGCACGAGCTGTTCTCGGCCCCGTTCGGCGACAAGTGGTTCCTGTACCCGGTCAACTTCGCGATGCAGCTGATCGAGTTCGTCGCCAAGACCGTCTCGCACGGCATGCGGTTGTTCGGCAACATGTACGCCGGCGAACTGATCTTCATGCTGATCGCGCTGATGGGCGGCGCCTTCGCCTTCACCGGCACCGGCATCGCGCTGTTCCTCGGCCACATCATCGCCGGCTCGGTGTGGACCATCTTCCACATCCTGATCATCACGCTGCAGGCCTTCGTCTTCATGATGCTGACCCTCGTCTACGTGGGCCAGGCGCACGATCACCACTGATCTTTCGCGGCAGGTCGTTCTTTCTTCTTTCGTTCGTTTTTTTCTACCAAACCTAAACAGGAGTCACCATGGAAGTCATTAGCTTTGTTGCCCTCGCCGCCGGCCTCATCATCGGTCTGGGTGCCGTCGGCGCCTGCATCGGCATCGGCATCATGGGCAGCAAGTACCTCGAGTCGGCCGCCCGCCAGCCCGAGCTGATGAACGAGCTGCAGACCAAGATGTTCCTGCTGGCCGGCCTGATCGACGCGGCCTTCATCATCGGCACCGGTATCGCGCTGTGGTTCGCCACCGCCAACCCGTTCCTGGCCCAGATCGCCAACCTGCCGAAGTAAGCCGCGCCGGATCACCGGAGCCCCTCTCTCTTTAGTTCCAGAGGCAACAACGTGAGCATCAACGCTACGCTGATCGCGCAGTTGATCGTGTTCCTGATCCTGGTCGGGTTCACGATGAAATTCGTGTGGCCGCCCATCGTGAAGGCACTCGACGAGCGTGCGCAGAAGATCGCCGACGGCCTGTCGGCCGCCGACAAGGCGAAAGCCGACCTGAGCGCCGCCAACCGCCGCGTCGAAGAGCAGCTCTCGGCCGCTCGCAACGAAACCGCTCAGCGCCTGGCCGATGCCGAGCGCCTGGCCCAGGCCATGGTCGAAGAGGCCAAGACCCGCGCCAGCGAAGAGGGCGCGAAGATCGTCGCCGCCGCCAAGGCCGAAGCTGCACAGGAATCGCTGAAGGCCCGCGAGGCGCTGCGCGAGCAGGTCGCCGCACTGGCCGTCAAGGGTGCCGAGCAGATCCTCCGCAAGGAAGTCAACGCCGGCGTCCACGCCGACCTGTTGAACCGCCTGAAGACGGAACTCTGACCATGGCCGAGCTCGCTACCATCGCCCGCCCGTACGCGGAAGCGCTGTTCCAGGTCGCCGGCAAGGGTGACCTGAAGCAGGCCTCCGAGCAGCTCGACGCGATCGCGGCCGTCGCCGCGAACGCGCAGATGCGCCAGTACGCCGACAACCCGAAGGCGACCGTCGACCAGGTGTTCGACGTGATCACCTCGGTCGTCAAGTCGCCGCTGTCGGACGCCACGCGCAACCTGCTGCGCGCGATCATCGAGAACGGCCGCCTGGCCGCGCTGCCCGAAGTGGCGGTGCAGTTCCATGCGCTGGTCAGCGAACGCTCGGGCGTCTCGGACGCCACCGTCTACAGCGCCTTCCCGATCGATGCGGCCCAGCTGACGGCCGTGGTCGCGTCGCTCGAGAAGCGCTTCGGTCGCAAGCTGACGGCCAGCGTGCAGGTCGAGCCCGAACTGATCGGCGGCATCCGCGTGGTGGTCGGCGACGAGGTGCTCGACACCTCGGTCAAGGCCCGTCTCGAACAAATGAAGGTGGCGCTCACGGCGTGACGACCCGCAAGGGTTGTCCGCCGCAGGCGACAGCATTCCAACCTGCAGGCCAGCGTGCCGCGGACCGGAGAAAGCAATGCAACTGAATCCCGCAGAAATTTCCGAACTGATCAAGTCCCGCATCGAGGGCCTGGCCGGTTCGACCGACATTCGCAACCAGGGCACCGTGGTGTCGGTGACCGACGGCATCTGCCGCATCCACGGCCTGTCGGACGTGATGCAAGGCGAAATGCTGGAGTTCCCCGGCAACACGTTCGGCCTGGCGCTGAACCTCGAGCGCGACTCCGTCGGCGCGGTGATTCTGGGTGAGTACGAGCACATCTCCGAAGGCGACACGGTCAAGTGCACCGGCCGCATCCTCGAAGTGCCGGTCGGCCCCGAGCTCATCGGCCGCGTCGTCAACGCGCTGGGCCAGCCAATCGACGGCAAGGGTCCCGTCAACGCCAAGCTGCAGGCCCCGATCGAGAAGATCGCCCCGGGCGTGATCGCCCGCAAGTCGGTCGACCAGCCGATGCAGACCGGCCTGAAGTCCATCGACTCGATGGTGCCGGTCGGCCGCGGCCAGCGCGAACTGATCATCGGCGACCGCCAGACCGGCAAGACCGCCGTCGCGATCGACGCGATCATCAACCAGAAGGGTCAGAACATGACCTGCATCTACGTTGCGATCGGCCAGAAGGCGTCGTCGATCAAGAACGTGGTGCGCTCGCTCGAAGCCAACGGCGCGATGGACTACACCATCGTCGTCGCCGCGTCGGCCGCCGAATCGGCCGCGATGCAGTACGTGTCGGCGTACTCCGGCTGCACGATGGGCGAGTACTTCCGCGACCGCGGGCAAGATGCGCTGATCGTCTATGACGACCTGTCCAAGCAGGCCGTCGCCTACCGCCAGGTCTCGCTGCTGCTGCGCCGCCCGCCGGGCCGCGAAGCCTACCCCGGCGACGTGTTCTACCTGCACAGCCGCCTGCTCGAGCGCGCCGCCCGCGTCAACGCCGACTACGTCGAAGCCTTCACCAAGGGTGAAGTCAAGGGCCGGACCGGCTCGCTGACCGCGCTGCCGATCATCGAGACGCAGGCCGGCGACGTGTCCGCGTTCGTGCCGACCAACGTGATCTCGATCACCGACGGCCAGATCTTCCTGGAAACCTCGCTGTTCAACGCCGGCATCCGCCCCGCGATCAACGCCGGTATCTCGGTGTCGCGCGTCGGTTCGTCGGCCCAGACCAAGATCATCAAGAGCCAGTCCGGCGGCATCCGTACCGACCTGGCGCAGTACCGCGAGCTGGCGGCGTTCGCGCAGTTCGCCTCCGACCTCGATGACGCCACCCGCAAGCAGCTCGACCGCGGTGCCCGCGTGACCGAACTGCTGAAGCAGTCGCAGTACTCGCCGTTGTCGATCAGCCTGATGGGCGCGACGCTGTTCGCGGTCAACAAGGGCTTCATGGACGACATCGAGGTCAAGAAGATCCTGGCCTTCGAAGCCGGCCTGCACCAGTTCCTGAAGAGCAGCCACGCAGCCCTGCTGAAGAAGATCGAAGACAGCAAGCAGCTCGACAAGGAAGCGGAAGCCGAATTGTCCGCAGCCGTCACGGCCTTCAAGAAGAGCTTCGCCTGAAGAAGAACCCCTGTCACCTTCGGGTGACCGGAAAACCATAGGAGTTCGCTGATGGCAGCAGGCAAGGAAATACGCGGCAAGATCAAATCGGTGGAGAACACCAAGAAGATCACCAAGGCCATGGAGATGGTTGCCGCCTCCAAGATGCGCAAGGCGCAGGACCGCATGCGCCATGCGCGTCCGTACGCCGAGAAGATCCGCAACCTGGCGGCCAACCTGTCGACGGCCACGCCCGAGTACAAGCACCCGTTCATGGTCGCCAACGACGGCGCCAGGACGGTCGGCTTCATCGTCGTGTCCACCGACAAGGGCCTGTGCGGCGGCCTGAACACCAACGTGCTGCGCGCCGTCACCGGCAAGCTGCGCGAGCTGGAAGCGCAGGGCCTGGGTGCCGAGGCGGTTGCCATCGGCAACAAGGGCCTGGGCTTCCTGAACCGCATCGGCGCCAAGGTGGTGTCGCAGGCCACGCAGCTCGGTGACAAGCCGCACCTCGACAAGCTGATCGGCCCCGTGAAGGTGCTGTTCGACGCGTACGCCGAGGGCAAGCTGAAGCAGGTGTTCCTGTGCTACACGCGTTTCATCAACACGATGAAGCAGGAACCGGTGGTGTTGCAGCTGTTGCCGCTCGCGGCCGACAGCATGGTGGTCGACAAGGGCACGCACGGCTGGGATTACCTGTACGAGCCCGACGCGCCGACGGTGATCAACGAGCTGCTGGTGCGCTACACCGAAGCCCTGGTCTACCAGGCGGTGGCCGAGAACATGGCGTCCGAGCAATCGGCGCGCATGGTGGCGATGAAGTCGGCGACCGACAACGCCGGCAGCGTCATCGGCGAGCTGAAGCTGGTCTACAACAAGACCCGCCAGGCGGCGATCACCAAAGAACTGTCCGAGATCGTTGCCGGTGCGGCAGCGGTCTGACCCAGAAGATTTGATTCAAAGGAAAGAACATGGCTTCGGTTTCTGCAGAAGGCAAGATCGTTCAGTGCATCGGCGCGGTGGTGGACGTGGAGTTCCCGCGCAACGCCATGCCCCGGATCTATGACGCGCTGAAGATGGAAGGCTCGAACCTGACGCTGGAAGTGCAGCAGCAGCTGGGCGACGGCGTGGTGCGCACGATTGCGCTGGGCTCGTCCGACGGCCTGCGCCGCGGCCTGACGGTGAAGAACACCGCCAAGCCGATCATGGTGCCGGTGGGTCGTGCCACGCTCGGCCGCATCATGGACGTGCTGGGCGCGCCGATCGACGAACGCGGTCCGGTCGACCAGGAGCTCACTGCGTCGATCCACCGCAAGCCGCCGGCCTATGACGAACTGAGCCCGTCGCAAGACCTGCTCGAAACCGGCATCAAGGTGATCGACCTGGTGTGCCCGTTCGCCAAGGGCGGCAAGGTGGGCCTGTTCGGTGGCGCCGGCGTCGGCAAGACCGTCAACATGATGGAGCTGATCAACAACATCGCGAAGGCGCACTCGGGCCTGTCGGTGTTCGCCGGTGTCGGCGAGCGCACCCGCGAAGGCAACGACTTCTATCACGAGATGGCCGACTCCGGCGTCGTGAACCTGGAGAACCTGCCCGAGTCGAAGGTCGCGATGGTCTATGGCCAGATGAACGAGCCGCCGGGCAACCGCCTGCGCGTCGCGCTGACCGGCCTGACGATCGCCGAGTCGTTCCGCGACGAAGGCAAGGACGTGCTGTTCTTCGTCGACAACATCTACCGCTACACGCTGGCCGGTACCGAAGTGTCGGCACTGCTGGGCCGCATGCCGTCGGCCGTGGGCTACCAGCCGACGCTGGCCGAGGAAATGGGCCGCCTGCAAGAGCGCATCACGTCGACCAAGGTCGGCTCGATCACCTCGATCCAGGCCGTGTACGTCCCTGCGGATGACCTGACCGACCCGTCGCCGGCCACGACCTTCGCCCACTTGGATTCCACCGTGGTGCTGTCGCGCGACATCGCTTCGCTGGGCATCTACCCGGCCGTGGACCCGCTCGACTCGACCAGCCGCCAGCTCGACCCGAACGTGGTCGGCGAAGAGCACTACGGCGTCGCCCGTGCGGTGCAAGGCACGCTGCAGCGCTACAAGGAACTGCGCGACATCATCGCGATCCTGGGCATGGACGAACTGGCCCCCGAAGACAAGCTGGCCGTGGCCCGTGCCCGCAAGATCCAGCGGTTCCTGAGCCAGCCCTTCCACGTGGCCGAAGTCTTCACCGGCTCGCCGGGCAAGTACGTGCCGCTGAAGGAAACGATCCGCGGCTTCAAGATGATCGTCAACGGCGAGTGCGACAGCCTGCCGGAACAGGCCTTCTACATGGTCGGCACGATCGACGAAGCGATCGCCAAAGCCAAGACCATTCAGTAATCTGAAGGACACACCATGGCAACCCTGCATGTCGACGTCGTCTCTGCCGAGGAAGCCATCTTCTCCGGCGAAGCGAAGTTCGTGGCGCTGCCGGGCGAGAGCGGCGAGCTGGGCATCCTGCCCCGCCACACGCCGCTGATCACCCGCATCCGGCCGGGCGCGGTGCGCATCCAGCGCGCTGACACCGGCGAGGAAGAGTTCGTGTTCGTGGCCGGCGGCATTCTCGAAGTGCAGCCGGGCCGGGTCACCGTGCTGGCCGACACCGCGATCCGCGGCAAGGACCTGGACGAGGCCAAGGCCGCCGAAGCGAAGAAGATCGCCGAAGAGGCCGTCAAGAACGCGAAGAGCGACCTCGACCTGGCCAAGGCGCAGAACGAGCTGGTGGCGCTGGCCGCCCAGATCGCTGCCTTGCGCAAGTACCGCAAAAAGTAAGCAAGGCGATCGATATTCGTAGCCCGGATGCCAATCCGGGGATCGGTGGTTCACGATCCCGGATTGGCATCCGGGCTACTTCGTTGGGACCGTGAACGGCTTCACCGTGCCGCAGTCGCTGCCCAGCCACTTGGCCGTCATCGTCATCTGCGCGCTGCGGGCCTGGCCCTTCACCGTCATGGTCGTCGAGGTCTTCACCGCGTAGCTCTCGGGGCTGGTGAAGGTGACCTCGCCGTTGGTCTCCGACACCATCGGTTCGCCGCAGCTCGAATGCCACTTCCAGACGCTGCCGCTGCGCGAGCCGACGTCGGTCTTGCAGCGCGTCTGGGCCTCTTGCCAGCGGCCCTGGTCGAGCGACTCCTTCGTGTGGCAGATCTTCATGCCGCCATTCGGGCCGCCCCGCGCCTTCATCGCCGCCTCCATGCGGGCCCGGGCCTCGGGCGGCATGTCCTTCATGCGCTGCGCCATGTCGGGCATCGGCTGGCCGTTGACGAGGCGCTCACTCTGCACCTCCCACAGCCCCGGCTTGATCGGTGGCGCGTTCTGCGCCTGCGCCGCGGTGGCGAGGCACGACAACAGCAGGCCCAGTGACGCAGCAAGGCGGAAGCGGCGCATGGCGGTCTCCTGACGCGGAAGGTGAGCGGATGATGGCACGCGGCGTGCGCCCCACCAAGTGGCCCGATACTGCGGCGATGTCGCTGATCGATGAAGCCCTGCGCGCCGGCCACGCACCCGCGCCGCGCACGAACACCGCGTTGCAACGCGTGCTGGTGGCCGGCGGCGCCGGCCCGCTCGGCTCGGCCTTGCTCGAAAGCCTGCTGTCGGTGCGCGCGTTCGCGCCGGTCAGCGTGCTCGTCACGCAGCCGACGCGCGCCGCGCTGCACGGCCTGCACGCGCTGCTGTGGCCCGAGGGCACGGCGCTGCCGCCGGGCGACGAGCAGGTCGGCGTCATCGTGTTCGACCGCGAACGCCATGCCAACGGTCGCGAGCTGGCGTTCTACCGGCCCGAGCCGGCCGCGCTGCGGGCCGTCGCGGCGCAATGGCAGGCGCGCGGCGTGCGTCACTTGCTGGTGGTGATGCCGCACACGATGGCGAGCCTGCCCGATGCGCTGAAGCGCGGGCTGGCCAACCTCGACGAGCACGCGGTCGCGGCGCTCGGCTTCGAGCACCTGGTGTTCATGCGCACCGCGCAGGCCGGCGTGCACGAGCGCATCAGCCACCCGGCGCAGCGGCTGGCGCACTGGATGCTGTCGCAGCTGCAGATGATGGTGCCGCAGCGCGACCGGCCGGTGCGGGCGCAGAAGGTCGCGCAGTTCGCCGCGCAGCTCGCGGCCGGCCTGGCGTCGAGCCCGCCCGGCACGCGCGTCGTGCCGCCGGAAACGGTGTGGGAGGCCGCGCAGACCGACGACATCGCCGGCCTCGCGCGTGCCTGGCTCAACGGGCCAGCGCCAGCGCCAACGCCTGTTGAATCGGCGCGGCCGTAGCGTCCGACGGCGGCTCGGCGTGGCGCGCCGGCGGCTTCGGCGTGCGCGGCACCGGCCGCATCTGCGACAGCACCCAGCGCACGCGCGCCGCATTGACCTCGCCATGCGCATCGAAGCGCGCCAGCTCCAGGTCGGGGTTGTGCAGCAGGCTGGCCAGCCACGCGGCCTCGGCCGGCGTCAGCCGGTCGACGCGCTTGTGCAGCAGCTGCGCCGCCGCCGCATGCGCACCGCAGCGGCCCTGGCCCCACGGCACCAGCGACAGGTAGAGGTGCATCACGCGCGCCTTGCCGAGCGTGCGGTCCAGCTCGACGGCATACAGCAGCTCGCGCAGCTTGCGGGCGTGGCCGCGCGCGCCGCCGGTGTAGACCAGCCGCGCGAGCTGCTGCGACAAGGTGCTCGCGCCGCGCTGCGGTTCGAACGACAGCGCGTTGCCGATCTCGTCGAGGTCGTAGCCCGGGTGCTCGTGGAAGCGCTGGTCTTCGGCGGCGATCACCGCGCGCGGCAGCCAGGTGCCGAAGCCGCCGGCCGGCACCGCGCCGTCGGCGCCACAGTTCGGCGCCGCATTCAGCAGCGCCTCGGTGCCCAGCCCGGCGACGCGAAAGCCGTCGAGCCGCGGGTGGAACTCCAACGTGCGCTCGGGCAGGCGCAGCCGCAGGTCGAAGCGCATCAGCCCGTCGACCTGCGCGCGCGGCAGCTCGGGGATCGTCGACGCGAACAGCGCGAACGCATCGGCGATCGGTGTCACGTCGCCCTGCGCGCTCAGCTCGAGCTGCTGCGGCGTCAGCACCGCGCGCCATCGGCCGCGCACCGCATGGTCCGCCTCGCCGAGCGCGAAGTCGCCCTGCAGGTTCATGTCGGCATCGCGCGCCAGCGTGACCACCAGGCGCGTCAGCCGCACCGCATCGCCGGGCAGGCCGATGCCGCGCAGCGCGCACGGCGCGCAGGTGGCTCGCCAGGCATCGGGACCGTCCGGTGCGATCGCGACGCGACCGAAGGGCGTGCGCACCGTGCGGCCCTCCAGCACGCGCAGCGTCACCGGGTGCGTCGCGAGCCGGATCACCGCCGGCATGCTGATCGCGCGCTGCCACGGGCCGATGTGCAGCGTCTGCGCCCACTCGCCGTCGACCGGCCGCAGCAGGCGCAGCATCGCCCACGCGCCGACCAGCAGCGCGAGCAGCAACGCCACCAGCACGCCAGCGATCCACAACGCCCATCTTGTCCGCCAATTCGTCACGCGCCAAAGTTTCACAATGCCCTCGCTGTCGTGATCGCCTGCCACGGGCCGGTGCTCTGCCCGAGTTGCGCGGCCCAGAACCAGCTGGAGGCGTCGGTGAAGGCCGCGCCATCGGCCCCGACGATCCGCTCGCACACGCGGGTGCGCTGGCCGTTGCGCTCGGCGACGAAGCAGCGCCACAGCCGCTGCGCGTCATCGCGCTCCAGCCGGGCCTGCTCGATGCGGTAGCCGAGCCCGCGGTAGCAATCGGCGGCCGGGTGCAGCATGCGGGTCGGCGTGCGCACCTCGCGCATCACCAGCACCTGCGCACCGTCGGTGAGCCGGGCGATGCGGCCCGGGAACTGCGCGGCGAAACGCTGCTCGACGGCGCTCAGTGCGAGCGGACGCAGCGCGCGGCCTTCCCACTCGATCGGCCACTCGGACGCAGCGTCCGCCGCCGTGGTACCCGTGCGGTCACGCGGCATGCCGAGCATCGGCAGCAGCGCACAGGCCAGCAGCAGCGCCGCGAAGCCCAGCTTGTGCCGCAGGCCATCGCGGTCATTGCGGCGCAGCATCATCCGCCTCCCGCATCAGCATCGCCACCGCGGCGCAGACCATCGCCAGCACCGCGAGCCCGATGCCCTGGTGCCAGGCCTCGGCCAGCGGCCCGCGCGACTCCAGCGCCACCAGCACGGTGTTGCGCAGCACGTTGCCGCTCAGCACCAGCGCGCCGACCGCGGGCAGCCGCCGCAGGAAGCTGCGTTCGCGCAGCCCGCCCAGCAAGGCCATCGTGCAGGCGCAGAAGTACGCCATCCACACCATCTGCACGCCGGAGCACGGCGCGTCGACGATCACCAACTGCCCGTCCACCACCATCGCGGTGCCGCTGCGTTCGGCCGCCCGGCCGGCGAGTTGCAGCAGCCAGGTGCTGCACTGCGCCGTCACCAGCCGCAGCGGGAAGCCGGCGTAGAACTGCAGCGACGAAATGACCGGCAGCGACAGCACGGCCAGCCCCGCGAGCGGCAGCGTGGCCTGGCCCGACGGCGCGATGGCGCGCCAGCCGCAGGCCAGCGCCAGCGCGGCCAGCAGTGCGCCGGCCAGCGGTGGCGCGAGTGCCTGCGACACGGTGGCCAGCAGCGTCAGCGCGCCAGCCGCCACCCACCAGCCCGGCCGCGCGCTGCCGCGCAAGCCCTGCGCGTGCCACGCGGCCCAGCCGAGCAGCACCGCCACCGCGGCCAGCCCGAGCGGATCGTCCGAGCCATCGACCAGCCGACCCGCGGCCCAGCGCCAGTGCGGCCACAGCGCCACCACCTGCAGCCCGAGCCAGGCGAGGGGCGGCATCGCTTCGAAGCGCCCCAGCCAGCGGCCGGTGGCGGAGGTGGACAACACGGTTCCCATGGCGCGGCCTCATGCCTTCGCTGCCACGCGGCGGCGCTGCAGCGCGACGCCGGCCACGCCGAACACCACCAGCAGCGCCAGCCAGGCCGCCGGCTCCGGCGTGCTCGGCACCTCGGCGCCGAGCGCGGTCTCGGCCACGCCTTGCGGCAAAGGCAGCGGCTGGTCGACGGTCGGCGCGAGCGCGGGGTTCGGGTTGCGCACCACCTCGTCGATCGCGATGAAGCTGGTGTACTGCGTCAGCAGGCTGTACTTCAGGCCGAGCGCGGTGATGGCCTCCTTCTCGGCATTGCCGCCGACCAGCGATTCCTGGTCGCTGAGCGCCGCGATGCGCTGGCGGGCCCACAGGTGGCGCAACGCGGACGAGGTCTGGTCCTCGTGGCCGGCCACCATCAGCTCTTCGTGCCACGGGCCGTCGGCCGCGCGGCCGTCGAGCACCAGCCTGCCGGCGGCCGGCACGCCGGGGCGCGAGCGCCACTTGCCCTGCAGCAGCACCGGGCGGCCGCCCAGCACGTCGGGCAGCGCGGCCGGCTCTACGTCGTAGACGTCCAGCCCGTCGAAGCGCGCCTTCAGCTGCGTCAGCACCGGCGAATCGATCATGCGGCGCAGGCGCTCGGCCTGCGCGGCGGCCTCGGCCGGCTTCGTGACGACGAAGGCCTCGCCCTGGCCGGCACGCGCCAGGCCTTCGATCAGCGCGCGGTTGACGCTGCTGCCGATGCCGAACGCGAACACGTTGAACTCGTTCAGGTGGCGGCGCACCAGCTGGAACACCTCGGACTCGACCGTCACGTAGCCGTCGGTCACGACGATCACGCTGCGCGACAGGTCCGCGGGCTTCGGCAGCTCGGCGATGCGGCGCAGCGCCGGCACGATCTCGGTACCGCCACCGCCGCTGGTGTTCGCCAGCGTCTGCAATGCGCGCTCGATGTTGGCGCGGGTGGCCGGCACCGAGGTGGGCGACAGCATGCGGCTGCTGCCGGAGAACAGCATCACGTTGAAGGTGTCGCTCGGGCGCAGGCCGCCGATCAGGTTCTGCATCAGCACCTTCGCGGTGTCCAGCGGGTAGCCGTGCATCGAGCCCGAGATGTCGACCACGAAGATGTAGTCGCGCGGGCTGACCTGCTGCAGCGGCACGGCCTTCGGCGGCTCGACCATCGCGAGGAAGAAGTTCTCGCCGCCGGTCTGGTCGTCGCCGCGGTACAGCATCAGGCCGGACGCGATGCGGTCGCCGGCGAGGCGGTAGGTCAGGATGAAGTCACGGTTGTTGGAAGCCTTCGCATCGGCAAGGCTCACGCTCGCATGCGCGGTGTCAGCGCCCTGCACGCGGATCTCGTGCGACGACGAGGCGACGTCCTTCACGGCGATCGGCGCGTCGACGCGCAGCTTCAGGTCGAACGCGGTGTTCGACTCGGCGCCGGCACGCAGGTAGGGCGTCGCGGCCCAGGTCGGCCGGCCGGCCGCATCGGCCGCGGACGGGCTGCCGTAGCGCGGCCCGACGACGGTCGGGAACACGAAACCGTACTGCGCGTCGGTCGGCACCAGCAACTCGGTGTAGCGCAGCTCCACCGCGACGTCGTCGCCCGGCAGGATGTTGGCGACGTTCATCTCGAACACATTGGGTCGGTGCTGTTCCAGCAGCGCGCTGGTCTTGCCCTCGCGCTTGGCGTTGTCGTACTCGATGCGCGCCTGCTGCTTCTCGCGGATGCGCGCGGTCAGCAGCCGGTTGCCGAGGCGAACGTTCATCGCGTAGATGGCGGCCTGCGTCGAGCCGGGGAAGACGTAGCGGGCCTCGATCGGCCGCTGGCCTTCGTTGCGGTAGTGCTGCGTGACGGTCACGTCGGCGATCACGCCGCTGATGCGCACGTCGACCGCGGTCGACTTCAGCGGCAGCCGGTCGGTGCTCGCGTCACCGTTGTCGATGAAGAAGTACGGGCTCTCGCCCTTGCGGGCCTCGGAGTCGTCGGCGCGGGCCGGCGACCACGCGAGCGTGAGGATCGCGGCGAACAGCGACAGCGCGATGCACAGCATCACGCGGCCGACGTGGGTGAGCGGGCGGATCGGGTGGAACGGAACGCGGCGCAGCGGGGGCATGGTTTTCTCCTGGGCACGCCGCTCGGTGGGCGCGTGGTCGCAAGGATCGGCCGCGCCTGCGAAGCGGGTTCGAAGGCTGATGCGTCGCTGTGTGAAGTGCGTGTGAACCCTCAAGAGCTGGCATCGGCGCGAGCAAAAGCGCGAGCGGGGTACTTCGATGATGAGCCAGTCTCCCGTTCGGACTGAGCTTGTCGAAGGCCATGCGCGCTGCGGACGCAACCCTTCGACAGGCTCAGGGCGAACGGGGGTTCTTTGCCACTGCCGGGTCCCTTCGAGGACCTTTTGGGCTCAGGGCGAACGGCGGTTTTGCACGCACAGAACCGATGTGTCGCAAAGGCGCGTGCGGGGAGGCTGTGGAGCGCCAATAGGGACGGGGCGCCGGAGCTGGCTGGTTTCATGGCCCCGCGCGTAGCGCGTTCGTGAACTGACTGTCGCCGACTGTCTGACCACAACGAACGAAGTGAGTGACGGGAGTTTCGGCGACGGGCCATGAAACCAGTCAGCGGAGGGAAGTCTTCGCCCCCTACGGGGCGAAGACCGCACCGGCCGGCGAGCCACAGCCTCCCCGCGCGCGCCTTTGACGCGCCAATACGCGACTATGGGTTCAACGGAAGCGACAGCGTCGCGACCGCGCCGCCCGCCGCGGCGTTCTTCAGCGTGATGCGCCCCTCGTGCAGCTCCGCGATCTCGCTGACGAACGAGAGCCCGAGGCCGGTGCTCTTCTTGCGCGAATGCGGCCGCGCCAGCGAATAGAACTTCTCGAACACCTTCGATTCGGCGTAGTCGGGAATGCCAGGCCCGCTGTCCTGCACGCGCAGGTCGACGGTGCGGCGGTGCAGCTGCAGCGACAGCCGCACCGTACCGCCTTCCGGCGAGAAATCGAGCGCGTTGTCGAGCAGGTTCGACAGCGCACGCTGCAGCAGGAACGCGTCACCCTCGACGCTCGCGTCAGGCCCGTCTTCCACGACGATCTTCAGCTTGCGCGTCGCCGCAGCCGCCTGCGCGCTCGCGGCCGCCTCGATCACCAGCGGCCTCAGCGCGACCGGCGCGCGACGCTCCAGGCTGCGCCGCGACTCCAGCGCCGTCAGTTCCATCATCCGGTCGACCAGCTCCTGGATGCGGTGCGTCTCGCGTGCGATGTTGGCGACGAAGCGCGCCCGGTCGGCATCGGGCATCGGCTCCTGCAGCAGCTCGGCCGCGCCGCGGATCGCCGACAGCGGGCTCTTCACCTCGTGCGTCAGCGTCTGCACGTAGTCGGCCACGTAGTTGCGCCCGGCCAGCGCATCGCGCATCTCGTCGTAGGCCGCGCCGATCGCGCCGAGCGCGCGCCGGCCGAGCCGCGGCAGGCTGAAGCTGCGCTGCGCGCGCACATAGCGCACGTAGTCGGCGATCAACCCGAACGGCCGCACCAGCCACACCGAGACGATCACCACCAGCAGCAGCACCGCGACCACCGAGGTCACGCCGACCAGCAGCGTCTTGCGCCGCGCCGCATCGACGAACTGCCCGAAGCTCTGCACCGGCTTGCCGACGCTGACCGCGCCGATGATCTCGTTGCGCGCGCGCACCGGCGCGGCGACGTACATCACCGCGGTGCGGTTGTCGTTGTCGATGTCGGGCGTGGTACGCGCGCCGTACTCGCCCTGCAGCGCGCGCCAGACGTCGTGCCACTGCGCGTAGTCCTCGCCGAGGTGGCGCTGCGTCGAGTCGTAGACCACCTTGCCGACGCGGTCGGTGACGATCAGCCGCAGCTCGACGCGCGTCTTCTCGAAGCCGAAGATGTCGGCCTTGAAGCGGCGCGCATACAGCGACTCGAACACCGGCGCCAGCGTCTCGGCGCGCAGCGTGCCGTCGCCCGACGAGGCCTCCAGCGTCGCGGCGATCAGGTGCGCCGTTTCCACCAGCGACTCCTCGGCCGACTCGCGGTAGCGCGGGTCGATGTCGCCGAGCAGCCGGTACATCAGCACGCCGACGCCGAACGCGTAGGCGAGCAGGATGCCGACGAAGATCCGGGTTCGCTTCGAGATGTCAGCTCTCCGGCTTGGTGGCCGGCAGGTCTTCCGCCAGCGCGTAGCCGGTGCCGCGGTGCGTCTTGATCGGCTCCAGCGTCGGCGCCACGAGTTTCATCTTCGCGCGCAGCGTCTTCACGTGCGCGTCGACCGTGCGGTCGAGGCTTTCGGTGGCGTCGTCCCACACGCGCTCGAGCAGCGTGTCGCGCGAGAACACGTGGCCCGGGCGCGAGACCAGCGTCTTCAGCAGCCCGTATTCGTAGCGCGACAGCTCCAGCAGCTGGCCGTAGAAGCGGATCTGCCGCCGGCCGTCGTCGACCGCGATCGGCAGCGCCGGCTCGGCCGCAGCGACCGCGGCCACCGGTGCCGCGGCCGGCTTGGTCGCACGGCGCAGCACCGTGCGCACGCGCGCCACCAGCTCGCGCGGCGAGAACGGCTTGGCGACGTAGTCGTCCGCGCCCAGCTCCAGCCCGACCACGCGGTCGATCTCGTCGCTGCGCGCGGTCAGGAACACCACCGGGATGTCGGCCAGCGCACGGATGCGCTTGAACACCTCGAAGCCGTTGGTGTCGGGCAGGCCGACATCGAGGATCACCAGCGCTGGCCTCTCTTCCGGCAAGCTCGCCTGCACCAGCGCGACGGCCTCCTCGCCCGTGGCCACCCACGCCGGCTCGAAGCCGTCGGTGCGCAGCGCGTACTGCAGCGTGTCGGCGATGCCGGGTTCGTCCTCGACGATCAGGATGCGCGGCTTCATTCGGTCGGCAGGAAGCCTTCGATCGACAGGTAGCGCTCGCCGGTGTCGTAGTTGAACCCGAGTACCGTCGCGCCGGCCGCCAGCTCGGGCAGCTTCTGCGCGATCGCGGCCAGCGTCGCGCCCGACGAGATGCCGACCAGCAGGCCTTCCTCGCGCGCGGCGCGGCGCGCCATCTCCTTCGCGGCATCGGGGTCGACCTGGATCACGCCGTCGAGCAGGTCGACGTGCAGGTTCTTCGGGATGAAGCCGGCACCGATGCCCTGGATCGGGTGCGGGCCGGGCTTGCCGCCGCTGATCACCGGCGACAGCGTCGGCTCGACCGCGAACACCTTCAGCTTCGGCCAGCGCGCCTTCAGCACCTTCGCGCAGCCGGTGATGTGGCCGCCGGTGCCGACGCCGGTGATCAGCGCGTCGATGCCGCTCGGGAAGTCGGCGGCGATCTCCTCGGCGGTGGTGCGCACGTGGACGTCGATGTTGGCCGGGTTGTCGAACTGCTGCGGCATCCAGGCGCCGGGGGTCTCGGCCACCAGTTCGTTGGCGCGGGCGATCGAGCCGTTCATGCCCTTCTCGCGCGGTGTCAGCACGAAGGTCGCGCCGTAGGCCAGTATCAGGCGCCGGCGCTCGACGCTCATGCTCTCGGGCATTACCAGCACCAGCTTGTAGCCCTTCACCGCGGCGACCATCGCGAGGCCCACGCCGGTGTTGCCCGAGGTCGGCTCGATGATCGTGCTGCCCGGCTTCAGCGCGCCGCTCGCCTCGGCGGCCTCGACCATCGCGAGCGCGATGCGGTCCTTGATGGAGCCGCCGGGGTTCGAGCGCTCGCTCTTCACATAGACCTGGTGCGTGCCGCCGAACAGGCGGTTGATGCGGATGTGCGGCGTGTTGCCGATGGTCTGCAGAACGTTCGATGCGAGCATGGATACCTCCGTCGTTGGACCGCAAATTATGGGCGCGATAATTCGCCGATGTTTGCACCGCTTCAGAACGACACCTTCCTGCGCGCGTGCCTGCGCCAGCCCACCGACCACACGCCCGTCTGGCTGATGCGTCAGGCCGGCCGCTACCTGCCGGAGTACCGCGCCACGCGCGCGAAGGCCGGCAGCTTCATGGGCCTTGCCACCAACACCGACTACGCCACCGAGGTGACGCTGCAGCCGCTCGAACGCTACGCGCTCGATGCAGCCATCTTGTTCAGCGATATCCTGACCATCCCGGACGCGATGGGTCTGGGCCTGAGCTTCGCGCTCGGCGAAGGCCCGAAGTTCGCGTCGCCGGTGCGCGACGAGGCCGCGGTCGACCAGCTCGCCGTGCCCGACATGGACAAGCTGCGCTACGTGTTCGATGCCGTCACGTCGATCCGCCGCGCACTGAACGGCCGGGTGCCGCTGATCGGCTTCTCGGGCAGCCCGTGGACGCTCGCCTGCTACATGGTCGAAGGCGCCGGCTCCGACGACTACCGGCTGGTGAAGACCATGCTGTACAGCCGCCCCGACCTGATGCACCGCATGCTGGCGATCAACGCCGATGCGGTCGCGCGCTACCTGAACACCCAGATCGAGGCCGGCGCGCAGGCGGTGATGATCTTCGACAGCTGGGGCGGCGTGCTGGCCGACGGCGCATTCCAGGCCTTCAGCCTGGCCTACACGCAGCGCGTGCTGGACCAGCTGAAGAAGGAGCACGACGGGCAGCGCATCCCGCACCTCGTGTTCACGAAGGGCGGCGGCCCGTGGCTCGAGCAGATCGCCGGCACCGGTGCCGACGTGGTCGGGCTCGACTGGACCGTCAACCTGGGCCAGGCGCGCCAGCGCACCGGCGGCCGGGTCGCGTTGCAGGGCAACCTCGACCCGAACGTGCTGTTCGCACCGCCGGCGCAGATCCGCGCCGAGGTCGAGCGCACGCTGCAAAGCTACGGCCCGGACCGCACCGGCCACATCTTCAACCTCGGCCACGGCATCAGCCAGCACACGCCGCCTGAGCATGTCTCGGTGCTGGTCGATGCGGTGCACGAGGCCTCGAGGCGCTGAATCGCAGCGGCGCCAGCGCGCCGGCCGCCCCATCTGACAGATTGGACCGCGTTACAGCCCAGGGGCTTCTGGGGGGAGTAATTTCCCCAGGTACGTTTGCACAGTGCTTGACTTATCCCCAAAACGCTGAATGTGACGAATGCCCCTTAGAACGTCAACGAGCGTCGCTGCCAGATCGGGAGGCATGCGCTAAGTCGTTGATTTCATTGAGTCTGAAAACTGCCGCTAAAGTGAGCAACGCAAGCGGAGCCCAAGCAGATCAAGAACTTAGCGCGGCTCTCTGCAGGTTTCCCACAAAGTTATCCACAGATCTCGGGGAAAGCTCCAAAACGCCTTTTGTATCAGCGACTTAGATGAATTTCCTGTGAGTCACTCTAGCTTTGGCCGATAACTCGCCCCCGCTTTCCACCGACAGCGCCACCGCGTTGCCGGTGGCGGTCGAGACCCCGCAGCACAGCGGGCTGCAGGGCACGCTCGATTACCTGAGCGAGCGCCCGCTCCCACCAGGAACCTTGGTGCGCGTACCGCTTGGGCGGCGCGAGGTGCCCGGCATCGTCTGGCCGGGCGACCCGAGCAGCGAGCCCTCGCTCGCGTTGAAGCCGATCGCGCAGGTGATGGAATCGCTGCCACCGCTCAGCACCCGCTGGTGCGAACTGGTCGGTTTCGCGGCGGCCTACTACCAGCGCAGCGTCGGTGAGATGGCACTGGCGGTGCTGCCGCCCGAATTGCGCAAGCTCGACGACGCCCAACTCGCGAACCGCATCGCGCGGCTGCGCAAGGCGACGGCGGCGGAACCCCTGCCGGCTGCCACGCCGGCGCCCACCCCGCCCGAGCTGAACGCCGAGCAGGCCGCGGTGCTCCAGCAGCTGGAGGCGCTGCACACGCCGGGATCGGCGCCGGTCGTGCTGCTGCACGGCCTGACCGGCAGCGGCAAGACCGAGGTCTACCTGCGTGCCGCGGAGCGGGCGCTTGCCGCCGGCCAGCAGGTGCTGGTGCTGGTGCCCGAGATCAACCTGACGCCGCAGCTGGAGGCCCGCTTCGCCGAGCGCTTCGGCAGCGGGCCGTCGCCGCGGCGCATCGTCTCGCTGCACAGCGGGCTGACGCCGGCGCAGCGGCTCAAGCACTGGCTCGCGGCGCACCTCGGGCTGGCCGACCTGGTGCTGGGCACGCGGCTCGCGGTGTTCGCGCCGCTGCCGCGCCTGGGGCTGATCGTCGTCGACGAAGAGCACGACCCGTCGTACAAGCAGCAGGAAGGCGCGCGCTACTCGGCGCGCGACCTCGCGGTGTACCGCGGCAAGCTCGAAGGCGCCTGCGTCGTGCTCGGCTCGGCCACGCCGTCGATCGAGAGCTGGCAGCGCGCCGAGCAGGGCCGCTACGTGCGGCTGACGATGGGGCAGCGCATCGGCGGCGGGGCACTGCCGGCGGTGCGGCTGGTCGACATGAACCTGCTGCCCAAGATCAAGGGCATCAGCACCGCGCTGTCGCCGCAGCTGGTGGCCGCACTCGGCGCGCGGCTCGAGCGCGGCGAGCAGAGCATGCTGTTCCTGAACCGGCGCGGCTATGCGCCGGTGCTGCACTGCGGCGAATGCGGCTGGAAGAGCGGCTGCCCGAACTGCAGCGCGTTCCGCGTGTTCCACCGCGTCGACCGCACGCTGCGCTGCCACCACTGCAGCCTGACGCAGCCGGTGCCGCGCGCCTGCCCCGATTGCGGCAACCTCGACATCGCGCCGATGGGCCGCGGCACCGAGCGGCTGGAGGAGCAGCTCGCGCAGGCGCTGCCCGGCGCGCGCATCGCGCGCATCGATGCCGATTCGACGCGGCTGAAGGGCTCGCTCGAGGCGCAGCTGTCGGCGGTGCACGACGGCAACGTCGACGTGCTGGTCGGCACGCAGATGGTGGCCAAGGGGCACGACTTCCGCCGCATCACGCTGGTGGCGGCGGTCGACCCCGACAGCGCGCTGTTCAGCAGCGATTTCCGGGCGCCGGAGCGGGTGTTCTCGCTGCTGATGCAGGCGGCGGGGCGGGCCGGGCGCGATGCGGCGCAGTCGGGGGCGAGCGAGATGTGGGTGCAGACCTGGCACCCGCGCCATGCGCTGTACCAGGCGCTGCGCACGCACGACTACGCGGCGTTCGCAGCGCAGCAGCTGAAGGAGCGCGAGATGGCGGGGCTGCCGCCGTACACCCACCTGGCGCTGCTGCGGGCCGAGGCGCGCACCGCGCAGGCGGCGCGCGATTTCCTGCAGGCAGCGGCGGACCTCGCCGGCCAGTTCGAAGGGGCCGATCAGCTGCTGATCTACCCGCCGGTGCCGACCAGCATCGCGCGCGTCGCGAACGTCGAGCGCATGCAGATGCTGATGGAGGGGCCGTCGCGCGGCGTGCTGCAGCGGGTGCTGACCTCGTGGGTCGCGAGCCTGCCGTCGCTGCGCAGCGAACACAAGGGCGTGCTGCGCTGGGCACTCGACGTGGATCCGCTGGCGATCTGAATGATCAGACCGCACAAACCGAAACTATCCGATCAACTGGCGTCCGACTTTGCTGGCGGCGGTCCGGCAGTCGTTGCTCAAGTTGAACAACCGAAGGCGGTATTCGACATCGCGCAGCCCCAGCTCGTTGTCCAGATCATTCAAACGCTGTTTGCTCTCGAATCGACCCAAGGCAGCCTTGCCATCCTTTGACAGCTCCGACTGAGTCGCATCAAGTCTCGGTCGCATGAGTGGCTCGATCTCGTCGAATACAGGAGCGGATCCACCATCTCCAGACAGGCGAAGTATTTCAGACTCGATGTCCTTCGAGAGTTGCTTCAAGAGTTTGCGATCCCCTCGAGACAATTCGACAAACAGAAGCTCGCGGCCGCCACGGGGCGCATGAAGATCGACGCTCAAGGTCATCGCACTGCCTGGAGCGCCTGCCCACCACTCCTTTGCAGCTTTGACCTGTCGCTTGATCGACCCTGCGCCAGTGCTTGCGGTGCGCGAAATTTTGGTCCCGGCGTGGGAGAGTTGCCTTGTGATACTGCGCACAGAGCGCTCCTTGAAGTGTGTTGCGATGGTCCCGGCGTCCACCACGCTCCTCCGAAGAAGCAGTGTGTGCCCAGGACCTCTGAGTGCTTCAACTGCGATCGAGCGTTCCGCGTTGGAGCGACCTGTACGAGGAGCGCTGTGTACGTGTCCGCATGCGCGGCGCTCAGGCCAATGCGCTACACCAGCAAGCCCGGCACCTGCGGCACCAGCGCCTGCCGCTGCGCCGTCGCGCTGCCCAGCAACGCGAACCCGAGCAGTTGCCCGTCGCCGCTGTGGAAGCGCGCGTCGCAGCCGTCGTCGCTGAGCGTCACCGTCCACGCGCCCGACGCATCGAGCGGCGGCGGGCACACCACCGTCGGGCAGGCCGGTGTCTTCACGATCACCGGCATCGCCGGGTAGACGACGGGCGTCGGCTTGCCGGCCAGCGTCGCGGCCAGCGCGCGGGCCTGCTGCATGATCGGCATCACATACGGCAGCGTGTGGCCGTCGACCTCGGCACAGTCGCCGAGCGCATGCACATTCGGCGCACTGGTCGCGAGCAGGCGGTTCGTCACGATGCCGCGGTTGGTCGTGATGCCGGCCGCATGCGCGAGCGCGGTGCGCGGGCGCAGCCCGACCGCCGACAGCACCAGGTCGGCGGCCAGCGTGGCGCCGTCCTTCAGCGTCAGCGTGAAGCCGCTGCCATCGCGCTGCACCGTCGCCACCGAGGTGTTGAAGCGGAAGCCCACCCCCGCGGCTTCCAGCTTCTCGCGCAGCCGCGTGCTGGCCTGTTCCGGCAGCAGCCGCGGCAGCGCGCGTGGCGCGAGGTCGATCACCGTCGGCGCGATGCCGCGCGCCAGCAGGTCGTTCGCGAATTCGCAGCCGATCAATCCTGCGCCGAGGATCGCGACGCGCTGCACGCCATCGAGCCGGTCGGCAAAGCGGGCATAGTCATCGAGGTCGTTGACCGACAGCACGTCGTCAGCACCATTGCCGCCGAGCGACACGCGAATCGGGTCGGCGCCGAGCGCGAGCACCAGGTCGCGGTAGGCGATCGTCTCGCCGCCGTCGAGCTCAATCAATTGCGCGTCGGTGTCGATGCGCGCGACGACCGCGTTCGCGCGCAGCGTCGCGTTCAGCTCGGCGGCCATCTTCTCCGCCGGCTTCATCACCAGCGACGCGGCGGTCTTCTTGCCGGCCAGCGCATTCGACAGCATCGGCTTTGAATAGAAGCCGGCCTGGTCGCGGCTGACGATGACGAGCGGGGTCGTGGTGTCGAGCTTGCGCAGTTCGCGCGCGAGCGTGAAGCCGGCGAGGCCGGTGCCGAGGATGACGATCGGGTGTGACATGGGCGCAGGCCGTGAAGGCCATGGAAAAGCGGTCGCCACTGTAGCAGCGGGCCCCGACGGTTACCTTTGGAGCGAACTTTGGCGCAGAACGCCCGCATTGAATTGCCACCGCCCGGCTCCACGTGGGAATCTCCACCGACAAGGACTCCACACCGTGCTGACCCTCATCATCGTCGTGCTCCTCGTCGGCGCCTTCATCGCCTGGCTGATCGGCGAACCCTCGTGGATCGAGCTGCGCCGCCGCCGCGTGCGCGCCCGCCCGTTCCCGGCCGAGTGGCGCCAGATCCTGCGCCGCCACGTGCCCTATGTGCGCGGCATGCCGGCCGACCTGCAGCTGCAGCTGAAGAAGCACATGCAGGTGTTCCTCGCCGAGAAGGTGTTCATCGGCTGCGGCGGACTCGACGTCACCGAGGAGATGCGCGTGACGATCGCCGCGCAGGCCTGCCTGCTGCTGCTGAACAAGCGCCGCCCCGGCTACTTCCCGAACCTGAGCCAGGTGCTGGTCTACCCCGGCGCCTTCGTCGTCGACAAGGTGCACACCGGCCCGGCCGGCGTGCTGCAGGAGCAACGCCAGGTGCTGGCCGGTGAATCCTGGTCGCAGGGCCAGGTGATCCTGTCGTGGAACGACACGCTCGAAGGCGCGGCCGCGGCCGACGACGGCCGCAACGTCGTGATCCACGAGTTCGCGCACCAGCTCGACCAGGAGAACGGCGACGCCAACGGCGCGCCGTGGATCGGCCGGCGCCACCGGGCCCGCTGGGCCCAGGTGTTCGGCAGCGAGTTCGCGCTGCTGCAGCAGCAGGCCGAGCGCGGCGAGGCCACGCTGATGAGCCACTACGGCGCCACCAACCCGGCCGAGTTCTTCGCGGTCGCGAGCGAGGTGTTCTTCGAGCAGGCGCCGCTGATGGCCGAACAGCACCCGGCGCTGTTCGCCGAGCTGAGCCGGTTCTACCGCGTCAATCCACTCAGCTGGTAGCGGTGTTCAGCTGACGCCGCCCGCGTGGCGCGCCGCGTCGATCTTGCCGAGCAGCCACTGCAGCCCGGCCAGGTGTTGCTGGTCGTGGCTCGCGAGGTAGTGCACCAGGCTGCGCAGCGTCAGCGCGCCATAGCCTTCGAACACGGCAGTGCGCTCCCATTGGGGCGGCTCGATGCGCCGCAGCAATGCCATCGTCTGCTCGCGCGCAACGCGGAACGCCGTCAGCACCTGCGCCGCATCGGCATGCGCATAGTCGCGCTCGATCACCAGCGCATCGGTGTCGATCGACGCGAGCAGCGGCCGGTCTTCGTCGAGCGTGCGCTGCAGCCGCAGGTGGTAGCCGTCGATCTCGATGTCGCGCACGTGGCACAGCTGCGCGAGCGGCGACAGCGCCTCGCTCGGCACGCCGTCCCACGCATCGGGCACGAAGCCCTCGTACCCCGGCGGAATCTCCGCGTAGAAGGCGGCGAGCTGGTCGGGAAAACTGGCGAGTGCGTTCAGGGTGGCTGCGTGCATCTCGCCAGTATGCCGATCAAGCCAGCCAGTGGGTGATCAGGATCCCGAAGCCGAGGCCGTTGATCAACATGCCGATCGCGAGGCGGACGGTTTTCATCGCGCGCCCCCTTCGAGCGCTGCGAGCTTGCGCGCCACCGCGTCGCCATAGGCCGGATCGGCCTTCGTGAAGTGCCCGATCTGCCGCTGCTGGATCTCGGCCGGCACGCCGCGCATCGCACCGGCGATGTTGCTGGTCAGCCGATCCTTCTCGTCGGCCGGCAGCAGGCGGAACAGGTTGCCCGCCTGCGTGAAGTCGTCCGACTGCCCACGTTCGTCGTAGCGGCCGGCCGTGCCGTTCAGTGCCCAGCCGGCGTCGCCGTGGCCGAAGCCGGTGGGCGCCACGCCGGCCGCCTGCACCGGCGCGTAGTTCTGCGCCGCGCTGCTGCCATTCGGGTCGCCCGCGCTGCCGGCCATGCTGCCGTCGCGCTGCTGGTGGTTCACCGGGCAGCGCGGCCGGTTCACCGGCAGGTGCTGGTGGTTGGTGCCGACGCGGTACAGCTGCGCGTCGTGGTACGCGAACAAGCGGCCTTGCAGCATCTTGTCGGGGCTGAAGCCCAGGCCCGGCACGACGTTGGCCGGCGACAGCGCAGCCTGCTCCACCTCGGCGTGGTAGTTGACCGGGTTGCGGTTCAGCTCCAGCACGCCGACCGGCTGCCGCGGGAAATCGCGGTGCGGCCACACCTTGGTCAGGTCGAACGGGTTCCAGCCGGTGCGCGCTTCCCACGCGACCGCCTCGGCCTCGGTCATCACCTGGATCGAGACGCTCCACTTCGGGAAATCGCCGCGCTCGATCGCCGCGAACAGGTCGCGCTGCGCATGGTCCGGGTCGCTGCCAGCCAGCCGCACCGCGTCCTCGGGCAGCAGGTTGCGGATGCCTTGCTGCGTCTTCAGGTGCCACTTGACCCAGACCCGCTCGCCGCCTGCATTGATCAGGCTGAAGGTGTGGCTGCCGAAGCCGTCCATGTGGCGGTAGCCGTCGGGCGTGCCGCGGTCGCTGAACAGCATCGTCACCTGGTGCAGGCTCTCCGGAGCCTTGCTCCAGAAGTCCCACATCATCGTCGGCGACTTCAGGTTGGTCTGCGGGTTGCGCTTCTGGGTGTGGATGAAATCGGGGAACTTGATCGCGTCCTTGATGAAGAACATCGGCGTGTTGTTGCCGACCAGGTCCCAGTTGCCGTCTTCGGTGTAGAAGCGCAGCGCGAAGCCGCGCGGGTCGCGCTCGGTGTCGGCGCTGCCCCGCTCGCCGCCGACGGTCGAGAAGCGCACGAAGGTCTCGGTCTGCTGGCCGACGGCGCTGAACAGGCGCGCCTTCGTGTAGCGGCTGATGTCGTGCGTGACGGTGAAGGTGCCGTAGGCGCCGGAGCCCTTGGCATGCACCACGCGCTCGGGGATGCGCTCGCGGTTGAAGTGCTGCAGCTTCTCGATCAGGTGGAAGTCCTGCAGCAGCAACGGGCCGCGCGGGCCGGCGGTGATCGAGTTCTGGTTGTCTTCCACCGCGATGCCGGAGGCGGTGGTCAGTCGGGAAGTGTCTTGGCTCATGCGGGCTCCTGGTTCGGTCCCGTCAGTGTCAGAAAGCCAGGCCTTCCTGTAAATTCAATTGCTCAAAGACCAGCAATAGAGAATGCCAATCGCCGTCACACGCCGGCGTGCGGCACCAGCCACGCGGCCAGCAGCGAGAAGCTCGCGAAGGCCAGCACCGTGCTGGCCAGGATGATGCGGGCGATGCGGCCGTTGTCGGCGCGATGGCGCTCGGCCAGCAGCGAGACGCTGCTGGCGCTCGGCAGCGCGGCGGCCAGCGTCAGCGCGACGAGGCCGAAGTCGCTGATCGCGAGGCCGGCCCGGCGCGCCACGAGCCCGAGGCCGAACACCAGCAGCGGGTGCACGAACAGCTTGACCAGCGCGACCGGCAGGTAGTGCCCCACCGGCGTGCGGCCGTGCGCATGCTGGCCGGCGCGCCACAGCACGGCGCCGATCGTGAACAGCGCGACGGGCGTCGCCGCATCGCCGAGCATTTTCACGATCTGCGCAAGCGGCCCCGGCAGCTCGCGCCCGCTCGCAGCGAGCAGCGCGCCGAGGCCGATCGCCCAGGGCAGCGGGTTGCCGAGCGCGGCCCGCAGCGAGCGCCGCATCGAGACGCCGATGTCGCCGTGCGGCGTGCCGTCGTGCTGGCGCGATTGCGCGAGCGCCACGCACAGCGAACTGGTGAGCAGCAGGTCGACCAGCACGGTGCCGATCACCGGCCCGGCGGCGCGTTCGCCGAGCAGCGCGGCCAGCAGCGGCACGCCCATGAAGCCGGTGTTCGGGAACGCGGCCACCAGCGCGCCGAACGCGGCGTTCTTCAGGTCGAGACCGCCCTTCAATGCGAGCGCGATCGCCAGCGCCACCACCAGCAGCGCGCAGACGATGTAGACGCCGATCAGTGCCGGGTCGATCAGCTGCGCGAACGGCATGCTCGCGCCGAAGCGGAACAGCATGCACGGCAGCGCGAAGAACAGCACGAAGGCGTTGAGGCCGGGGATCGCGGCTTCGGGCAGCACGTGCCGGCGGGCGGCGACGTAGCCGCACAGCACCAGCGCAAAAAAGGGAATCGTGACGGCGAGGATGGACTGCACGGCGCGCAGTATCGCCGTGCGCAGCCCCTCAGGGTGAGGCGGGCGACGATGCCGGTGCAGCCGGGTGCGGCGCCGCGCCCTGCCGGCGGCGGATCTCGGCGATCAGCTCGTCGTACTGCTTGCCGGTCTCCGACTTGATCAGCGACGGCCCGATGCCCGGCGGCACCCAGCGGTTCGGCACGTATTCGCCGTGGAACGCGATCAGCGTGTGCCCTCCCTCCTGCGCGGTGAGGCGGGTGGTGGCCTCGTAGCTCTTGAAGTCGCCGCTGATCAGGTGCGAGCGGATCTCCTGCGGCGCGACCAGCTCGACCGAGCGCACGCTGTGGAACGCGAAGTGCAGCAGGCCGTGGCGCGCCTCGCCGGATTGCTCGACCTGCAGCGCGTTGTTGTCATGGCCGATCACCGCGCTGCTCTTCAGGTTGGAGACGAAGCCCGCCATGTGCTCGTAGTCGGTCAGCACCGCCCACACCTGCTCGCGCTCGGCGGCGACGCTTGCGGTGACGTCGAGCACCACCTTGCCGTCCTGCAGCGCGACCTGCACGTCGACCGGCTGCGCGTGTGCCGATGGGCACAGCAGCGACATCAGCAAGGCGGTGGACGCGAGGGCGCAGCGGACGTTCATCCGCGCGATGCTAAGACAGCCGGCCGTCCGCTGCACTGCGATTGTTTTGCCTACACTGCCGCATGGTCGCCACCCCGCTGAAGCTGTTCATCGCCAACAAGAACTACTCGTCCTGGTCGCTGCGCCCGTGGGTGCTGATGCGCACGCTGGCGATCCCGTTCGACGAGCAACTGGTGCCGTTCGGCGCCGGTTCGCAGGCGGAGGTCTTCGGCAGCTTCTCGCCCTCGGGCAAGGTGCCCTGCCTGGTCGACGGCGAGACGGTGGTGTGGGATTCGCTGGCGATCATCGAGTACCTGGCCGAGGCGCATCCGCAGGCCTGGCCGGCCGACCGCGGCGCACGGGCGTGGGCGCGTTGCGCGGCCGCCGAGATGCACTCCGGCTTCTTCAACGTGCGCAACCTGTGCTCGATGAACTGCGGCGTGCGCGTGCGGATCGACCCTTGGCCGCCAGCGCTGCAGGCCGAATGGCACCGGCTGTCGGCCTTGTGGGACGAAGGCCTCGCCCGCTTCGGCGGGCCGTTCCTCGCGGGCTCGCAGTTCACCGCCGTGGATGCCTTCTTCGCGCCGCTGGCGTTCCGGGCGCAGACCTATTCGCCCGCGCTGTCGGCGCGTTCGAACGATTACCTCGCGCGCCTGCGGGCCTTGCCGGCGATGCAGGCGTGGTACGCCGACGCGCTGGCCGAGCCGTGGCGCCACGAAGGCCATGAGGAAGAAGTCCGCGCCGCCGGCACCCTGCTGCAGGACCTGCGCACAAGTGCCGCCCGGTAGCGGGCGCTAGTGCCGCTGCCCGGCCGCGATGGCCGGAAACTCCCCCGCATAGCGCTCGATCCATTCCGTCGCGGCCTCCTCGGCCGTGAGCTGCCGCCCCTCGACGCGGCCGACCGACTGGCGGTAGTCCTCGATGTGGCACACCTGCTCGACCATGCGCGCGAGGAACGCGACCTCGGCATCGAGGAAGGTCACGCCCACTTCATAGCCGGCGATCTCGCTCGGCTCGCACCAGGCCACGCGGGCATCGGCCTCGAAGGCCGGCTGCACATACGGGATGCAGATGTGCACATGCGCGCCCGGCGCCACCGCGCGGTCGACATGCACCGCCAGGCCGCCCGCGCTGATGTCGTGCGCATGCGCCGCGGCCGCCCCGTGCATGCTGCCGGTGCCGATCTCGACCGGCAAGTCAACGGGGTGGCGGATGAACTGTCTCATGGTGTCGACGCAGTATTCGCGATCTCCGCCTGCCGCGCCAATAACCCGTTTGAAGGGGGGGTGTCGGCTTGATTTATCCCGCTTGTGCGCCAGGTCGGCCCGCCTCGACGCTGTAGCGCGCCGCAGTACGGATCGTCGCGCGCGGATCGTTGGCATCGCTGACGACGCGCAGCGAGGCTTCGAGCCGCTGCGGGTTCAGCCGGAAGCTCATGTAGCCGCGTTCCTCGCTGCGGGCGTAGCGGATGTGCGGGTTCAGCGGCAGTGCCGCGTCGAGGCGAGCCTGCGCCATGCCGTGGCTGGTGATCGAGGTGCCGCAGAACTCGGTGGCCAGCGGTGCCTCGTCGCCGGGGCGGCGCTTCAGGTCGGCCACGTAGTTGCAGTGCACGTCGCCGCTCAGCACCACCGGGTTGGCGGCGCGCCGCTCGGCCAGCGTGTCCAGCAAGCGTTCGCGCGCGACCGGGTAGCCAGCCCAGCCGTCGGTCCAGAAGCGGCCTTCCTGGGTCCAGGTGAACGGCGCCATCAGCGTCTGCTGCGCGAGCAGGTTCCAGCGTGCGTCGTTGCGGGTGAGACCCTCGTTCAGCCACTGCTCCTGCACCGCGCCGAGCAGCGTGCGCCCGGGCGCCATCAGCTCGGGGCAGGCGGCGAGGTCGACGGTCGACGAGCCACCGCGGCCCGGCTTCTGGCAGGCCTGGTGGTCGCGGTACTGACGGTCGTCGAGCACATGGAAGCGTGCGAGAGCCCCCCAGTCGAAGCGGTCGAACACCTGCGCGTTCGCGCGCACCGGCCGTGACGACAGCGGCACCGGCATGTGCTCCCACCAGGCCTGGTAGGCGGCGGCGCGGCGATCGAGGAAGTTCGGCGCGAGGTCCTGCCCCTGGTCGTTCGCGTAGTCGTTCGCGACCTCGTGGTCGTCCCAGGTCGCGATCCATGGCGCCGCGGCATGGATGCGCTGCAGGTCGGCATCGCCCTTGTACTGCGCATAGCGGGCCCGGTACTGCGCGAGCGTCTTCGCCTCGCCGCTGCCTTCGTGCAGGCGCACGCTGCCCGCCACCGGTCCGTACTCGTAGATGTAGTCGCCGAGGAAGACGACCAGGTCGGGCGCCTCGTCGGCCAGGTGGCGCCACGCGGCGAAGTGGCCGTGGTCCCAGCGCTGGCACGATGCGATCGCGAAGGCCAGCGATTCGTTCGCGCCGGCCGGCGGCGCGGTGCGGGTGCGGCCGGTCGCGCTGCGCGCGCCGAGCGCGGTGAAGCGGTAGAAGTAGGCGCGCGACGGTGCCAGCTCGCGCGGCTGCGCATGCACGCTGTGGCCCCAGGCGGCTTCGGCGGTCTCGGTGCCGCGGGCGACGACCTGCGTGAAGGCTTCATCGCGCGCCAGCTCCCACTGCACCGGCACGCGCGGCGGCAGGTCGTCGCCGATCAAGCGCGTCCACAGCACCACGCTGTCGGCGCGTGGCGAACCGGAGGCGATGCCGAGGGTGAAGCGATCGATGTCGGCGGCGCGCGCGTTGCGCACGAACAGCGGCGCGCTGGCGCTGGCCGCGGCCCATTGCAGCAGGCGGCGGCGGTCGAAGGAAGAGGGGGTCATCGGATGAAAAGGAAAGAATCGGTCGACGGGAGGCTTGCGTTTGTTCTATCACAGTCGAGCGCCGCCACCGCGCGGGTCGCTCGCCTATGATCGATGCGACTCCCCTTCCGAAGCCGTCCCCCCCGTGTCCTCCTCCCCCGACTCCGCCTCCACGCTGAACAACGCCCAGATGGAGGCCGTGCAGCACCTGTCCGGTCCGTGTCTCGTGCTGGCCGGCGCCGGCTCGGGCAAGACGCGGGTCATCACGCACAAGATCGCGCGGCTGCTGCAGGCCGGCTATGCGCCGGGCCAGATCGCCGCGATCACCTTCACCAACAAGGCCGCGCAGGAAATGCGCGAGCGCGCCAAGTCGCTGATCGGTGCGCGCGCCGCAAAGCACCTGGTGGTCAGCACCTTTCACTCGCTGGGCGTGCGCATCCTGCGCGCCGAGGGCGCGCGGCTCGGGCTGAAGGAGAAGTTCAGCATCCTCGACAGCGACGACGTGCTCGGCATCCTGAAGGATGCCGGCGGCACCACCGACATCGCGATGGCGCGCCGCTGGCAGTGGACCATCAGCCTGTGGAAGAACGAAGGCCTGGGCAGCGATGACGTGAAGCCAGAGACCGACGACGACGTGGTCGCGCAGAAGGTGATGAAGCGCTATGAAGAGCGGCTCGCGGCCTACCAGGCGGTCGATTTCGACGACCTGATCGGCATGCCGTACCGGCTGCTGAAGCGCGACGAAGAAGCCCGCGCCACCTGGCAGAACACGCTGCGCTACGTGCTGGTCGACGAATACCAGGACACCAACGCGATCCAGTACGAGCTGCTGAAGAGCATCGTCGGCGAGCGCGGCATGTTCACCGCGGTGGGCGACGACGACCAGAGCATCTACGGCTGGCGCGGCGCCACCATCGAGAACCTGCGCCGCCTGCCGCAGGAGTACGCCGACCTGAAGGTGATCCCGCTGGAGCAGAACTATCGTTCCACCGGCTACATCCTGCGCGCCGCCAATGCGGTGATCGGCAACAACCCGAAGCTGTTCGAGAAGAAGCTGTGGAGCGCGTTCGGCGACGGCGAGCCGGTGCAGCTGGTCGAGTGCGACAACGAGGAGCACGAGGCCGAGCGCGCGGTCGCGCGCATCCAGGCGATCCGGGCGAACGGCGCGGCCGACGGCGTGCAGTTCAAGGATTTCGCGATCCTGTACCGCGCCAACCACCTGGCGCGGGTGTTCGAGAAGGCGCTTCGCAAGGCCGAGCTGCCGTACAAGGTGTCGGGCGGCCAGAGCTTCTTCGACCGCGCCGAGATCCGCGACCTGTGCGCCTGGCTGCGCCTGCTCGTCAACAACGACGATGACCCGGCCTTCCTGCGCGCGGTGACCACGCCCAAGCGCGGCATCGGGCACCAGACGCTGGGCAGCCTCGGCGAGTTCGCCGGCAAGTGGAAGACCAGCCTGTACGAGGCGCTGTTCGCCGAGAGCCTGGGCGCCGCGATCAACGCGCGCGCGATCGGCTCGCTGCACGAGTTCGGCCGCTACGTCAGCGACTTCGAGTACCGCGCCCGCCACACCACCGGCGCCGAGGATGCGAAGGCGCTGCTGATGGGCTGGCTGAAGGACATCGACTACGAGAAGCACCTGTACGACGGCGAGGACAGCGAGAAGCTCGCCGCATCGCGCTGGTCGAACGTGATCGACTTCATCGACTGGATCGCCAAGCGCTGCGGCGGCGAGATCGAGAACGACGGCGGCATGAGCATCGAGACCGAGCGCACCAGCGTGCTCGACGTCGCGCAGACCATCTCGGTGATCATGAGCCTGGCCGAGCGCGGCGAGGAGCAGGACGTCATCACGCTGTCGACGCTGCATGCGTCCAAGGGCCTCGAGTGGCCGCACGTCGTGCTGGTCGGCGTCAACGAAGGGCTGCTGCCGTTCCGCAGCGACGACGAGGAGATGACGCCGCAGCGGCTCGAGGAAGAACGCCGGCTGATGTACGTCGGCATCACGCGGGCGCGCACGACGCTGGCGGTGAGCACGCTGCGCCGGCGCAAGCGCGGCCGCGATTTCGTGCAGGGCATCCCGAGCCGCTTCATCGCCGAGATGAAGCTGGACGAGGCCGGCCCGAAGGAAGACCCGCGCGAGAAGCTGAAGGCGCTGCGGGCCGCGGCGCTGGCGCGGGCCGAACTGGCCAAGGCCGCGGCACCGGCAGCGGGGGCGGAATGAAGCCGATCGCCTGGGCCGTGATCATCGTCGCGAGCGCGGCGCTGGCCATCGCGTCGGGCGACGGCTGGATCGCGGCGCGCTGGCTGTTCGTGTTCAAGCCGCTGACCACGGTGTTGATCATCGCGTTCGCATGGCCGCGTGGGGCCGACCTGCCGGCGCGACAACGCTGGGTGCGGGTCGGCTTGCTGCTGTCGCTGGCCGGCGACGTGGCGCTGCTGTGGCCGGTGCAGGGTTTCCTGCCGGGGCTGGTGGCCTTCCTGCTGGCGCACTTGGCGTACATCGCCGCGTTCACGCGCGGCGTGCGCTTCGGGGCCTGGCCGGTGGCGTTCGCCGCGTATGCGCTCGTGGCCGGCACGATCCTCGCGTTGCTGTGGCACGGCGTGCCGCCGCCCTTGCGCGTGCCGGTGCTGGCGTATGTGGCCTGCCTCGCGGCAATGGCCGCCCAGGCCGCCGCGGCCTGGCGCGCGGCGCGTGCCGACGGCGAGGCCGCGGCGCACCACGCGCGGCACGCGGCCGCGGGTGCCGCGCTGTTCGTCGCCTCCGATGCCTTGCTGGCCACCGACCGCTTCGGGCCGCCGCTGCCACTGGCCGCGCTGGTGATCCTCGCGGCCTACTGGGCAGCCCAATTCCTGATGGCGGCGTCGATGCGCCGCGACGAACCGGCGGAGAAAGCCTGATGGACGTGGACCCGATGCAGTCCGTGGAGGCCCTGCAGGAAGCCTCCTCCGCCGCGAAGCGCAGCGCGCGGCTGAATGCGGTGGTGGCCGTGAGCGTCGCGATCCTCGCGACCTTCACGGGCATCTGCAAGGTCAAGGACGACAACATCGTGCAGGCCATGCAGCAGGCGCAGGCCGACAAGCTGGACCATTGGTCCTACTACCAGGCCCGCAACGTGCGGCAGGAGGTGGCCGACGCGACGCTGACCCAGCTGCGTCTCGCACGCGCCGGCCGCAGCGGGGCCGAGGCGACTGCCTACGACACCGAGATCGCGCGCTACCAGGCGCTGGCTGCCGACCAGGCGAAGAAGAAACTCGAGGTCAAGGCCCAGGCCGAGCAGGACCAGAAGACCTACGACGCGCTGAACTTCCGCGACGACCAGTTCGACCTGTCGGACGCGGCGCTCGCCATCGCGATCGCGCTGCTGGCGGTGACCGCGCTCACCCAGCTGTGGTGGCTGTACTGGCTCACCTGGGTGCCGATGGGCTTCGGCGTGCTGATGGGCGTCGCAGGCCTGGGTGGGTTGGGCATCCACCCCGATGCGCTGGTCAAGCTGCTGAGCTGAAGGCGGCTACATCCCCTTGAACAGGCCGGTGAAGCTGCGGCTGACTTCCAGCTTCTCGTTGTGCCCCTTCACGCTGACCAGCTGACGCCCGCGCAGATCGCGCGTCACGCCGGCGATCGCCTGCGTGTTGACGAGCGTCGAGCGGTGGATCTGCCAGAACTGGTTCGGGTCGAGCTCGTCCAGCAGCTCCTTGATCGGCTTGCGGATCAGCGCCTCGATCGTCGCCGTCTGCACCCGCGTGTACTTCTCGTCGGAGATGAAGAACAGCACGTCGTCGACCGGGATCATCTGGATGGCCTGCCCGACCGTCGCCTGGATCCAGCGCAGCCGCTGCGGCGCGCTGCCCGGGTTCAGCTGCAGTGCGAGCTTCTGCAGCAGCTGCTGCATCTCGGGCCCGGCCACCGGTGGCGCCTCGTGCGAGGCCGCGCGCTGCGCGAGCCGCTTGCGGATGCGCTCGACCGTCAGCGCGAGCCGCTCGCGCTCGGCCGGCTTCAGCACGTAGTCGACGACGCCCTGCTCGAAGGCCTCGACCGCGTACTGGTCGTAGGCGGTGATGAAGACGATCTCGCAGCCGTCCCAGTCGTCGTCGCCGGCGGCGAGCTGGCCGATCTGGCGCGCCGCCTCGACGCCGGTCATGCCCGGCATGCGGATGTCGAGGAAGACCAGGTCGGGCCGGTGCTGCGTCGTCAGCTCGACCGCCTCCAGTCCGTTCTTCGCCTCGGCGACGATCTCCAGTTCGGGCCACACCTCGGCGAGTCGCGCGCGAAGCTGCTCGCGCATCAGCCGCTCGTCGTCGGCAATCACAGCTCGGATGTTCATCCCTGGATCGTAGCCGCAGCCGAGGCCTGCGCGACCTTCGGCTTGCGCTCCAGCAGCCGCCACACCAGCCACACCGCCGCGGCCAGCAGCAGCATCGGCGACAACAGCAGCCCCGCGGCGATCAGCGCCACCGCGACGGCGATGCCGACGGCCAGCCCCGCCAGCAACAGCGGCACGCCCAGCCCCACCATCAGCGCGCAAGGCACGACGATCGCCACCACCAGCGCGGCCACCAGCAGGCAGGCGGTGACCACCACCCACTGCGCGGCATGCATCGGCGGCAGCATCCACGACTCGCCGTCGATGGTCAGGTGGATGCCGTCGGCCGGCAGGCTGTGGATCAGCGCCGCCGCCATCAGGCCCGCCATCACGAGGGCGCTGAGGGCGAGGCACAGGAAGACCTTGAGAACGCGGTTCATGCGGAGGCTCCTTCGTCAGGCTTGGCGCGGTACGGCACGGTGATCGTCACCCGGGTGCCGCCGCCGGGGTTCTCGGCGACCGTCAGGCTCGCCTTGCTGCCGTACAGCAGCTGCAGGCGTTCGCGGATGTTCGCGAGGCCGATGCCGGTGCCGGCGGTCGCGGCCTTGCCGAAGCCGAGGCCGGTGTCGGCCACCGAGACCGCGAGCTTGCCGTGCACGATCTCGGCCGCCACCGTCAGCGAGCCGCCCTCGGCCTTCGGCTCCAGTCCGTGCTTGATCGCGTTCTCGACCAGGCTCTGCAGCATCATCGGCGGGAACTCGGCCGACAGCAGGCCGTCGCTGACGCGCACCTCGGTCTGCAGGCGTTCCTCCATCCGCACCTTCAGGATCTCGAGGTAGGGGCGGATCACCGCGAGCTCGCGGCCGAGGTCGCGCGTGGCCTGCGCGTTGGCCTCGCGCATGGTCGGCATGCTGGCGCGCAGCAGCGCGATCAGGTTCTTCTGCATCTTGCTGGCGCGCGGCGGGTCGGTCTCGATCAGGTGGTCGATGCTGGCCAGCGTGTTGAACAAGAAGTGCGGCTCGACCTGCGCCTGCATCGCGGCCATGCGGGCCTCGATCACCTGGCGCTTCAGCGCTTCGGACTCGGCCATCTCGGTGGCCACCACCGCCTGCGCCTCGGCCTTGAAGCGGCCGGCGGCCATGATCTTGATGACCATCGACAGGAAGATCAGCAGGAAGGTGAAGCCGGGAAGGTGGTCGCCGGGGCGGAAGCCCTTGATCGTGGTGGTCTCCACCTCGTCGTCGGCGGACATCTTCTCGAGCACGCGGTCGGTGGCCTCGCGCTGGGCATCGACCGCAGCCTCCTGCGCGTCGGCGATCGCTTGCTGGATGTCGGCCTTGGCCTGCTCGACGGCCGAGCGCACCTCCTCGGTGTCGGCATTCTTCGGCAGCTTGACCTCGATGCTCGGCACCGTGATGGTGATGCCGGCAGACGCCGCGGCCGACACGGCCGATGCCGCCTCGGTCGGCGTCGCCGGGCCGATGCGCACGCCGCGTTCGTCGATCTTCACGCCGCCGGCGCGCACGCCCTTGTCGTCGATTTCCAGCGGGCCGGCGCGCACCCCCTTGTCGTCGATCTCGATCGAGCCGATCCGCACGCCCTTGTCGTCGATGGTGATCTGGAACGGCTTGCCGCCGATGACCACGTCGGCATGCTTGCTGCCGCCGGCCGACGCCGCGGCGCTGGCCGGTGCGGCCGGTGCGGTGACGGCCGGCGCCTTGTGCTTCTTCGGGCCCTTCACGACGACGCGGTCTTCGGTCCAGCGCAGGTTGAACGGCGGCAGGTCGGACAGGATGCCGGAGGCGATCAGCGCCAGCACCGACAGCACGATGAAGCGCTTCCAGCTGATGCTGTCGAGCCAGCGGGCGTAGGCGCTGAAGGTGCGGCGGGCGGCCGGCAGCATCGAGCCGGTAAAACCGGCGGCGGCGGGCGGGGTGGGGGTCGAAACCATGCAGCCACTGTAAGCGGCGGCAGGTACCGCTGCGATGGCCGGGCGACGGCCCGGCCGATCGGCCGGACAGGCTGCAATGCCGGCCGACAGGCCGGAGCTGCTGCCGGACGCCGGCTACAGGAAGCCGAGCTTCTTCGTCGCGAAGTTCTTCAGGTTCGGCAGCACAGTGGCGAGCTGCGTGTCGGTGGCGCCGAACCAGCCGAGCATCGTGGCCGCGTACTGGTCGACCGAGGTGGTCGGGATCCAGCGGCCCTGCAGCTCCCAGCTGTCCTTGCCGACATCGTCCGGCCCGCCCAACGTCAGCGTCGGGAAGGTGCCGTAGCTGGTACCGCCCTTCACCGCGCCACCCACCACCAGGTGGTTGCTTCCCCACGCATGGTCGGTGCCGTTGCTGTTGTTCGGCGTGAAGGTGCGGCCGAAGTCGCTCTGCGTGAAGGCCGTCACCGCCTCGGCCATGCCGAGGTTCTTCATCGCGGCATAGAACGCGCCGAGCGCGTCACCCACTTCCTTCAGCAGGTCGGCATGCGCGCCGGTGGTCGGCCCGCCGGTGACCTGGTTCGCGTGCGTGTCGAAGCTGTCGATCGACGCGAAGAAGATCTGCCGGTTGCCCTGCACCGTGCCGTTGGCGGCGATCAGCTTGGCCACCTGGTATAGCTGCTTGGCGAGGCCGGTCTTCAACGTGTTGTTGGTGATCAGCGGCGCGAACGCGCTGTCGATCGCGGCCAGCGCGCCGGGACCGCCGGGCGTCACCGCCACCGTCGACGCGAGCCGGTCCGACACGCTGAAGGCATTGCGCTGCGCCGCCGCATAGGCATCGGCGAGCGCCGCATCCTGGGCCTGCGCGTACAGCGAATCGATGGCCTTCTTGCGCGCGGTGTTCGACGCGTTGTTGGTCAGGTCCTTCGGCTGCAGGTTGTAGGCGCCGAAGGTCGCGCCCGGATCGGGCAGCACCAGCGGCGTCTGCGCCGACGACAGGCCGAAGCGCGTCGAGCCGGCGACCGAGATCACCGGGTTGGCGGTGGCCAGCGCCTCGGACGCGCGGCCGCCCCAGCCGGTGCGGGTCAGCGAGTCGGAGGTGCCGGTCTCCCACAGGATCTGCTGGTCGGAATGCGAGAACAGGTTGTCGGGCAGCAGGTCGGAGCTGCTCGCCGCGGCGCGGTACTGGTCCTTCGTCAGCGGCGAGTTCAGCGTGCCCAGGTTCAGCACCGGCGCGAGCTTGCCGTCGGCCCAGGCGGTGGACAGCGCCGCGAGCGACGGGTGCAGCCCGTAGTTGATGCCGGCGAGGTTCACCAGGCTGGCCTTCGGGATCGCGAGGTCCTTGCGGACGGCCGCGTACTGGTCGTAGCGCGTGTCGGTCGGCACGACGGTGTTGAAGCCGTCGTTGCCGCCGTACATGAAGAGGCAGACCAGCGCCTTGTAGTCGGCCGCGTAGGCCGGGCGAGCGCCCAGCAGCAGGTTGGACAGCGTGCCGGTGCCGAGCGCGCCGGCCAGCGTGGCGCCCGAGCCGAGCAGCCAGCGGCGGCGGTCCATCGAGCGGGGAGCGTGGGGGTGATGTGTCATGTCGGGCTCCTCAGCGCTGCACTTGGTAATTGGGCGAACCGAACACCAGGTAGGCAGCCATCTTCACGCGGTTGAGCTTCTGGGCGTCGGTGCTCGAACCGGACACCGACACCGCGGCGATCACGTCGGTGCGCGGCCCGGCCGGCAGCAGCTGGCCGATCGCGAGCATCGACAGCCGGTCGACCAGCTTGGCCGCATCGGTCGCGTCGGCGGTGAAGGCCGACAGGTCGACGAGCGTGCCCACCGGGTTCGGCGCGCCGCTGCCGGCCGGCTTGGTGCCGCCCCAGTCGAACAGGTAGGTCAGGAAGTTCAGCCGCTCGAGCGCCGAGTTGGCGTTGTGGATGCCGAAGGCCGGGCCGACCAGCGCGGTGCCGGGCACCGGGTAGTCGGGCGGGTAGTAGTTGAAGACCGAGGGCGGGCGGAACACGTGCTGGCGCAGGCTGTCGCCCCACCACCAGCTCAGCGAGTCGCCGTCGGTGTTGCCGTTCAACGCGCGCAGCGTGCCGGTGAACATCAGCGTCGGCTCGCGCAGCTTGCCGCTGTTGCGCGTGACGGTTTCCGAGCGCGCCTCGCTGTCGAGCAGCACCGCGGCGACGGTGGCGGCCAGGTCGCCGTTCTTGCCGCTGCCCCAGCTCTTGTCGAAGTAGGTGTACTTGCCGCTGCTGAACGCCGCCGACACGCGGGCCACGTACTGCGGCGTCGGGTTGCTGGTGACGAGCTGCTGGATCAGCTGCTTGCCGATGAAGGGCGCGGTGTTCGGATGCGCCATCAGGCTGTCGAGCACGGTCTCGAGCGCAGACGTGGCGGTGTGGCCGGTGGTCAGCTTGGCGCCGCCGAGCAGGTCGCGCGCGGTGCTGTCGTGGAACTTCTCGGGCTGCTTGGGCACGATCATGTCGCCACCGTAGTAGCGGCAGTTCATGCCGGTCGGGTAGCAGCCGTACGAGGTGACGCCGCCGGCGGGGTAGGTCCAGCCGGTCAGCGCGAACGCATAGTTGCGCACCGTGTCGTTGCTGTAGGTCGGCACGCACTTGCCGGTCTTCAGCGAACCGTCGGTGTTCAGCTCGCAGGTGCCGATGCTGAACAGCTGCAGCAGCTCGCGCGCGTAGTTCTCGTTCGGCGCGGCCTTGTCGTTGTTCGCGTTGTTCAGGAAGTCGCCCATCACCGGCGACAGCGTCACCTTCTTCAGCACGTCGCGGTAGTTGCCGAACGCGTTGTCGAGCAGGTTGTTGTAGTAGACGCGGAAGCCGTAGTTGCCGCTGACCTCGAGGCTGTTGACGACCACCACCTGCTGCAGCGCGAACGCGACGCGCTGGCGCAGCTGGTCGGGCTGCTTCACCGCGTTGCGGTAGAAGTCCCACAGCAGCGGCTCGGTCGAGAACCAGTCGCGCCAGCAGTTCTGCTCGTTGACGTGGGCCGGCAGCTCGCAGAAGTCGGTGGCGCTGGTGTTCTGGTGGATCTCGCCGGTCTTGCCGCTGGTGTAGCGCGAGCTGTTGAGCGCCATCTGGGCCGTGATCCAGGTGGCGGCGCCCTTGGACTTGATGTCGGTGACGAGGGTTTCGCTCGGGCCGAAGCTGGCTTGGTCGGCGAGGCGGACGGCGTCGCGCTGGGTGGCGGAGGCCGGGGCGGCGGGTGCCGGCGCAGGCGCCGGAGCGGGGACAGGCGCGGGTGAGGGCGACGGAGCCGGAGCCGGCGATGGCGATGGCGATGGGGCGGGGGTCGGCGCAGGCGCCGGGGACGGCGCGGGCGCAGGCGCAGGCGCCGGAGCGGGGGAAGGCGACGGCGCCGGTGCCGGTGCAGGCGTCGGCGCGTCGGCTACCGGCGATGGTGCGCTGGCGTCCTCGCTGTCCTTGCCGCCGCAGGCGGCCAGCAGGGCGACGCTGAGGAAGGTGGCCGCCAGGTGTCGGCTTCGATAACCGTGGCTCAGGGCGTTTACAAACGGCATGACGCGTCTCGCTTGCTTGCAAATGTGGCGCTTCGTGTCAGCCGGTCACGCCCGTTCGGGACGTGTTCCGTCAGGACACGGCGGTCAACCCCGGCGTCCGGGGTGCATGCAGTGAGGGCAGCAGGATCGGTGCCCGCAGGTGTCAGGCGTCGTGCACGCGCTCGCCGTCGACTCGCAATGCGCCCTGCCCCGCCAACTCGGCCACGAGCTGCCGGCAGCCGGTCGACGCGTCGGCCCAGCCGAGCTGGCGTGCGACGCCGGCGAACAGCCGCGTCGCCTCGGCCCATTCCAGCAACGCCGGCCAGTCCTGCGCGCGCTGCTCCATCAGGTGGTACTTCAGCAGCACCTTCGCGCCGTGGCGCGCATGGCGCAGCGGGTCGGCGCGGAAGCCGGCAAGCCGCGAGCGGGCACGCGACAACGCGCCCGCCACATCGTCGAACGGCGCGCCATGGCCAGGCAGCACGAGCTTCACCGGCAGCCGCTCGATCAGGTCGAGCACCTCGTCGACGTCATCGAACGCATCAACACCATCGAGCGCGGGAAACACCACGCCGAAGCCGTTCTCCCACAGCGCATCGGCCGAGACCAGCACGCCATCGCACTCGTCGAACAGCACCAGCGACTGCGGGTCGTGGCCCGGTGCCGCGAGCGCCTGCCAGCTGCGTCCACCGACCTGCAGCACTCCGCCCGGCGCCAGCGACGACTGCGCGGTAAAGCGCTCGCACAACTGCCCGGTCGCTCGGTACGACAACGCGTCTTCATCCCACGCCTGCACCGTTTGCCAACTGGCCTGCGGCACCGTCACGGCGGCACCCAGCGCGCGCTGCAACGTCGCGTTGCCGCCGCAGTGGTCGGAGTGCAGATGCGTGTTGACGATGCGCGCGAGCGACGCGCCGGCCAGCGCCTGCGTCACCAGCGCCAGCGTCTGCGGTGCGTGCAGGCAATGGCCGCTGTCGACCAGCACCGCCCCGTCGCCGGGGCTGCCGTGCAGCAGCACGTTGTTCGACGACAGCCAGCCGCGCTCCAGCACGGCGATGCCGGCCGGCAGCGGGACCGTCATTGCCGGATCGCCTCGATGCCGATCTGCAGCTTCACCGTGTCGCCGACGACGGGCAGCCCGTAGGTGATGTTGAACCCGCTGCGCGAGAACTCCGCCTCGAAGTCGCCACCGCACACCTCGCGCTTCAGCACCGGATGCTCGTAGCAGTTGAAGCTCGCCGCGCGCAGGCTCACCGGCTGCGACGCGCCGTGCAGCGTCAGCTCGCCGCGCAGCTCCACCGGCTGGCCACCGGCGAAGCGAAACTGGCTCGCGACGAAGTAGGCCTGCGGGTAATTCTTCACGTCGAAGAAGCTGTGGCTGCGCAGGATGGTGTCGAGCGGCGCCACGCCGCTGTTGATCGACGCGGTGCCGACCGTGATCGCCGCCTCGCCGCGCTGCGCCGCACGCTCGAGCGTGACGTGGCCGCTGATGTCGTCGAAGCGGCCGCGGCTGGTCGAGGTGCCGAAGTGCCGCACCTCCCACTGGATGTGGGTGTGCGCCGGGTCGATCAGGTAAACCGCCGGCGTATCGGCCGCGGTCGCGGGCGCTGCCGAGGCTGGCGCGGTGCCGGCTTGCGCTGCCGCCAAGTGGGCGCCCGCCAGCAGCGCGGCGGCCAGCAAAATGGTCCGCGCGAGTGCGGGTTTCACAGGGGTAAGAGGCAGGGACATGCGTGCTCTGGACGTCGACGGGCTGTCGATAATGCGTCATCCGGCCGTTTGCTGCCGCCAAGGATGTCCATGCCCGCAGTTCCGGCGGAAACTTCCGAGCCCTCGTCGCACCTCGGCGCCGACCTGGCGCGCCGCATGGCCGACGAGCAGACGGCGCTGCTCTACCAGCGCTCGCACACCGCCACGCTGACCGGCGTGCCGTTCGCGCTGCTGGTGTGCTGGGGGCTGATGCCCTACGGCACGCCGACGCAGCTGTGGATCTGGTTCGCAATGCGCTGCAGCGTCTCGACCGCGCGGCTGCTGCTGCGCCAGCGCTTCTTCGCGCAGACCGATCCGGCCACGCACCCCTGGCGCGGGCGGCTGCTCGCGGTGCTGGCGCTGGACGGCTTCATCTGGAGCCTGGCCGGCACCTGGCTGATCCCGCAGCACCACACCGACATCCTCGCGCTGATGATGGCCTCGCTGGTCGGCGTGTCGGCGGTCGCGGTGTTCGTGCTGCAGGCGGCGTCGTCCGCCTGCATCGCGTTCCTGGTGCCGCTGCTGCTGCCGGCGGCGCTGATGCAGGCACTGCAGGGCACGCGCGCCGGCACCTTCACCGCGATCGGGCTGCTGTTCTTCCTCGGCCTGATGCTGTGGGAGGCCCGCCGCGCCGAGCTGCGCATCCGCGAACTGCTGCGGCTGCGCTACACGACCGACCGCATCGCCGAGGAGCGTGCCGAGGCGCTCGCGCTCGCGCAGCGGCAGAGCAGCGTGAAGAGCCAGTTCCTCGCGACGATGAGCCACGAGATGCGCACGCCGCTGCACGGCATCCTCGGGCTCGCGCGGCTGCTGCGGCGCCAGCCCGAGGCGCCGACGCCCGCGCAATGGGACGTGATCGAGCGCGCCGGCGAGCACCTGCTGGCGCAGATCAACGACATCCTCGACTTCTCGCACCTGCAGGGCGGCACGATCGCGCTGGCGGTGCAGCGCTTCGACCTGGCGCAACTGATCGACGACCTGGTCGCGCAATCGTCCGCCGCCGCGAGCGAGCGCGGGCTGATGCTGCAGGCGCGGCTGACGCTGACGCGGCCGGCGCTGGTGATCGGCGATGCGGCGCGGCTGCGCCAGGTGCTGCAGCAGCTGCTGGGCAATGCGATCAAGTTCACCGAAGCCGGCTCGGTGACGGTGACCGTGAAGCACCATGCGGTGCGCGGGCAGGTGCGCATCGACGTGCGCGACACCGGCATCGGCATCGCGGCGGTCGACCGCGGCCGCATCTTCGATGCGTTCCAGCAGGGCGACAACTCGTTTCGCCGCCGCTACGGCGGCACCGGGCTGGGCCTGACGATCGCGCGCGAGCTGGCGCGTGCGATGGGCGGCGACCTGCTGTTCACCAGCGTGCCGGGCGAAGGCTCGAACTTCCGCCTGACGGTGGCGCTGCCGACTGCGCCGGAGGATGCGCCGGCCGAGCCGGTCGTCGCGAACGGCGCGCGCCTGCTGAGCGGCCACGTGCTGCTCGCCGAGGACAACCCGGTGAATGCGCTGGTGGCCGAAGCGGCGCTGCAGGGCCTGGGGCTGTCGGTGCAGGTGGTGGGCGATGGCGAGCAGGCGGTGGCCGCGTTCAAGGCACGCCGGCCCGACCTGGTGCTGATGGATTGCCAGATGCCGGTGATGGACGGCTTCGAGGCGGCGCGGCGCATGCGCGAGCATGAGCAGGAGGCCGGTGACGGCCGGCGCACGCCGATCGTCGCGCTGACGGCCAACGCGATGGACGGCGACCGCGAGCGCAGCCTGGCCGCCGGCATGGACGATCACATGGCCAAGCCGTTCAGGGACGATGCGCTGTGGGCGACGCTGCGGCGGCTGCTGGTGCAAGCGAAAGATTGACAACTTGGCAGCCAAGGTCAACAACCTGCCGAAGTGCCACGCGAGCACTGACACACCTGGCGGTTGCAACGAAAGGCCGTTCGCCCTGAGCCCAGGAGGTCCGTGAAAAGACCCGGCAGTTGCAAGAAACCCCGTTCGCCCTGAGCCCGTCGAAGGGTCGTACTGAGCTTGTCGAAGGCCCCGCGCGCTTCGGACACAACCCTTCGACGGACGGGAGTGCGCCGTTCAGTGCCCTCCACCCAGGTACGCGGCCTTCACCGCCGGATCGTTCTTCAACCGCTCGGCCGGCCCGTGCACCGAGATGCGGCCGTTTTCCAGCACATAGCCGTAGTCGGCCACGTTCAACGCCGCGGCCGCGAACTGCTCGACCAGCAGCATCGTGACGCCTTCCGATTTCAGGCGCGCGATGATGCGGAACACCTCTTCGACCAAGATCGGCGCGAGCCCCATCGACGGCTCGTCGAGCAGCACGATCTCGGGGTTCAGCATCACCGCACGCGCCATCGCGAGCATCTGCTGCTCGCCGCCCGACAGCGTGCCGGCGAGCTGCTCGCGCCGCTCCTTCAGCCGCGGGAACAGCTCCAGCGCGCGCTCCAGGTCGGCCTTCACGTCGCCGCGCGGGCGGCTGCCGGTCAGGCGCGGAAAGGCGCCGAGCGTCAGGTTGTCGGTCACCGTCATCGTCGCGAACACGCGCCGGCCTTCGGGCGAATGCGCAAGGCCGCGCTTGGCGATGTGGTACGACTCCAGCCCGTCGATGCGCTGCCCGTTCAGCGTGATCTCGCCGGCGCTCGGCTTGATCATCCCCGACACCGCGCGCATCGTCGTCGTCTTGCCGGCGCCGTTCGAGCCGATCAGCGTGACGACCTGGCCCTTGGGCACCTCGATCGAGATGCCGTGCAGCACCTGCACCTTGCCGTAGCCGGCTTCGAGTTTCTGGATGGTCAGCATGTCGTCACCCTCATGTGGCCTGGCCGCCGAGGTAGGCCTCGATGACTTTCTCGTCCGCCTGCACCTGCGCCGGCAAGCCTTCGGCGATCTTCTGCCCGAAGTCCAGCACCGACACGGTGTCGCAGATGCTCATCACGACGTCCATGTGGTGTTCGATCAGGATCACCGTGATGCCGTGCTCGCGGATCTTGCGGATGATCGAGATCAGCTCCTTGATGTCGGGCGCGGTCAGGCCGGCCGCCGGCTCGTCGAGCAGCAGCAGCTGCGGGTCGAGCGCGAGCGCGCGTGCGATCTCGAGCAGCCGCTGCTTGCCGTACGGCAGGTTGCGCGCTTCCTCGTGCACCAGGTCCGCGAGGCCGACGAACTCCAGCAGCGCGAGCGCACGCTGCGCGGCGGCGCGCTCCTCGCGCCGGTAGCGCGGCGTGTGCAGCGCGACATCGGCGAGGTGGCTGCGGAAGCTGTGGTGCAGGCCGACCTGCACGTTCTGCAACGCCGTCATCTCGCCGAACAGCTGCACGTTCTGGAAGGTGCGGGCGATGCCCGACAGCGCGATGTCGGCCGAGGTGCGACCGACCAGCGAGCGGCCGGCGAACGCGAGCGTGCCGCCGGTGGGCGTGTAGATGCCGGTCAGCACGTTCATCATCGTGCTCTTGCCCGACCCGTTGGGGCCGATCAGGCCGTGGATGGTGCCGCGCTTGACGCTCAGGTCGACGTTGTTCAGCGCCTTCAGCCCGCCGAACTGCATCAGCACGCCCTGTGCGACCAGCAGCTCCGGCGCGCTGTGCTGCGCGGCGGTCGAGACGGCGTCTTTCGGCGCCGAGGAGGCATCGACGGCGGGCACCTCGACGCGGCTGTGCCAGTTGAGGGCATTGCGCAGGAAGCCGATGATGCCGTCCTGCAGGAAGTACACGACGAACAGCGTGATGACGCCGAAGATCGACAACCGCCAGTCGGTCATCGTCGTCAGCACGAACGACACGCCGGCGAGCGCGATGCTGCCGAGCACCGGCACGGCCACCGAGCGCGGCGTGGCCTTGCCGCGCTTCAGCGCGATGGCGGAGCCGGCGACCACGCCGATCGCGATCAGCACCGCGACCCAGCGGAACAGTTCGATGTCGTCGAGCAGCTTGGGCAGCATCACGATGATGGCCGCGCCGAGCAGCGCGCCGCTGCGCGTCTTGCGCCCGCCCATGATGATGGCCAGCAGGAACATCACCGTCAGCTCGAAGTTGTAGGTGTTCGGCGAGATGTACTGCTCGGAGTAGGCGTAGAGCGAGCCCGCGAGGCCCGCGAGGCCGGCGCTGATCACGAACGCATAGACCTTGTAGCGGTACACCGACACGCCCATGCAGTCGGACGCGACCGGGCTGCCGCGCAGCGCCTCGAACGCGCGGCCGAGGTGCGAGCGCAGGATGCGGTGCACGACGACGAGCGACGCGACCAGCATCGCGACGACCACCCAGTAGTAGCCGCGTTCGCCGAGCTGCAGGCCGAACAGCATCGGCTTGTCGAGCTTGATGCCCATCGGGCCTTCGGTCAGGAAGCTCATCTCGTTGATGAGGATCTGCACGATGGTGCCGAACGCGAGGGTCACCATCGCGAGGTAGGGACCGGTGACGCGCAGCGCGGGCAGTGCGAGCAGCGCGCCGAACACCGCGGTGACGGCGATCGCGGCCGGCAGCGTGATCCACAGCGGCGCGGCCAGCTTCATCACCAGCACGCCGGCGGTGTAGGCGCCGATGCCGAACAGGCCGGCATGGCCTAGCGAGACCTGGCCGGTGTAGCCGACGACGATGTCGAGGCCGAACAGCACGATCGCGTAGATCATGATGGTCTCGACCAGGTGGATGTAGTACGGGTTCTCGATGCCGAGCGGGAAGGCGACTAGTGCGATCACGCCGATGACGGCCGCGATGAGTGTTGGACGTTTCATGTGTTGCTTCTGCTTGTCGCGGCGGGTGGGGGACTGGGCTGGAGGCTCATGCCGAGGCGGTCGGCCCTGGCGGGCCGACTCCACGAAGAAGCCCGGTCCCGTGGGTGCATCGCCAAACTCCCTCCGCTCACTGCGTTCGCTGTGGTCAAACAGTGGCGATGAGTCAGTCTACGAAGCGCGCTGGCGCGCGCCACCCCCGAAACCGATCTTCTCCGTCGCCTCAGAAATCGCCCCCAGCCCAGTCCCCCACCCGCCGCGAGGCACCACCTGCTCTTGTTGGTGGGAAAAGACTGAAGTGACCGTTGAACGTGCGAGTGCACGCGTGCTTCATCGGCCTGGCCCGAGCAGCAGGACGCCATCGTCAAACCTTCTTGATCGCGGACTTGCCGAACAAGCCGGCCGGCTTCACCGCGAGCACGATCAGCAGCAGCACCAACCCGGGCACGTCCTTGTAGCCGGTCGACAGGTAGAACCCGGTCGTCGTCTCGGCGATGCCCAGGATGATCCCGCCGACGATGATGCCCATGCCGCTCGTCAACCCGCCGATGATCGCGACCGCGAAGGCCTTCAGGCCCAGCACCGCGCCCATCGTCGCGCCGGTCAGCGTCAACGGGGCGATCAGCACGCCGGCGAAGGCCGCCGTCAGCGACGACAGTGCGTACGAGAACGTGATCACCAGCCCGGTGTTGATGCCCATCAGCTTGGCGGCGTCGCGGTCGTTGAAGGTCGCCACCACCGCCTTGCCGTAGATCGTCTTGCGGTTGAAGAACTCCACCGCCAGCATCATCAGCAGCGCGCCCACCACCACCAGGATCTCCATCGGCAGAACGTTCGCGCCCAGGAACTTCAGCGGCGACTCCGGCAACGGCGACGGGAACTTCAGGTCGTCGCGGCCCCACACGTTCTCGGCCACGTTCTTGAAGATGATGCCCAGCGCGATCGTCGACATGATCCAGCCGAACTCCGACTTGATCTTGATCGCCGGGCGCACGCCGATGCGCTCGACGAAGGCGCCCTGCAGCGCACCGAACAGGCACACCAGCGGGATCATCAGCCAGTAGTTCAGGCCCAGGCCGACCAGGGTCAGCCCGACCAGCGCGCCCAGCATCAGCGCGTCGCCCTGGCCGAAGTTCAGCGTGTCGGAGGTCGCGAAGGTCAGCTGGTAGCCGAACGCGATCACCGCATAGATCATCCCGAGCGCAATGCCGCTGTAGACGAGTTGGGTCAGGATCTGCATGGTGCTTCCTGCAAGGACTCAAACGAACGCCGCCGCGGCACGGGCCGGGGCGGCGTCTTCTCGGGCAAAGGCCTACTTCTTCGCGGCGGTCAGCGCGCCCTTGGCGTTCGGGTCCTTCACGCGGACTTCCGACGCCTTCTTGAAGTCGTCCGGGTAGGCGTAGACCACGCGCTGGCCCTTGACCTCGCCGAACACCGGGATGTTGGCGGTGATCGCCTCGTGGTCGCCCTTGCTGAACGGCTTGTTGTACGTCGTCACGACGCCTTCGACCGGCGATTTCAGGTCCTCAAGCGCGGCCTTGACCTTCGGGCCCTCGGTGCCGCCGGCCTGCTTGATCGCCGCGGCCAGCAGGTAGACCGAGTCGTAGCCCTGCGCGGCCGACACCGGCGAATCGATGCGGGCGTTCTTCGGGTTGAAGGTCTTCAGGTAGTTGATGATGAACGACTGCCGCTTCGGCGTCGTCGGCTCCTGGATGAAGGTCTGCGGCATGCGCGCGCCTTCGCCGCCCGGGCCGGCGTTGTCGATGTAGTTGGCCATCGACAGCGTCCAGCTGCCGACCAGCGGCACCTTCCAGCCGAGCTTGGTCATGCCGTTGGCGATCTGCGCCAGCTCCGGGCCGATGCCGTAGGTCAGCACGGCTTCGGCGCCGGCCTCCTTGGCCTTCAGCAGCTGGGCCGTCATGTCGACGTCCTTGATGTTGAACTTCTCGACCGCGACCGGCTTGATGCCCTTCTGCGCCAGCGCCTTCTCCAGGTCCTCGCGGCCGAGCTGGCCGTAGTTGGTGGAGTCGGCCAGGATCGCGACCTTCTTGAAGCCGCGGCGGGTGATGGCCTCTTCGACAATCATCGGCGCCTGGATGCTGTCGTGCGCCGCGTTGCGGAAGATGTAGTTCTCGGGCTGGCTGTCGAACTGGTGCGTGATCAGCGAGCCGGTGGCCACGTTGTTCATCACCGGGATCTTCGCGTCCTGGTAGAAGCGCTGCGATGCGAGCGCGACACCGGTGTTGATGTAGCCGACGGTCGCGGCGACCCGCTCCTTGTTGATCAGCTCCTGGGCGATCTGCACGCCCCGTTCGTTCTTTGCCTCGTCATCGCGCTCGACCAGCACCAACTGGCGGCCCAGCACGCCGCCGGCCTTGTTGATCTCGTCGGCGGCCAGGCGCACACCGTCGCGCATGCTGACCCCCATCGACGACGAACCGCCGGTGAACGGGCCGGCCACGCCGATCTTGATCGGATCGGCAGCGAAGGCGGCAGCGGCGGCCAGGCTCAGCGCGCTCGCGACAAGGGGAGTGGAAAAACGGGTCCAGGGGCTGCGCATGTTGTCTCCTGCGTGCGGCGGGTGAATGAACTTCAGTCCTCGCAAAGCCCTGTGTTCCCGTAGGACACGACGATCACGCGCGGCCTCGGCGTGTCGTGTTGCGGTGCTTCGTTGCGACCAGCATCGATGCTCGCGCATTCGCCCCGATCTGCCCTCGTGGTATTCACGTACGTGATGTTCGCGTCCGCCGCCAGTCGTGCGTTCAGGCTGAAACTGCTTTGCGTGGGGCGCAGCAATCTGCACCGCGGCGGGGCGTCGCGGCGCGTTGCAGGATAGCGTTCACTTGCTCCAGACACCGTGCCGGTGGTGCCAGTCGGCCAATGATTCGGCCGGCCAATGCTGCGAGTGCACATGGCCGCGGCCGCGCGGCACGTCGACCCAGGGCGCGACGAAGGCGAGCGCCGCCTCGACGACTTCGGCGGGTCGGGGCAGCGGCGTGTCGATCGCCGAGGCGTGCGGGTGGATGAGCTCCGGCCAGCGCGGATCCCACAGCCACAGCGCACTGCCGCACTTGATGCAGAAGTGGCGCTGCGCCTTCGAGCGCGTCGGCCGCTTGCCGGGTTCGCGCATCACCGCGTGGTAGACGGCCAGGTGCTTGCGACCGCGCACCTTCAGCGTCGTGGCGTCGCCGCCCAGGTTGATCGCGTAGCCGCCCCCGCCGGCCGTCTTGCGGCAGATGCTGCAGTGGCAGTGCATGTAGGGCTGCGGGCTGTGCGCTTCGAGGCTGAAGCGCACGGCAGCGCAGTGGCAGGATCCTTCCAGGTGCATCGATGGTCCTCCGCGGAGGCGCCGTGCGTGTCAATGATCACGGTCATCCCCAACATGGTGGAAAGAAATTCGGCCCTGCGCTTCTACACTGCGCCGCGCAGCAGAGGGGCTGCGATCCACAGAACCAATCCAATCCGGAGGGATTTTCATGAAGACCCGTCTTTTGAGCGCGCTGGCGCTGAGCGTGCTGGCCACCGGCTGCGCGTCGATCATCAACGAATCGAACCAGCCGATCCGCGTGGAAACGCTGAAGGCCGATGGCACCGAGGTCAAGGGCGCCGAGTGCCGGCTGACCAACGACTACGGCAACTTCACCGGCAAGTCCGGCGAAGCGATCCCCGTGCACCGCTCGGGCAAGGACCTGGACATCGTCTGCACGGACCCGAACAGCCCGCAGGCCGTTGCCCGTGCGATCTCGCGCGCGAGCGGCGGCATGTACGGCAACATCCTGTTCGGCGGCGGCATCGGCGCGATCATCGACCACAACAACGGCAAGGGCTACAACTACCCGAGCTGGCTGCAACTGAAGTTCGGCAAGACGATCACGTTCGACCGCAGCACCGAGAAGGACGGCCAGGCCGTCGTCGGCGTCGAAGCAGCGGCATCGGCCGTCGCCAGCAAATGACACCCGCTGCCTGACCGTCCGCGGTCGCAGCAAAGGGGGCGGAGCGATCCGCCCCTTTTTTCATGGCCGCTGCGTTCAGCCGGCCACGTGCTGGTAGCGGTGCTCCTGCGTCAGCCCGCCGTAGCCGTAGGCGCTCGCCCGCAGGTCGGCCACGTGCACGTACGAATGCTCGGCCACGCCGCCCAGCAGTTCGCGCATCGTCGCGTGCACCGCATCGAGGTAGGCCGCCTTCTCGCGCTTGGTGTTGGTCTCGTCGGTGATGCTGACCATCCAGTGGTAGCTGCGCGGCCCGCCGGCCGACAGCGGGCGGCCACCGATGAACCACTGCGACGGCGCGATGAAATCGACGACGACCGCCGTCAGCGACGGGTCCTTGCCGAGCAGGCGGGCCGTCAGCTCGGTGGCGCTGCGGGCGGCGTTCGCTGAGAGGGCCGCATCGGCCTCGCCGGAGATCTGGAGGTGCAGGTAGGGCATGGAAGGCTCCTATGGCTTGTCGGGTTGACAAGTCAACTGTAGGCACCGAGCATCCATCCGTGAATCAGTTTGATTCGATCGCATTGATGGACAAATCAGATGAATGACCTCGACCCGCTGTGGCTGCGCAGCTTCATCGCGATCGCGCAGGCCGGTTCGGTCACGCGGGCGGCCGGGCGCGTCAACCGCACGCAGTCGGCCGTCAGCACCCATCTGCAGCAGCTGGAGGCGAGCGTCGGTGCGCGCCTGGTGCAGCGCAGCACGCGCGCGCTCGCGCTGACGGCCGAGGGCGAACGCTTCCTGCCGCATGCGCGCCGCCTGATCGAGCTGCAGGACGAAGCCCGCGCCTCGGTGCAGCCGGCGCTGCAGGCCGCGGTGTGGCGCATCGGCCTGAGCGAATACTTCCTGCCGGCGCGCCTGGCCGACCTGCTCGCGCTGCTGCGCGACGCGCAGCCGCAGGCCCGCTTCGAGCTGCTGTGGGCCAGTTCCGCTGCATTGCAGCAACTGTGGGCCGCCGATGCGATGGACCTGGCCGTCGTCACCAGCGACAAGGCGCTGCCCGGCGCCCGGCTGCTGCGCCGCGAACCGCTGTCGTGGGTGGCGGCGCCCGGCTGGCAGCCGCCCGCGAACGCGCCGGCGCCGCTGGTGCTGCTCGGCCCCGATTGCCCGGTGCGCGCGATGGCGCTGGCCGCGCTGGCCCGCAGCGCGCGGCCATACCACCTGCAGCTCAGCTGCACCGGCAGCCACGGCGCGGTCGCCGCGATGCGCGCCGGTTGGGGCGTCGGCTGCCTGAACCAGTCGGCGATCCCGGCCGATCTCGACGTGCTGACGCGGCGCGATCCGCGCGGCTGGCCGTCGCCCGGGCGGCTGTCGTTCCACGTGCTGGCCAAGCCCGCCTTGCGCGACACCGAACGCCTGTTGCGCCAGTGGGCAGCCGGCTGAAGCGGGCCTGAAACTCCTACACTGCGGCCCATGAACAGCATTGCATTCATCGGCGGCGGCAACATGGCCAGCGCCATCATCGGCGGACTGCTCAAGAGCGGCCGCGCGCCCGGCGACATCCTGGTGCTGGAGCCGAATGCCGAGCAGCGCTCGCGGCTGCAGCGCGAACTCGGCGTGATCACGCTCGAGGCCCCCGGCTCGGTGCTGCAACGCGCGGGCATCGTGGTCTGGGCGATCAAGCCGCAGAACTTCAAGGAGGCCGCCGCCATGTGCGCCACGCACCTCGCCGCGGCGCTGCAGTTCAGCGTGATGGCCGGCATCCGCAGCGGCGACATCGCCCGCGCACTCGGCACCGAACGCGTCGTGCGCGCTATGCCGAACACGCCCGCGCTGATCGGCCAGGGCATCGCCGGGCTGTTTGCTCGTCCGGCCGTCGGTGCCGATGAGCGGCTGCAAGCCGAGCGCCTGCTCGCGCCCACCGGCCGCACGCTGTGGGTCGAGCGCGAGGAAGACCTCGACGCCGTCACCGCGCTGTCCGGTTCCGGCCCGGCCTACGTGTTCTATTTCGTCGAGGCGATGATGAAGGCGGCGCAGGACATGGGCCTGAGCGCCGACCAGGGCCGCGAGCTGGCACTGGCGACCTTCGCGGGCGCGTCGGCGCTGGCCTTGCAATCCGACGAAGCGCCGTCGCTGTTGCGCGAGCGCGTCACGTCCAAGGGCGGCACCACCTACGCCGGGATCACCTCGCTCGAACGCAGCGACGTGCACAGCGCGATCGTCTCGGCCGTGAAGGCGGCGCAGCGGCGGGCACGTGAACTGGGCGATGAATTCGGTTGATTCCGGTGCCTCAGGCGGCGCAAGCTATGTGATGCCTGGAACACATCATGCAAAGGAGGCATGAGCTTCGGTGAGAAATTCAGGCGCCGCGGGCCTACAGTCGCGCTCCATGCCGGCGGCGTGGGCCACGAGTTTGCGCAGCGCCAGGGCATGACGACTTCCCCCACGGAGACCCGCATGAGCAACCTGTCCTATGTCACCCCGCACGCCGATAGTCCCTGGCAGACCTACCTGTCGCAGGTCGACCGCGTGCTCCCCTACCTCGGATCGCTGGCCAAATGGGGCGAAACGCTGAAGCGCCCGAAGCGCGCGCTGATCGTCGACGTGCCGATCGAGCTCGACAACGGCACGGTGCGGCACTTCGAGGGCTACCGCGTGCAGCACAACCTGTCGCGCGGCCCGGGCAAGGGCGGCGTGCGCTACCACCCCGACGTGACGCTCGAGGAGGTGATGGCGCTGAGCGCCTGGATGACGATCAAGTGCGCCGGCGTCGGCCTGCCGTACGGCGGTGCCAAGGGCGGCATCCGGGTCGACCCGAAGGCGCTGTCGATGAAGGAGCTGGAGCGCATGACGCGCCGCTACACCAGCGAGATCGGCATCATCATCGGCCCGCAGCGCGACATCCCGGCGCCCGACGTGAACACCAACGGCCAGATCATGGCCTGGATGATGGACACGTATTCGATGAACACCGGCTCCACCGCGACCGGCGTCGTCACCGGCAAGCCGATCCACCTGGGCGGCTCGCTCGGCCGCGTGAAGGCCACCGGCCGCGGCGTGTTCGTGACCGGCCGCGAGGCGGCGCGCCGCATCAACCTGAACCTCGACGGCGCACGCGTGGCGGTGCAGGGCATGGGCAACGTCGGCAGCTCGGCGGCCGAGCTGTTCGTGCAGGCCGGCGCCAAGCTGGTCGCGGTGCAGGACCACACCGGTACGCTCGTGAACCCGAACGGCTTCGACATGGCCGACACGATGGAAGTGCTGAAGCGCGACGGCGGCATCGCCAACTACAAGAACGCCGAGCGCATCGACAACGAGGCTTTCTGGGACGTCGACTGCGACATCCTGATCCCGGCGGCCCTCGAAGGCCAGATCACCGCGGCGCGTGCGAACCGCCTGAAGGCCAAGCTGGTGCTCGAAGGCGCGAACGGCCCGACGCTGCCCGACGCCGACGACGTGATGCACGACCGCGGCATCCTGGTCGTGCCCGACGTGATCTGCAACGCCGGCGGCGTGACCGTCAGCTACTTCGAGTGGGTGCAGGATTTCAGCAGCTTCTTCTGGAGCGAGGACGAGATCAACGTGCGGCTCGACAAGATCATGGTCGATGCGCTGCGCCACATCTACGAGACCTCGGAGAAGCACAAGATCACGCTGCGCACCGCGACCTTCGCGGTGGCCTGCGAGCGGATCCTGATCGCGCGCGAGGAACGCGGGCTCTACCCCTGATCAACCGGCATGCGGCAACGCGGTGTTCGCCACTACCCCGGCGAACACCGCGAAGCCCAGCCAGTGGTTCAGGCGGAAGGCACGGAAGCAGCCGTCGCGCGTGCGCGTGCGGATCAGCGTCCAGTGCCAGCCGGCGATGCCGGCGGCCACCGCCAGCCCGGCGAAGAACGGCCAGCGCAGCCCCTGCTGCGCACCGAGCACGCCCCAGCTCGCGATGAACAGGCCGTAGAACGCCATCACGCCGGCCACGTCGAAGCGGCCGAGCGTGATCGCCGAGGTCTTGATGCCGATCTTCAGGTCATCGTCGCGGTCGACCATCGCGTACTCGGTGTCGTAGGCGATCACCCAGCACAGGTTGCCCAGCAGCAGGCCCCAGGCGAGTGCCGGCACCTCGCCGCGCACCGCGGCGAACGCCATCGGGATGCCGAAGCTGAACGCGACGCCCAGCACTGCCTGCGGCATCGAGAAGAAGCGCTTCGTGAACGGATAGAAGAGGCTGACGGCCAGCGCGGCGAAGCTCCACGCGATGGTGGCTGCATTGGTGGTCAACACCAGGCCGAAGGCGGCCAGCGCGAGCCCCGCGCCGAGCAGCAGCGCCTCTTTGACGCTGACCGCGCCGCTGGTGACCGGGCGCTGCGCGGTGCGCTTGACGTGCTTGTCGAAATCGCGGTCGGCGACGTCGTTGACGGCACAGCCGGCGCTGCGCATCAGGAAGGTGCCGAGCGTGAAGACGACCAGCAGGTGCCAGCCGGGAAAGCCGCCGGCCGCGATCCACAGCGCCGACAGCGTCGGCCACAGCAGCAGGTAGCTGCCGGCGGGGCGGTCCCAGCGGATCAGGCTCAGGTACAGCGACAGGCGCGACGGCGTCGGCGCGGTGGGTGCGGTCATGGCGCCCAGTCTATGCGCTGCCACCGCGCCTGCAGGCGCTCGGCCTTGGCCGGGTTCAACTGCGTCGCCCATTGCACGCGGCCCCACAGGTGCGCCCGGAAATCGGCATGGCCGTCGCGGTTCTGCGACGCCGGGCCGTGCAACGCGCACTGGTGCAGCACGGCGCGCAGCCGGTCGAACTCGGCACGCGGCAGGTTCAGGTGCTCGTTGACGACAACGCCGCAGACGCGCTGGGCCGATGCCTGCGTCGCCAGGCGCGTCTTGCGGTGGTTCAGCGCGTAGCCCTCTTCGAGCGCGATGCGGCCGACCCAGGTGGCGATGCGTTCGAACGCGCTGCGCAGCGACGCCGGGCCGGACAGCACCAGGTCGTCGGCGTAGCGCGAGTAGGTCGCCCCGAGCACATGGGCCAGGCCGTCGAGCCGCAGGTCGAGCTGAAACGCGCACAGGTTGGCGAGCATCGGCGAGCTCGGCGCGCCCTGCGGCACGTGGGCGCGGCGCAACGCACGAGCGTCTTGCCAGTCGACCCAGCCGTCGTCGCGCAGCCGCTCGATCACCGGCTCGGGCGTGCTGACGGTGCACAGCGCCGCGAGTTGGCGCGCGACCCCGCGCGGGTAGCCGAGCGTGTGGAACACCGCCGCGACCTGCGACGACAGGATGCGGCCGAAGAAGTTCTTCAGGTCGAAATGCATCACCACCGGCTGGCCGGTGTGCAGCCGTGCGTGCGTCAGCACCGAGCGGCCGGTCACGAAGCCGTGGCAGGCCTCGTGCACCGGCACCTTGTCGAGCAGGTCGTGCAGCACACGACCCTGCAAGGCCTTCAGCCGGCTGCGCGGGGATTCGATCACCCGGCCACCGCCGCTGCGCTTGGGCTGCAGCGTGAAGCCGTAGTGCTGGGACTGCAAGGGCAGCAGGTGGCGGCGGTCGTGCGTGAACCAGTCGAGGTCATCGAGCGTGATGCCGAGCCATGCGGCGATGGCGGCGCTGTGCGGCAGCGGCGGCAGGCCGAGGCCCTCCAGGCCCAGCGGGGCCGGGTGCATGCGCGAGGCGCGCAGGATCCATCGCCGCACGAAAGGCCTGGGTGTGGTCCGCACCGCGTCGGCGAAGGTGTCGGTGCGCTCGAGGCGATCGGCCAGGTCCTCGACGCTCTGGCGCTGCCACGTGGCTTCGGAAACAGGCTGCAGTTCATCGAGCAGCAGAGTCAACCAAGCCGGCTCGTGTCCGAGCGCGTGGGTGGCACGCGCGCGCAGCGACGTGCGCGCCTGCGGGCCCGCCCACAGCGCACGGGCCAACGCAAGGGCATTCAGATGGCGATGGCGGTGAGCGTGCATGTTCAGGTGCGGACACACACGCCGACCTGCCGGTCCCGTGCCAAGAAGACGTGCGCGTCAGCGCACACCCTCTTGCACCGCGGATGCCAAGATCGATTCGATGCCATGGGGGTACCCCACAGCCGGGCCCTGAACGGCGACCCGTGTCTGCTCGGCGTGTGGCCGCGCGCGGATTCTAGAGGCCGACCCCATGCGCCATCAATGACGCAGAGATGACGATCAGCACCAGCAGCGTCATTTGCGCGCCCAGCAGGCGCGAGATCAGCGTGTGCTCGCGGTCACTGATCTCCGGCGCGCGGCCCGCCTTCAGCGCGGGCGCCCAGCGGATGAAGCGCACCGTCGGGTAGATCGACAGCAGCCCGACCAGCACGAACAGCGTCAGCTTCAGGTGGAAGAACGGGCTGTGCGCATAGAACGACCAGCCCTTCTCGAAGTGCGCCGCGCGCACGAAGCCGACCACCAGCAGCAGCATCGCGAACAGGCCGTACCAGCGGTCGGCCAGCGCGATGCGCCTGGCCTCGGCGAGCGTCGGCGTGCGGCTGAACGTGAGCCATTCGAGGAACAGCGTCGCGGCGATGCCGAACGCGGCGATGAAATGCAGGGCGGCAACAAGCGAGCTGGCGATCATGCGGTCCTCCGGGGTTGAGAGTCTGCTAGCCGTCGAGTTTCTTCTGGAACACCAGGCCTGCGTGCTCGCGCAGCGCGTGGAACTTGATCTTCGGCCAGTTGGCCTCGATCGCGCGCAGCTCCGGCGCGTACTCGACCAGCACCGTCGGCGCATCGACCGCGTCGTAGGCCACGCGGTGGTCGTTGCCGTCGATGAAGCGCTTCAGCTCGCGCTCGCCGCCGTCGGCCTCGTCGCAGGTCACCCAGCGCGCCACCTGGAAGCGGCTCGGCTGGATGCGCGCCTTCACGCCGTACTCATGCTCCAGCCGGTGCGCGACCACCTCGAACTGCAGCTGGCCGACCGCGCCCAGCAGCAGCACCGAACCGGCCACCGGGCGGAACACCTGGATCGCGCCCTCTTCGCCCAGCTGCTGCAGGCCGGCCTTCAGCTGCTTGGTGCGCAGCGGATCGGCCACCTCGACGCTGCGGAACATTTCCGGCGCGAAGAACGGCAGCCCGGTGTAGAGCAGGTTCTCGCCTTCGGTCAGCGTGTCGCCGAGCTGCAGCACGCCGTGGTTCGGGATGCCGATGATGTCGCCGGCGAAGGCCTCGTCGAGCAGCTCGCGGCGCTGCGACAGGAAGCTCACGACGGTGTTCGGCCGCAGCTCCTTGCCCGAGCGGCCCACTTTCAGCCGCATGCCGCGCTCGAAGTGGCCGCTGGCCACGCGCACGAACGCGATGCGGTCGCGGTGCGCCGGGTCCATGTTGGCCTGGATCTTGAAGACGACGCCGGTGAACTTCTTCTCGTCGGGCTGGACCAGGCGCTGCGTGGCCTGGCGCGGGCCGGGCGGGGGCGCCAGGTCGACCAGCGCGTCGAGCACCTCGCGCACGCCGAAATTGTTGACGGCCGAGCCGAAGAACATCGGCGTCTGGTGGCCGGCCAGGAAGGCGGCCTTGTCGAAGGCCGGTGCCGCCTCGCGCACCAGCTCGATCTCGCCGTGCGCCTGCTCGTATTGCATGCCGAAGCGCTCGGCATAGGCCGGGTTGTCGAGACCGGAGAGGATCTCGTCATCGTTGTGGTGTCGATCCTCGCCGGGGCTGAAGACGCGCATCTGCTCCTCGCGCAGGTCCATCACGCCGTGGAACTGCTTGCCCATGCCGACCGGCCAGGTGAAGGGCACGACGCCCATGCCGAGTTCGCGCTCGATCTCGTCCATCAGCACCAGCGGCTCCTGCACCTCGCGGTCCATCTTGTTGACGAAGGTGAGGATCGGCGTGTTGCGCGCGCGGCAGACCTGCAGCAGCCGGCGCGTCTGCGGCTCGACGCCGTTGGCCGCGTCGATCACCATCAGCGCGGCGTCGACCGCGGTCAGCACGCGGTAGGTGTCTTCGGAGAAGTCCTGGTGGCCCGGCGTGTCGAGCAGGTTGATGACGCAGTCGCGGTATTCCATCTGCATCACCGAGCTGGCGACCGAGATGCCGCGCTGCTTCTCGATCTCCATCCAGTCCGACGTGGCATGCCGCGAGGCCTTGCGCGCCTTCACGCTGCCGGCGATCTGGATCGCGCCGGAGAACAGCAGCAGCTTCTCCGTCAGCGTGGTCTTGCCGGCGTCGGGGTGGGAAATGATGGCGAAGGTGCGGCGGCGGCGCACCTGCGGGGTCAGCTCGGAGGACATCGGGTAGGGGACTCGCGGGAGGGGCGCCGCCTGCAGGCGGCGCGAGGGGCGCATTGTCCCTCATCGCCCGGGCGTGGCTTCGGAGCGGCGCCCGGCTGACGGCGCTGACACACTCGCGCGATGCCGGAGTTGCCCCCGGTGCAGCGCATCGTGCATGCCGACAACGAGACCAACTACTGCGCGTGCCGCTCAGGCGTTGAAGTAGCGCCCCGGCGTCGTGCCGAACTCGCGGCGGAACATCGCGATGAAGGCGCTGAGGTTGCCGTAGCCGAGCTCGAGCGCGACGATCGTCACCGGCATCCCCGTGGCCAGCAGTTCGAGCGCTCGCATCAGCCGCGCGCGCTGCCGCCAGGCACTGAAATGAAAGCCCGTCTCGGCGACGAAGCGGCGCGTCAGCGTGCGCGGTGCGATGCCGGCCCAGGCCGCCCAGTCATCGAGCGAGCGCGTGTCGTCCGGACGGTCGCCGATCGCGCGGGCGATGCGCAGCAGGCGGCGGTCCTGGGGCAGCGGCAGGCCGAAGGCTTCGCGCGGCAGCGTCCGGATCTCGTCGTGGATCACCGTCGCCAGGCGCTGCTGGATGTCGTCGAGCCGTGCGGCGTCCGGCCAGCCGGCAGCGCGCAGCACGGCCTCGCGCAGCAGCCCCGAGCCGCGCATCGTGCAGGGCGTCTCGGGGAGCCCGGCACAGAACGGTTCGGCAAGGTAGACGCTCCAACCGGCGAACGGTCCATGGGAACGCAGCGCGTGCGGCTGGCGCGGCGGAATCCACACCACGTGAATGGCCGGCACCACCCACTGCCCGCGCCGGGTGCCGACCGACAACAGGCCGCGCATCGCGCCGAACAGCTGGCCACGCGCATGCGCATGCATCGCGGTGACGCGCGGATCGGCGCCTTGCAGCGTGGTGGCGAGCAGGGCCGGCCCGTCGGCGGCATCGAGCAGCGAGGACACGAACGAAGCGGAGGCCATTGGCGTCAATGCAGGATCGATTGGCCAGATTACCGCAGTGCCGCCACGATCGGGTGCCGAGAATCGCATCACACCCCCTTTCAGGAGACCGACATGCGAGCCGACGACGTGCTTTCCGACACCGCCAACCACGGCAACTTCAACGGCGTGCCCATCCGCAAGGGCACGATCGCCGCCTTCCTCGCGAATGCAAGCACGTGGAGCGATCCGGCCTCGAGCACCGCGCAGCGCGCGACGGCGGAGGCCCACATCGCCGAGGCGCTGCCGGCGCTGCGTGCGGTCGGGCTGTTCGACGTGCTGGAGGTGCGCGACCCCGCGCTGCGCGCCTGGCTTGCTCAGAGCCCCCCGAACCCGTTGTAGCCGTGCAGGTGCGACAGCGGCACGCCTACGGCGTGACCGTCACGAAGACCGGGTTCGAATAGAACCACAGGCTGGCGTAGTTGCGGTCGTTGATGGCGTTGACGCGGGCCGCGTTGTCGGCGCCGGTGGTCTGCTGATCGGCCAGCGGCTCGCCGTTGGCGGTCAGCCCTGCCACGTCCGGGGCCAGGTTGGTGCCGCGCAGGCGGAAGTACTGGCTCTTCTTCGCCTCGACCGGGACGCTGACCGAGACGTAGCCGTCGGCCTCGACCTTCCAGTCGGCTGCCGTGAAGCGGCGCAGCACCTGGGTCGAGGCATTCGTCGCCACGCCATAGGCGGGCGTGCCAGGCAGCGCCTTGCCCGTCACGTCGCCGACGATCAGGTCGACATGGTCGACGACCGGTTTCATGTTGCCGGGCGTGCCGCTGTCCACCGGCTTCTGGTAGTTGTTCAGGGCGGGGCTCTTGAAGCGGATCGTGACCGTCACGGGCTCGCCGGCGGGCACCTTGATTTCCTGGCCCATGAAGCCCTTGCCGGTCGACCCGCCGATGCGGAAATCCAGCGCGTCGATCAGGTCGCCGAACACGCCGAACATGCGGCCGTCGCGCAGGCTCTTCGTCAGCCCGCCGACGCCGGCCTGGCCCTCGGCCACCCAGACGTGGTTCTTCGAATACTCGCCCGGGTAGTAGCCGCTGCTGTTGCTGGCCGCGTCGATCTCGAAGTGCGAATCGGAGTCGGCGATGTTCCAGATGCGCCGGCCTTCGCCCAGCAGGGCATCCCACGTGCCGCCCACCTGGGCCACGATGGCATCGACACCGCCGTAGGTGCGGTTCGGCGCGTTCTCGGCCACATAGGCCGAGGTGTAGCCGCCCCGGTTCGGCTCCATCTGGTTGCCGACCATGCCTTCGATCATGAACAGGATGTCCGGTGCCAGGTCGTTCATCTGGCGCAGGTCGCTGATCGTGTACTTGCCGGGGTTGCGCGACGGGTGGTTGAGGGTCGCGAAGCTGGTCGCAGGGTAGTTCGTCTTCAGCCACGAGATCGCCTGCAGCGCGTCCGAGGCCGTGCTGTTGAAGCGCTGCGGGTACTTCACCTTCCAGACGGCGACGTCGGCGGGATCGAACTGGGACTCCGCCAGCGTCGTGAAGGCGTACTGGAACTCCTTCGCGCCACCGGTCGACGCCTGCAGCGTCGGCGCAGCTTCGAACAATGCGACGCCCAGGTGATCGTGGGTGGGCATGTCCCATTCGAAGCCCGAGAAGATCAGCTTGTCGCCATAGGTGCCGCCGGCTTGCAGCGCCTTGACGCGCGGGATCTCGTACGACGCCATTCCGTACGCGAACGGGACCGGTGTGGCCAGCAGCGTGCCGTCGTTGTCGTACTTGGACGAACGCAGGTGGTTGGTCAGCGCCATCCAGTCCAGCTTGTAGGTGGCGAAGGCCTTCTTCAGCACGAAGTCCAGCGTCTGCGTCGTGCGCGAATCATCGGATTGCACGGTGTGCACGTGCAGGTCGCCGGCCGTCCACTTGCCGGCCGGCTCGTTGATGGTGCTGGTGCTGCCGCTGTCGCCATCACCGCCGCAGGCGTAGATCAGGGAGGCGCTTCCCAACAACAACGACAGAAGCTTGATCCGATGGGACACGGGCACGATGGATTCCTTCGCGAAAAGGGATGGATCGTAGGAAGCCCTCGTGACACCGCCGTGAACCGTTGTTGCGTGCGCGCGATCGTCGAACTGTCACGGCGATTGCACATGGCGCCCCTAGAGTGGATTCCATGAAGAAGTACCCCTCGATCCAACGCCGCCGCCTGCTCAAGATGAGCCTCGCGTCCGCTTCCACGGTGGCCACAGGCGGCTTGCTGGCCGCTTGCGGCGGCGGCGACGATGACAATGCACCCGCGTCCACCAGCATCTCCAGCTTTGCGCTGGCGGTGTTGCCCGACACCCAGTTCTATTCACGCTACGCCACGTCCACGGAGAGCAGCCAGTACGAGCGCCACTACGGCAGCGAGCCGTACTACGCGCAGACCCGGTGGATCGCCGACAACGCGCAACGGCTCAACATTCCCTTCGTCATCCACCTGGGCGACGTGGTCGACCAGGTCGGCAAGCCCGAGCAGTGGAAGGTGGCCGACACGGCCATGCAGGTGCTGGAAGTCGCCAAGGTGCCGTACTCGATCCTGGCGGGCAACCACGACGTGCTGAATGACGTCGACTACGACGCGAGCCCCACGACCGGAACCGACACCCAGCGCGTGCTGGCCAACGAGCCCTACCTGCAATGGTTCGGCGCGAAGCGCGCCAGGCGCCAGTCCACCTTCGGCGAACGCGACGGCACCGGCTTCCACGAGTACCACGTCTTCAAGGCGCAGGAGCAGCAGTTCCTGGTGCTGTCGCTGTCCTGGCGCATCTCGGACGCCGGCATCGCCTGGGCGCGCGGCGTGATCGCGAGCCACCCCACGCTGCCGGTCATCCTGGTCAACCACCAGTTGCTGAACATCGCGCCGGACGCGGTGAGCCCGCTGGAGACCGGCTACGGCAAGATGCTGTGGGAGAAGCTGATCCGCGACAACGACCAGATCTTCATGACGCTCAACGGCCACCACCATGGTGGCGCCCACCTGACCAAGACCAACGACTTCGGCAACGCGGTCGAGGAGATGGTGGTGGACTACCAGATGGCCTACCAGGGCGGCAACGGCCTGATGCGGCTCTACGAGTTCGACCTCACGAACAAGCAGATCCAGGTGCTGTCGTTCTCGCCCTGGGTGCCGATGAAGCCGGCGGACACGCTGAACGCCTTCGACCAGGCCGTGCTGACCGAGCCCAACCACAGCTTCACCATCGGCATGGATTTCGCGAAGCGCTTCGCCCGCTTCAACCCGGGCTTCGGCAGCGGCCAGGCCACGGTGGCATCGTCGCTGGTGGAGCAGGCCAAGGCCCTGGTCCTGAAGGGCTACGACGAGCCGGCCGCCCCGGCCCAGCTGGCGGCCAGGGACACCGACGACTACCCCAAGGTGGCCTCCACCGTCGCGCACTGGCGCTTCTTCGGCGGCACCGAGGGCGCGGCCGTGGCACCCGGCACCCGGATCGCCGACGTGACAGGCGCCAACCCGCTGCAGCGCGATGCGCTCAACACCAGCGTGATCGTCGGCGCGGAGGCGGCGGACCTCGTGTGGAGCAGCGACCACCACCGCCTGTCGGCCGCGCCGGGCTCGGTGGCGTTCCTGAACACCAACAAGAACACGCCGCGCATGAGCTACTTCCTGACCGACACGGCGGCCGCCATCAATCCACTCACCTTCGCCGCCACCGGCTACACCATCGAAGCCTTCATCAAGATCGACAAGGCCTGGGACAAGTCGAAGCACGCCTGGATGAACATCATGACGCGCGACGGCAAGCGCGGCGATCTGTCCGGCTTCGACGGCGGCGATCCGGAATCCCCGCCGCTGCTGTTCGCGATCTCCAGCCTGCGGGAGGTGCAGTGGGAGGTGGTGCCCGACGTCACCGGCGCACGCGAAGGCGATGCCAGCTGGTCGGGCGAGATCATTGCGGGCACCTGGGTGCACATCGCGATCGTCAACGACGCCGCGACGCACGACACCGTGATGTACGTCGAAGGTGCGCCGGTGCTGCGCAACACCAGCAACGTGCCCGGCCTGGCCACGTTGTCCGCCGGCTCGCCCTGGGTGGTCGGCGCCGGCTCCTGGGACGGCGATCGTGCCGACGGCTTCTTCGGCAACATCGGTGAAGTGCGCGTGGTGGCCGAAGCCCTGCCGTCCGGCCGGTGGTTGACGGCGCGGCGCAGCTGACGGCGAAGCAAGCCCTGTTCAGCGCGTCACAGCCCCCCGAACCAGTTGTAGCCGTGCAGGTCTTCCCAGTAGCCGCTGCTGAACTCGTTGGTGACGGTGAGGCCGACCAGGTGCTTCGGGTTCTTGAAGCCGAGCTTGATCGGGAGGCGCAGGCGCAGCGGAAAGCCGAACTCGTCGGGCAGCCGCGTCGCTCCGGCGAAGCCGTGCGCCAGCAGCGTCTGCGGGTGCATCGCGCTCTCCATGTCGATGCTGGTGTAGTAGCCGTCGGCGCAGCGCAACGCGACGTAGCGTGCCGACAGGTCGGCCCCGACGCGGCGCAGGAAGTGCGACAGCGGCACGCCGCTCCACTGCCCGATCGCGCTCCAGCCTTCGATGCAGATCAGCCGCGTGATCTCGGTGACGACCGGCAGCGCGCGGATCTCGCCGAGCGTCCACGCGGCCGCGTGCTGCACGCGGCCGCCCACCTCCAGCCGCCAGGTCGCCTCGTCGATCTCGGGCACCGAGGCTTCCGAGTAGAACGCGTTGAAGCGGAACGGCTTCGTCAGGTCCGCCGCGGTGTACTTGGGCGCGCGCAGGCCGGGGCGAAGCAGTGCGGCCTGGGCACCATCGTTGAAGCGCGAGATGCGCCGGAGCACCGCCTGCATGCCCTCGCGCTCGGTCACGCTCACGGTCACGTCGCAGCCGGCCAGCAAGGCGGACACCCCGCCGGCCATCGACAGGCGCAGCAACGCGCGCCGGTCGAGCACGGCGCCACGGGCCTGCAACTCTCGCGACAGCAGGCGCATGGCGGCGGCTTCATCGGTGGGTAAGCGTTTCATCGGGTCTCCTCTCGCGTCTTGCGTCGCAGGCCCAGCATCGGCAGCAGCAGCTGCGGCGAGGCCAGCGCGAGCGCCACGTGCCCGGCGACGAAGCAGGCCAGCAGCGCCATGCCGGTGAAGTGGATGCGGCGCGTCATCTCGTAGCCGCCGAGCAAAGCCGACAGCGCCTGGAACTGCACCGGCTTCCACAGGCTGAGGCCCGAGGCCACCTCCAGCGCCAGCACCACCAGCACGCCCAGGTAGGCCAGCTTCTGGATCGCGTTGCGGCCGCCCTCACCATGGTCGAGCGGGTTGCGCACGAAGCGCTTCAGGTCGGCCGCGAAGGACGCCCGGCTCACCGACAGGTAGAGCCGGCGCAGGCGGCCGCTGGCGACCAGCGTGACCACGGCCATCACCCCGTTCGCGACGAAGACCCACATCGCGGCGAAGTGCCATTGCAAGGCGCCGGGCAGCGAGCCGCCGAGCGTCGCCCACTCGGGAAACGCCGGCACCCAGAACGGATCGGCCGCGTAAATCTGCCAGCCACTGGCCAGCAGCGTGAAGAAGCTCGCCACGTGGATCCAGTGCGTCGCACGGACCCAGCGGGGCGGCAGGCCGTGGTCCGGCGTGCTCATGGTGTCGGCGTCCTGCGGGTGTCGACGCTCAGATCGGCGGGATGAAGCCGTCGCGCCCGACCAGCACGATCCGTGCAGTCGCCGGAGCGCCTTCGTTCGGCTGGCCGATCACCATCACCTTGGCGCCGGTCACCACCAGCGACGGCTGGCCCGGCACGAACTGGCCGAACACGGTGGCGTTGTCGACCAGCACCGACTGGGTCTTGTCGCCGAAGCGCATTTCCAGCTCGCTGGTGCCGCCCTTTTTCACCAGCTTCGCGACGGTGGCGTTGGTCATCGTGCTGCGCTTGGCGATGTCCCACGGGAAGTGGCCCTCGTTGAGGCCGCGCGCGCCTTCGGGGAACACCATCACGCCGAGCGCACGGACCTTGCCGCCGGCGGCAGGCGCCGCGGCGATGCCGAGGTAGCTGTTCTCGCTGACCGCGGCGAGGCTGGTCTTCGAGACGTCCATGACCTGGTAGCCATCGGGCAGCTGCACGGTCGTGACCGCGCCGTTGCGGCCCTTGATGTCGAGCTGGTGGTCGCGCACCGCGACGACTTCGCCGCGGATGTGCACGCTGGGGTCGGCGGCCGACGCGCTGCCGGCCAGCAGCAGGCCGCCCACCAGGGCGAGTGCCGACGCCATGCGCGGCAGGACGGTGGAAGAGAGGGAAGAGGACAAGGTGAGGAACATCAGGGAACTCCGGTGGAATCGAGTCCCGTACTGTTCCCGGATCAGGGCGGCAGCGGCATCGGTCGAATGTCCGATGCCCGACCCAGGATGGCCCTTAACATCCCGTCTCATCAAACAGAGGAGGGTTCGGAGATGACCAGGATCGCCATGGCGGCAGTGATGCTCGTTCTTGTGTCGGCGTGCGCGATGCAACCGCCGCCTCCGCCGCTGCCGGCCGGAACGGAAAGCGCCAAGCTGAGAGTCGCGGTGAAGTCCGTCTATGCCACGAACATCGGCATCGGCCGTGTCCCGGAACAAAGCTGCAGTGCGTCCAGCGAGTACCTGCTCGGATGGTTCCATCCCTCGGTCTCGGGTGATTTCCAGAGTGGGCGACGTCTCTACAACCTGCGGGCCTCGATGTCGGTCCCGGCCACCGTCCCTCAGCACCTGCATGCCGAACACCAGGTGGCCGTCGGCAAGCCCTTCTTCGTTCGCTACCAGGCAGCCCTCACCAACTGTGCCGGCGTCACCCGACTCGATCTGAAGCCGGGCCGGGAGTACGAATTCCTGTTGACGATCGACAAGGGCGTCTGCGAGCCGCAGCTTTTCGAACTGTCGGCACCCTCTTCCCGCACCGAAGTGCCGGTGCCGGAATCGACGACCGGTGCGATGTGCCGCCTCTGATTCAGCCGCCCGCGGCGCGCACCCCGCCCTGCCAGTCCCCACCCAGCGCCTTCACGAGGAACACCGAGCTCAGCTGACGCTGCCCCAGCAGCTGCGCCGCCTGGCGCTCGCTGGTCAGCAGCGATTGCTGCGCGGTGATCACGTCGAAGTAGGTCGACGCGCCGCCTTCGTAGCGGCTGGTCGCCATGTCGAGCACCCGCCGGGCGGAAGCCACCGCGGTCTGGGCCTGCGCGCTCGCGCGGTCCAGCGCCGCCAGGCCGGTGATGCCGTCTTCGACCTCCTGCATCGCGGTCAGCACGACACGCCGGTAGTTGGCCAGCGTCACGTCGTAGCCGGCCTTCGCGAAATCGACATTCGCCCGCACCCGCCCGCCATCGAAGATCGATTGCGTCGCCGACACGCCGATCGACCACAGCAGGCTCGGTGCATTGAACAAGGTCGACAAATCGCGGCTCTCGTAGCCGACCGACGGCCCGAGCAGCACGCTCGGGTAGAACGCCGCGCTCGCGACGCCGATCTGCGCGTTCGCCGCCGCCATCGCGCGCTCGGCCGCCGCCACGTCGGGCCGGCGCTGCAGCACGTCCGACGGCACGCCGAGCGGAATCGCCGGCGGTTCGAACACCTTGACCTCGGGCGCCAGCGAGAACAGCGGTGCCGGCGTGCCGGTCAGCGTCGCGATCGCATGCTCGAACTGCGCACGCTGCCGGCGCAGCACGTCGACCTGCGTCAGCGTGGTGTCGAGCAGCGCCTGCTGCTGCGCCACGTCGAGGCCCGAGGCCGCGCCCAGGTCGCGGCGCGCCGTCACCAACTCGAGCGAGCGCCGCTGCAACGCGATCGAGCGCGTCAGCACGTCGAGTTCGGTATCGAGCGCGCGCAGGCTGAAGTAGTCGACCGCCAGCTCGGCCGTCAGCAGCAGGCGCGTGTTCTCGAAGTCGGCCGCCGACTGCTCGGCCGACGCGCGCGCGCCTTCCACCGAACGCTGCACGCGGCCCGCCAGGTCGACCTCGTAGCTGGCCGCGAGCGACAGCGTGAAGTCGTTCTGGATGGTCGAGAAGTTGGTCGAGTTGTAGTTGGTCAGCGGCCGGTTGGCCGAGACGCGCTGGCGTGCATCGCGCGTGCCGAGCGTCAGCTGCGGCAGCTGTGCCGACGAGCCCGCGGCCACCACCGCGCGGGCCTGCGCCAGCCGCGCCGCGGCGGCCGCGAGCGTCGGGCTGCCGGCCAGCGCCTGCTGTGCCAGCGCGTCGAGCTGCGGGTCGCCGAAGCGCTGCCACCATGGGCCCTTCAACGCCGCATCGCCCGGCGTCGCCTCGCGCCACGGCGCGTCGAGCTGCCAGTTGACCGGCAGGTCGAGCGCCGGCTTCTGGTAGTCCGGGCCCGCAGCGCACGCCGCCAGGCCCAGCACCCACACCAGTGCCAGCGCGCGCGGCACCCGGCGCAGCGTCACAGCGCCCCCTTCGGTGCCGATGCCGCCGCGGCCACCGCCACCTGGTCGCCATCGGCCAGCGAATCGGACGGATTCAGCACCAGCCGCTGGTCGGCGCCAAGGCCGTCGAGCACCTCGACCGTCTCGCCGTAGTTGCGGCCCAGCGTCACCGCCTTCAGCGTGACGCGCCCGTTGCCGTCGACCACCGCGACGCGCGCGCCCTCGGCGCGGAACAGCAGCGCATTGGTCGGCACCAGCATCGCCTGGCTGGCCGACAGCGGCAGCGCCACCTGCACGTAGGCGCCCGGCAGCAGCGTGCCGTCCGGGTTCGGCAGCGCGATCTCGACCTGCATCGTGCGCGTGCCGGTGTCGATCGACGCCGCGGTGCGCGCCACCGTGCCCTTGAAGCTCCGGCCGCGCAGCTCGCCCTGCGTGACGACCACCGGCTGCCCGGCCTTCACCAGCTGCGCATACGACTGCGGCACGTTCACGTAGACGCGCAGCGGATCGGTCTGCGACAGCGTGAAGAGCGGCTTGCCGCTGGTGTCGATCAGGTCGCCGACATCGACGTTGCGCCGCGTGATCACGCCGGCGAACGGTGCCACCACGCGCTTGAAGCCTTCGAGCTGGCGCAGCCGCTGCACGTTGGCATCGGCCGCGGCCAGGTTGGCGCGCGCCTGCGCGGCGCTGCTGCGGCGCTCGTCCAGGTCCTGCTGCGAGACCACGTCTTTCTTGCGCAGGCTCTCCCAGCGCTCGACGGTGCTGGTCGCGAGCTGCAGGCCGGATGCCGCCTGCTCGCGCGCCGCCACCGCCTGCGACAGCTGCTGGTCGAGCTCGGGCGATTCGATCTCGGCCAGCACCTCGCCCTTCTCGACGCGCGCACCGATGTCCTTGGTCCAGCGCCGCAGGTAGCCGGCCGCGCGTGCCGCGATCGGCGACTGCACGAAGCCCTGCAGCGTGCCCGGCAGCGCCAGCGTCTGGCCGGCCTCGGCGGTCTTCGGCAGCGTGGTCTTCACGTACTGCTTCGCGCGCTCGGTGGTGCCGGCCTCCAGTGCCTTGGCATTGCCCATGCGACTGATCACGGTGCGGCCGGCACCGAGTGCCAGCAGCACCAGCACGACGATCGTCAGCAGCCGGACGCGGCGGGCGACCAGCTTGCGCTGCAGCGGATCGGCCAGGTGGATGGCGTCGGGCGATTCGTTCGGGTCGGCGGCGTGGATGCCCAGGGCCGCGTGGCGCTGCTCGGTCATGGCTCAAGTCTCCTGAAGGTTGGCAGCGGGCGGCAGGGCGGCATCACGGGCCAGGGCATGGGCCTCGCGGCGCTGCGCCAGGCGGCGGTGCACGCCGGCGTAGACCACCGGCACGAAGAAGAGGGTGGACACGGTGGCGAACAGCAGCCCGCCGATCACCGCGCGGCCGAGCGGCGCGTTCTGCTCGGCGCCTTCGCCGAGGCCGAGCGCCATCGGGATCATGCCGATGATCATCGCCAGCGCCGTCATCAGCACCGGCCGGATCCGCGTCGCGCCGGCTTCGAGCGCGGCCGACAGCGCCGGCACGCCCTCTTGCAGGCGCTGCCGCGCGAACGACACCAGCAGGATGCTGTTGGCGGTGGCCACGCCCATCGTCATGATGGCGCCGGTGAGCGCCGGCACGCTCAGCGTGGTGCCGGTGACGAACAGCATCCACGCGATGCCGGCCAGCGCCGCCGGCAACGCGGCAATGATGATCAGCGCATCGATCCAGCTCTGGAAGTTGACGACGATCAGCAGGTAGACCAGCACGATCGCCATCGCGAGGCCGACGCCCAGCCCGATGAACGAGGCCTGCATGGTCTGCACCTGGCCGCGCAGCACCACCTGGCTGCCGCGCGGCAGCTTGGGCTGGACCTCGTCGACCAGCTTCTGCACCTGGCCGGCCACGTTCGCGAGGTCGGTGCCCTGCACGCTGACGTAGACGTCGATCGCCGGCAGGATGTTGTAGCGCGACGAGATCGCCAGCTGCCGCCCTGGCGCCGCCTCGACCAGGTTGCCGAGCAGCTGGGTGCTGCCGGCCGCGCCGGCGTTGGAGGCACCCCCTGCCCCCACCGCGCCGACCGGCATGTTCAGCAGCGCGTCCAGCGAATCGATCTTGTACTGCGGCGTCTGCACCGCGATGCTGTAGACCACGCCGTTCTGCGGGTTCAGCCAGAAGGCCGGCGCCGTCTGCGAGCTGCCCGACAGCGAGATCAGCACGTTCTGCCCGACGTTCGACGCGGTCAGCCCGATCTGCTGCAGCCGCGAGCGGTCCATGTTCAGGTTGAGCGCCGGCAGGTCGTTGCGCTGGTGCACGTGGGCGTCGACCGCGCCGGGAATTTGCCGGATCTTGCGCGTCAGCTCGGCGGCCAGCGCCGCGTTGGCCGCCAGGTTCTGGCCGGTGAACTGCACGTCGATCGCCGCCGGCAGGCCGAAGTTCAGGATCTGCGTGACGATGTCGGCCGGCTGGAAGAAGAACTCGGTGCCGGGGAAGCGCTTCGGCAGTTCGGCGCGCAGCAGGCTGACGAACTCGTCGGTCGGGCGGTGGCCCTCCTTCAGCGACAGCTGCAGCTCGCCGTCGAGCGTGCCGATGGTGCCGGCATTGCTGTACGACAGGTTGATGCCGCTGTTGGGCACGCCCAGGTTGTCGAGGATGGTCTCCAGCTGGTCGGCCGGGATCATCTCGCGGATGGCGGCCTCGACCTCGTCGGCCAGGCGTGCGGTCTCTTCGATGCGGGTGCCGGTGGGCGCGCGCAGGTGTAGCCGGATCTGGCCGGAGTCGACGCTCGGGAAGAAGTCTCGGCCGAGGAACGGGATCAGCGCGCACGACAGCAGGCAGAAGCCGGAGAACAGCAGCGCGAAGCGCATGCGCTGCGCCAGCAGGCCCGACAGCGCCAGCGTGTAGACGCGGCGCACGCGCTCGAACTGGCGGTCGAAGGCGCGGTACAGGCGCTGCAGCGCGTTCGTGTTCGCCTGCGCCGGCTCGGCCGATGCGCCGGACGGCGCCGCATGCGACTTCGCCATCAGCAGCATCACCAGCGTCGGCACCAGCGTGCGCGACAGCAGGTACGACGCGATCATCGCGAACACCACCGCCTCGGCCATCGGCACGAACAGGAAGCGCGCGACGCCCGACAGGAAGAACATCGGCACGAACACGATGCAGATGCACAGCGTGGAGACGAAGGCCGGCACGCCGATCTCGCCGGCACCGACCTCGATCGCCTCGAGCAGCGGCGTGCCCAGGTGCAGGTGGCGCTCGATGTTCTCGATCGTCACGATCGCCTGGTCGACCAGGATGCCCACCGACAGCGCGAGCCCGCCGAGCGTCATCAGGTTCAGCGTCTCGCCGAGCATCTGCAGCACCAGGATGGACGCGAGGATCGACAGCGGGATCGTCGCCGCGATGATCAGCGTGCTGCGCCAGTTGCCGAGGAACAGCAGCACCATCGCGGCCGTCAGCAGCGCGGCGATCACCGCCTCGGCGATCACGCCCTTGACTGCTGCCTTGACGAACACCGACTGGTCGAACAGCGGCGTCACCTTGACGTCGGCCGGCAGCGTCTGCGACGCGCGCGGCAGCAGCGCGCGCAGGTTGTCGACGATGTCGAGCGTGGACGCGCCGCCGTTCTTCAGCACCGACAGCAGCACGCCGCGCGCGCCGTCCTGGCGCACGATGTTGGTCTGCGGCGAGAAGCCGTCGCGCACCGACGCGACGTCGCGCAGGTAGGTGGTGGCGCTGGTGTTGCCACTGAGACTGGTGCGCACCGGCAGGTCGCCGAGCCCGGCGATCGCGTCGGGCGAGCCGTTCATCTTGACGGTGTATTCGGTGGCGCCGAACTTGGCAGTGCCCGACGGCAGGATCAGGTTCTGCAGGTTCACCGCATTGACCACGTCGGCCGGCGACAGCCCGCGCGCCTGCAGCGCCGCGGTGTCGAGGTCGACCGAGATCAGCCGGTTCTTGCCGCCATACGGGAACGGCACGGCCACGCCGGGGATGGTGATCAGCTGCGGGCGCAGCTGGTTGACGGCGGCGTCGAACACCGCCTGCTCCGGCAGCGTCGGGCTGGACAGCGCGAGCTGGATCACCGGGATGCTGGAGGCCGAGTACTTGATCACCAGCGGCGGCGTGATGCCCGGTGGCAGCTGGCGCACCTGGGTCTGCATCGACGCGACCACCTGTGCGATCGCGGTCTGGATGTTGGCGGTCGGCTGGAAGAAGACCTTGATGACCGCGATGCCGGCCAGCGATTGCGACTCGATGTGCTCGATGTCGCTGACGGTGGTGGTGAGCCCGCGCTCGCTCTGTGCCGAGATGCGCTGGCCCATCTCTTGGGCCGACAGGCCGCCGTAGTTCCAGATGATGCTGATCACCGGAATGTTGATTTCCGGGAAGATGTCGGTCGCCATGTTGCGCAGCGCGAACGGCGTGGCCAGCACGATCAGCAAGGCCATCACGATGAACGTGTAGGGGCGACGCAGCGCCAGCTGGACCATGGACATCGACAGCAACTCCTGCGTGCGCCCCATTGCGCAACCCACGATGATATTCAGATCAGGTTGCCGGCGTGTTGCTGATTCGGCGGATCGATCCTCGTTTCCGGTGCGGTTTCCGGTGCGGTTTCTGGTGCGTCAACACCCTGCGCGCGGCGTGGCGGTCAGCCCGGCGTAAGCTGCCCGGCGCGGCGGCACAAGGAGTGGCGATGGTGCGCGGGGCAGGCAGCGGGCGAGCGATCACGGCACTGGCATGGGGCGCATGCGCGATGGCGGTGCAGGCCGCCGAGGCGCCGTTGTCGGCACCGGGCAACGTGGCCGGATTGCCGAGCTGCGTGAGCGCCGACTGGATCCAGTTCGGGCGCGACGAGCAGAGCGCGCTGCTCGATGAAGGCGACCGCCGCGCGGTGGTGGCCGAGATGCACAGTCTCTACCCGGTGATCGAGCGCGACGGGCTGCCGGTGTCGCGCATCGTGCTGTGGCGGCGCAGCGGTGGCGAGCTGGTGTTCGTCGCCGCGATCGACAACCCGCGCCAGGCCGGCGAGGCCTGCTTCATCGCGACGGTGTCGGCCGCGCGCTTCAGCATGGCGCTGCCTCTGCTGCGCAAGTACCTGCCGCAGCAGGCCACGGCCGCGCCGTGATCAGCCGCCGGCGCGCTTGGCGGCGTGGCCGGCCTTCTTCAATCGCTCGACCACCACGTCGATGTGGTCGCCCTGCAGTTCGATCACGCCGTCTTTCACGGTGCCGCCGACACCGCAGGCGGCCTTCAGCTCGCGCGCCATCTGGTTCAGCGCGTCGTCGTCGAGCAGCAGGCCCTTCACCAGCGTGACGCCCTTGCCTTTGCGGCCCTTGGTCTCGCGCGAGACGCGGACGACGCCATCGCCTTGCGGAAGCGCCTTCTGCGTCTTGCACACGCATTGCGCCTGCGGCTGGCGACAGTCCGGGCAGATGCGGCCAGCGTCGGTGGAATAGACCAGCGACGACAACCCTGCGAGGCCGGACACGCTCTTCTTCATCACGTGGACGCGGCGGCGGCGCTGGTGATTTGCGTGCTGCCGGCAGCAGCGGGCTCGACGACCGCCCCCCGGATGACGGTGGCGAGTGCCACGTCGCGCCGGACCCGCCCGGGGTCGTCATTGCCATGGCCGAATGCGCTCTGCGCGCAGTGCTCGTGGAGGTGTTTCGGCATGGTGATCCTTTTGGGCGCCGATGATAACGGCGCGCAAAAGGCCGGCGGCGGCGCGGCTCGAGCGCACATGCCCAGCCTCGCGATTGCGAGACTGGCCGCAGCGGCTCAGCTGCGTCAACTGAAGTCAAGCGACCCCCCTGAGCTGGAATCGTCCTCGGTCGAACTATTTGATTCAGATCCACTTTTCTGTTTGGCAGTATTCTTTTTGGCAGTTTCCAGTTCGGCAATAAACTGGCTGAGGCGGCCCTCCAATTCGTCCATCGACAGAGTCCCAAACTCTGTTGATGTGCGAAGTTTAAAACCGACAATTAGAGATCGGACGTACTGGGTCTGCCCTTTGTCATGGCTCTTGCAAATCCGATTGACTTTTGTCTGCAGGGCAGGGGCGTCCCCATTCTGGTATTCGTCCAATTTTTCATGGAAACCGGTCAGATCCGCAATGAACGCCTGGATTTTGCTCAATTCCCGAAGCGGTGGCATAGAGGTAATGACGGTCTGCGAATTACTCGATTCACCTTCGAACTTGGGTAGAGATTTCCGTCCCTTGGCTGAACTCAATTTCGGCGGCGTATCCACATCGAGCACTATGATCATGAACCGCTTCAAATAATTCTGAAGGTGCCCGAGCTCGGCGCTTGCGCGCTCAACGTCGCGTAACGACAAGTGAGCGTCCGCGGAGCGAACCCTATCAAGACAAGGCCCTCTGTGCTTTACAGTCCACTGTTCGAAGACGTCCTCCAACGTCAGAAGAGCTTCTTTGGCATCATCGAATTGACCGGAACTCAAGAGATTCTGCGCATCGACAATCGCGTGCAAAAGCGGCCAACTTTTCTCCGGCTGTGCGTCAATCGCACGCGGCGCAAAGAGAACAACATTGTCAGGCTGCGCGGCTTGGCGTTGCGCCCAGAACTCTCTCGCTCCCGCGATGACGCCATTGACCTTCTCAGTGAGAATTCTTGCCGCGGAACTCCCACCCGACTGCACGCCGTCTTTGACTCGCCTCGCCACTCTCAGCACTCGTCTCGAAGCTTGGTACACGTTGTTCATGATGCTGCCGGATGATTTGATTGCTCGCCAAACGCAAGTGCACATGAGTGGTGGCGCGACGCCGTTGGTTCCCGCCAAGGCCGAAGAGCGTTGAACCTGTTCGTTCTGCCTGAATCAAATCGTGCCGCGCGGCTGGCGTCTACGACCCGACGCGCTGAACCGCGACGTATCCTGGCGCGATCACCAGACCCGGAGACGCCCATGAGCCATCCACCGATCAGCCGCTACCCGGTGCCCGACATCGCCGGCCTGCCCGACGACATCCGCGCGCGCATCCTCGAGGTGCAGCAGAAGGCGGGCTTCGTGCCGAACGTGTTCCTCGGCTTCGCGCACCGGCCCGACGAGGCGCGGGCCTTCTTCGCGTACCACGACGCGCTGCTGCTGAAGGAAGGCGGCCACCTGACGAAGGGCGAGCGCGAGATGATCATCGTCGCGACCTCGGGGGCCAACAACTGCCTGTACTGCGTGGTCGCGCACGGCGCGATCCTGCGGGTCTGCGAGAAGCAGCCGCAACTCGCCGACCAGGTCGCGACCAACTACCTGAAGGCCGACATCACGCCGCGCCAGAAGGCGATGCTCGGCTTCGCGTTGAAGGTCAGCAACGATGCGGCGAACATCGTCGAAGCGGATTTCGAGGCGCTGCGCGCGCACGGCTTCGACGACGAGGACATCTGGGACATCGGCGCGATCACCGCGCTGTTCGGGTTGAGCAACCGGATGGCGAACCTGATGAGCCTGCGGCCGAACGACGAGTTCTACCTGATGGGGCGGGTGCCGCGGGAGAAGAAGGCCTAGCGGACCAGCAAGCCCTCGGCCGTCCAGCGCTGGATCACACCGACGACGCCGGGCACCGCTGGCGCGTCACCCAGTGCGTCGGCGGCAATCGCACACAGCGCGCTGAAATCATCCCCCTGCATCGCGGCGGCCAGCAACTGCGCCTCGACCGCGTCGGCAACCGAGCGCCAGCGCGTCTCCAGCACCGGCCGCCAGACGATCAGCTGGTGCTCGCCGGCTTCGGGTTCGGCCAGCTCCGGCTCGTCGTCGCCCTGCAGCGCGCGCCATGCCGGCTCGACGTGCCAGTCCAGGCTCAGCACCTGCACGCTCGGGTGAAAGCGCAGCACGCGCTGCGGCCAACCGTCAGCCGGCAACGCCGCCAGCTCGGTGGGCGTCATCGGCGCCGCATCCGCTGCATCGAACGCATCCCGCAGCGCCCACTCCATGCGCGCCAGGTCGACGAAGGCCGGATGCGGCACCAGCTCGGGATTCGCCGCCATGAACTCCGCGAGCCGGTGCCCGAACCAGCGGATCGACGGATGCCGCGACGGATGCGCCTGCAGGTAGGCCTCGGCCAGCGCGTCGAAGGCCTCGTCGCCCATCGCGCGCGGCAGCGCGCCGTGGTTGTCGCGCAGCGCCGCGACCAGCCGGGCGCGGTAGGCGTTCTGGTAGATGCGCAGCAGCGGTTCGTGCTGCGTGGATTCCCGCAACAGGCCCGGCCCGGCCGGTGCGCCGAGCATCGCGGCGTGCAATCCGCGCTGCTGATCCGCCAGCGGGCTCGGGCTCGCGCCGGCGCTCATGCCGCAACGACCTCGTTCAACGCCACGGCCTCGACCGCGCGCGCCTGGTCCAGCTCGGCCACCAGCTCCGCCAGCGGCGGGATGTGGTCGTCGCGCTCGATCATCGCCGGCACGCGGCCCAGGCGCTGCACCGTGTAGCCATAGAGGTCCCACACCGCCGCGCACACCGGGTGGTCGTGCGTGTCGATCAGGTAGCTGCCATGGTCCTCGTGGCCGGCCAGGTGGATCTGCCGCACGCGCTCGCGCGGCATCGCGTCGATGAAGCGGCGCGCGTCGAAGCCATGGTTCACGCTGCTGACGTGCACGTTGTTGACATCCAGCAGCAGCTCGCAGTCGGCACGCTGCAGCAGCTCGCCGATGAACTCCCATTCGCTCATCTCGTCGGCCGCGAAGCCCACGTAGCTCGACACGTTCTCCAGCACCAGCCGCCGGCCCAGCAGGTCCTGCACCTGGCGCACGCGCGGCACCAGGTGGCACAGCGCCGCCTCGGTGTACGGCATCGGCATCAGGTCGTGCAGGTTGTGATGGTCGACGCCGGTCCAGCACAGGTGGTCGGAGATCCACGCCGGCTCGATGCGCTGCGCCAGCGCCTTCAGGTCCCGCAGGTAGCCGGCGTTCAGCGGGTCGGTGCTGCCGATCGACATCGACACGCCGTGCATCACCATCGGGTGGTCGCGGCGGATGCGGTCGAGGTGGTGCAGCGGCTTGCCGCCGGGCACCATGTAGTTCTCGGAGATGACTTCGAGCCAGTCGACGCGCCGCGCAAGCGCGCGGTCGTCGCTGCAGAAGTCGCGGTAGTGCTCGGTGCGCAGACCGAGCCCGAAGCCGTGCAGCGCGGTGTTCATGGGCAGTGGCGGCTTCGGGCGTGGGTTTACTTCAGCACCGTGCCGCCGGCGCTGGCGCATTCGGCGGCCGTCTTCTTGCCGACCCAGCCCTGGCCCTTGCAGCCGTTCTGGCCCTTGCATTCGCTCTTCGCGGTCTTGCAGTCGGACGTGCCCTTGCAGCTGTTGACGCCGGCGCACTTGACGCTGCCTTCATCGGCAGCCTGCACGCTGGTGGCGACGGTGCCGAGTGAGAACAGGGCGGCAGCGGTGGTGGCCAGGGCGAGGCCGGACTTCAGGTTCAGCATGATCATTCCTTCAGGTTGGTGTTGGGGACGTGCAGCCGAGGATGAATCCCTCGCGCCAGCCCCACTCTGTCGGTGCCCGCCACGCGCCCTTACACCAACCCACCGGAAAGAACTTGCAACCGGCTACTTCAGCACCTCGGCCATCGCGACCGCGGTCGCCTCGACATTGCCCGAGTTCAGGCCGGCCACGCACATGCGCCCCGAGCGCACGAGGTACACCGCATGTTCCTCGCGCAGCCGGTCGCACTGCTCGACACTCAGCCCGGTGTAGCTGAACATCCCGCGCTGGCTCAGGAAGTAGCCGAAGTCGCGGCCCGGCAGCTTCGCGCTCAGCACCGCATGCAGCTTCTCGCGCATCGCCTTGATGCGCACGCGCATCGCATCGAGCTCGGCCGCCCACTGCTCGTACAGCGCCGGCGTCTGCAGCACGCGCGCCACGATCTGGCCGCCGTGCGTCGGCGGGCTGCTGTAGTTCTTGCGGATCGTCGCCTTCATCTGGCCGAGCACCAGCGCCGCCTCGGCCGCGTTCGGGCACACCACGCTCAGGCCGCCGCAGCGCTCGCCATACAGCGAGAAGCTCTTCGAGAACGAACTCGCGACGAAGAAGCTCAGCCCCGCATCGGCCAGCGCGCGGATCGCGAACGCGTCCTGCGAGATGCCGTCGCCGAAGCCCTGGTACGCGATGTCGACATACGGGATCAGCTGGCGCTGCGCCAGCACCGGGATCAGCTCGGCCCACTGCGCCGCGCTCAGGTCGACGCCGGTCGGGTTGTGGCAGCAGGCGTGCAGCAGCACGATGCTCTTCTCCGGCAGCACCGACAGCGCCGCCAGCATCTCGGGAAAGCGCACGCCGCCGGTGGCCGCGTCGTAGTACGGGTAGGTGCTGACGGTGAAGCCCGCGCCCTCGAACATCGCGCGGTGGTTGTCCCAGGTCGGGTCGCTGACCCACACATTGGAGTTCGGGAAGTAGCGCTTCAGGAAATCGCCACCCACCTTCAGCCCGCCGGAGCCGCCCAGTGTCTGGATGGTCGCGACGCGCCCGCTGGTCACCGCCTCGTGCGCCGCACCGAACAGCAGGTGCTGCACCGCCTGGCGGTAGTTGGCCGCGCCTTCCATCGGCTGGTACGGGCGCGCGCCGATCGTCTGCAGCATCGCCGATTCGGCCTCGCGCACCGCGCGCATCACCGGCAGCCGGCCGTCGTCGTCGAAGTAGATGCCGATGCTGAGGTTGATCTTGTGCGGCCGCGGATCGCGGCCGAAGGCCTCGTTGAGGGTCAGGATGGGGTCGCCTGCGTAGGCGTCGACGTGCTCGAACATGGTGCTGCCTTGGGTGGGGGAAGTGGTCGGTGTCGGACGCAAATTATCGGCGACGCCCTTCAGCCTCCGCCCGGCGTGGCCGATATCCCTCGGGCGAGGTGCCGCCGATGTCCGGCCGGCGCCCGCGCCGCCCCGGCGCAGGGCAAGAGACAAGCGAGTTCTCCGAGTGACTGTCAGATCGATCCGCAACAAGGCGCACTGGGCCGCTTACGCCACCGTGGTGACGTTGGCGGTGGGCGTCTTCGTGGCCGCCTGGTCGGCCCGCCAGGACCGGCTGTGGGGCGACATGCAGGAGGCCGCGCACGAGGCGGCGCGCGAGGTCGGGCTGTCGACCCGCTCGGCCCGCAACAGCGTCTTCATGCTGCAGGGCGTCGCGAACGGCCTGTTCCAGCAGCAGGGCCTCGCGCTGTCGAAGGAACACCAGGCGGCGCTCGCCGAGCGGCTCGACCTCCCCGGCACCACCGTGCTGCTGCCGATCACGCGGGCCGCGCACCACACCGCGCGCGCGTCGGCCAACAACCATTCCGATTCGCCGGCCTTCAGCATGGCCGGCGTCAAGCCGGCTCCGGACAGCGAGGCCGGCCTCGACAAGGGCCGCGAGATCGAGATCGCGCTGTCGCTCGGCCCGGCATTGATCCAGGCCAAGACCACGCAATCGGCGGCCGCCGCCGTCTACTACCTGTCGGGCCAGGGCTTCCACCTGATCTACCCGCCGGCCTCCGACGACCTGCAGCTGTTCACGCCCGACATGCTGGCCCGCGACCCCTACCGCGACGGCCTCGTCGAGCGCAACCCCGGCCGCACGCCGGTCTGGTCGGCCTCGTACGACGATCCCAAGGGCAACGGGCTGATCAGCACGCTGGCGATCCCGATCGACGATGCCGAGGGCCGCTACCGGGCCATCGCGGCGATGGATTTCCAGCTCGACAGCCTGTCGCAGTACGTGCGCCGGCCCGCGCTCGGCATCGCGACCGCCTTCATCCTCGACGACCGCGACCGCGTGATCGCGCACCCGACGATGGTCGGCGGCGCCTCCGACAAGGCACCGACGCTGCAGCAGGTCGCGCAGCGCGCCGGTGCGGGTGACTGGAGCGCGCTGCGCACCGCGCCGGCCAACAACCGGCAGGAGCTGGCGGCCGACTGGGCGCTGGTCTACGACATCGAATCCACGCCGTGGCGCTATGCCATCGTGGTCGACCGCGCGCAGCTGCGCTGGGCCGCGCTGCGCACCATGCCGCTGGAGGCGGGCGCGCTCGCCGCGCTGCTGCTGCTGCTGGGCTATGCCGAGAAACGCCGCCGCGAGGCGCTGGTGTCGCTGCGCCGCAAGGCCGCCGAAGACGTGCTGCAGGCGGCGCCGGCGCCGGTCGCGGTGCTGCGCCAGGCCGACCTGTCGATCATGATGGCCAACGCGGCGCTGCTGCGGCTGTTCGGCGACGACGGCACCACCGACGCGGCCAGCGCCCGCCGCAGCGCGCACGAGCAACTGCACGACCTGATCAAGAGCCTGTCGTCGCAGGAGCAGATCGAGGCCGGCCGCGTCAGCGAGATGTGCCTGCACCGCGACGACAGCACGCCATTCTGGGTGCTGGTGCGCTGCGTGCCGCTGGTGCATGAAGACGAGCCCGGCTGGCTGTGCAGCCTGACCGAGGTGACCGCGCTGAAGCAGGCGCAGGACCAGCTGGAGACGCTGGCCACCACCGATCCGCTGACCGGCGCGCTGAACCGGCGCGCCATCGCCGCGCGCGGCGGCGTCGAGCTGAAGCGGGTCGGCCGCACCGCGGCGAGCTTCTCGGTGCTGCTGCTCGACATCGACCTGTTCAAGCGCGTCAACGACGAGCACGGCCACCCGGCCGGCGACCGCGTGCTGCAGGCGGTGTCACGCGCCTGCCAGGGTGCCCTGCGCGAGCTCGACGTGTTCGGCCGCTGGGGCGGCGAGGAGTTCGTCGCGCTGCTGCCGGACACCGACCACGACGGCGCGGTGGCGGCGGCCGAGCGCTTGCGCGTGGCGATCGAGGCCTTGAGCGTCGAGGATGATGTGGGCCGGCCGATCCGCCCGACGGTCAGCGTCGGCGTCGCGGTCGTGCTGCCGGCCGGCGACTCACTCGAGGCGCTGCTGTCGCGTGCCGACACCGCGCTCTACGTCGCCAAGGCGGCCGGCCGCAACCGCGTGTGCGTCGCGCCGGCAGGCAACGCGCCGGCCGAACTCGTTCAGGCGCCAGCCGCTCAGGCCGCAGTCATTCAGGCTGCCAGCGCGGCCTCGATGTCGGCCGACAAGGATTCGGGCGTGTCGGTCGGCGCGTAGCGCTTGAGCACCTGGCCGTCCTTGCCGACCAGGAATTTCGTGAAGTTCCACTTGATCGCCTTGGTGCCGAGGATGCCCGGGGCTTCGGCGGTCAGCCACTTGTAGAGCGGGTGCGCGTCGCTGCCGTTCACGTCGGTCTTGGCCATCATCGGGAAGCTGACGCCGTAGTTCAGCTGGCAGAACGACGAGATCTCGTCGTTGCTGCCGGGATCCTGGTGGCCAAACTGGTTGCTCGGGAAGCCGACCACCACCAGGCCCTTGTCGGTGTATTTCTTCCACAGCGCCTCCAGCCCGGCGAACTGCGGCGTGAAGCCGCAGGCGCTCGCGGTGTTGACGATCAGCAGCACCTTGCCGCGCTGCGCAGCGAGCGGCGCGGGCTTGCCGTCGATGGTGGTGGCTTCGAAGTCATAAGCGGTGGTCATGTCGTTTCCCTTCAATTCGAAAAAGCCGCGATGCCCGTCTGGGCGCGGCCGAGGATCAGCGCGTGCACATCATGCGTGCCCTCGTAGGTGTTGACCACCTCCAGGTTCACCAGGTGCCGCGCGACGCCGAACTCGTCGCTGATGCCGTTGCCGCCCATCATGTCGCGCGCCAGGCGGGCGATGTCCAGGCTCTTGCCACACGAGTTGCGCTTCATGATCGACGTGATCTCGACCGCGGCCGTGCCCTCGTCCTTCATGCGGCCGAGCCGCAGGCAACCCTGCAGGCCGAGCGTGATCTCGGTCTGCATGTCGGCCAGCTTCTTCTGCACCAGCTGGTTGGCCGCGAGGGGGCGGCCGAACTGCTTGCGGTCGAGCACGTACTGGCGCGCGCGGTGCCAGCAGTCCTCGGCCGCGCCGAGCGCGCCCCACGCGATGCCGTAGCGCGCGCTGTTCAGGCAGGTGAACGGGCCCTTCAGGCCGCGCACCTCGGGGAAGGCGTTCTCCTCGGGGCAGAACACGTTGTCCATCACGATCTCGCCGGTGATGCTGGCGCGCAGGCCGACCTTGCCGTGCACCGCCGGGGCGCTCAGGCCCTTCCAGCCTTTTTCGAGCACGAAGCCGCGGATCGCGCCGCTGTCGTCCTTGGCCCAGACCACGAACACGTCGGCGATCGGGCTGTTGGTGATCCACATCTTCGCGCCGCTCAGGCTGTAGCCGCCGTCGACCTTGCGCGCCCGCGTGACCATGCTGCCGGGGTCGGAGCCGTGGTCGGGTTCGGTCAGGCCGAAGCAGCCGATCCATTCGCCGCGCGCGAGCTTCGGCAGGTACTTCTGTTTGGTGGCCTCGTTGCCGAACTCGTGGATCGGCACCATCACCAGCGACGACTGCACGCTCATCATCGAGCGGTAGCCGGAGTCGACGCGCTCGACCTCGCGCGCCACCAGCCCGTAGCAGACGTAGTTCAGCGCGGCACCGCCGTAGGCCTCGGGAATGGTCGGGCCGAGCAGGCCCAGCTCGCCCATCTCGCGGAAGATCGCGACATCGGTCTTCTCGTGGCGAAAGGCCTCGAGCACGCGCGGCGCGAGCCGGCCCTGCGCGTAGTCGCGGGCGGCGTCGCGCACCTGGCGCTCGTCGCTGTCGAGCTGCTGGTCGAGCAGCAACGGGTCGTCCCACTGGAAGGCGGCTTTGGGCGTGGACATGACGGAATCTCCGGGAGAGGGTTCGGGGTTCGATGGCGCAGGGTAACGCTTGTCGGCGGCCTCAGGCTTCATCCGCCAGCAGCGACAGCCCGAGCAGTGCACGCCGCTTCAGCCACGGGCTCGGGCGGTAGCGCGGATCGCCGTAGAAGGCGTGCATGCGTTCGAGGATCGCGAGCACCGTGCGCGCGCCGAGCCGGTCGCCCCATGCGAGCGGCGGCAGCGGGTAGTTGAGGCCAAGCTTGACGGCGAGGTCGATGTCGGCCGGCGTCGCGATGCGCTGCTGCGCGATGTCGCAGGCGATGTTGACGATGGTCGCGACGACACGCTGCGCGACCAGGCCGGCGCTGTCGCGGATCACCGTGACCGGCACGCCGTCGGCCGCGAACAGGCCGTGCGCGGCGTCGCGCCATGCGGCGGTGGTGGCCGGCGTGGTCATCACGACGCGGCGGCGCGACAGGTCGAACAGCGTCTCGACCGCGACGCTGCGCTGCGCATCGAGCCCGAGCCGCTGCACGCAGGTGGTGGCGTCGTCGCCGACCGGTGCGACCACGCACAGGCTGTCGGCGCGCGGCGTGCTGCCGTCATCGAGCGGCACGCCCAAGGTGGCCACCAGCGCGCGCAGCGCGGCCGGCGCATCCGGCGCCAGCCAGACGGCCGCGGGACGGGCATCCGGGGCAGGCGCTTCGGCGATGGCCTGCTTCTGCCCACCGTCGTAGCGGTAGAAGCCGCGGCCGGCCTTGCGTCCGACCAGCCCGGCCGCGAGCATCTGGCGCGTCAGCGGTTGCGGGCGGTAGCGCGGCTCGTCGTAGTACTGGCGGTAGATCGATTCCATCACCGGGTGCGACACGTCGAGTGCGGTGATGTCCATCAGCTCGAACGGGCCGACGATGAAGCCGGCCACGTCGCGCAGCACGCGGTCGACGTCGTGGAATTCGGCGATGCCTTCCGACAGGATGCGCAGGCCTTCGGTGCCGAAGCCGCGCCCGGCGTGGTTGACGATGAAGCCCGGCGTGTCCTTCGCGCGCACCGCGGTGTGGCCCAGGCGCCGGCCAAGCGCCAGCAGGTTCAGCGTGACGGCCGGGTCGGTCAGCAGCCCGTCGACCGCCTCGACCACCTTCATCACCGGCACCGGGTTGAAGAAGTGGAAGCCGGCCACGCGCGACGGCAGCCGCAGCGAGGCCGCGATCGCGGTGACCGACAGCGACGAGGTGTTGCTCGCGAGCACGCAGTCGTCGCGCACCAGCGCCTCGAGCTCGGCGAACAGCGCCTGCTTGGCGCCCAGGTCTTCGACGATCGCTTCGATGACGACATCGCAGCCGCGCAGCGCCTCGAGGGCGACCACCGGCGCGAAGCGTGCGGTGGCCGCGGCCGCCTGCGCGGCGCTCAGCTTGCCGCGCTCGTGCAGCGTGCGCAGCGTGACGGCCAGCTTCTCGCAGCCGGCCGCCGCGCCGCCGGCGCGCGCATCGAAGACCCGCACCTCCAGCCCGGCCTGCGCCGCGATCTGCACGATGCCCATGCCCATCACGCCGGCGCCGACCACGCCGAGCGTCAGCGCGTCGGTCGCGAAGTCGCGGGGAGTCCCTTCGGGAGGATTGCCGGGGCTTTCACCCTTGTGATCGGTCTGCATTGCGGAATACCATTCTGCGAGCTCACGCCAGCCGCCGATTGTTCCCGGTGCCGTCTTCGACTGTCAATCAACGTTGTCCACACGCCATGGAATCGTCCGCCGCGGTCACGCCCACTCCTCCACCCGCGTCATCGCGCCCGCGCCGCAGCACGCTGCCGCGCCCGAAGGAAGACCGCCACTTCGTCACCGCGCTCGCGCGCGGGCTGGAGGTGCTGGCCTGCTACCGCAGTGGCGACAAGGCGCTGGGCAACCACGAGATCGCGCAGCGCTGCCGGCTGCCCAAGTCCACCGTCTCGCGGTTGACCGCCACGCTCACGCGCCTGGGCTACCTGATCCAGCTGGAGGACAGCGGCAAGTACCGGCTCGGCACCGCGACGCTGTCGCTCGGCAGCGCGATGCTGGCGCGGCTCGACGTGCGCCAGCTCGCGCGGCCGGCGATGCAGGAGCTGGCGGATTTCTCGCGCGCGATGGTGTCGCTCGGCACGCGCGACCGGCTGTCGATGATCTACGTCGAGAACTGCCGCAGCAGCGCGGCGCTGACGCTGAGCCTGGACGTCGGCTCGCGCATCCCGGTGGCCACCTCGGCGATCGGCCGCGCCTGGCTCGCGCTGGCCGGCGAGCGCGAGCGCCAGGACGTGCTCGAGCGCGTGCAGGAGGTCGACGAAGTGGCGTGGCCGGAGCTGCAGCGCGCGATCACCCGGGCGGTGGACGACCACCACACGCTGGGCGTCGCGACCTCGTTCGGTGAATGGCAGAAAGACGTGAACGCCATCGCCCGCGCATTCCGCCCCGGCGGCGGGCTGCCGCCGATGGCGATCAACTGCGGCGGGCCGTCGTTCAAGCTGTCGAAGGAGTTCCTGCTGGGCGAGGTGCGGCCGCGGCTGATCGAGATGGTGGACCGGCTGGAGGCGTCGTTGCTGCGCTGAAGGCCCACCGCTGACACCTTCGCGACAGCGGGATTCACCGTGTTTACAAGCCCCCGTCCGGCTCCTAGCATGGTCCGATCCCCAGCACCGTGTTCCGCACCGCGGAACAACGCCGCCGCACCGTCCATGCAGCAAGCCCCAGCCTCCGCCCCCGCGCATTTCGCCCACTGGCCCCCTGGCTTGCCGCACCACCTGACGCTGCCGCAGACCAACCTCTTCCACAACCTGGAGGTGTCGGCGCGCCGCTATCCGGACAAGGCGGCCGTCATCTTCTACGACAGCGTGATGAGCTATGCGCAGCTGCTGGACGGCAGCGAGCGCATCGCCGGTTGGCTTCAGCACGTCGGCGTGCAGGCCGGCGACCGCGTGCTGCTCTACCTGCAGAACAGCCCGCAGTGGGTGATGGCGTTCTACGGCATCCTGCGCGCCAACGCGGTGGTGGTGCCGGTCAACCCGATGAACCGCAGCGAGGAGCTGCGCCACTACGTGCACGACAGCGGCGCGCGCGTCGCCATCGTGCCGCAGGACCTGCTGGCGCAGATGCAGCCGCTGCTCGAGGAATCCGTTGAACCCGATGCGGCCGCCCTGCGGCAGCTGCTCGTCGTCACCTACGCCGATGCGCTGACCACGCCGACCGACCTGCCGGTGCCCGAGATCGTCTCGGCCGCCCCGCTCGCCTTCGACGCGCCGAAGCTGACCGCCTGGCGCGACGCCCTCGCGCAAGACTGTCGCACCGGCCCGCTGACCGCCGGCCCGCACGACCTGTGCGTGATGCCCTACACCTCCGGCACCACCGGCCAGCCGAAGGGCTGCATGCACACCCACCGCAGCGTGATGAGCACGCTGGTCGGCGGCGTGCAGTGGTTCGGCCGCACGCAGGATGCCGTCTACCTGTCGGTGCTGCCGTTCTTCCACGTCACCGGCATGGCCGGCAGCCTGAACGGCCCGCTGTACCTCGGCGCGACGATGGTGGTGCTGGCACGCTGGGACCGCGATGCCGCCGCGCAATGCATCCAGCGCCACCGCGCCACGGTGCTGCAGGCGATCTCGACGATGGTGGTCGACTTCCTGTCGAACCCGCGCCTGGCGGACTACGACCTGTCCAGCCTGCAGGGCATCCGCGGCGGCGGCGCGGCGATGCCGGCCGCCGTGGCCGCGCGGCTGCGCGAACTGACGGGCCTCGATTACGTCGAGGGCTACGGCATGACCGAGGCGATGGCCGCGACGCACATCAACCCGCCGCACCGGCCCAAGCCGCAGTGCCTCGGCATCCCGGTGTTCGACGTCGATGCGCGGGTGGTCGACCCGGCCACGCTGCTCGAGCTGCCGCGCGGCGAGACCGGCGAGGTGGTGGTGCACGGCCCGCAGGTGATGCGCGGCTACTGGAACGACGAGGCCGCCACCCGCGACGCCTTCATCGAGATCGACGGCCGCGCCTTCCTGCGCACCGGCGACCTCGCGCAGGTCGATGCCGACGGCTACTTCTTCATGGTCGACCGGCTCAAGCGGATGATCAACGCGTCGGGCTTCAAGGTCTGGCCGGCCGAGGTCGAATCGCTGATGTACCGCCACCCGGCCGTGCTCGAAGCCTGCGTGATCGCCGCGCGCGACGAGCGCCGCGGCGAGACGGTGAAGGCGCTGGTCGTGCGGCGCGCGGGGCACGAGTCGGTGACCGCGCAGGAGCTGATCGCCTGGAGCCACGAGCACATGGCCGCCTACAAGAGCCCGCGCATCGTCGAGTTCGTCGCCGCGCTGCCCAAGTCCGGCACCGGCAAGGTGATGTGGCGCGAGCTGCAGGAGCGCGAACTGAACACACCCCGAGGAGACACCCCATGACCAACGTTCCCCTGTTGCGCCGCCGCTCGCTGATCGTCGCCGCCGGCGGCGCGGCCCTCGCGGCACCGCTGCGCGTGCTGCGCGCCGAGAGCTTCCCGAGCAAGCCCATCACGCTGATCGTGCCGTGGCCGGCTGGCGGCTCCACCGACCGCCACCTGCGCACGCTGGCCGACATCGCCGGCAAGCTGCTCGGCCAGAACGTCATCGTGCAGAACCAGCCCGGTGCCGGCGGCACGCTCGGCCCGGGGATGATGGCCGGCACCGCGAAGCCCGACGGCTACACCATCGCGCAGTACCCGATGGGCATGCTGCGGCTGCCGCACATGCAGAAGGTGGCGTGGAACCCGATCAGCGACTTCACCTTCATCATGGGCATCTCGGGCTACACCTTCGGCTTCACGGTGCGCGCCGATTCGCCGTTCAAGACCTTCAACGACTACATCGAGGCAGCGCGCCGCGAGCCGGGCAAGGTCGACTACGGCTCCACCGGCATCGGCACCTCGCCGCACCTGCTGATGGAAGAGCTGGCCGACAACGCGAAGGTCACGCTGAACCACATCCCGTTCAAGGGCAACGCCGACCTGCAGCAGGCGCTGCTCGGCGGGCATGTGATGGCGCAGAGCGACGCGACCGGCTGGGACAAGTTCGTCGACAACGGCCAGATGCGGCTGCTCGTCACCTTCGGCGAGCGGCGCACGAAGCGCTGGCCGAACGTGCCGACCGCGAAGGACCTGGGCTACGGCGTGGTGTCGAGCTCGCCGTACGGGCTGGTCGGCCCGAAGGGCATGGACCCGGCGGTCGTGAAGACGCTGCACGATGCGTTCAAGAAGGCGATGGACGACCCGCGCCACGTCGAGCTGCTCGACCAGCTGAACCAGGAGGCCTGGTACCGCAGCGGCGACGACTACGCGAAGTGGGCGCGCGAGACCTTCGTGAAGGACAAGGCGCTGATCGAGCGGCTGGGCCTGGCAGCGAAGGCCTGACGTGGGCGTGCTCGCGCTGGTCTCGCCCTTGCCTGTAGCGCCGTATGCCGAGGCCTTGCGGCGCGCCGCCCAAGGCATCGAGGTGTGGACGAGCGACGACGACGCGCCACCGGAGCGCGTCGAGGCCCTGCTCGCATGGCGGCTGCAGCCGGGGCAGGTGGCGCGCTACCCGAACCTGCGGCTGGTGTGCAGCATCGGCGCGGGCGTCGACAAGCTGATGCCGGCGGACCTGCCGGACTCGGTGCTGCTGGCGCGCGTCGTCGATGCGAACCAGGGCTGCGAGATCGCGCAGTACGTGCTGGCCTGCACACTGGGCTTCACCAGGGACCTCGGGCGCTATGCGCGGCAGCAGGCCGCGGCGCAGTGGCTGCGGCATCCGGTGCGCGCCGCGGCGCAGTGCCGGGTCGGCATCCTCGGGCTCGGCGCGGTAGGGCAGGCGGTGGCGCGGGCCTTCATGCCGCTCGGCTACTCGGTCGCAGGCTGGAGCCGGCGCGGCGAACCGGTCAGCGGTGTCGAGGTGTTCAGCGGCGACGATGGGCTCGCGGCGCTGCTCGCGCGCAGCGACGTGCTGGTCTGCACGCTGCCGTTGACGCCGGCCACGCGCGGGCTGCTGAACCGGGCGACGCTGTCGCAGTTGCCGCGCGGCGCCTTCGTCGTCAGCGTCGGCCGCGGCGAGCATCTGGTGGAAGCCGACCTGCGGGCGCTGCTCGACGAGGGCCACCTGGCCGGTGCCGCGCTCGACGTGTTCGAGCGCGAGCCGCCCGATCCGTCGAACTGGGTCTGGCAGCACCCGAAGCTGGTCGCGACGCCGCACATCGCCGCCCAAGCCTCGTTCGACACCGTCGCGGCGCAGTGCCTCGATGCGCTGCGCCGCGCACGCGACGGGCGGCCACAGCCGCACGGCGTCGACCGTTCGGCCGGGTACTGACGATGGACGAAGCCTTCGAGACCCTTCCCGCGCGGATCCGCGCCCATGCGCGGGCGCGCCCGGCGCAGGCGGCGCTGCTGCAAGGCAACGAGTTGCTGACCTACGGCGCGCTCGATGCGCTGATGGACCGCATCGCCGCCGCGCTCCAGCGCGATGGCGCACAGCCGGGCGATGCCATCGCGGTGTGCGCCGGCACGTCGACGCGCTACGCGGCGGTGTTCCTCGGTGCGCTGCGGGCCGGCGTGGTCGTCGCGCCGCTCGCGCCGTCGTCGACGGCCGACAGCCTGGCGGCGATGCTGGCCGATGCGCAGCCGCGCGCGCTGTTCGTCGACGCGGCGTCGTCGGCGTTGATCGCGCCGTCGGCGCTGCCCCGCATCGCGCTCGACGACGATGCGGCCTTCGAGCGCTGGCTCGCGCCGGCCGGTTCGCCGCCGGCCGAGCCGCCGCTGCCACCCGAGGCGCCGTTCAACATCATCTATTCGTCCGGCACCACCGGCGTGCCGAAAGGCATCGTGCAGTCGCACGGCATGCGCTGGGCGCACGTGCAACGCAGCCGGCAGTTCGGCTACACGCCCGACGGCATCACGCTGCTCGCGACGCCGCTGTACTCGAACACGACGCTGGTGGTGTTCTTCCCGACGCTGGCCAGCGGTGGCTGCGTCGTGCTGATGCCGAAGTTCGACGCCGCCGGCTACCTCGCGCTGGCCGCGCAGCACCGCGCGACCCACACGATGCTGGTGCCGGTGCAGTACCAGCGGCTGATGGCGCTGCCGGGCTTCGGGCAGCACGACCTGGGCGCCTTCATCAACAAGTTCTGCACCAGCGCACCCTTCGGCGCCGCGCTGAAGGCCGATGTGCTGGCGCGCTGGCCGGGCGGGCTGGTCGAGTTCTACGGCATGACCGAGGGCGGCGGCACCTGCATCCTCGCGGCGCACGAGCACCCGGACAAGCTGCACACGGTGGGGTGTCCCGCCGAAGGGCACGACATCCGGCTGATCGACGACGACGGCAGCGAGCTGCCGCCCGGCGCCACCGGCGAGGTGGTCGGCCATTCGCCGGGGATGATGCTGGGTTACCACCGGCAGCCGCAGAAGACGCGCGAGGCCGAGTGGTTCGACGCGGCGGGCAAGCGCTTCATCCGCACCGGCGACGTCGGGCGCTTCGATGCCGACGGCTTCCTGGTGCTGCTCGACCGCAAGAAGGACGTCGTGATCAGCGGCGGCTTCAACATCTACCCGAGCGACCTGGAGGCGGTGCTGCGCGGGCACCCGGCGGTGGCCGATGCGGCGGTGGTGGGCGTGCCGTCGACCGAATGGGGCGAGACGCCGGTGGCCTTCGTCGTGGTGCGCGACGGCGCGCAGGACGCCACGGCCGAGGACCTGAAGCAGTGGCTGAACGCCCGCGTCGGCAAGACGCAGCGCGTGGCCGGCGTGCGCCTCGTCGACGAACTGCCGCGCAGTGCGATCGGCAAGGTGCTCAAGCGCGAGTTGCGCGAGCGCTGGCGCTGAGCACAAAGCCGGTGCGATTTCTTGCAAGCGCGTGAAAGGCGGGCGAGTTCATCGGGTATCCAGAAGTCACGAATGTGAGGGGCGGGTTTACACGTACGATCCCGCCCGCCAAGGGGTCCACCCGCGGCACCGGCAGCTGTCAACGGCCGGATTCATCTCCACGAGACAACACAGGATTCCCCATGAAGAAGATCCTCCTCACCGCCCTCATCGCGATGGCCGCCAGCGCCGGTGCGCAAGCCGAAGGCATCTACGTCGGCGTGGCCGCCGGCGGCACCAACACCGACATCGACTGCTCCGGCGCCCCCAGCTGCGACAAGAGCGACACCGGCTTCAAGCTGTTCGGTGGCTACAAGCTGACCGAGAACATCGCTGTCGAGGCGCACTACGCCGACTTCGGCAAGGCCAAGCTCAGCGGCGGCGGTGCCTCCCTCGACGTGAAGATGTCGGGCTTCGGCATCGGCGCGGCGTTCCTGGGCGACTTCACGCCCGACTGGAACGGCGTGGTCCGCGCCGGCGTCGCGCGCAACAAGGTGAAGCTGGATGGCGCGCTCTCCGACTCGGAGAGCAAGACCAAGGCCTACGTCGGCGCCGGCGTCGGCTACAAGCTGACCAAGGAAGTCGCGCTGACCGCCGCCGTCGACTACACCGAAGGCGAGATCCAGGGCGACAAGGCCAAGGCCACGCTGTACACGATCGGCGTCAACTACAACTTCTGATCTCGGATCTCCTGATCCGCTGACACGAAGCAGCCGATCCCGCTCGACGCGGGGTCGGCTATTTTTTTGCGCGCTGCGCTTCGCCCCACAGGCCCTGGCACTGCTGCGCCAGCGGGCCCGAGGCGGCCGAGGCCGGCGCCACCGGCGTCTTCTTCAGGCGCTTCTGCTCGGCGACATAGGCGCTGCTCTTGCGCAGCGCGGCCAGCTTGCCCAGCATCTTCTCGTCTTCCGGCACGTGGTACAGCCGCAGGTAGGCGACGTCGCGCTGACCCTTCATCGCGGGGTACATCGCCTCGCAGCGCTGGTAGCTGGCGTCGTAGCGGGCGAGCTTCTTCGCATCGAGCGTCAGCGCCTGGGCGGAGCCGGCGAACAGCGTGAGGGCAGTCAGGGCGGTCGGGAGGAGGCGCATGGGACAACGGGTCAGCGGCGAAGTTGGCAAGCATAGGCCACCGCACGCACTGTCGCGCATCCAGTTGCAACGACCGCAGCGAGGGGTCGCGCTGTCTCTGGCGGGCAGTCCGGGCAGCCGTTACGCCGCTGCTTGCCCCTTGGATGCAAGCCCGATACCGGCAGAGGGTCGAGGCAATGCCGCTGCGTCCACCACGCCGCTCCTGGCGTAACGCAAGGCAGCCGGCACACCGCCGGCTGCCATGCCAACACACCAGGAGAAGCCATGACACCCACCCGTTTGCGCAGCGCGCCGCTCGCGCTCGCCGCGACCCTCGCGCTGTGCGCCGCCGCCCATGCCTCCAGCCATCGCGAGGCGCCGTTCATCACCACGCAACCCAAGGTCGACGCCACCGATTTCTACATGTTCCGCAGCTACGAGGCCGACCGCACCGACTACGTCACGCTGATCGCGAACTACCTGCCGCTGCAGGACGCCTACGGCGGTCCGAACTACTTCTCGATGGATCCGAACGCGCTGTACGAGATCCACATCGACAACAACGGCGACGCGAAGGAAGACCTGAGCTTCCAGTTCCGCTTCAAGAACACGCTGAACAACGTCAAGCTGCCGATCGGCGACAAGAACGTCGCGATCCCGCTGATCCAGGCCGGGCCGGTCACCGACGTTCGTTCGGCTTCGCTGAACCTCACCGAGACCTACACCGTCGACGTGGTGCGCGGCGACCGCCGCAGCGGCCGGCGCAGCGCGATCACCAACGCGGCCGGCGGCAGTGCCAGCTTCGACAAGCCGGTCGACAACATCGGCGTGAAGACCCTGCCCGACTACGCCGCCTATGCGGCGAAGCACATCTACAACGTCAACATCCCGGGCTGCGCGATGCCGGGCAAGGTGTTCGCCGGCCAGCGCAAGGACCCGTTCGCGGTCAACCTCGGCACCATCTTCGACCTGGTCAACGCGCCGGTGGCCGTGATCACCGACCCGGCGCTGATCAATGCGGCACCGAACACCATCGACGACAAGAACGTCACGACGCTGGCGCTCGAGGTGCACAAGAGCTGCCTGACCGCCGGCACCGACCCGGTGATCGGCGGCTGGACCAGCGCCAGCCTGCGCCAGGTGCGCCTGCTCGACCCGACGCCGAAGGCCGGCCACCAGACCACCGAGAAGGCCGGCGGCGCCTGGACCCAGGTCTCGCGCCTGGGCATGCCGCTGGTCAACGAGGTGGTGATCGGCCTGCCCGACAAGGACCGCTTCAACGGCTCGAAGCCGAAGGACGACGCGCAGTTCGCCGCCTACGTCGCGAACCCCACGCTGCCCGCGCTGCTGGAGATCGCGCTGAAGCTGCCCGGCACCGCACCGAAGAACCTGCCGCGCACCGACCTCGTGACGGCCTTCCTGACCGGCATCAAGGGCGTGAACCAGCCGGCGAACGTGATGCCCTCCGAAATGCTGCGGCTGAACACCGCGATCGCCCCGGTGGCGTTCGCCGACCAGAACCGGCTCGGCATCGTCGGCAACATCCTCGCGGGCGGCACCGACAACGCCGGCTTCCCGAACGGCCGCCGGCCGAAGGACGACGTGGTCGACGTCTCGCTGGTCGCGGTGATGGGCGGGCTGTGCATGGCCAATGGCGACACCGACAAGTTCGGCTTCGGCGCGGCCTGCAAGCCGGCCAACGTGCCGCTGGGGGCCACCTCGCTGAAGCTGCATGACGCGGTCGACCAGGCCGTGGTGCCGCTACTGCCGGGCTTCCCGTACCTGACCACGCCCATCGGCGGCACGCATTGAGGAGCGCAGCATGAACAACCAGCTTCTTCAAGCGCTCGGCACCAGCCTGGTGGGTGCCGCGTTGCTGGCAGCGTGCGGTGGCGGAGGGTCCGGCGGCGACGCGCCGGCCCCGGAGGAAACCGCGGTGCCGGTCAGTGCGGCGGCCACGCCGGCGGCGTACACCGAGTACGCCGCGGCGCGGGTGAACGTGGCGTCCGACAGCGGCGAGCCGCTGAGCCTGGACGCCATCACGAGCGTGCCGACCAGCGAGACCGACGAACCGGCCACGCTGTGATCTGAACCCGTGACCCGGAGGCCCCTCCGGGTCACGGCCCCTTTTCCACGCGAGGTGACGATGTTTCACTCGATCTTCCGGTGCTGGCCGGTCGCGCTGCTGCATGCCGCGCTGTGCCACGCCGCCCCCTTCGTTCCGGCCGGCGACGACACCCTCGTCGAACGCCTGCCGGCCCGCATCGGCAACGCTGCCGAGCGCCAGCAGCAACGCGCGCTGCGCGAGCAGCTGCGCCAGCACCCGGCTGAACTGCAGCTCGCGACGCGGCTCGCGAGCGACGCCATCGAACGCGCGCGCCGCGACGGCGACCCGCGCGAACTCGGCCAAGCCCAGGCGGCCCTCGCGCCGTGGTGGACCCAGTCCCACCCTCCGGCGCCGGTGCGCCTGCTGCGCGCGATCGTGCGGCAAAGCCAGCACGACTTCGCACCGGCCCTGCAGGACCTCGATGCGCTGTTGCAGCCCGGCCCGCAACCGGTGCCGCTGGCCATCCAGGCGCAGGCCGAGCTGACGCGCGCCTCGGTGCTGCAGGTGCAAGGCCGCTGGCGCGAGGCCGACGCCGGGTGCGAACGCCTGCTGGGGGCGCACTACGCGGCACTCGGCAGCGCGGTGCGGCTGCCGGCGCAGGTCTGCCGTGCCGAGTTGATGAGCCTGCAAGGCCAGGCCGCTGCGGCCGAGACCGCGCTGGCCGCCCTGGCGCGACAAGCGGACGCCGACGCCGGCTGGCTGGCGCTCGTGCAGGCCGAACTGGCCGAGCGCCGCGGCGATGCGTCTGCCGAGGCGCTGTACCGGCGCGCGATGGCAGCATCATCGCTGCCCGACGTCTACACGCTGGCCGCCTGCGCCGACTGGCTGCTGGCGCAGCACCGCGAGCGCGACGTCGCCACGCTGCTGGCCGGCCGCGAGGATGCGGACGCCTTGCTGCTGCGCCTGGCGATCGCCTGGAAGCGCAGCGCCGACCCGCGCGCGCCGCAAGCCATCGCGACCCTGGCCGCGCGCTTCGACGCGGCCCGCCAGCGCGGCGACCGCAGCCATGGGCGCGAGCAAGCGCGCTACGAACTCGACCTGCTGGGCGACGCGCAGGCCGCCCTGTCGAGCGCGCAGGCGAACTGGGCCGTCCAGAAGGAACCGGCCGACGCGCTGCTGCTGGCACGCGCCGCGTTGGCGGCCACGCAACCCCAGGCGGCACAGCCCGTGTGGCAACGGGTCCGCGACACCGGCTGGCAGGATGCGCGCCTGCAGGCGCTGGCCGGGAGCGGATCATGAATGCGCGCCACCTGCTGATCGCCTGCCTCGGCCTGCTGCCGCTCATCGCGCAGGCCCACAAGCCGAGCGATGCCTACGTCCAGCTGAAGGTCGAGGGTGCCATCGTGGCGCAGCGCTTCGACATCGCGCTGCGCGACCTGGAACGCGAGCTCGCACTCGATGCCGACGATGACGGGCGACTCACCTGGGGCGAGGTGCGCACGCGCTGGGCCGACATCGACCGGCTGTCGCTGCAAGGCCTGTCGGTGCAGGCCGACGGCGCGCCGTGCACGCCCGGCGCCAGCGGCACGCCGCAGCTCGACGAGCACAGCGATGGCCGCTATGCGGTGTTGACGCGGCGCTGGACCTGCCCCGCGCCGGTTCGAAGCTTGACGCCCGTCTACCAGCTGTTCGCGCAGAGCGATCCGACGCACCGCGGCATCGTCCGCGTGCAGCAGCAGGGCCGTGGCGAGACCGCGGTGCTGGTGCCCGGTGCCGCGACGCGCAGCTTCGGCGCCGCCACCGGGCCTGCCTTCGCCGGTTTCGTCGCCGAAGGCGTGCACCACATCCTGATCGGCAGCGACCACATCCTGTTCCTGCTCGCACTGCTGCTGCCGGCCGTGCTGGCGTCGCCGCGGCTGAAGCCGGTGCTGGCCGAGGTGCTGCGCGTCGTCACCGCCTTCACCGTGGCGCACTCGATCACGCTCGCGTTGGCCGCCTTCGATCTGGTGAACCCGCCGTCGCGCTGGGTCGAATCGGTCATCGCGGCCAGCGTGGTGTTCGCGGCGCTGAACAACCTGGTGCCGATGGTGCGCGAGGGCCGCTGGAAGCTCACCTTCGCGTTCGGGCTGGTGCACGGCTTCGGGTTCGCAGGCGCGCTGAAGGACGCCGGTCTCGCGCAAGGCGCACTCGCGCTGCCGCTGCTCGGCTTCAACCTCGGCGTCGAACTGGGGCAGCTCGCGATCGTCGCCTTCTTCGTGACGACCGTCTGGGCGCTGCGCGCGACACGCTTCTACCGGCACGTGCTGCTGCGCGGCGGCTCGGCGCTGATCGTGCTGGTCGCGGTGCTGTGGTTGACCGAACGCGCCTTCGACATCAAGCTGGGCGTGGCCAGCGTCGAGGTGGCGAGCGCCCAGATACCATGGGCTGTGCGGGACCCTCTCGCCGGGGAGACGAGATGAAAGCAGCCATCCTTTCGCCAACGCGGGCAGCGACCATCGCCACCGCCGTGATGGTCGGCTCGCTGGCCGCGCCGCATGCACGCGCGACCGACGCCCTCACCACCGACCGCCCCGATTTCGTCGAATCCAGCGATGTCGTCGGCCGCGGCCGCGTGCAGATCGAGACCGGGCTCGGCTTCGAGCGCAACGAGGCCGACGGCCTGAAGACCCGCGCGCGCAGCACGCCGACGCTGCTGCGCCTGGGCTTTCGCGACGACATGGAATTCCGCGTCGAGACCGACGGGGTGCTGCGCACCCGCACGCAAGACCTGTCGACCGGCCTCACGCAGACCGAGCGCGGCACGGCCGACACCTCGATCGGCATCAAGTGGCGCACGCAGGAAGGCGACGAAGCCCGCGGCACGCCGGGCATGGCCTGGCTCGCGCACGTCGACCTCGACACCGGCTCCGCTGCGTTCCGCGGCCAGGGCCTGCGCCCGTCGCTGCGCTTCGTCGCCGAATGGGATCTGCCGAACGACATGTCGATCGGCGTGATGCCCGGCGTCGTCGCCGACAAGGCCGACGACGGTTCGCGCTTCGCGTCCGGCATCTTCGCGGTGACGCTCAGCAAGGGCTGGTCGCCGGCCTGGCACACCTTCGTCGAGATCGCCGGCCAGCAACTGGCGAGCCGGGCGCACGGCGGCAACGTCGTCAGCTTCGACTTCGGCGCGTCGTACCTGGTGAACGATTCGCTGCAGCTCGACCTCTCGGCCTCGCGCGGGTTGACCCGCGACACGCCCGACCTGCAATGGGGCGTCGGCGTCTCGTTCCGCTTCTAGGACCGCCATGATCAGGATCACCACCCACGTCAGCTTTTCGCGCTGAGCGGTGGAGGCGTGCACGCGGCTGAATCGATGCGGCCGATGGGACGAATTGCCGGCATCCACCACTCATGCGGACAACCACTCCCGTGTTTCCCCATGCGCACCCCGACTTCGCCTCCGCTGACACCCAGGCCCCTTGCCCAACAGCCGCCCATCCCCGAGGTTCCTGCACGGGTCAGGCCGCTCCGCGGAATCTTGCGGGCCCGCGGCCTCGCCACGCAGGACGCTCCCTCAATCGAATCGATGAAGGCAGGCGTCGACAAGCTGCTGGCGAACGCCGAAAGAGAGGTCAACGATGCCCTGGAAAAAGAATCGTTGACGACGCTCCTCGACCATCACGAGGTCGGGATCTCCGAGACGCTGGGCAGCATCTTGCCTGTCACCTGTTCCGGTCGCCCCGACGTCGACGCGACCCAGGACGACTTCACCGTGCACGGGGTGCTGGAAGGCTTCACCTCGAAGCATCTGGAGCAGCTGCGGGCCGCCGCGGACAAGTGCGATGTCCGCGCCTTCGAGGAACTGCTCGAGAAAGCCTCGGTCGACCTCGGCGGCGGCCCGAGAGAGAGGCCGCTGGAGGCCTCCCTGCGAGCCATGCTGCCGCAAGTGACCTCCTGCATCACCGAACTCGAATCGGCCCTGAAGCCCCTGCTGTCAGCTCATCTGGAGAGGTTTCAAGAACAACGGCCGCCACGGCAACCAAGCCCCTGCCCAGCGCCCCGCGCCTTCTCGGATCAAGCCGTGTCCACGTGCCTGGCGACGCTCCAGCGCGCCGCCGACAGGGGCCATGCCCGCGCCTACCTGGCCGCCCTCGCCGAGCTTCGCAGCCATCCCCTCGGGGTCGTCACCTTCCCTGACGACATCAGCGACTCGACGATGCAGGCGCAGGTGTAGCCGGGTCGTTCGGCCTTCCATGCGCCGATCACGCAGCCGCTGCAGGCCCTCCGTTTGCCATGCCCTGCAGCACGGTGGCAGGATGCACGGTTCCCGCCGCCCTTTCGAATGGAGCCGACCGCATGCCAGGCCGACCACAGGCTGTTCCCTTTCTGACACGCATCACGCGCTCATTGCTGTTCACGCTGCTGTTGACGCTGGGCGCCGCCACCGCGACGGCCCAACCCGCCGATGATGCCGACGCGGTGCTCGAATCCGCCCGCCAGCGCGTCGATTCGATCGAGAAGCGCCTGCAGGCCGACAGCCCCGATGCCGAGCTGGTCGCGATGCGCGACGTGCTGCTCGAGATCCAGCAGCATGCCGAGCAGATCGCGCAGACCCAGGCGCCCGAACTCGCGCGGGCGCAGGCGCGGCTGACCGAGCTCGGTGCCGCCCCCGACGGCACGCGCGAGGACAGCGACGTCGCGACCCAGCGCGACAGCCTGCAGAAGACCACCGAGTCGCTGAACGCGCGCATCAAGCTCGCACGGCTGCTGTCGGTCGAGAGCCTGCAGCTCGCCGACCAGGCCGCGCGGCAGCGCCGCTCGCGCTTCCAGGCGCACCTGTTCGAGCGCACCGATGCGCTGCTGAGCACCTCGTTCTGGCACGACCTGCGCGACCTCTTCTCGCCGGGCGAGGCCACGCCCTCGCCGTGGCAGAACCAGCTCGGCGCGGCATTCGCCCGCATGTCGGCCGCGGCGTGGCTGGCGTGGCTCGGCGTCGCGCTGATCGGCATCGCGCTGCGCATCGCACTCGGGCGCGTCGTCACGCGGCTGGCCGCCACGCATTCGCCGGCCGCGCGGGTGCGCCGCACGCTGTACGCGCTGGCGCAGACGCTGCTGCGGATGCTCGTGCCCGGCGCCATCGCGTGGGGCCTGGTGCTCGGCCTGAACTGGCAGCGCCCGACGCCCGAGCCGCTGCACGGCCTGCTCGCGAGCTTCGTCGGCGCGGTGGTGTTCTCGGCCTACCTCGCCGGGCTCGGGCGCGCGCTGCTGGCCGCCGACCAGCCGGCCTGGCGGCTCGTGCCGATGCCCGACGCGCTGGCGCAGGCGCTGCGCCGGCAACCGGCGGTGATTGCCGTCGTCACGCTCGCCGGCTGGCTGATCCAGCGGCTGGCCGTGCTGGCGCAGGCCGATCTCGCGGCCGAGGTCGCGATCAACTGCGTCTACGCGCTGGTGCTGGCACTCGTCGTCGGCCGCAGCCTGCGCCATGGCGAGCGGCTGCGCCGCGCCGCGCTGGCCACCGCGTCGGCCGAGCCGCAACCGGACCCGGCATCCCCGCTCGACGCGCTGCCGCGGCCGCTGTGGGTTTCGCTGATGCTGGGCGGCGTGTGGCTCGCGCTGGTCGCGAGCGTCGTCTGCATCGTGATCGGCTACGTGGCGCTCGGCGGCTTCGTCGCGCGCCAGGTGGTCTGGGTGTTCGTCGTCTCGCTGACGGCCTACCTGCTGACCTTGCTGGTGGGCGATGTCTTCGACACCTGGGTGCGTTCGCCGCCGCTCACCGATCCGGACGCGGAGGCGCCCGATGGCGCGATCGAGGCGCACTCGGACGCCGCGGTGTCGCCGTCGCACCTGCGCAACCAGGTGGCCGTGATCGGCGCCGGCGGCCTGCAGCTCGCGGTGCTGCTGGTGGCGCTGGTGCTGATCCTCGCGCCGTTCGGCGAAGGCCCGGGCGACCTGTGGCAGCGGCTCGGCCAGCTCGATGTGGGCGTCGCGGTCGGCGAGCTGCAGGTGCGGCCGATCGCGGTGCTGCGCGCTCTGCTGGTGTTCGGCCTCAGCATGCTGGCGGTGCGTGCGCTCAAGCGCTGGCTGACGCGCAGCTTCCTGCCGACCACGCGGCTCGACGCCGGCATGCGCAGCTCGACCACCACGCTGTTCGGCTTCGTCGGCACGGTGCTCGCGATCGCGTTCGGGCTGTCGGCCATCGGCCTCGCGCTCGACAAGATCGCGTGGATCGCGAGCGCGCTGTCGGTGGGCATCGGCTTCGGGCTGCAGGCGGTGGTGTCGAACTTCGTCTCGGGGCTGATCCTGCTGGCCGAGCGGCCGGTGAAGGTGGGCGACTGGGTCACGCTGGGCGGCATCGAGGGCGACATCCGCCGCATCAACGTGCGCGCCACCGAGATCCAGATGGGCGACCGCTCGACGGTGATCGTGCCGAACTCGGAGTTCATCACGAAGACGGTGCGCAACGTCACGCACGCGAGCCCGCTGGGCCTGGTGCAGATCAAGCTGCCGATGCCGCTGGACACCGACACCGAGCGCGTGCGCGACCTGCTGCTGCAGGCCTTCATCGAGCACGAAGACGTGCTGGAGACGCCGGCGCCGAAGGTCTACCTCGACGGCTTCGACAACGGCAACCTGGTGTTCAACGCCACCGGCTACGTGCTGTCGCCGCGACAGTCGTATGCGGTGAAGAGCGCGTTGCTGTTCACCGTGCTGGGCGGGCTGCGCGAGGCGGGGGTGCCGATGTCGAAGCCGGCGGCGATGGTGCTGAGGGATGCGCCGCCGGGCCCGGCTTGAACGGACTCAGGCCTGCCACGGCGCCGGTGCCGCCGCATCCACGCCGTACTTCGCGACCGCCTGCGCCAGCACCCCGCGCTCCAGCGTGCCTTCGCGCACCAGCGCCTGCAGCGCCGCCAGCACCACCTGGTGCCGGTCGACCTCGAAGAAGCGGCGCAGTTGCTGGCGCGTGTCGCTGCGGCCGAAGCCGTCGGTGCCGAGCGTCGCGTAGCGCGCCGGCACGAACTCGGCGATCAGCTGCGGCCACGCGCGCACGTAGTCGGTCGCGGCGATCACCGGGTCGTCGCCGGCCAGCAGCGTCGCCACGTGCGACACCGCCGGCGCACCGCCCAGCCGCTCGGCGCGGTCGCACTCGCGGGCCTCGCGCGCCAGCTCGCTGAAGCTCGTCACGCTGAACACCTCGCTCGCCACCTTCCAGTCGGTGGCCAGCAGCTCGGCCGCGGCGATCACCTCGCGCAGGATCGCGCCGCTGCCGAGCAGCCGCACACTGCCGGCCGGCTTCTTCACCGCCTGCGCCTGCAGCCGGTACATGCCGCGCAGCAGGTCGGCGTGCGCCGCGTCCGGCAGCGACGGCTGCGCGTAGTTCTCGTTCATCAGCGTGATGTAGTGGAACTCGTCGCACTGCTGCTCCAGCATGCGCCGCGCCGCATGGTCCATGATCACCGCGACCTCGCCGGCGAAGGCCGGATCCCACGCGCGGCAGTTCGGCACCATCGCGGCCATCACCAGGCTGCTGCCGTCCTGGTGCTGCAGGCCCTCGCCGCCGAGCGTCGTGCGGCCCGCGGTGGCACCGAACAGGAAGCCGCGCACGCGCTGGTCGGCCGCCGCCCAGATCAGGTCGCCGACGCGCTGGAAGCCGAACATCGAGTAGTAGATGTACATCGGCAGCATCGGCAGCCCGTGCACGCTGTACGAGGTGCCGGCCGCGATCCACGACGCGAGCGCGCCGGCCTCGGTGATGCCTTCCTCGAGCAGCTGGCCGTCCTTCGCCTCGCGGTACGACAGCATCGAGCCCGCGTCCTCCGGCTCGTACAGCTGCCCGTGCGGCGAGTAGATGCCGATCTGCCGGAACAGGCTCGCCATGCCGAAGGTGCGCGCCTCGTCCGCGACGATCGGCACGATGCGCGGCCCGAGCGCCTCGTCCTTCAGCAGCCCGGCGAACATGCGCACCGCCGCCATCGTGGTCGACATCTCCTTGCCGTCGGCCTGCAGCGCGAAGCCGCCCCAGCCGGCCAGCGGCGGCACCGGCAGCACCGGCGCCTGCGGCTTGCGCGCCGGCAGCGCTCCGCCGAGCGCGCGGCGGCGCTCGTGCAGGTAGACCATCTCGGGGCTGTCGTCGGCCGGCTTGTAGAAGCGCAGCGCGGCCACGTCATCGTCCGACAGCGGCAGCGCGAAGCGGTCGCGGAAGGCCTTCAGCGCGCTCACGTCGAGCTTCTTCGCCTGGTGCGAGGTCATGCGCGATTCGCCGACGCCGCCCATGCCGAAGCCCTTCTTGGTCTTCGCGAGGATCACCGTCGGCCGGCCCTTGTGCGCCCGCGCCGCGGCGAAGGCCGCATGCAGCTTGCGGAAGTCGTGCCCGCCACGCTTCAGCGCATCGATCTCGTCGACGCCCATGTGCGCCACCAGCGCCTGCACCTGCGGGTCCTGCCGGAAGAAATGCTCGACGTTGTAGGCGCCGTCGTTCGCGCCCAGCGTCTGGTACTGGCCGTCGACGGTGGCGGCCAGCCGCTGCAGCAGCACGTGCTGGGTGTCGCGCGCGAACAGCGCATCCCAGTCGGAACCCCACAGCACCTTGACGACGTTCCAGCCGGCACCGGTGAACAGCGATTCGAGCTCCTGGATGATCTGGCCGTTGCCGCGCACCGGGCCATCGAGCCGCTGCAGGTTGCAGTTGACGACGAAGGTCAGGTTGTCGAGCTGCTCGCGCGCAGCGAGCGTCAGGCCGGCGATCGATTCGGGCTCGTCCATCTCGCCGTCGCCGAACACGCCCCAGACGTGGCGCTGCGCGGTGTCGGCCAGGCCACGGTGCGCCAGGTAGCGCATGAAGCGCGCCTGGTACACCGCGCTCAGCGGGCCGAGGCCCATCGAGCCGGTCGGGAACTGCCAGAACTCCGGCATCAGCCACGGGTGCGGGTACGAGCACAGGCCGCGGCCGCCGACCTCCTGGCGGTAGTTCGCGAGCTGCTCCTCGCTGAGCCGGCCCTCGAGGAAGGCGCGCGAGTAGACGCCCGGCGCCGAATGCGGCTGGAAGTACACCAGGTCGGCATCGCGCCCGCCCGGCGTGCGGCTGTCGTCGCCGCGGAAGAAATGGTTGAAGCCCAGCTCGAAGATCTCGGCCGCCGACGCATAGCTCGCGATGTGGCCACCCAGCTCGCCATAGGCCTGGTTCGCGCGCACCACCATCGCGAGCGCGTTCCAGCGCGTGATCGCGGTCAGGCGCTCCTCGATCGCGAGGTCGCCCGGGTAGTGGCCCTGGCGCTCCAGCGGGATGGTGTTGCGGTAGGCCGAGTACGGCTGCACGTGCGGCACGATGCCCAGCTGCTGCGCCTGCTCTTCCAGCTGCTCCAGCAGGTACAGGCCGCGCTCGCTGCCGCTCTCGGCGACGCTGGCGCGCAGCGCGTCGAGCCACTCCCTGGTTTCCAGCGGATCGGTGTCGCTCGCGGCCTGGGCGAGCAGGTGGCGGGGGGTCTGGCCGTTCATGGGGCGGTCCTGCAGCGGGGGAGCCGAGACTATAGAAGAACATGTTGAAACCGCGTGCGGAACCGCCCCCGGCGGGACATTGCATAGACTCGCCCACCCGGCCCGCCGTTTGCCCGCTGTCCGGCAGTTGTCTTGAAGGACCCCGATGCCGCCATTCCGCCCCGACCCGTTGCCCACCGTGCCCGGCTTCGAGCCCGCGCCCGTGTGGCGCGAGCGCCTGCGGCGCATCGCACTGTGGTCGGGGCTCGCTGCCGCGGTGCTGGCCGTGGCGCTCGGCATCTACATCGTGGTGCTGCTGCGCATCACGCCCAGCATCGACGACCTGAAGCAGGTGCAGGCACAGCAGCCCAGCGTGCTGCTGTCGGCCGACGGCCAGCAGATCGCGAGCTTCCGGCGCGCCCAGCAGGAGCGGCTGACGCTCGACAAGATCTCGCCCTTCGTCGTGAAGGCGCTGGTCGCCACCGAGGACCGCCGCTTCTACGATCACCACGGCATCGACTTCATCCGCTCGTTCGGCGCGGTGCTGCACAGCGCCACCGGCGACATGCAGGGTGGCTCCACGATCACTCAGCAGCTGGCGCGCAACCTGTTTCGCGACGAGGTCGGGCGCGCCCGCACCCTGCACCGCAAGGGCAAGGAATGGGTCACCGCGATGCGCATCGAGCGCGTCTACGACAAGACCCAGATCCTCGAGGCCTACCTGAACACCGTGCCGTTCCTGTACAACGCGGTCGGCATCGAGATGGCGGCGCGCACCTACTTCGACACCTCGGCGGCCGAGCTCGACGTGCTGCAGAGCGCCACGCTGGTCGGCATGCTGAAGGGCACCCAGTACTACAACCCGGTGCAGCACCCCGAGCGGGCGCTCGCGCGGCGCAACGTGGTGCTGTCGCAGATGGCGAAGGCGCAGGCGATCACCGACGAGCAGCTGCGCACGCTGAGCGCGCAGCCGCTGCAGCTGCACTGGAGCCGGCAACCCGATTTCCCGGCCACCGCGCCGCACTTCGCGGCCTATGCGCGCAAGTGGCTGCTCGACTGGGCCGATGAGCATGATCAAGACCTGTATGCCGACGGCCTGGTGATCGAGACCACGCTCGACAGCCGGCTGCAGGATGAAGCGATGCGGGCAGTGCAGGCGCAGGCCGATGCGCTGCAGCAGGTGGCCGACGCCGAATGGAGCCGCCCCGCACTGCCGCCGGTGTCGAACGCGCCCGAGGCCTACGCGAAGCTGCTGGGCAAGGCCGAGCCGTTCGGCTTCTTGTGGACCGGGCGGCGCGACCTCGTCACCGCGTTCCTGCGCGAGACGCCGGAGTTCAAGCAGGCGGTCGAAGGCGGCGCGGGCCCGGGCGAAGCGCTCGAGAAGCTGCGCGCCGATGCGCCGTTCATCGCGAAGCTGAAGGCGCAGAAGACGCGGCTGGAGGCCGGCTTCGTCGCAATGGACCCGCGCAACGGCGAGATCCGCGCCTGGGTCGGCAGCCGCGATTTCGCGCAGGAGCAGTACGACCACGTCGCGCAGGCCGAGCGCCAGCCCGGCTCGACCTTCAAGCCCTTCGTCTACGGCGCGGCGCTGGAGGCCGGGCTCACACCCGACCGCACCTTCGTCGACGGGCCGGTCGAGGTCACGATGGGCGGCACCGTCTGGCGCCCGACCGACATGTCGGGCTCGACCGGGCAGCCGATGACGATCCGCGACGGCCTCGCGCTGTCGAAGAACACCATCACCGCGCAGGTCATGCAGGAGGTGGGCATCCCGCGCGTGGTGGCGCTCGCGAAGTCGCTCGGCGTCGACCAGAGCCCGCTCGAGCCGGTGCCGTCGCTCGCGCTCGGCACCAGCCCGGTCACGCTGCTGGAGATGGTGAACGCCTATGCGTCGATCGCGCAGGTGGGCAGCGTGCACAAGCCGCTGTTCGTCAAGCGCATCAAGGACCGCAGTGGCCGGGTGATCGCCGAGTTCGGCGAATCGCCGCGTCGCGGCATGTCGCCCGAGGCCGCCACCGACCTGATCGACATGATGCGCGGCGTGATCGCACGCGGCACCGGCACGCAGGTGCGCACGCGCTTCGGCGTGACCGGCGACTTGGCCGGCAAGACCGGCACCACGCAGAAGAACACCGACGGCTGGTTCATCCTGATGCACCCGGAGCTGGTGGCCGGCGCGTGGGTCGGCTTCAACGATGCGCGGGTCACGCTGCGCAGCAGCTGGTGGGGCCAGGGCGGGCACAACGCGGTGCGGCTGGTCGGCGATTTCTTCCGCGATGCGCAGAAGAAGGGGCTGGTCGACCCGAAGGCGAGCTTCCCGCCGCCGCGCGTGCCGGTGCCGGCGGTCGAGCCGGCGGCATCGGCGCCCGAGGGCGCGAACGAGGGCGAGGGTGGCAGCCTCGATCCGGCGAACGGCGACGACCAGCCGCCCAAGACCTCGGAGGAGCTCGGGCAGGTGCTCAGCGGCATGGGCCTGGACCCGAAGACCGGCGTGCCGAAGTCGCCGGGCGATCGGCCTGCGCCGCGGCCGCAACCGAGCCCTCCGAGCCCTCAACCGATGGTTCCATTCCATGAAGAGCCGGCACCGCCACCCGCGGCACCGGCGGCTTCCGACTCCAGCCCATGAGGCTTTCGACGACCTGACCCGGGAGAAGACCCAGATGAGCTTTCCGATGACCTGGCTGCGTGCCGCGCAGCCTGCCCTGCTTGCCCTGCTGATCGCAGCGACGGGCACGCTCCACGCGCAACCGGCCGCCGCGCCCGAGGGAGCGGCCTCCGCGCCGCAGTCGGCCGAGGCCGTGGCCTTGCGCCGCCTGCTCGATACCGACCTCGCCGAGAACTTCCGTCGCGAGCCCTTGTGGGCCACGGTGCTCGGTATTCCCGGCTACAACGCGGCGCTGCCCGACCTGTCGGACGCCGAACAGCAGCGCGTGCAGGCCTACGACCGCGACATGCTCGCGCGCGTGCAGGCGATCAGCCCGGCCGGCCTGCGCGGCCAGGACCTGGTCTCGCGCCAGCTGCTGCTGGACAAGATGCGCATCGCCGTCGAATCGCAGCAGTTCGTGCATTCGGAAGAACTGGTGCTGACCACGCTGTGGGGCATCCAGTCGATGATGCCGCTGGCCGCGCAGATGACGCCGATGCGCAGCGCGGACGACTACCGCGATTACACCGCCCGCGTGAAGGGCGTGCCCCGCATGGCGGAGCAGACGCAGCAGCTTCTCGTGCGCGGCCTGCAGTCGGGCTGGGTGCAGCCACGCGGCGTGGTCGATCGGGTGATCGCCGGCATCGACGCGCACCTGGTGGCCGATGCGGACGACAGCGTGCTGCTGAAGCCGTTCAAGGCCTTCGTGCCCGCGGTGGCGCAGGACCAGCGCGACGCGCTGCTGCAGGCCGCGCGCGCCGCGGTGCGCGACGACTACCAGCCGGCGCTGCGCCGGCTGCGCGAATTCCTCGCGACGACCTACCGGCCGAAGGCGCCGGTCGACGTCGGCCTGGCGGCGCTGCCGGGCGGCGCGGCGTACTACGACTTCCTGATCCGCACCGGCATCGTGCCGGACCAGGACGCCGGCAAGATCCACGCACTCGGTTTGCGCGAGGTGGCACGGCTGCGGCGTGAGATCGCGCAGGTGGCGCGGCAGACCGGCTTCAAGGGCAGCACGCAGGCGTTCATGCACTACGTGAGCCACGACAAGCGCTTCTTCTTCACGTCCGAAGAGGCGGTGCTGGCCGCCTTCCGTGCGATGTCGGCGCGCATCGATCCGCAGTTGCCGACGCTGTTCCACAGCGTGCCGCGCATGGCGTACGAGGTGCGCGGCATGACGGCGTCGGAGTCGGCCAGCAGCACAGCGGCCAACTACACGCCGGGCTCACTGGAGCTCGGAACGCCCGGCTATTTCACGGTGAACGCGCGCGGCTTCGCTGCAGAGCCGACCTGGGAGGTGGAGACGCTGTTCCTGCACGAGACGGTGCCGGGGCACCACCTGCAGGGCGCCCGCTCGGCCGAGATCGAGGGCCTGCACGACTGGCGCCGTCGCGGCAGCTGGAACGTGGCCTATGGCGAAGGCTGGGCGCTGTACGCCGAATCGCTGGGCTTCCAGCTCGGCATGTACCGCGACCCGTACCAGCACTACGGCCACCTGCAGGCGCAGCTGTTCCGTGCGGCGCGGCTGGTGGTCGATACCGGCATCCACGCCTATCGGTGGCCGCGAGCGAAGGCGGTCGACTACATGATCCGGCAGGCTGGGCTCGAGCCGGCGAACGCCGCCAGCGAGGTCGACCGCTACTTCTCGAACCCGAGCCAGGCGCTCGGCTACCTGCTGGGCAAGCGCAAGCTGCTGGAGCTGCGCGAACGGGCGCAGAAGGCGCTGGGCACCCGCTTCGACCTGCGCGACTTCCACGCGGTGGTGATCGACAGCGGCGCGATGCCGTTGTCGGTGCTGGAACAGCGGGTGGACGCCTGGATCGCGCGCGGTGGCGGGCGGCCGGACGCGGAGGGCTGACCGAATCGATCGACAAAGGACGCGCGCAGGTTCTAGACTAGACTTGGTCAACCTCGAAGGCGCTCGCATGAACCCCGTCAACATCTACGAAGCAAAGACAAGACTGTCCCAACTGGTCGATCAAGCTGCCGCGGGTGAAGACGTGGTGGTCAGCCGCAACGGCAAGCCGCTGGTGCGAATCACCCGTCTCGCAGCGCCGGAACGCAAGATCCGGTTCGGGGTCCTCAAGGGCAAGGTCAAGATCGCTGCGGATTTCGACGCGCCACTGCCGGACGACGTGATTGCAGGCTTCGAGGGGCGTTGATGCGCTTGTTGCTGGACACGCACGTTTTCCTGTGGGCCGTCGCGGGGTCATCGAAATTGAAGGCAAGTTCCCGTCGCTTGATCGAGTCGGCCGATGAGGTTCATGTGTCGGCGGCTTCGATCTGGGAAATCGCCATCAAGTCTCGCCTCGGAAAGATCGACGCCGATGCCGACGAACTCGTGGCTGCCATAGCGGCGAGCGGCTTCATCGAACTGCCGGTACGCTCGGTGCATGCCGCCGCGACGCATCGATTGCCGTTGCATCACAACGATCCTTTCGACCGCTTGCTCGTGGCGCAGGCATTGACCGAACCGCTGCGGCTGCTCAGTGCGGACGCCATCCTCGCCCAATACACAGACCTCGTGATTCCGATCTGATACCCATTCCATTTGCCGCCATGTCGACCTCTGAAGCACCGCTGATCCAGATCGCCCGCCGCTACTCGCACATCGGCATGCAGGTGGCGAAGGCCTACCACCAGCGGCAGGTCGAGCTGCAACTCGACAAGGTGCTGATGCCCGACCGCCTGTCGACGCCCGCTGGCACCCAGGCCTCGATCGCGACGCTCGGCGAGCTGCGCGAGCTGACCGCGACGCACCGGCAGGCGTACCAGAAGCTGATGGTGGGATTCGCCGGCGAGATGGCCAAGGCTTTGGAGGATTTGCCCGAGGCGGTGCGCGATGCCGAACGGGATCGCATCGTGCCGATGCTCGAATGGCAGTTCAACGCGCAGCGCGAGTTCTACGAGAACCGCGACCGCTGGATCGCTGCGGCCGAACAGGTTTGCGAGCTGATCGAAGAACGCCGCGCGAAGCTGACCTTCACCGACGACGGCGTGCTGTTCGAGGCCGACGAAGACCTCGACCGCTTCCAGGCGCTGATGAGTTCTCTCGACGAGATGCAGCAGCGCGAGACCGAGCAACTGGCGCAGCGCATCGAGCGGATGAAGCGCTCGGCCGCGGCGCTCGGGATGAGCTTCGGCGACGAGGCGCCGCTCGCCTAGCAAGGCCATTGCGTCCCGAGGGACGCATGGCGGCTACGATGGGCCTCAACTTGTCGAGACCCTCATGAACCAACTCCTGCTGCAACCCGCCGCCACGATCACGGCCGCACTGATCACCAACCCGGCACCGGGGGTGACACGCACGAAGATCGAGGACGTGGGCGCGCTGTTCACCATGGTCTACAACGAACTGGCCAAGGCGGCTGCCGCCGACACCGAAAAGGCGAAGACGACGGCCTCCTGAGGCCGGGCAGAACCTCAGCGGTTCTGCTGCGGCGGACGCCCGAGGTGGCGGAACGTGATCCGCCCCTTGCTCAGGTCGTACGGCGACATTTCCAGCGACACGTTGTCGCCCGCCAGGATGCGGATGTGGTGCTTGCGCATGCGTCCCGACGTGTAGGCCACCAGCTTGTGGCCGTTTTCCAGCGTCACGCGGAAACGCGAGTCCGGCAGGATTTCGTTGACGACGCCGCTCATTTCGATCAGTTCTTCCTTGGCCATGAGGACACTCCTTAGGGGTTGGACGGGGATGGCACGGCCGCGCTGCGGCCCGCGACCCAGGCGAGGCCCTGGTCGGTGGCGTAGCGCAATGCGGCGCGTGCGGTCTGGAAGAGCGGCGAGAAGCGCATCACCCGGTCGTGGGTGGCGCTGCCGCGGCCGCTGCGGATGGAGACGGCGGCCTCATGGCGGCCGTCGCTGCGGGAATGGCTGAGTGGCGAGACGAGGTATCTGCCGATTTCGATCGAGGTCTTGATGCAGTTCTTTCAAGGGCGCGACCGGCTTGCGAGTGCCATCGGAAACGGCTGCTGCAGCGTCGGTCGGGAGTAGGGGCGTCGATGCCGTCAGAGGATGCAGCCCGCGGGACAGGCCGCCCGACACGCGCCAGGAGGAAGCACGGAGTCTACCACTGCGGGCTTTTTCAGGCCACGCCTGCACGGCGGTATCCCCGTGAACGACTGGGCGTTCGAGGCGGGCAGCGTGTCATGCCGATGACACGTCGGGCCGGAACACTGCGCGGTCGCCCATTTCACGAGCAGTCAGATGACCGTCACGATCCGCGCCCTGGCGCCTTGTTCTCGTCACGGAACGCATTTTGAGGAGTAGCCTTCCATGCCCAAGACCGAGTCGAAGAAACCCGTCCGAACGAAGGCGACGCCGTACGACGTGGCAGGGCATCTGCGAACGCCGGAAGCAATGGCGGCCTACCTGGATGCCTGGCTGGAAGAAGCGCCGGATGACGCCGCGGGTATCGCACGGGCATTGGGCGACATTGCGCGGGCCAAGGGCATGAGCCAAGTGGCCAAGGCGCTGGGCTTCAGGCTGCACGCCTCGGCCCTCTGAACTCAGCCCTTCTTCGGCCTCTCCAGCGAATCCCGCAGGATCAGCTCCGGGCTGAACTCGCGCGACACCGGGAGTGCGGTGCCGAAGCACAGGTTCGACAGCAGCCGGCAGGCGTTCAGGCCCATGTCGCCGACGACGATGCGGATCGTCGTCAGGCGCGGCGACAGCCACGCGGCGATGTCGGTGTCGTCGTAGCCCATCACCGAGACGTCGCCCGGCACCGTGAGGCCGGCGGCTTGCAGACGCGACATCGCGCCCATCGCCATCTGGTCGTTGCAGCAGAACATCGCGGTGAAGCGCGCCTTGTCGGCCAGCAGCTGTTCGGTGCCGGCCCAGCCGCTCTCGGCCGCGAAGTCACCGGTCATCGTCGGCACCGATTCGCGCGCGATGCCGGCCGCGGCCAGCGTGTCGAAGAAGCCCTGCAGCCGCAGCCGGTTGTCCGGTGCGCCCGACGGCCCCGCGATCACCGCGATGCGGCGGTGCCCGTGCTCCAGCAGCGTGCGCGCCGCAAGCGCCCCGCCGGCCTTGTGGTCGACCGTGAAGCAATGGCTGCGCATGCCCTTCACGTCACGGTTGACCACCGCCAGGTTCGGGAAGCGCCGCTTCAGCGCCAGGATGTCGGCATCGCGCAGCGCATAGGTCGTCAGCAGCATGCCCTCGCACTGCCGGTCCATCAGGAACTCGATGCCGTTCAGCGCCTGCTCGCGCACGTCTTCGCCACCGTGGCCGTTGGCGATCACCATGTGGCGGTCCAGCGCGCGCAGCTCCATGTCGATCGCATGCAGCATCGGGCCGTAGAACGGCCCCTTGAAATCGGGCACGTAGACGCCGATCGCGTTGGTGCTCTTCATCGACAGCGCGCGCGCGATCCGCGAGGGCCGGAAATCCAGCTGCTCGATGGCCGCCTGCACGCGCGAAGCCGAGTCGGCCGAGAACGGCCCCTTGCCCGAAATCACGCGTGATGCCGTGGCGACGCCGACACCTGCCAGTCGCGCCACATCCTTGATCGTGCCCACTGATTGCACCTGCCCCAGACTACCGAATTGGCTCGGATCATAGTCTGGAGCTTGTGCAGGGCCGATTCGAGGTGGTCGCAGACTGTGTCCGGCACCGCCCGGTTCCGGGGGTCAGTAGTCGTCGCGGCCGTGGGTGGCGGTCGTGAAGCCGAGGAACTGCATCGAGCTGCCGTCCGGGCGTCGCGCCTTCGCGAGCGCCTGGAAATTCGGGATCGCGACGCCACGGTTCATGTAGCCGTTGACCGCGATGTCCATGTAGCCGGCCTCCAGGTGCTGGCCCTTGCAGTTGCGCACGCCGGTGCCGCTCTGCAGCGACTTCGCCATGTACTCCAGCCCCTTGGCCAGCCGCGGCGTGGTCTCGCCCGAGGCCTTCCACAGCCACACCGAGGTGTCGCCGGCCTGGATCACCGCGATCTCGGCCGCCTGCGCCAGGCCTTCGAGGTTGTACTGCGGGTGGGTGCAGTCGCGGTCCTTCAGCTCGTTGACCTCGCCGCTCGAGAAGACCGACAGCGGGATCATCTCGGTGACGCGTTGCAGGCCCGCCGCGTAGCGCGTCGGATTGTCCTGGTAGGCGCCGGCCGCCATCATCGCCAGGCCAGCCGACACCGCCCAGTTGTTCACCCGCGTGCGCGCCTTCGCGGCCTCGGTGTACTGGCGGTCGACGAAGCCGCTGAAGGTGGTGATGTCGGCCTGGGCCCAGCCGGCCTCGCCGTTGTTGTGGTGGCGGATGATCTCGGCCGCGCTGACCCACACCGGCAGCATCCACGCCGCCTCGAGCTGCACCTGGGCCGCGTTGGTGCCCGAGGCCACCGAGAAGGTGCGGAAGGTCTTGCCCCAGTCGTTCAGGATCGCGACCGCCTTGTCGCGGTGCCGCACGTCGCCGGTCTTCACCCAGCGCAGCGCGTTCAGGTAGGCCGCCTGCGCGTCGTTCTTGAAGCGCGCCTCCTGGTCGCCGATCGCGCTGCCCACCACCTGCACGTTGGACAAGGCCTTGTGCGAGTAGGTGTAGGCGCTGCGCGAGTCGTTCATCACGACCTGGTAGCCGGTCTTCAGCACGCTCGGGTTGGCCGAGTTCTGCGCGGCCTTGAAGCTGTCGAGCCGCGCCTGCGTCAGGAAGATGCCGGGGTGGCGGAAGGTGGTCGGCGTGATGGCCTTCGCACCTTCGCGGGCCACCGACGCGTCGTCGGTCGGCGCGTCGGCCACCTGGGCGCTGTCGTCGGAGGCCGACGCTTGCGCCGCGTCTTCTTCGCCGGTGTTGCCACCGCCGCACGCCGCCAGCAGGGCCAGCGTGAGCGGGGCGAGGGCCCCCCTTAGGCGCCGGGTCATGGTTTGGTTGCTTTTCATGCGGATCTCCTCGCTCACTTGATGCTGTAGCTGTCGCCGTAGACCTTCCAGTTCAGCGGCGTGTTGAGGTCGAAGTTGCCGGCCTTCAGCCACACGCGCTGCGCGGTGTCGACGCGCGTCGTGTCGCTGTGGGCCTCTTCCTTGTTCATCTCGACCACGCGGGCATCCATGAAGGCGTTCAGGTAGGTCGCCTCGTCGCCGCCCTGGGCGGGGGTCTTGGCCTTGGCCATCGCCGCCTTGCGGACGCTCATCGCGCCTTCATAGCCGTGCATCACGGCCGCGTCGTAGTAGGCGAATTGGCCGAGTGCGCGCAGGCCGTCACTCTTGGCCCGGCTGACCGAGGGGTTGAAGTAGACGTTGTCGCGTTCGTAGTCCTGCGACTGCTGGAACACCACGTCGGCGGCGGCGGTCTTCCAGTCGCCGGTGTAGTTCGGATCGAGCCCGGCGTGCGACTCGGTGTTGTTCACCTTCTTCAGCGCCGGCAGGTACTTCGACAGCACATTGCCCGGCTTGCGGTTGGTGTACTCCTGCACCACCTCCAGCATGTCGCCGGTGCCCGAGCAGAAACCGATGATGCCGGCGGTGTAGCCGCGGCCGTCATGGATGTCCTGGATGTAGGCGTACTGCGCCTTCCAGTTCAGCGACGAGTTCTCGGCGCTGGAGACGATCTGCATCGCGATGTCCTTCTTGCGGGCATCGCTCAGGTCGGCCGACGACGGAGCCGGGGCGGGTGCGGGCGCCGGGGCGGGTGCCGGAGCGGGCGCAGGGGCCGGTGCAGGCGCGGGAGCCGGGGCCGGCGAAGGAGCCGGCGCGGGTGCGGGGGCAGGCGCCGGAGCGGGTGCCGGTGCGGGCGCCGGAGCCGGTGCAGGCGCGCCGACCGCGGTCAGCTTCCATTGCTGGTTCGCGCCGGTGCCGCAGTCCCATTGCTGGATGCCGCCGCCGGCCACCATGCTGTGGTCCTTCACGTCGACGCACTTGCCGCTGTTGCGGGCCTTGATCGAGTAGCCCGCGCCCGACACGGCGATCGCGAAGCGCTGGTTGTCGCCGCCGCCCGTGGTCCATTGCTGGATCAGCGCGCCGTTGGCGGTCGACACGTCGGTCACGTCGAGCGACTTGCCGCTGCCGCTGTTGACCAGGCGGAAGCTGCCGCCGGTCTCGGCGCGCAGCTCGAAGCGTTGTGAGCCGACATCGGCGCAGGCGCTCTGCTGGGCCTTGGCACCGTTCGCGGTGCTGGCGCCGGCGATGTCCAGGCACAGGCCCGACTCCACCGACTTGACCTCGTAGATGCCGACCGCGACCGCGGCGGTGACGTTGCCGGCGCGCGGCAGGAAGCGGAACGCCTGGCCGCCGCTCGTGCTGCACGACAGCTGCTGCAGCACCGCGCCGTCGGCCGTCGAGGCGCCGGTCACGTCGACGCACTTGCCGCTGCCGGCATTCACCAGCCGGAAGCGGTCGCCGCCCAGGTGCTCGATGCGGAAGCGCTGCGCACTGGTGCCGTTGTCGACCCACTGCTGCAGCGCCGCGCCGTCGGAGGTGGACGCCGACGCGACGTCCATCGCCTTGCCGCTGCCGCCGTTGACCAGCTTGTAGACACCGTCGCCGGCATCGCTGAGTTCGAACGACTGGGCTGCGTTCTTGTTGCAGTTGGCCTGCTGCAGCCGGCCGCCGTCGGCGGTGCTGGCACCGGCCACGTCGACGCACTTGCCGCTCTGGGCATTGACGATCGTGTAGATGCCGCTGGCCAGCGTGATGGTGCCGGCCGTGCTGGCCCGGGCGGCCTGCGCGGATTCGTGGCCTTCAGCCGCCGCGGCGTCGGGGGCACTGCTGCCATCGCTGCCGCCGCAGGCGGCGAGGAAGGCGCTGCTCATCGCGACGGCGAGCGGCAGGCGGGCGAGGTGGTAGCGCTTCGAAAGCTTGGATTGCCTGGTGTTCATGGTGTGCTCCTGGATGGGTTGGAGGATTTACTTCCAGTCGGAGGTCTGCAGGAGCGGATCGATCGTCAGCCCGAAGGTGGCGCCCACCTTCTGCCCGACCGTTCCCGGCGTGGCCAGCTGTGCGCTGCCGCACGAACCGCCGCCCGTCTTGATGATGGCCCACAGCATTGCGCCGTCACGTGCATTGCGGTTGGCCGCCGTACCGTTCGCGACCGCATTGGTGTAGCGCTGCACCGAGTACGGCTGGTTCAGGTTGACGCCGTACTGGTCCTGCAGGTTGCGCGAGCCGGTGCACTGCGCGTCGGCATCGTTCACCACCAGCATGCCGCCGGCCCAGCCTTCGGGCGACGGTTCCAGGCCGATCGACACGATGGTCTTGGACGGGAACAGCGAGCGGTACTGGTTGTACGCGACGATGCCGTCGAAGTGCTCGTAGCGGGCGTCGTAGCTCATCACGTTGACCAGGTCGAGCATTGCTGCCGTCGCCGGGTACTTCAGCACCACGCCGCGCTCGCGCCCGGCGTTGCCGCCCCAGTACGACATCTTGCCGGCGCAGGCCGGGTCGGCCGTCGTGCCCGAGGTGCAGTCCGCACCGCTCGACCAGCCGGCCAGCGTCAGCACGCGCCCGCCACCGGCCAGGTCGACCGCCTTGCGCAGCGCCTTGATCGAGTTGGCGTAGCGGTCGACGTCGCCGTCGGCCTCGTAGTCGACGTCGAGGCCATCGAAGCCCATCTCGGTCTGGATCTTCGCGAGGGCATTGATGATCGAGCCGCTGCCGGCTGCGCCCTGTGCCGCGAGCGGGCCCCAGTTGTTGTAGGTGGCGCCGCCGACGGCGAGGATCACCTTCTGGTTGCGCTGGTGCAGCACGTCGATCGCGGCCTTGATGTCCTTCGGCGAGGCGCTGAAGGTGATGCCGGTGCCCGAGAAGCTGTTCGTGTTGATGCCGGCCCACGAGAAGTTCGGGTCGGCGAACGACACCATCACGTGCGTGTAGGTGGCGGGCACCTTCGCGAACTTGCTGGCCTTGTAGACGTCGTTGGCGGTCTTGCCGGTGGCGTCGAACCAGTTGTCGCTCCAGGTCGGGTAATAGCCGACGTAGACGCGCTTGGTCTGCACGGCCTTCAGCGCTTCAGGCAGCGTCAGCGTGCCGTTCGGTGCGGGGGCCGGAGCCGGTGCCGGGGCAGGCGACGGTGCGGGGGCGGGCGCCGGCGAAGGTGCCGGAGCCGGTGCGGGCGACGGGGCGGGTGCCGGAGCCGGCGACGGGCCGCACGACGAGCTCGTCGGCGTCCACAGCGTCGGCGTCGCGGCCGGGTTCCAGTTGGCGCCGGCGAACGCGGTGTGCGTCACCAGGGCCTTGTACTGCTTGCCCTGGTAGCTGACGACCTGGCCGACGTTGTAGGTGATGCCTTCGGTCCAGGCCGCGCAGCTCGTCGGGGCCGGGGCGGGTGCAGGTGCCGGGGCAGGCGTCGGTGCGGGGGCCGGCGCAGGCGTGGGAGCCGGAGCCGGTGCGGGGGCCGGCGTCGGCGCGGGAGCCGGAGCGGGCGCAGTCGTCGGCCCATTCGTCACCGGGATCAGCGCCCACTTCTGGTTCGCGTTGACGCTGCAATCCCATTGCTGGATGCCGGCGCCGGGTGCGCTGTTCCAGTCCTTCACGTCGATGCACTTGCCGCTGTTCACGGCCTGCAGGCGCACCGTGCCGGTGGAGGCATCGGCGAGCTGCGCGAAGCGCTGGTTCGAGCCGCCGCCGTTGGCCCATTGCTGGATCAGCGCGCCGTTGGCGGTCGACACATCGGTCACGTCGAGCGAGCGGCCGCTGTTCAGGTTGACGATGCGGTAGGTGCCGCTGGTGTCGGGCACGAACGAGAACACCTGCGAGGCGACGCCGGTGCAGTTCTGCTGCACGACCTTCGCGCCGTCGGCGGTGCTGCCACCAGCGATGTCCAGGCACAGGTTCGAGAACGACGACTTGACGGTGTACTGCTTGGCGGTCGGTGCCGGTGCGGGCGCGGGTGCCGGCGAGGGGGCCGGTGCCGGTGCCGGCGGGTTCGAACCCTTGGCCGCGGCGAAGGCCTGCCAGTACTCGTAGTCGCGGGTGTTCGTGCGGCTGAAGTCGTCCTTGCTGCCCGAGCCCACGCGGTCGCGCTGCGCAGCCCAGTACGACAGCAGGCCGATGCCCTTCTGCTTCGCGAAGTTGGCGACGACCACCGCGTCGGCCGGCGTGAAGATCTCGGACGGCTCGTCGTTCTGGCCGATCATCGGCGTGATGCCGATCATCCCCCACAGCTGCGCGTCGGTCTTCGACGGGTAGATGGCCTTCAGCTGGTTGAAGGTCGACTGCGCGGCCGAGACGGACAGGTCGCCCATCTTCTTGCCGCCGCTGTAGTAGGTGCCGAAGTCCATTGTCATGATGTTGACCATCGACACCGTGACGCCGGCGCTCACGGCGCCCTTGATCAGCTCCAGCGCCTTCGGCGGCAGGCCGCCCGGCTCGGAGCTGGTGCGGAACGGATCCACCGGCAGCGTGAACGAGGTGTACAGATCGGGGTAGATGCCTTGCAGCTGCTTGATGGCCGCGTTGCGCACGCCGTTCAGGCGCGTGTCGCCGAGCTGGCCGCCTTCGATGTCCCAGTCGATCGAGCGCGTGCCGTGCGTGTCGAACAGCTGGCGGATCAGCGTGACGAGGTTGGCGGTCGAGCAGACCGATTCGAGGTAGGTGCCGCTGGCGCCGCCGAAGGACAGGATCACCCGTCCGCCGCTGTTGATGTAGGCCTTGACGTCGGCCTTCACCGACGCGTTGTTCATCGTGGCATCCATGCCTCCGCTGAGGGCGCAGGCGCCGTTGTTCGAGATCGCGAAGGCGATCGTCATGCCGTCCATGCCGGCGCGCGATTTCGCTTCGGTCAGGTTCTTGAACTTGTAGTCGGTGCTGTTGAAGCCCCAACCGAAAAAGTACGGCGCGACGATCGTGTCGGCGTGCGCCATCGACGTGGCGGCCACACCGGCGGCTAGCGCGAGCGCGCTCAGCTTGAATCTGTTCATGGTTCCCAACCCTCTCGCGGCCTGGGCGCTGCGGCGCCCGGCCCTGCCTTGTTGATTCGATCTCGCGTCGACATACTGCGCGGGCCGCCGCGAGGGCCTTGCTGGGGTTGCGTTCCATCAGAGTGGAAACGCTTCCACAAGACCAATTGAAGCACCCCTGGTCATCAGACAAATCAGGGTAAACCCTTACGCAACACCACGGCAAGGTGTCGAGTTGTGTGCAAAGTTGCAGCTTTCCCTGCACGCATCGGGTGCATCGCGAGGCATCCATTCGCGATCGCGATGGATGAGCCGAACATCTGGTATTAGTTTGGTCTCGTGACGAAACCGAAGGCTGGCGGCCTCGAAACCCGATGGTTTCAGAACACCGTGCCGTCGCTTTCGATCACGAGCGGCGGGCCGCCGTCGCGCAGTTCGCGAGCCATGGCGCGGCCTGCAGCCCAGGTGCCGCCTTCGAGGATGCAGGCGAGCGGCATCTCGGTGACGGTCTTGCCGAGGCGATGGCGCACCAGCGGCGCCAGCTCGTCGATCAGCGCGACGGTGAGCGCGCGCCATTCGACGATGGCTTCATCGCCGGTTGTATGACGACGCTGCGAGAAGCCCGGCTCACGCGGGACGATGACGCCGCTGTCGAGCAGCAGCCCGCCGTTGCGGTATTCGGGCAGCCCGGTCAGGCCGTCGAGCTGGGTAACCGGCACGCCGGCCCAGTCGAAGGGCTCGAGCAGCGAGTAGCAGAGCCACTGGCTGAGCTTGTGGAAAGGCACCCAGCCGGCGCTTCCACCACTGCCACCGGCGAGCGGGTGGCGCCAGCAGTCGCCGAGCGGCACGTCGTCGAGTTCGTTGCCGGCCAGCCAGATGCCGCTCAGCGTGTCGAGCAGGGCCTGCAGCAGCTGCGGCGCCGTGAGCGGCGCCTGGTGCGCCTTCAGCGCGAGCCGGTCGAACAGCGCACCGGGACGGCCTTCGGCACCGAAGCTCGCGTGCTGCACCTGCATTGCTTCGCCCAGCCGGCGCAGCAGCAGCGTGCGGCCGTCGAGGCCGATGAGCGGGTTGTCGTCGCGCACCTGGAACATCGCGGCGAGCGCGCCGGCATCGAGCCGCAGCAGCGCGGCGGCATCCACCCGCAGCGGCTGCGCAGGATCGCTCGAGAACAGCCCCTGCATGAAGCCGCGGAAGCTCGCGACGCCCAGGCCCTCGGAGCGGCTGAAGGTTTGCCCGCTGGCGGCTTCTGCATAGCGCCAGCCGGCACCGGCACCGGCATCGAGCAGCACGCTGACGACGGTCAGGTCGATGCGCGCACGGGCCTGCGCCGCGGCGTCGAGCCCGGCGAGTCGCTCATCGAGCTCGGCCTTGCGGTCGACGCCACCGGCCTCGAAATGGCGCCAGCGGCTGTGGTACGGGATGCGCAGGTCGGGGTAGTTTTGCCGCGTGACCTGCTCGACGCGCTGCGCCGCATCGGCCAGCTTCGCGTGATCGATCGTGAAGTTCGTGGAGCGCCCCTCGCCGACCGCCCGCAGGATGTTGGCGCAGCGCTCGCGGATGGTCGACGCCTGCCGCAGCTCGGCCACGGCAGGGCTAGACAAGGCCACGCCCCTTGGTGGCCGCGAGCTTGATGTCATCGGGCACGCTGCCGTCGGTGAAGTAGCCGGCGGCGATCTTGGCTTCGATCTCGACCTTGGCATCGGCCGGCACCAGCTCGTCGGGGATCTTGACGCGCTCGCCGACGGTGATGCCGCTGCCGGTGATCGCGTCGTACTTGTCGTTGCTCATGCTGACGAGGCGGTGGATCTTCTGCACGCCGAGCCAGTGCAGCACGTCGGGCATCAGCTCCTGGAAGCGCATGTCCTGCACGCCAGCGACGCATTCGGTGCGCAGGAAGTACTTGTCGGCGCTGTCGCCGCCCACTTGGCGCTTGCGCGCGTTGTAGACCAGGAACTTGGTGACCTCGCCGAGCGCGCGGCCCTCCTTGCGGCTGTAGGCGATCAGCCCGACGCCGCCGTGCTGCGCGCCGCGGATGCACTCCTCGATCGCATGCGTCAGGTAGGGCCGGCAGGTGCAGATGTCGGAGCCGAACACGTCGGAGCCGTTGCATTCGTCGTGCACGCGCGCGGTCAGCGTGACGCCGGGGTCGGCGAGGTCGCGCGGGTTGCCGAAGATGTAGAGCGTCTGCCCGCCGATCGGCGGCAGGAAGACCTCGATGTCGCTGCGCGTGACGAGCTCGGGGTACATGCCGCCGGTCTCCTCGAACAGGTGGCGGCGCAGGTCGCCCTCGCTGACGTTGAAGCGCTTCGCGACGCCGGGCAGCCACCACACCGGTTCGATCGCGACCTTGGTGACCACGGCCGAGCTGTCGGCCAGCAGCACCCGGCCGTCGACCTGCAGGCGCTGGAAGGCCAGCGCCTGCCGCACCTCGGGCAGGTGGATGTGGGCCTGGGTGACGGCGATGGTCGGGCGGATGTCGTAGCCCTGCGCGATGGGCTCGGCGAACACGTCGGAGACCGAGGCGCCCCACGGATCGATCGAGACCATCTTCGTCGCATCGCACCACTGCGGGTACGGGCCGATCAGGTCGGTGGGCGAGGTGTTGGTGAGGTCGGCGCGGTGGCCCTTCTTCAGGTTGCCGGCTGCGAGGGCGAGGGCGCGGTACACGCCGTACGAGCCGCTGTGCGTGCCGATCACGTTGCGCTGGCTGCGGTTGGTGGTGGTGCCGACGATCGGGCCGCGCTCGGCCGCGGTGGCGGCGCCCCAGTGGATGGCCGGCGCGCCGGACGGGCCCTGCTGGCCGGGGTGGGAGGTCAGGCGGATGTGCTTGGAGGGCTTCGGCTCGCCGGTGGAATCGGTTCGGGGCTCGAGACTCATCGCAGACGCTCCTGATGAAGACCGGGGGTCGATGGCGTCGAGGATACGACTTCGGTAACGCACATGGGAACCTGTTGGGCCATCGCGTTACTCAGCAGGTCATCCCATCAATCGCTGTACACGATGTTCAAAATCATCACCTCCCCTCGCAAATCCATCACGAGCGCGCTGCTCCAGACGAACGTGGCGCCGAAGCCGTCGAAGGTCGAAGCACTGCGCCGGCTCCCTCTGCCGCTGCAGAAGTTTGATGCGTCCTCCCTGCCACCGGGCTGCGTCAAGAGCTTCCTGCTCGACGGCGACGTGCCGGACAACGCAACGAGCCAGGCCGAAATCGCCCGCTTTTGCCTGAAGAACAAGCAATCTCAGGCCATGGCATGGCTGTTCCTGAGACTCGAGGACGTCGCGCCAGGAAAACAGCAATCGCTGCAGCTGGCCCACACCGATGAAGTGCCCCCCGAACAAAGGTTGACCGGCAAGGATGCGAAGTTTCTGGCCGCGTGGCTCGCCAAATGGATCGGATCGCTCCCGCTGTTGACCTCGGTCGACGTGAACAACAATTTCATCGGCGACGAAGGTGTCGAAGCTTTTGCCAAACTTCTGAAACTGAACCCGCCCCTGCAACACTTGAACATCGGTTCATCCGCAAGCTCGGGTCGAAGCATCAGGAAGGTCACGGAGGCTTTGATTCACAACACCACATTGCTCTCGATTAATTTGTCATTCAATGCTTGTGAGGATGGCGCGGTGTTCGGTCAATTGCTGGAACGCAACACCACGCTGCAGTCACTGGACATCTCCAACGTGCGCCCCCTGAAAGATGTTGCCGATGCCGATTTCGTCAAACCCATCGCTGACGGACTTGCCAAGAACAAAACGCTTCTGCACTTCGGCGGCGCGTACCTGCCGATAGCCGAGCAAATGCTCAACGTCCTTCGGTCCAACACGACACTCACGTCGATCAACCTGAATTCCGCGACGGATACTGGCTTCATCACGCGCCCAGAACTGCTGCAAGCGCTGCTGCGTCACCCATCGTTGAAGCGAATCCAGATCCACCGCTGCATCCTTCAAGAAGCCGGCATCAACGCCCTGCTCGCGTTGATCCGGAAACCAGGCCTCGAAGCGATCGACGTGTCCCATTGCGACCTGACCAAGGACACTGTGAAGAGGATTCTGGCCGAATTGCGCGACAGTCCGTCGATGCAACATGCCGACCTCTCGGGCAACACGCTGACGGGACAAGGGCGACGCATCGCGGAAGTACTCACACGCAACGAGAACCTGAGGTCGTTGCAACTGGCGGACGCGGAACTTTCAACCGAGGACCTGGTGGCCATCCTGCCCGCCGCGATTCGCCACGACAGCCTGTTGGAGCTGGACCTTTCTGACAACAGCGACTTCACGCGGGCGCAGGCCAAGGCGCTGCAGGAGCGTCTTCTGTTGAACAAGTACCCGTCAACCGCGCAAGTGAAAAATGCGACCAACGCTCTCGACTTGCTTTTGAACGAAGAGAACGACTACAAGCTCCCCCCCGACCTCATAGGGCACCTCGTTGAGGTCATTGGAGCGATGGGTGCAACGGGCGTTGACACTCTCGACAGAATCGCTGCGACCCCCGGTCGACACCCGAAGGCCCCTACTTCGGAGTGACGCTCCAACATGCAGATCAAGGCAACTTCGGCCGGTGCGCCGCATCCGGCGCTGCGATCCACCCCTGCAGCTCCGCCACCCGCGCGTGCTTCGGCGCCAGCCCGACAAAGGTCGCGTAGGCCTTCAGCGCCTTCGCGTCGTCGCCTGCCTGCAGCTGCGCATCGCCGAGGTTCAGGTAGGCGAGCGCCCGGCTGCCGTCCATCTCGATCGCACGCTCGAACCAGCGTGCCGCCTCGGCCGGCTTGCCGCGCTTGAAGTAGACGAAGCCGAGGTTGTTGGCCGCCAGCGCGAACACCGGCTGCAGCTTCAGTGCCTCGGTGAACGCCGCCTCGGCCTCGTCGTAGCGGCGCTCACGGAACAGCGCCAGCCCGCGGTCGTTGGCGCGCTGCGCGGCCACGCGCGGGGCCACCGGCGCGGCAGCTGGCGTCGAGAGCTTGGTGTCTCCACCCTCCAGGTTCTTGATGACGACCTGCACGTCCTTCGCCGCGCCCTTGCCACCGGGCTGCAGCGCCGCCGTCTTCGCGTCATCGAGCCGCTTGTTGAGCTTGCTCGCGTCGGCATCCAGCTGCGGCGAGTCACCGCTGAGCGCCTCGCGGTCGGCCGGCAGCTCGAACACGAACTCGCCGCCCTCCGAGCCCGGCAGGCTGCCGAAGGCCGGCGTCTGGCGTGCGATCGCCGCGACCGACGGCGCCACGTAGGCCGCCAGCTCGGTGCCGGTGATCACGCCGTCGCCGTTCAGGTCGGCCTTGCCGTTCAGCGCCTGCAGCAGCGTCCAGGTGAACACCGAATGGCCGCTCGGCCCGTCGTCGGCCACCTGCTGGTCGGCGCCGCCGGCAGTCAGCATCTGCCGGCCCAGGCGCCGCGCGTTGTCGGCCAGGAAGTTCGCGCTGCTGCCCGCGCCGCCACCGCGCGTGAGCCCGAGGCCGGAGTAGCAGGCGTCGACCATGAACAGCACGTGCTTCGCGCTGATCGCCTCGGCCACTTCCTGCAGCTGCGGCATCGAGATCGCGTCGGACGCGAAATCGGCGAGCGACGCATCCACCGGGATCAGGTAGCCGACGTCGCGCCCGCTCGTCAGCTTGCGCGTGCCGCCATGCCCGGCATAGAACACGACGACGCGGTCGTCGCGCCGCACCTTCTTGCCATCGGCCAGCTTGTCGTTCAGCACGCGCAGGATGTTCGCGCGCGTCGCCTAGCCGTCGTACAGCGCCGTCACGTTCTCGGCCTTGAAGCCGAAGCGCGCCACCAGCGTCTCCTGCACCGCGCGCGCATCGCGCACCGCATGGTGCAGCTGCGGCCACTTCGCGTACTGGTCGATGCCGACCACCAGCGCGAAGCTGTCGCGGTACAGCGTGTCGGCGCTCGCCGCCAGCGCCGCATCGGGCGCCGCCTTGCGCGGCGCGTTGACGACGAACCTGCCGTCGCGCCAGGTGGCGAAGCGGTAGCCGTCGGCCACCAGTTGATCGAGCACCAGCGGCAGCGCCTGCACCGTGCGGCCCTGGATGTCGTGGAACAGGATCACGCCGCGGCCGGCGCGGTCGACCTCGGTCAGCACGCGCTCGGCGATGCTCTTGGGCACCGGGTCGGCCCAGTCCATCGAATCGACGTTCCACATCATCGAGCGCAGCTTCAGCGCCTCGACGGTGCTGAGCGACCCCTCGTTGCGCGCGCCGTACGGAAAGCGGAACAGCGACGACGGCTGGCGCCCGGTGGCATCGAGCAGCGCCTCGGTGTCGGTGGTCTCGGTGCGCACCGCGTCGTCGCTCAGCTTGGCCATCACGCTGTGCGTGAAGCTGTGGTCGGCGAGCTGGTGGCCGGCGGCCAGCACCCGCCTGGCGACCGCGCCGTTCGGGCCCAGTTTTGCGTGGCCCTGCGCATCGACGGTGCCGAGGTTGCGCCCGAGGTTGAAGAAGATCGCCGGTGCGTCGTAGCGCTTCAGGATGTCGAGGATGTCGTCGGTGTACTTCGGGTGCGGGCCGTCGTCGAAGGTCAGCACCACCGTCTTCGGCGGCAGCGAGCCGCCGAAGATCTCGCGTGAATCGGGTTCTTCGCTCGCGCCCGACCTTGTCGACGGCGCGGTGTACGGCACGATGGTCGCGAAATCCTTCAGGATCTGCTCGCGGTTGTAGAGCCTCAAGATCTTGGCCACGTAGTCGGCCCACTTCTCGCGCTGCAGCTCGATGCCGCGCTTCGCGAAGCGGCCGAACACGTCCTTCAGCTCGCGGTCGTAGGCCTGCTCCACCTCGGCCAGCACGGCCAGGTCTTCGTTCGCGCGGCGCGCGAGCTTCAAGCCGGCAATCGACTGCGACTGCGCGTACTGGGCCTACAGGCGGGTCAGGAATTCCTTGAACGCGAGGCGGTCGGCGTCGAACCAGCTCGGCTCGCTCTCGATGCGGTCGAGCAGGGTTTCGAGCGCGGGCAGCGTGGCGGGGTCGGCGGTGTTGGCGGCGGCCGTGGTGAGCGCATCGACGCGCTCCTGCTGGTCGTGGAACAGCAGCTGGCCGACGGCACCGACCGCGCGGCGCTCGGCTGGCTTCAGCGCGCGCTCGCCGGTCATCAGCACGACCATCTGGCGGTGCGCGGCGAGCACGCCGTCGGCGCGTTGCTGGAGCTGGGTGGTGAGGGCAACGCTTGCCGTCGCCGCGGGAAGTGCGGCCGAAGGCGCCGGCGATGCCGCGGCCGGCGCCGACGCGACTGCCGGAGATGCCGGTGCCTGCGTGCGATTGCAAGCCGCCACGGTCAACAACAAGGGCAAGACGGTAGCGGGGATGAAGCGGTGCATCGTGACGCGAGCATTGAACGATTGGTCCGCGGATGTTACTCACCCGACTCGACCAACAACATCGAAGAAATCGTGAGCGACAAAAAACTGGGCAAGCTCTCACCACGGACCGATTTACCAAAGTCGGAGACGTCGAAATCGCAGAAGAGCGCTGCGACCGCCGATCAGTTGCTGGACATGCGCAAGCCTCCGCTCAGCGCCGGGTTCCAGCAGAAGCTGGAAGAGTCCGGGTACTTCGACTTCGTGCAGGGAGATGTGAGTCGACAGGGTGCAGAACTGGCTGATCTGGTTCTCCTCTGCGTAAAAGCGCAAGCAAGCGACGCACTGGCCTTCCTGTACCTTCATCGGCAAAGGGAGATCGCAGGCGGCGCCACCACCCTGCACCTGAACGCGCGACCCGCCACCATGTACTTCGCACCTCCGGATGCAGATCGCCTCAATGGAGAGCACATCAAATTCCTGGGCAAGTGGCTCGAGAAATGGAGGCGGCATCTGCCGGACCTGAATCACATCGACCTGTCCGGCAACGCGATTGACGAAAGCGGGTTGAAACACCTCGGCAAACTCCTGTCCGGCATCACGCGTCTCGATCTGCAAGGAAATCGAGTCGACGGAAAGAAGTTGTCGAAGGCCTTCTATGCGGCGATCAAGGGCGCACCCGACCTGCGGGAGGTCGACTTGTCGGTCCGGGGCCTGTCGCCGAAGAAGATCTGCGGCGCACTGCAAGCCAAGCCACTGGTGAGGCTGACCCTGCGCCGACTGGACAGCCTGCATCCTGGCGAGAATGGGCAGATATGGAAATACGCGCACACGCTGCTGGTCGACGCCCCGCTCAAGCACCTCGATTTGTCCGGAAATGTCATGCTTGTCGCGCCAGAAGAATTCCGGAAGGCGCTCGAGAAGGCTTCATTGCACACGTTGATCCTGGATGATTCCCTGCAGGCCGCCCATCCAGCATTGCTGGAGACCATCGGCAGGCACCACTGCCTGAAAGTGGTGTCGCTTGCCGACATGGTCATCGGCCACGACATGTACACCCAGGTGTCGACAGCTCTTCTTTCCTCGAACTCTCACCTCGAAGAAATCGACCTGTCGGTTTCTGACCGCAGCGAAATCGGCCGTTCTGCGGATATGAACGAAAACTGCGGCTCCGGGTGGTTCCTGGCACTCCAGCACAACCAGTCGATTGAGATCCTCAACATCAGCGGGCGCCGCATTCCGCCCGGGAGGCAAGGCGGGTTGGTCGATGCGTTGAACGACAACAAGACCTTGCGTGTTCTCGATCTGAGGCGCTGCGGTATTGACGCTGACCTCTTGCAGAGCGCCGTGTTGGGCAGTACGTCCTTGCTCCATCTGCAGGCAGACATTCCAGACGCCGACGGTGTGATCCGCGACAAGCTCCTGGCGAATCGAGACATGCTGGGAATGAAGAAAGCAGAAAAGATCGCCCCCTGTTTGAGCCATCTGCCTCCCGTCCTTCCTCTTCCCAAGGAAATCGGCCAACAGATCGGGGAATGGACATGGAGGATCGCTGCCGCCCAACACGGCCAGGAGGTCGCGCTGGAGACCCTCAGCGGCATGGCCATGGTCGGAGGACTGCGGCTGAAGGATCGGCGGGATGAAGAGGCGAAAGTGCGACGAGGTGGTAGCCGACGCCGAAAACGATGACGCAGGCCCTCGAGGGCAAGCACCGTTCCGTTCATTGAATCGGCAGGCTGCCATCACCAGAAAGGCAGCCTTCTCTGGAACGCGGCGGCGAGTGGCTGTTACTCAAGGGGCATCGCGGAACGATGGAGACCAGCGTGCACGGCAGTAAAGACAAGACGGAACGGCGCACCCACTCGCTGTCGAAAGTACCTTCGCTGCTCATCAAGCCCCGCGGCACCGATGACGATGGACAGCCGGAATGTCTGCAGCCTGAGTTCAGGAAGGTCACGCGGAACCTGGTTCCGTCATCAGGTCCCGTGGCCAGTTTCCACGACAAACAGGAACTGCCGACGACCTTGGCAGATCGGTCGCAGCTCATGCGCTTCAGCCTGCACGCCGAGGACGGCCGCCCCGCCGCCTGGCTGACCAAGGAGATCTTCGATCGCGGCATCGACACCGCCCTGACCCTGTGCTTCGGATACCCCACGCAAGGTGATGCGCATGGCCCCGTGACGAACAAGGACGTCAAATGCCTGGTGCGCTGGATCGATCGGTGGGTGCCGCTCCTGCCGGACGTGCCGATCACGCTCGACCTCGGCGGCAACCAGATCACACCGCGCAGCCTGCCGCGGCTCGCTGAATGCCTGAAGCGCAACCCGAAGGTTCAGGCGCTCGACCTGTCGCGCAATCGCGGGCTCACGGGGCTGCTGCCCGCCAAGCCCAAGACCGCCAGGCGGGCCCTCGGCAAGACGCTGACCTCTCCGCGATCCACACACCGGAAGAAGCCGCTTCAACCCGGTGAGGCGATCGCTGACCTGCTGGCGTCGGCCCCTCTTCGACGGCTCTGCCTGAGTGGCAACCCCTTCCGCATCGAAGATCGCGCACGCATCCTGAAGGCCGTGAGGGCCAGCGCCACCCTGTGCGAGTTCGAGATGGCGGACTGTGCGCTGTCGCAGGCCGACGTGGAAACGCTGTTCGAGACGGCCCGGAGCAACGGCTGGACTGGCATGTCCCTTGGCACCAGCTTGAAGAGCCGCATCGTGGGCACCATCCTCACGCTCCTTCCGATGACCCCGTCACTCGCCTGGCTGGACCTGGGCACCACCGAACCCTATTCGTCGCTCGACGTCACATCCGTGTTGTCTGCACTCGCGAACCACCCGCGTCTCGAGCGGCTGTCACTTGCCGGACATGACTTGTGGGGCGGCGGGCACGATCTGACGTACGCACTGCGCCGAAACGATCGCCTGCGCACGCTGGACCTGTCGCGCTGCGCCATGTCTCTGGATTTCCTCACGGCGGTGAAGAATGCGCTGGCATGGGATGGCCCCGTGAAGCCCAACTTCACCCTGACGCAGCTGATCCTGCCGGCCTTCGGCGACACATGCCTGCATCGCGACGAACTCGAGTCCCTCGGTCGGATATGTTCCATTGCCGTCAACCGCAACCGCATCCGCGAGAGCCGCTTCGAACACCTGCGGGCCGATGCTTCCGCGGCCTTCCACACCGGCTTGTCGTCCTCGCTCACGCTGTGGAGGGGTCTTCCTCTGGAACTTTGCTCGCACATCGTCAAACAGATGGGGAACGACGAAGACAGCTTGCACAGCCTGGCGGCCGTGGTCCGTGCGCAGCGCGGCGCCACCGCTGTCCAGGCCACGCCGAGAACCTGGAAACCGGCCCGATAGGCCACCCGCCTAAAATCAGCCCTTTCCGCCCGTTTGCCCGTCCCCATGAACCTCTCCGCCCTCTCCGCCCTGTCCCCGCTCGACGGCCGTTACGCCGCCAAGGTCGCCGCGCTGCGCCCGCTGCTCAGCGAGTTCGGCCTGATGCACCGCCGCGTGCAGGTGGAAGTCGAGTGGTTCATCGCGCTGTCGGACGCCGGCCTGGCCGAATTCAAGCCCCTGAGCGAGGCTTCCCGCGGGCTGTTGCGCGGCCTGGTGGCCCGCTTCAGCGAGGCCGATGCCCAGGCCATCAAGGACATCGAGCGCACCACCAACCACGACGTGAAGGCGGTCGAGTACTGGCTGAAGGGCCGCTTCGAATCGAATGCCGAACTGAAGGGCGCCGGCGAGTTCGTGCACTTCGCCTGCACCAGCGAAGACATCAACAACACCAGCCATGGCCTGATGCTGAAGGCCGCTCGCGCCGAGGTGCTGCTGCCCACGCTGGACCGCATCGTCGACCGCCTCGCCGCGCTGTCGGTCGAGCTGGCCGACGTGCCGATGCTCAGCCGCACGCACGGCCAGACGGCCAGCCCCACCACCGTCGGCAAGGAGATCGCCAACGTGGTCGCGCGGCTGCGCACCTCGCGCGAGCGCATCGCCGGCGTGCAGCTGCTCGCCAAGATGAACGGCGCGGTCGGCAACTACAACGCCCACCTGGCCGCCTACCCCGAGGTCGACTGGGAAGCCTTTTCGAAGCGCGTGATCGAAGGCGCGCTCGGCCTCAACTTCAACGCGTACACCATCCAGATCGAGCCGCACGACTACATGGCCGAGCTGTTCGATGCGGTGACGCGCACCAACACCATCCTGATCGACTGGTCGCGCGACGTCTGGGGCTACATCAGCCTCGGCTACTTCAAGCAGCGCACGAAGGAAGGCGAGATCGGCTCCAGCACGATGCCGCACAAGGTCAACCCGATCGACTTCGAGAACGCCGAAGGCAACTTCGGCCTCGCCAACGCGCTGCTCACCCACCTGAGCCAGAAGCTGCCGATCAGCCGCTGGCAGCGCGACCTGACCGACAGCACGGTGCTGCGCAACATGGGCGTGGCCCTCGGCTACGCGGTGCTCGGCTACGACAGCCTGCTGCGCGGACTGGGCAAGCTCGAGGTGAACCGCGATGCGCTCGCGGCCGACCTCGACAGCGCCTGGGAGGTGCTGGCCGAGCCGATCCAGACGGTGATGCGCCGCTACAAGCTCGCGAATCCATACGAGCGGCTGAAGGAGCTGACGCGCGGCAAGACGATCACGCGCGAGGCCATCCAGCAGTTCATCGGCACGCTGGAGATCCCGCAGGCCGAGCGCGACCGGCTGCTCGCGATGACACCGGGCAGCTACATCGGCATCGGCGCCGAGCTGGCGAAGCGCATCGGCACGCCGCAGCGCTGAGGCGCTTCAGTCTTTCAGCAACCCCTCGGCCCGCAGCGCCTGCTGCACCGCCGGCCGTGCCGACACCCGGTCCATCCACGCGCGCAGGTGCGGGAAGTCCGACAGCGGGATGCCGAGGAAGTTGCTCCAGTTCACGATCGTGAAGCCGTAGGCGTCGGCGACGCTGTAGTCGCCGGCCAGGAACTCGCGCGTCGCGAGGTGGCTGTCCATGTCGGCGAAGCGCGCGGCGAGCTTGAGCTTTGCGTCGCGCTTCGTGCTGTCGGCCGTCTCCTTGTGCCACAGCCATGGGCTGAAGGTCTTGTGCAGCTCGGTGCTGACGAAGCTCAGCCACTGCGTCACGCCAAGGCGCCGCCGGCTGGCGGGCGCGCCGATCAGCGCCTGCGCCGGATCCAGGTCGGCAAGGTACTGCAGCAGCGCGCTGCCTTCGGTCTGGCGCGAGCCGTCGTCGAACTCCAGCAGCGGCACGTAGCCGCGTGGCGAGATCTCGAAGTAGCTGCCGCCGCCTTCCGTCAACGTGTGGGTTGCCAGGTCCACCTGGTGCGCCTCGAAGGCGACACCGGTCTCGCGCAGCGCGATGTGAATGGCCATCGAGCATGCACCGGGGGCGAAATAGAGCTTCATGGAAAGATCCTGTTGAGGTGTCGAGGCCTTGAATCTAGGATTGCGCCATTGCATTTGAAATAGGCAAGGAGGCAAGCGATGGCTGCACCGCTGCAATCGACCGCCGCGTCGCCGATCGGCGCGGGCGAACTGGCCGTGCTGCTGGCCCTGGTGCGCGGCGGCACGCTGGCGGCCGCCGGCGCGCTGGCCGGTGTCGACGGCTCCACGGTGTTCCGCACCGTGCAGCGCTGCGAGAAGGCGCTCGGCCAGCGGCTCTTCGAGCGCTCGCGCAGCGGCTACCTGGCGACCGAGCTCGGGCTGCAGCTCGCGCAGCATGCCGAGCGCATCGAGGCCGAGCTGGAGTCGGCGCGCAGTGCGGCCCGGCTCGATGCCGGCGCGGTCGGCGGCCTGGTGCGCATCAGCACCACCGACACGATCCTGAGCGGCCTGCTGCTGCCTGCGCTGACCGGCCTGGCGGCGGCCCACCCGCTGCTGCGGCTGGAGATCACTGCACGCAACGAGCTGGTGAACCTGTCGCAGCGCGAGGCCGACATCGCGCTGCGCGCGACGGTGAAGCCGCCGCCGCACGTCGTCGGCCGCGAACTGCGGCCGATCCCGTCGGCGGTCTACGGCTTGAAGCCGGCCGGACGGCAGCGCAAGCCTGTCGACCTGGCGGCCGCGCGCTGGATCGTTGTCGACGATGCGTTGCCCGAGCACCCGTCGGTGCGCTGGCGCAAGAAGCACCTGCCGAAGGTCGAGCCGGTGCTGCGCGTCAACAGCGTGCAGTCGGTGGTCGATGCGGTTGCCGCCGGGCTGGGCGTCGGCATCGCGCCGGTGTTCCTCGCGTCGCAGCGGCGCGAGCTGCAGCCGCTCGGCGAGCCGCTGGCCGAATGCGAGACCCAGCTGTGGCTGCTGACGCACCCGGAGTCGCGGCACCTGCGGCGCATCGCGGTGGTCGCGGCGCACCTGGCATCGAACCTGCGGATGGACGCTGCGCCCTAGAATCACGGTCGGAGATTCTCATGAGCGATTTCGTCGTCTACGACTTCAGGATGGATGCTTGGCAACCCGACACGCTGCCGATGCGGCGTCTGGCGGAGTACGTCGCCGAACTCGCCAAGCTGTTCGGGTCGAGCGAACACGTTCACTTGATCAAGGTCCGCAGCGGCAGCGCCGTGCCGGAGATCGCCGTGGATCCCATTGCGCAGGCGAGCGTCGCGCAGCGACTTGCCTTGGTGGGCACTCCTCAGGCGGATCGCGAACTGACCCGCCACTACCGCACGTTGAACGCCCTGTTGCGCGAAGACGGCTGCAGTGCGGTGCTGAAGCTGAAGCACGGCGACAAGGTGCTGGATTTTCCCGGTAGCAAGACGCTGTTGACGCAGGAGATCGTCACCCGTGAGTTCGGTACCCTCGACGGCGTCGTGATCCGAGTGGGTGGCAAGGACGACACCGTGCCCGTGTGGCTCGAGGGTGAAGGCGGCGAGAAACTGCAATGCAGCGCATCGCGATCGACGGCGAAAGAACTGGCACCGCACCTGTTCGGCGGCCCGGTCCGGGTCAGCGGTGACGGACGCTGGCGCCGCGACGCCGAACGCGTCTGGACGATGGAGTCGTTCGTCATCAAGAGCTGGGAACGGCTCGATGACAGATCGCTTGAAACCATGGTGCTGCAGGCGCGGGAAGTGCTTGGCAACGGCTGGGCAGATCTTGATGATCCGCTCGCCGAGTGGCATCGCATCCGAGGCGGTGAGTGACTGCATGGCCGTGCTCTTCGACGCCTCGGTCCTGATCGACCTCTTCAACAAGCGCCTCGCCGGCGAACGACGTGCCAAGCTCGACCATCTGGTGGCCACGTTGCAGAAGTCGCGCACCGATGTGTTCGTGCCGACACCCGCCCTGGCCGAGTTTCTCGTGCGTGCCGGCAAGGCTCGTGACGCGTATTTGCAAGCCCTGGAGAGTCAGCCCCGGTTGCGGATTGAACCGTTCGACAAGCGGGCTGCGCTGGAGTGCGCCCTGCAAAGCGGGTTGCCGTTCGACAAACCAGACGACGACGCCTCACCCAACAAGAACTGACCCGGCTCCAAGCCTCTCACCATGAAATTCACCGACCAGCTGCGCCGCGCCGAACGCCGCAACGATTCCCTGCTCTGCGTGGGGCTCGATCCCGATCCGGCGAAGTTTCCCGACGCCTGGAAGGGCGACGCGGCCCGCATCTTCGACTTCTGCGCCGCGATCGTCGATGCCACCAAGGACCTGGTGATCGCCTTCAAGCCGCAGATCGCCTACTTCGCCGGCCACCGCGCCGAAGACCAACTGGAGCGCCTGATGGCCCACATCAAACGCGTCGCGCCCGAGGTGCCGGTGATCCTCGACGCCAAGCGTGGCGACATCGGCCCGACCGCCGAGCAGTACGCCCGAGAAGCCTTCGAGCGCTACCAGGCCGACGCGGTCACGCTGTCGCCCTTCATGGGCTTCGATTCACTCGAGCCGTGGCTGCGCTACGGCGACAGGGGCCTGATCCTGCTGTGCCGCACCTCCAACCCCGGCGGCTCCGACCTGCAGGCCCAGCCCCTGGTCGGCGGCGAGCTGGTCTACGAGCGCGTGGCCCGCCTCGCGCAGGGCGACTGGAACCGCAGCGGCCAGCTCGGCCTGGTGGTCGGCGCCACCTTCCCCGGCGAGATCGCCCGCGTGCGCGAACTCGCGCCGACGCTGCCGCTGCTGATCCCCGGCGTCGGCGCGCAGGGTGGCGACGCGGCCGCCACGGTGCGCGCCGGCTGGCGTGCCGACGCGAGCATCGTCGTCAACTCGTCGCGCGCCGTGCTCTATGCGTCGAATGGTGACGATTTCGCGAGCGCCGCCCGCCGCGTCGCCCAGGCCACCCGCCTCGAGCTGAACGCCCACAAACCGGCCGCCTGACCCGCCGCCCGAGAGGCACCGTGCCGTGCAGTCCTGCACGGCAGGCCCGGCGAAACCGGGAAAACCAGCCCGCCACGGCCGTGGCGCGGTGCCACACTCGGCGGCACCGCGCAGGTCGTCAATGCGCGTCCCCCTCGCCGTGCCGCTCTCCTCGCCCTTGCCCCTTCTGCCGCGCGAACCGCTGGACCGGCTGGTGGCCCGGTTGTTCTTCGGCGCGGGCGTCACGATCTCGCTGCTCGGCGCGCTGATCTACCTGTCGCCGGCCCTCCCCACCCGCCCCGGCATGCGCGCGCTGCTGGTGGGCGATTGCCTGGTGCTCGCGCTGTGCTTCACGCTCGGCCTGTGGGGCCTGCGGCGCATCGCGCTGCCGAAGCTGGTGCACCTGATGGGCTGGATCGCCGCCATCGCGGTGCTGGTCACCGCGGTCGGCCTCGGCCAGGGCGTGCATGCGCTGAACCTCGGCTACCTCGGGTTGCTGATCTGCGTCGTCACCGTGCTGGTGAGCCCGGCGTCGGGCCTGGTGCTGGCGCTCGCGATGGCCGCGGCGGTCGCCGGCCTCGCGATGGCCAACGGCCGGGGCTGGCTGCCCGGGCCGATGCCGATCGAGGCCATCCCGCTGCCGGTGCGCGTGCTGGCGCACTGGCTGATCTTCGCGTCGGCCACGACCTGCGGCATGCTGATCGCGAGCGTCGTGCGCCGCGCGCTCGGCGAGGCGCGCGACCGCGAGGAGCGCTTTCGCAGCCTGCTGCTGATGGCCGCCGACTGGTACTGGGAGCTCGATGCCGAGCTGCGCTTCACCCACATCAGCGACAAGCTGAACCAGTACTCCGGCATCGATGCGAAGGAGCGCATGGGCCGCCGGCCGTGGGAGATGCCGCAGATCGGGCTGGATGCCGACACGCTGGCGCGCCACCGCGCCGACCTCGAGGCGCACCTGCCGTTCAGCAACCTGATGGCGAGCCGCCCGGGCGAACACGGTGAACTGCGCCACAGCGTGGTCAGCGGCCGCCCGCGCTTCGATGCCGATGGCCGCTTCGTCGGCTACTGGGGCCTGGGCCGCGACATCACCGCCGAAGTCGAGGCGCGCCGCGCCACCGCCGAGAGCGAAGGCCGCTACCGCGAGCTGTTCCGCCGCTCGCCGACCGCGCTGGTGCTGCACCGCAACGGTGTCGCGATCGACGGCAACGACGCCGCCGCACGCATGTTCGGCTTCGCGTCGGCCGACGCGATGAAGGGCTTCGACCTGCCGCAGCTCTACCCCGCCGGCGAGGCGCGGGAACAGGTTCGCCGGCGCGTCGCGACGCTGGAGGCGCTGCCCGTCGGCGAGGGCCTGGGCGTCGCCGATTCCAGCCTGGTATCGCTGGATGGCCGGCCGCTGAGCGTGCAGGCCTCCGGCATTCGAGTCAGCGCGCCGGACGGCCCGGCCACGCTGTCGATGTTCCACGACATCACCGCCCGCGTGCAGGCCGAGACCGCGCTGCGGCGCTCGCAGGCGCTGCTGTCGCACCTGGTGGCGACCAGCCCCGACTGCATCACGCTGACCGAGGTGGCGAGCGGCCGCTACGTGATGGTCAACGAAAGCTTCACGCGCATCACCGGCTGGCGCAGCGACGAGGTGGTCGGCCGCACCGCGCTCGAGATCGGCATCTGGCACCGGCAGGCCGACCGCGAAGCGCTGGTCGCGGGCCTGGCCCAGGGCGGCCTGGTGACCGACCTGCCGGCCACCTTCGTGCGGCGCGACGGCACGGTGGTGTCGCTGCTGCTGTCGGCAGCGCGCTTCCGGATGGACGACCAGGACTACCTGGTGCTGAACGGCCGCGACGTGACCGAGACCGAGCGGGTGCGGCTGCAGCACGAGGCGATCCTGCAGAACGCGTCGATCGGCATCGCGCTGACACGCGAGCGCCGCTTCATGCAGGCCAACCCCTGCTTCGAGGCGATGTTCCGCTGGCCGGCCGGCGCGCTGATCGGCCAGCCGGGGCAGGCGGTGTGGAGCGACGAGGCGGCGTATGCCGAGATGGGCGCGCTGGTCGGCCCGCGGCTCGCGCAGGGCGAGCCGGTGGAGGTCGAGCGCATGATGCGGCGCGGCGACGGCAGCAGCTTCCTGTGCCGCCTGCTCGCCCAGGCGGTGGACCCGACGCACCCGAGCCAGGGCGGCACGATCTGGATCGCCGAGGACGTGACCGAACGGCGCGCGTTCGAGCAGGCGCTGGCCCATGCACGCGACGTGGCCGAGGCCGCCAACCAGGCCAAGAGCGCCTTCCTCGCGAACACCAGCCACGAGATCCGCACGCCGCTGAACGGGCTGCTCGGCCTGGCGCGGCTGGCGATGCGCCCGGGGCTCGACGCGCTGCGCCGCGACCAGTACCTGGCGCAGATCCAGGACAGCGCGCAGAACCTCGCGAGCATCATCTCCGACATCCTCGACCTGTCGAAGATCGAGGCCGGCAAGCTCAGCGTCGAGGCGGTGGCCTTCGACCTGCGCGGGCTGCTGGTGGCGGTGCACCGCGCATACCAGTCGCTGGCGCAGGCGCGCGGGCTGTCGCTGCGCCTCGCGATGACGCCCGAGGTGCCGGGCACGGTGCTCGGCGACCCGGTGCGGGTGCGCCAGATCCTCAGCAACTACCTGACCAACGGCATCAAGTTCACCGAGCGCGGCCATGTGACGCTGGAGGCGACGGTCGATGAAGACGGCAGGGTGCGGCTGGCGGTGATCGACACCGGCGCCGGCATCGACGAGGCCACGCAGCAGCGGCTGTTCCAGCCCTTCACGCAGGCCGATTCGTCGACGACGCGGCGCTTCGGCGGCACCGGGCTCGGGCTGTCGATCTGCAAGGAGCTGGCGATGTTGATGGGCGGGAGCGTCGGCGTCGAGAGCGCGCCGGAGCGCGGCAGCCGCTTCTGGGCCGCGCTGCCGCTGCCGGCCACGCCGGCGCGCGAGGTCGGCACCGATGCGGAATCGCTCGACACCGCGTCGCTGGCCGGCGCGCACGTGCTGATGGTGGAAGACAACCCGGTCAACATGATGATCGGCGTCGCGATGCTGGAGCAGTGGGGCGTCGACGTCGTGCAGGCGGTGGACGGGATCGAGGCGCTGGTGGCGGTGCGGCGCTCGGTCGACGCCGGCCGGCTGTTCGACGCGGTGCTGATGGACGTGCAGATGCCACGGCTGAGCGGGCACGAGGCGGCGCGACGCTTGCGCGAGCAGCACCCGGCCGAAGAATTGCCAATCATCGCGCTGACGGCGGCCGCGCTGGTGTCGGAGCGCGACCAGGCGCTGGCCGCGGGGATGAACGAGTTCCTGACGAAGCCGATCGATGCGCACCGGCTGCGGCAGGCGCTGCTGCGCGCGGTGGCGCAATCGGAGCGTCGCGCTACGTGATCAGCGGCAACGCGCGCTGCCGCTTGCCGGTCAACGCATACAACGCGTTCGCCAGCGCCGGTGCCGCCGGCGGCGTGCCGGGCTCGCCCATGCCGCCGGGCGCGCGGCTGCTCGGCACCAGGTGCGTCTCGATGCGCGGGCACTCGGCCAGCGTCAGCAGCTTGTAGTCCGGGAAGTTGCGCTGCTTGACCGCGCCGCCTTCGATGTCGATGCGGCCGTACAGCGCCGCCGACAGCCCGAAGATCACCGCGCTCTCCATCTGCTGCGCGACGATGCCCGGGTTCACCACCGTGCCGATGTCGGCCGCGCAGACCACGCGGTGGATGCGCGGCCGGCCATCGAACAGGGACACCTCCATCACCTGCGCGACGATGCTGCCGAAGCTCTCGTGCAGCGCGACGCCGCGCGCCTGGCCCACCGGCAGCGGCCGGCCCCAGCTCGACTTCGCCGCGACGAGCTTCAGCACCGCGGCATGCCGGGGCATGTCGCCCAGCAGCCCGAGCCGGAACGCGACCGGGTCCTGGTGCGCCGCCTCGGCCAGCTCGTCGATGAAGCACTCGCTGAAGAACGCATGGTGCGAATGCCCGACCGAGCGCCAGTAGCCCACCGGCACGCCGCTGTGCGTCGCGACCTGCGCAATGCGCTGGTGCGAGATGCCGTACGGCAGGTCGTACAGGCCTTCGGCCGCGCTCTTGTCCGGCGTGTCGACCGGCCCGGCCAGCGCCGGCAGCACGCGCTCGATCCAGCGCGGCGTGATCGCGTCACCCGCCGTGGTGATCGCGAGGCCCGACACCATGCCCTTGCCGTCCAGGCTCGCCTGCATCAGCGCGACACCGGCCGGGCGGTAGAAATCGTGCGCGATGTCTTCTTCGCGCGGCCACACCAGCTGCACCGGGTGGCCGCCGCATTCGATCGCGATGCGCACCGCCTGCGCGACGAAGTCGACATCGAGCCGCCGCCCGAAGCCGCCGCCCAGGTAGGTCACGTGCAGCGTCACGGCCTCGAGCGGCACGCCGGCCACGCGGGCCGCGATCGCGCGCGCCATGTCGGGCACCTGTGTCGGCACCCACAGCTCGACGCCGCCGTCGTGCACGCGCGCCGTGCAGTTGATCGGCTCCATCGGCGCATGCGCGAGGTAGGGCGCGCGGTACAGCGATTCGATCTGCCGCGCGGCGCCGGCACGCGCCTGCTTCACGTCGCCGCGGGTGTGGAACGCGAAGCCGCCGTCCGACTGCGCGGCCTCGCGCGCGGCGCGTTCCAGCGCCTCGTCGATGCGCCTGGTGTCGGCCCCGCCGGCCGGCGGCGGCGCCCAGTCGATCTCCAGCGCCTGCGCGCCGCGCCGCGCATGCCAGGTGCTGCGGCCGACGACGGCCACCGCCGCGGTCGAGCCGGCATACGGCCCGAGCCGCACGACGCGCTGCACACCGGGCAGCTGCATCGCCGCGTCGACCTTCACGCGCTGCGGGCTGCCGCCGAGCATCGGGCAGTGGCGCACCACCGCATACAACTGGCCCGGCTCGCGCGTGTCGAGGCCGAAGCGCGCCGTGCCGTCCACCTTGGCGGCCAGGTCGGTGCGCGGCGCGGGCGTGCCGATCAGCGTCCAGTCCTTCGGGTCCTTGGTGCGCACGTCGCCGATCGGCGTGGCCGCGGCCAGCTTCGCCAGTTCGCCGAAGTGCGCATGCGGGCCGGACACATGGCTGACGATGCCGCCATGCACCTGCAGCTCTTCGCGCGGCAGCTTCCATTGCAGCGACGCCGCGCCGAGCAATTGCGCGCGCGCGGTGGCCGCGGCCAGCCGCAGCACGTCCCAGGCGTCGGCGATGCTCGACGACCCGCCGGTCACGCTGACGCCCAGTTCGCGCGCGAACTTGCTGACCATCCACTGGCCGGCCTTGACGGTCGTGGTCTCGCGGCCGGGCTCGGCGTCGTCCGGGTGGAAGGGCAGTGCGCCGACGAACATCGCGACGTTGCCGTACAGCGATTGCGGCGCCGCCTGCACCAGCGTCACGCGCGACAGCGGCGTGTCGAGTTCATCGGCCACCAGCATCGCGAGCGCGGTGTGCACGCCCTGGCCCATCTCGCTGCGGGCCATCGCGAGCAGCACCTGGCCGTCGGGCTCGATGCGGATCCAGCCGTTCAGCGTCACGCCGCCATCGGCGTCCGGCAGCGGATGGGATGTGCCGATGCGGCTGCGCGGCGGCAGCGCGCTCCAGCCGACCAGCAGCGCGCCGCCACCGGCCAGCGCGCTCAGCAACAGGCTTCTTCGCTTCATGCGCGGGCCTCGTTCGCCCGGTCCTGCTTGCCGTTGTCGCCACGGAGCACGGCCGCCGCGCTCCTGATCGCGTCGCGGATGCGCGGGTAGGTGCCGCAACGGCACAGGTTGGTGATCGCCGCGTCGATGTCGGCATCGGTCGGCGACGGGTTCTTCGCCAGCAGGTCGGCCGCGGCCATCAGCATGCCGCTCTGGCAGTAGCCGCATTGCGGCACCTGGTGGGCGATCCAGGCCTGCTGCAGCGCGTGCGGCCGGCCGGGCGCACCGAGCGCCTCGATGGTGCGCACCGGCTTGCCCTGCGCGGCCGACAGCGGCGTCACGCACGAGCGCACCGCCTGCCCGTCGACGTGCACCGTGCAGGCGCCGCAGGCCGAAACGCCGCAGCCGAACTTGGTGCCGGTCAGCATCAGCACGTCGCGCAGCACCCACAGCAAAGGCATGTCGGGCTCCACCGCGTCGGGCGGCAGGGGCAGCATCTGGCCGTTGACGTTCAGTTCCATGGGTCGGGCATTCCGGTGTCGGTCCCCATTCTGGGCCGGCGGGGCGCCTGCGGCTGTGGCGTCAACGAAACGGGGTGTGACCGGCGGCACACGCGTTGGGGTTTATCCTGACGGGCTGTGTCCTTCCGGAGCTCCGCTGCATGAACCGTCGTCTGTCCTGCCTGGCCGCTGCCGCGGTCGCCGCCACGCTGTCCGCAGCCGCCTCCGCGCAATCTGCCTCACCTTCAGCCTCATCGATCACGCTGTACGGGCTGATCGACATGTCCGCCGGCCGCTTCCAGGATGCCGGCGCCGCGCGCACGCTGCGCGCCGAGAGCGGCAAGATGACCACCAGCTTCCTCGGCTTCAAGGGCACCGAAGACCTCGGCGGCTCGCTGAAGCTGAAGTTCGCGCTCGAGCACTACCTGCGGGCCGACACCGGCTCGGTCGGCCGCAACAGCGCCGATGCGTTCTGGGCGCGCAACGCCTACGTCGGCTTCCAGGGCGATTTCGGCACCAGCACGCTCGGCCGCAACACGACGCCGCTGTTCGTCTCGACGCTGTCGTTCAACGCCATCGGCGATTCGTTCGGCTTCTCGCCGAGCATCCGCCAGGTGTTCGCGCCGAGCACCGGCCTCGCGTTCCAGGGCGACTCGGGCTGGAACAACTCGCTGCTCTACAACACCTCGAACGCCGAGGGCTACAACGTCAGCCTGATCGGCAACCTGGGCGAAGGCGCGCCCGGCGCGACCGGCCGCAACCTCGGCGGCAACTGGGTGCTGCTGACTGACACCTGGGGCGCGACGATTGCGTATCAGCAGGTAAAGAATGGGCTGGTCGCGGTGCCGGCCGGCTTCAACCGCCAGGACACGCTGCAATTCGGCGGCACTTACGACTTCACCGTCGTGAAGCTGTATGCGCAAGCCACGCGCGTGAAGACGAAGGCCACGGTCGACACCAAGTCGACGATCTACGGGCTCGGGCTTGCGGTGCCGGTGGGCGCGCTCGGCAAGGTGGTCGCGCAGTACGGCCAGGCGAATGCCGATTTCAACCCGGGCGAGGTCAAGAACCGCACCGTCACGCTCGGCTACGACCACGCGCTGTCGAAGCTGACCGATGCGTATGCGGTGGTGATGAGCGACCGGCTGACGAATGTGGACAGCGGCACCAGCGTCGCGGCCGGGCTGCGGGTACGGTTCTGAAAAAGCTTGCAATCTCTTGCGGCTTCCTCGATAAACGAACCGCCCACCCTTGTGGATAAGTTGAACGCTCGGAGGCCGTCGTGAATCGAGAAAATGCAGAGTTCCACCGCAATTTGGAAGCCTTCAGAACGCGGCTTCCCAAACTGCTTGACGAATCTAGAGGTCAGTACGTCATCATCTCTTCGGGTGAAATAGTTCAAGTCTTCGAGACGTATGAAGCAGCAGTGAACTTTGGCTATCACCGCTTTCCTTCAGACAGCGCGCAGTACCTTCTTCAAAAGATCGCGCCCATCCCTGAGCGTGCCGACATCCACACGGCATGCCGGGCCGCCTGAGTTTTCAAGTTGTTCAAGATCGACCTCTGATTGAAGTGGAGGTCAAACCCAGTCTCGCTTTTCAGCAAGTCTTCGCCAGCAACGCGCCCCATCTCGTTCCCTTCACGAAGCAGCTGTTCCTCGTGGACACCGGCGCAACGTTCTGCCTCATCGACGAGGGTCTTGTAGCGAACTGGCGATTGCCGAAGAACAATCCGGTCATCGTCGGATCGGGAACGCAAATTTCTGCGGCAGGTTGGCGGTATGACCTGTCATTGAAGCTGCGGGACAGCCAGGGTGGCAGTTGGATTCACAACCTGGTCCCGGTTGCCACCGTCAAATCCGGCCACTTCGGCGCCGAGGTCTTCACGGGAATCATCGGGATGGACATCCTCAAACAGGCTGTCTTCAACCTGGATGGTCCGTCAGGCAGTTGCTCTCTGACTTGGTAGGCGATCTGCGCAGTCGCAGCTGAACGCTGCATTCAAACTCCTTGCTCTGCAGCCAGCCGCCATGGCGTCAAACTCACGTGCTACACGGAGATGACCCCATGCCTGCCACCGCCCTCGCCCACCTGCCCGCCGACGGCCCGCCCGAGCTGCTGTTCCTGCTGTTCCACGGCGTCGGTGCCAACGCCTCGCACATGGCGCCGCTCGCGCAGCGCCTGGTCGCCGAATACCCGAAGGCCGCCGTGGTCTGCCTCGACGCACCGGATCCGTTCGACGCCGTGCCCGGCGGCGGCAGCGGCTGGCAGTGGTTCTCCATCCAGGGCATCACCGAAGACAACCGCCCGCAGCGCGTCGCCGAAGCGCTGCCGCGCTTCATCGCGACCGTGCGCGGCGTGCAGCAGCAGCTGAACATGTCGTGGCCGTGCACCGCGCTGGCCGGCTTCTCGCAAGGCGCGATCATGGCGCTCGAGGCGGTGCAGGCCGAGCCGGCGCTGGCCGGCCGCGTGCTGGCCTTCAGTGGCCGCCATGCGACCGCGCCCGAGCACGCGCCCGAAGACACCACCGTGCACCTGTTCCACGGCATGGCCGACCGCGTGCTGCCCTGCGGCCCGGCGATCGATTCGGCCGAGCGCCTGGTCGCGCTCGGCGGCGACGTGACCGCCGACGTGCTGCCCGGCATCGGCCATGAGCTGCACCCGCAGCTGCTCGACAAGGCCGTCGAGCAGCTGCGCACCTTCCTGCCGAAGAAGGTGTGGCGCCAGGCGATGAGCGAGGCGCCGATCCTGCCGCGCAGCGCATCGAGCGACGAACTGGGCTGATCCGAGGGAATCCTCACTGGTGGCATGGGGTTTGCTGACTTGCATACAAGTCGGTACCCATCGGGGTCGCATGCGCCAAGCCGGGGCATGGGGTCGAGGCGGTGTGCCGGCGCGTTCCGCCGCATCACCAACCCCATCCAAGGATTCCCCATGCGTACCCGAACCCTGTCGAAGGTCGCGGCCTGTGCCGCGCTGGCCGCCTGCGCTGCCGCCGCCCATGCCGCCGAATGGAGCGATGCCTTCATCGGCTTCACCTATGGCACCAAGTTCAAGGAACCCGGCAGCGACGCGGACGTGAAGAAGAAGGTCGCGACGCTGCAGTACGTCGGCGGCTACAAGTACGGCGTCAACTTCTTCGCGGTCGACATGCTGGCCTCGGACGAGAACAACACCGCCAACAACAGCGACCGCGGTGCGCACGAGGTGTACGTCACCTACAGCAACACGGTGAGCTTCGGCAAGGTCAGTGGCAAGCCGATGAAGTTCGGCCCGATCCGCGACGTCGGCTTCCAGTTCGGCTTCGACTTCAACTCGAAGAACGATGCCTTCGGTGCCGGGCTCACGAAGTACATCGCCGGGCCGAAGGTGGAGTTCGACGTGCCGGGGCTGCTGACGCTCGGGCTGCTGTACTACAAGGAGAACAACAACAACTCGATCGCCGGCACGCATGTGAACTTCGACGCGGCGCCGCGCCTCGCGACGGTGTGGAGCTTCGACTTCAACGCCGGGCTGCCGGCGGTGTTCAAGGGCTGGGGCACCTGGACCGGCGAGAAGGGCAAGGACGGCTTCGGCGGCGACACCGCGGCCGAGACCTGGACCGAGATGGGCCTGCTGTGGGACGTGGGCTCGGCGGCCGGCACGCCGAAGACCGTCTATGCGGGCTTCGGCTACCAGTACATCAAGAACAAGTTCGGCAACCCGTCATCGCTGGCGGGGACCAAGGTGTCGGCGCCTTCGCTGAAGGCCGAGTACCACTTCTGAGCGAAACAGGTCCGTGAAGGGACCGGACGGCAGCAAAGAAGCACCGTTCGCCCTGAGCTTGTCGAAGGGTTGGGACTGAGCTTGTCGAAGGCCCTGCGCGCGGCGGGCTCAACCCTTCGACGGACGGGCCCTTGACAAGCTCGGTCCCTGCTCAGGGCGAACGGGTTTGTGCTGTTCCTCAGGAACGAAACCGGGACCCGGCGGGGCGCGCATCTCGCGCGCTCCGTGCCCGGTGAACAGCGTCCGGTCGGCTACCGCGCGGCTTCGATCAACTCGATGTCCTTGCGAAGCAGCTCATTGACGATCTGGCCGACATCGATGCCGCGCACTTTGGCGCGGGCTGAAAAGTAGGCCTGCACCTCGGCGTCCAGATACACCGGCAAGCTCACCGTTGCATCCGGCTTGAGGAACTTGTCGCGGGAGCCTTCGAGAAGTCGATCTCGGAGGGCATGTCATCGTCCTGCTGATCGGCTTGGGTTTCCATCATCTTCACCTCAGTCCAGCACCACCTCGGTCTTCACCGCCCCCGCGCGGTCCGCGCGGGCGCTCAGGGCCAGCCGCGTGCCCTTCGGCGCGCGCACCACCCATTCGGCGACCGCGCGATCGGCCGTCACCTCGCGCGTCGGCAAGAAGGCCTGCAGCGTGCTCTTCGGCCCGTGGCCTTCGAGCTGCGGGCCTTCGATGCGCTCCTTGCCGCTGACCAGCGACACCGTCGCATCGCCCGGCGGCAGGTGGATCTCGAACATCGTGCCGCGCACCGTCTTGCGCGCCAGCGCCCGCTTGCTCACATACGCGGGCAGGTACCCGCTGTTGCACACCGCCAGGCGCACGCGCCAGGTGTCGGGGCCGAGCGCGCGCACCTCGGTGCGCAGCAGCTCGAGCCGCGGCAGGCTCAGCGCGATCTGGTTCATCCACGCCGGGAAGCGCGCGGCCTCGCGTTCACGCAGCTGGGGCGGCGGGTTGCGCCAGAAATTCATCTTGTCCCAGCCGCCGATCTCCACCGGCCCGAGCTGCGGGTGGTGGAAGGGCTTCCACTCGACGTGGGCCTGGCCGCCGCACTGCTCATCGCTCCACTTCAGCAGCTTCAGGTCGTCTTCCACCGGGTGGTCACGGAACCAGTCGATCCACTTGTAGCCCTCGATGCCGGCCTCCTTGTTCGGCGACCACAGCTCGACCACCCAGAACAGCGCGCCCAGGTGCTCGTACACCCAGTCCTGCGTGCCGGTGATGACCTCCTTCGGGTGGTACTTGAAGTCGTGCCAGATGCTGATCGCCGGGTAGCCGGTGAGCTTCTCGCCCATCGCGCTGAAGCGCTTGTACGACCACAGGTCCTCCGGGATCATGTCGTCGTCGCTCTGCGTGCCCATCGGCCGCAGGATCACGCCGCTGTGCGTGTGGTAGCTGATGGCCGCACCGATGTTCGGATGCTTCAGGATGAACTCGACCATCGCCCGCACCTCGGGCTCGCTGGCCGGGTACGGGCCGGCACCGACCTGCTCGAACTCCTGCCGCCAGGCGGAAGGGAAGTTGCGGTTCAGGTCCAGGCCTTCCTGGTCGCGGTTCACGTTGACGGTCAGCCCGTCGTAGTTCTTCAGCAGGCCCTCGGGCATCAGCCGGTAGTACTCGCCGCCGAACTCGCCGGGCTCGCGCGGCACCATCAGCCGCGCGTCCTGCGGGCACTTCTTGTAGGTGCCGTGCGGATCGGGGATGCGCATCGTCAGCATGCGGCCGTCGCCGTCGACGTCTTCCAGCGTCAGCCCCTCGACCGGCTCCTCGTCGTACGGGTAGCTGCGCGTTGACGAGCGAATGTGGCGCGGCCGGTCGGCCAGCGCGAGCTCGGCGCCGTCGGGGTTGATGCGCGGGCACAGGTAGATCACGCGGGTGTCCAGCAGCTGCGTGACCTGGCGGCCGGTCTCGCCGTCGTGGCCGTACTGCGTCACCAGGTGGTGCAGGTAGTACAGGCAGGTGGTGCTGGCGGTCAGCTCGGCGGCGTGGATGTTGCCGTCGGCCCAGAACGCGGGCTTGTCGGTGTCGGGACCGGTCGCGGTGTTGGTCACGGTCGCGAGCCAGATGTCGCGGCCCTCGTGGCTCTTGCCGATCGACTGCACCTGCACCAGGCCGGGGTGGGCCGCGGCGTAGTCGAACAGCAGCTGGGTCAGGGCGTCGTACTTGTAGAAGATGTCGAAGCGAGGCGTGGGCGTGGCGGGCAACGTCATGGCGTACGTCAAGGCGGTTGGGGGCGAAGGCAGGAGTGTCGCGCAACGCGGGCCGTTAGACTGTGGCGCCGTTTCATCGACCCCATGCGCATCGCCTCCATCCGCCAGCAGCTTCGTGACCACGGCGCCAAGCCCGTTCACGAGGAACGCGTGCTGCGCCAGTGGTCGCGCGCGCTGCCGCAGGACGCCGGCAAGCGCCGGCCGGAGGATTTCCTGCCGCTCGCGCTGCGCGAGGCCCTGCCGGCGCTGATGCAGCAGCTCGATGGCCTGGCGCGTCTGCGCTCCGAACACCCGGCCGACGACGGCTCGGCCCGCCTGCTGGTCGAGCTGCCGGACGGCCAGACGATCGAGAGCGTGCTGCTACCGCGCGACGGCCTGTGCGTGTCGACCCAGGTCGGCTGCGCGGTGGGCTGCGTGTTCTGCATGACCGGCCGCGACGGGCTGCTGCGCCAGGTCGGCAGCGCCGAGATCGTTGCGCAGGTCGCGTTGGCCCGGGCGCGCCGGCCGGTCAAGAAGGTCGTGTTCATGGGCATGGGCGAGCCGGCCCACAACCTCGACAACGTGATGGAAGCGATCGACCTGCTGGGCACCGCCGGCGGCATCGGCCACAAGAGCCTGGTGTTCTCGACGGTTGGCGACCCACGGGTGTTCGAGCGCTTGCCGCAGGGCCCGGTGAAGCCGGCGCTGGCGCTGTCTCTGCACACCACGAAGGCCGCGCTGCGCGAGCAGCTGCTGCCGCGCGCACCGCGCATCACGCCCGATGAACTCGTCGAGCTCGGCGAGCGCTATGCGCGCGCCAGCGGCTACCCGATCCAGTACCAGTGGACGCTGCTCGACGGCATCAACGACGGCGACGACGAGATCGACGGCATCGTGCGGCTGCTGCGCGGCAAGTACGCGATCATGAACATGATTCCGTACAACACCAACGAGGGGCTGGATTTCCGGCGGCCGAGCGCGGAGCGGGCTGAAACCATCGCGCGGACGTTGCACAGCCGCGGCGTGCTGACGACGTTGCGGCAGTCGGCGGGGCAGGACGTGGAGGGCGGTTGCGGGCAGTTGCGCGCCCGCGCGCTACCCGCGGGCAGCATTCCGATCCACGCCACCTGATCCTGCTATCCGAGCCGCACCTCATCGTGCGCGCAGCCGGCCGGGATCATCGGCCAGCAGTTCTCATCGGGCGCCACGACCACGTCGAGGAAGAACGGGCCCGGGCTCGCGAGGCACTCGGCGAGCGCATCGTCGAGCTCGCTGCGCTGATCGACGCGGCGCGCACCCCAGCCGAAGGCCTTCGCCAGCGCGACGAAATCCGGCTGCACATCGAGCGCGCTCTGGCTGTAGCGCCCGCCGTGCACCAGCTCTTGCCACTGCCGCACCATGCCCATGTGGCCGTTGTTCAGCAGCACCACCTTGACCGGTGCCCCCGCCTGCACGGCCGTCGCCATCTCCTGGATGTTCATCAGGATCGACGCATCGCCGCTGATGCACACCACCAGCCGGTCCGGGTGCGCGACCTGCGCGCCGATCGCCGCCGGCAACCCGTAGCCCATCGTGCCGGCGCCGCCCGAGGTCAGCCAGCGCCGCGGCGCGTCGAAGCGCAGGTGCTGCGCGGCCCACATCTGGTGCTGGCCGACGTCGGTCGAGACGATCGCGTCGCGGCCGGCCAGCGCTGACTGCAGTTGCACCAGCAACGCCTGCGGCGCGATCTGGCGCGACGTGTCGTCGAAGGCCAGCGAGCGCTTCGCACGCCAGGTGCCGATGCGTGCCCACCACGCATCGAGCCTCCGCGGGTCGAGCGGCTGCGGGCCGAGCATCTCGAGCAGCGCCTCCAGCAGCCAGCCGCAATCGCCGACCAGCGGCACCTGGGCCTTCACGACCTTGTTGATCGAGGTCGGGTCGATGTCGATGTGGATGAAGCGGGCCCCGGGGCAGAAGCCGTCGAGCCGCCCGGTGACCCGATCATCGAAGCGCGCGCCGACGCACACCACCAGGTCGGCCTCGTGCATCGCGAGGTTGGCCTCGAGCGTGCCGTGCATGCCCAGCATGCCGAGGAACTGCGGGCTGCTCGCCGGGAAGGCGCCGAGGCCCATCAGCGTCAGCGTGCACGGCGCGTGGCAGCGGCGCACCAGCTCGACGAACGCGGCGCAGGCGGTGGGGCCGGCGTTGATCAATCCGCCACCGCCGTAAAACACCGGCCGGCGCGCTTCGCGCAGCGCATCGACGGCACGGCGCAACGACGCGTTCGGCCGCGCTGGCCGCGGCAGCGTGAAGGTGGCGGCCGTGGCACCCTCGGGCACCACCTGCGGCGCAAGCTGCACATCCTTCGGCAGATCGAGCAGCACCGGCCCGGGTCGGCCACCTGCAGCCACCGCCAATGCCCTGCGCAGCAGCGGCACCAGTTGCGCCGCACTGCGCACCTGCGCGTTCCACTTCGTCACCGGCCGCGAGATGCCGAGCGCATCGCACTCCTGGAACGCATCGGTGCCGATCGACGTGGTCGCGACCTGGCCGCTGATGCACAGCACCGGCACCGAATCGCACAACGCATCGAGCAGGCCGGTGGTGGTGTTGCTCATGCCCGGACCCGAGGTCACGAACACCACGCCGATGCGGCCGGTGCTGCGCGCGTAGCCCTGCGCCGCATGCACCGCCGCCTGCTCGTGCCGCACGAGGATGTGGCGCAGCCGCGGCTCGCGGTGCAGCGCGTCGTACAGCGGCAGCACCGCGCCGCCGGGGTAGCCGAACACGGTGTCGATGCCATGCGCGAGCAAGGTCGCGACCAGCAGGTCGGCGGTGTCCGGCGTGCGGGTGGCAGGGGCCGGGGCAGGCTGCAGGCATTCGAGGGCGAGGGGCGCATTCATGCCGGGAAGTTTCTCGCGCGCTGCGCAGCAAAGGCTGCTGAAACTTGGGCGGGTTACGATGCCAGCGGCAAATCCTCCTGCATCTTCAACAGGTCACAGCATGCAGCTCGACAAGTTCGACATCGCCATCCTCGAAGCGCTGCAGCGCGACGCCCGCATCAGCATGGGCGAGCTCGGTGCGCAGGTGGGGCTGACCAGTTCGCCGTGCTGGAGCCGCATCAAGCGGCTGGAGCAGGCCGGCGTGATCGAGGGCTACTCGGTGCGCGTGAACGCGGCCGAGGTCGGGCTGCCCGACACGGTGATCGTGCAGGTCACGCTGGACAGCCATTCCGACGAGGCGCTGTTCGAGTTCGGCCGCGCGCTGGAAGCGATCCCCGAGGTGCTGGAGGCCTTCCTGGTGTCGGGCGACTACGACTACTACGTGCGCATCGCCGTCAGCGACACGCGCGACTACGAGCGCTTGCTGCGCGAGCGGCTCTACAAGATCCCGGGGATCCGGCACAGCAAGTCGAGCTTCGTGCTGCGGCAGCTGAAGCAGAGCCTGCTTCCGTTGCGCCGCTGAAGAACCGTTCGCCCTGAGCCCAAGAGGTCCTCGAAGGGACCCGGCAGTTGCAAAGAAACCCCGTTCGCCCTGAGCCTGTCGAAGGGCCTGCTCGCATCGACCAGGGCTTCGACAAGCTCAGCCCGAACGGAAACATCAGCTGCTCTTGCCCTTCTGCCACGCGATCAGCTCGCCGACGAAGCCGCGCCGGAACGCGATCACGCAGACGACGAAGATCACGCCGATGATCACCGTGACCCAGGAGCCGGCGGTGTCCGCCAGGTAGTCCTGCAGCCCGATGATCGTGAACGCGCCCAGCACCGGCCCCGCGAAGGTGCCCATGCCGCCGAGCAGCGTCATCAGGATCACCTCGCCCGACAGCGACCAGTGCACGTCCGACAGCGTCGCGAAGCCGAGCACGAAGGTCTTCATCGCACCCGCCAGCCCGGCGATGCCGGTCGACAGCACGAAGGCCAGCAGCTTGTAGCGGTCGACGTCGTAGCCGAGCGAGATCGCGCGCGGCTCGTTCTCGCGGATCGCCTTCAGCACCTGGCCGTACGGCGAGTGCACGATGCGCAGGATCAGCACGAACACCGCGACGAACACCGCCAGCACGAAGAAGTACATCGCCAGGTCGTTGGCCATCGGGATCAGGCCGAACAGCTTGCCGCGCGGCACGCCCTGCAGGCCGTCTTCGCCGCCGGTGAACGGCGCCTGCAGGCAGACGAAATAGATCATCTGCGCCATCGCGAGCGTGATCATCGCGAAGTAGATGCCCTGGCGCCGGATCGCGATCAGGCCCACCACCAGCCCGAGCGCCGCGGCCACCAGCGTGCCGGCGACGATGCCGAGCTCCGGCGTCCAGCCGGCGCTGCGCACCAGCCACCCGGTGACGTAGGCCGCCGAGCCCATGAAGGCCGCATGCCCGAACGACAGCAGGCCGGTGAAGCCCAGCAGCAGGTTGAAGGCGCACGCGAAGATCGCGAAGCACAGCGCCTTCATCATGAACACCGGGTAGATGCCGATGAACGGCGCGATCACCAGCAGCGCCAGCAGCACGCCCCAGGCGATGACGGACTTGCGCTGGAACGCGTCGTTCCTGTTCGGGGTGGACACCACGCTCACTTCTCCTTGCCGAACAGGCCGGCCGGCCGGATCACCAGCACGATCACCATGATCACGAACACCACGATGTTCGAGGCTTCGGGGTAGAACACCTTGGTCAGGCCCTCGACCAGCCCGAGCATCAGCCCCGTCAGGATCGAGCCGAGGATGGACCCCATGCCGCCGATCACCACCACCGCGAACACGACGATGATCAGGTTGCTGCCCATCAGCGGCGTGACCTGGATCACCGGTGCCGCCAGCACGCCGGCCAGCGCGGCGAGTGCCGCGCCGCCGGCATAGGTGAACATCACCATGCGCGGCACGTTGATGCCGAAGGCCTGCACCAGCGCCGGGTTCTCGGTGCCGGCGCGCAGCGTCGCGCCGAGCCGCGTCTTCTCGATCAGGAACCAGGTGCCCAGGCAGACCGTGAGCGACGCCACCACGACCCACGCACGGTAGTTCGGCAGCACCATGAAGCCCAGGTTGGTGGCGCCCTGCAGCGCCTCGGGCACGCTGACCTGCTGGCCCGACACGCCGAACCGATCGCGGAACACGCCCTCGGCGATCAGCGCCAGGCCGAAGGTCAGCAGCAGGCCGTACAGCGGGTCGAGCTTGTACAGGTGCTTGAGCAAGGTCCTCTCGATCACGACGCCGAGCGCCCCGACGATCACCGGTGCGAGCACCAGCGCGCCCCAGTAGCCGAGGCCCCATTTCTCCATCGAGAACCAGGCCACGTAGGCGCCGATCATGTAAAGCGCGCCATGGGCGAAGTTGACGATGCCCAGCAGGCCGAAGATCACCGCCAGGCCCAGGCTCAGCATCGCGTAGAACGAGCCGTTGACCAGGCCGAGCAGCAACTGGCCGGCGAAGGCCTGCAGGGGGATGCCGAAGATTTCGGTCATGGGGTCATCCCATCACTTCCAGGAAGCGCACTTGCTCTCGGCCTTGGTCGTGAACGCCGCATCGCCCTTGATGGTCTCGACCACGTTGTAGTAGTCCCACGGCTCGGTCGACTTGTCCGGCGACTTGACCTGCATCAGGTACATGTCGTGCACCATGCGGCCGTCTTCGCGCACCGTGCCGTTCTTCGCGAACATGTCGTTGACCTTGGCCTTGTGCAACTGCGCGAGCACCTTGTCGGCGTCGTCGGTGCCGGTCGTCTTGACGGCCGCCAGGTAGTTGGCCACCACCGAGTAGTCGGCCGCCTGCAGCGACGACGGCATGCGCTTGACCTTCTCGAAGAACTTGCGGCTCCAGGTGCGCGTCTCGGCATCCTTGTTCCAGTACCAGCTGTCGGTCAGGTACATGCCCTGCGTCGTCTTCAGGCCCAGCGAGTGGATGTCGTTGATGAACACCAGCAGGCCGGCCAGCTTCATCGTCTTGGTGACGCCGAACTCGTTGGCGGCCTTGATCGCGTTGATGGTGTCGCCGCCGGCGTTCGCCAGGCCCAGGATCTGCGCCTTGCTCGACTGCGCCTGCAGCAGGAACGACGAGAAGTCGCTGGCCGACAGCGGGTGCTTGACCTGGCCGGTGACCGTGCCGCCGGCCGCCTTCACGACGTTGGTGGTGTCGTTCTGCAGCGCCTGGCCGAACGCGTAGTCGGCCGTCAGGAAGTACCAGCTCTTGCCGCCGGCGCGCACCACCGCGCCGCCGGTGCCCTTGGCCAGCGCCATCGTGTCGTAGGCCCAGTGGATGGTGTACGGGCTGCACTGCTCGTTGGTCAGCGCCGAGCTGCCGGCGCCCACCGCGATGAACGGCTTCTTCTTCTCGAGCGCCACCTTGGCCATCGCCAGGCTGGTGCCGGAGTTGGTGCCGCCGATCAGCATGTCGACGCCCTGCGTGTCGAACCACTCGCGCGCCTTCGCGGCGGCCACGTCGGCCTTGTTCTGGTGGTCGGCGACGACCAGCTCGACCTTCTTGCCGTTGACCATGCCGCCGGCATCGGCGATCGCCATCTTGATGGCCTCGACGCCGGCCGGGCCGTCGATGTCGGAGTACAGGCCCGACATGTCGGTGATGAAGCCGATGCGGATCACGTCGCCCGACACCTGCGCGTGCGCAGGAACGAGGGCAGCGGTGGCGACAAGCGAGCAGGCGGCGGCGATGTGGCTCAGTTTCATGGAGGTCTCCTTGTGTGGATCGATCTTCGGGATCAGACGCCCAGGTACTCGTGGAGCTGGGCCAGGCGGGCAGGCAACTCGGCCTGGGTGAACTCTTGGATGATCTGGCCGTGCTCCATCACGAGGAAGCGGTCGGCCAGCGGCGCGGCGAAGCGGAAGTTCTGCTCCACCATCACGATCGTGTAGCCCTGGCGGCGCAGCAGCACCACCATCTCGGCGAGCTTCTGCACGATGACCGGGGCCAGGCCCTCGGAGATCTCGTCGAGCAGCAGCAGCTTGGCGCCGGTGCGCAGGATGCGCGCGACGGCCAGCATCTGCTGCTCGCCACCCGACAGCCGCGTGCCCTGGCTGCCGGCGCGCTCCTTCAGGTTCGGGAACATCGCGTAGATCTCGTCGATCGCCATGCCGCCGTCGGCCAGCTTCGGCGGCAGCAGCAGGTTCTCCTCGGCCGACAGGCTCGAGAAGATGCCGCGCTCTTCCGGGCAGTAGCCGATGCCGAGCCGCGCGATGCGGTGCGTCGGCATCGCGATGGCCTCTTGCCCGCGGATGCGGATCGAGCCCTTGCGGCTGCCGGTCAGGCCCATGATCGCGCGCAGCGTGCTGGTGCGCCCGGCGCCGTTGCGCCCGAGCAGCGTCACCACCTCGCCCTCGTCGACGTGGAAGTTCACGCCATGCAGCACGTGCGATTCGCCGTACCAGGCCTGCAGTTCGCGGACTTCGAGGAAGCGTTCGGCCATCTCAATGCGCTCCGGCGAGTTCGACGTTGGCGGTGCCCATGTAGGCCTCGACCACCGCGGGGTTCTTCGAGACCTCGCTGTACGGCCCTTCGGCCAGCGTCGCGCCACGCTGCAGCACGGTGATGGTGTCGGCGATGCTCGACACCACGCTCATGTTGTGCTCCACCATCAGGATGGTGCGGTTCGCCGACACCTTCTTGATCAGCTGGCGGATGCGGTCGACGTCTTCCAGCCCCATGCCCTGCGTCGGCTCGTCGAGCAGCATCAGCTCGGGCTCCATCGCGAGCGTGGTCGCGATCTCGAGCGCGCGCTTGCGGCCGTAGCTCAGCTCGACGGTCGGCGTGTCGGCGTACCCGGCCAGGTCGACCTCGGCCAGCAGCGCGCGGGCGCGGTCGTTCAGCCCGTGCAGCGTGCGCTCGGATTTCCAGAAGTGGAACGAGGTGCCGAGCTTTCGCTGCAGCGCGACGCGCACGTTCTCGAGCACGCTCAGGTGCGGGAACACCGCCGAAATCTGGAACGAACGGATCACGCCGCGCCGCGCGATCTGCGCCGGCTTCTCGCGCGTGATGTCGGCGCCGTTGAAGAGGATCTGGCCGCGCGTGGGCGTCAGGAACTTGGTCAGCAGGTTGAAGCAGGTCGTCTTGCCGGCGCCGTTCGGGCCGATCAGCGCGTGGATGTGACCACGCCGGACCTTCAGGTCGACCTGGTTCACCGCGACGAAGCCCTTGAACTCCTTCGTCAGCGCGCGGGTCTCGAGGATGGTGTCGGAGGTGCTTGCGGTGCTCATGGAACTTGGAACTCCTCTTCGGTGCCGCTCAGGCGGCCGGCGCGGCCATGCTGCCGCCCAGCCGCTGCGTCAGCTCGCGCGCGACGCGCATCACGGTGTCGCTCTGCTGCGCGGCGACCTGCGGGTCGAGCATCGCCTTCTGCAGGCACACGCCGACGCCGGCCACCGCCTGGCCGGACGCATCGAACACCGGCGCGCCGAAGCAGTACACGCCTTCGCGCACGCTCTCGTCGTCGATGCTGTAGCCGCGCCGGCGGATCTCGGCCAGCTCGCCGACCAGGTCGCTGCGCTGGATCGGCGCGCGGTTCATGAAGGCCGGCAACCGGGCCTGCGGAAAGTGCGTGAGCAGCCGGGCCTCGTCCAGCCAGGCGAGCATCGCCTTGCCGGTGGCCGCACGGTGCGCCGGCAGCCGCATGCCGACGGTGAATGCCAGGCCGAGCGGGCGCACGCCGTTGCGCGCGGCGACGTAGACCACGTCGGCGCCGTCGAGCACCGACAGGATCACCGTCTCGGACGGCGCCGCGCCGGCCTCGGCCCACAGCGCGGTGAACTCCTGGGCCGGGCTGGTGTGGGCGACGAACGCATGCGCCAGGCCCATCACGCGCGGGCCGATGAAGAAGCAGCCGTCGTCCTCGCGGCGCAGGTAGCCGAGCGCGCTCAGCGTGTTGCACAGGCCGTGCACGCTGCTCTTGGGCAGGCCGAGGCTGGCCGAGAGCCGCGCCAGGCTCATCGCCTCGCGCTGCTGCGCCAGCAGGTCCAGCAACGCGGCCGCCCGCGTGACGGCCGGCACCAGGGCCGGCTTGGTCGCGGGAGGGCGGGGAAGTTGGGCTTGCAGCATGCGTTGGACAGCGACGCGGCGCAGTGGGTGGGGAGACGGTGGACCGACAGGGCCGTTCAACGGGTTGAACCAGGATCGGCCCATCGAACAGCCGGCGCAGTCTAAGAGGGGTCTTTGCGCAGGTGGATGCCGGCGCGGCCGGTTCGCGGGAAAGTCCGCACAGGGTTTGCGCGAGGCGCCTCGCTTCATTTTTTTGAATGATTGCGACAAGCGTGGTGAACTTCGTCACCTCGCCTTGCTCTTAAAGTCCCTCCCCACGGGCCGATTCGACGGGCCCAAGTGCTTCAAACTGTTTCAAGGCCTTCCATGCGCGCTCCGCCCTCACGCTACGACGCCGTTGCCATCAGCTTTCACTGGCTGCTCGGGCTGGCCATCGTCGGCACGTTCTGCGTCGGGCTGTACATGAGCGGCCTGCCGTTCTCGCCGCAGCGCCTGAAGCTCTTCAACTGGCACAAGTGGTCGGGCGTGGTGATCCTCGCGCTGTCGGCGCTGCGCCTGCTGTGGCGCCTGACGCACCGCCCGCCGGCCGACCTGCCGTCGCCGGCCTGGCAGCAGCGCGCGTCGCACTGGACGCACAACCTGCTGTACCTGCTGTTCTTCGCGGTGCCGCTGGCCGGCTGGGCGTACAGCTCGGCGGCCGGCTTCCCGATCGTCGTGTTCGGGTTGCTGCCGCTGCCGGATTTCGTGCCGGCCGACAAGGCGCTGGCCGAGACCGCGAAGCAGGCCCACGCGCTGCTCGCCTATGGCCTGGCGGCGCTGGTGACGCTGCATGTGGCGGCCGCGCTGAAGCACCAGTTCATCGACCGCGACGGGCTGCTGGCTCGCATGCTGCCCGGCGGCTCGCGTTGACCCTTCACTTTCACCGGGAGACCTTCGAATGAAAACCTACCTCACCGTCGCCAGCTTCGCCGTCGCCGCCGCGTTCGCCTTCCCCGCCTGCGCCCAGGCGCAGCAGAAGGTGGTGCCGGCGCAGAGCGAGATCGCCTTCACCAGCAAGCAGATGGGCGTGCCGGTCGACGGCAAGTTCCGCAAGTTCGACGCGCAGGTCGCGTTCGACCCGAAGAAGCCCGAGGCCGCGAAGATCGGCTTCACGATCGACCTCGCGAGCGTCACGCTCGGCACCGCCGAGACCGAGGCCGAGGTCGCCAAGCCGGACTGGTTCAACACCAAGTCGTTTCCGCAGGCCACCTTCCAGTCGACCACGGTCAAGGCCACCGGCCCGGGCAAGTTCGACGTGGCCGGCAAGCTGGCGATCAAGGGCGCGAGCCACGACGTGGTCGTGCCGGTCGTGCTGACGCAGGCCGGCGGCAACACGACGGCCACCGGCAGCTTCGTGATCAAGCGCCTCGATTTCAAGATCGGCGACGGCGACTGGAAAGACACCTCGATGGTGGCCAACGACGTCACCGTCAAGTTCAAGCTCGCGCTGACCGGCGTGGGCGCCTTCTGATCTTCCGGATCCGCCGGATTCCTCTGCAGTACCTCACCCACCTCACCAGGACCATTCCCATGATGATGAAGACCCTCGTTGCCGCCGCCGCCCTCGCCGCTGCCGGCCTGGCACAAGCCGAAGCCGCGACCTACGCGATCGACCCGACCCACACCGCCGCGATCTTCGAGGCGAAGCACTTCAACACCAGCACGCTGCGTGGCCGCTTCGACAAGAAGGAAGGCACCGTCACGTTCGACAAGGCTGCCAAGACCGGCCGCGTCGAGATCACCTTCGACATGACCGCGATCAACACCGGCGTGCCGGCGCTCGACACGCACCTGAAGGGCAAGGACTTCTTCAACGCCGCCGAACAGCCGACCGCCAAGTTCGTCGGCGACAAGTTCAGCTTCGACGGCGCCGGCAAGGTGACCTCGGTCGCCGGCGCGCTGACGCTGGCCGGCAAGACCCAGCCGCTCACGCTGACGGCCGTCAACTTCAACTGCTACGAGAACCCGATGCTGAAGCGCGAAGTGTGCGGCGGCGACTTCGAGACGACGATCCAGCGCAGCCAGTGGGGCGTCAGCTACGGCCTGCAGTACGGCCTGCCGGACAACATCCACATGCTGATCCAGGTCGAAGCCGTCAAGCAGTAAGCCTCCCCCGGGGAGCCGGCGCGGCCCGCTCAGGCCGCGCTGCCCTGGAGCCGGAACACCGACACCGCGCCGGCCAGCCGCTGCGCCTGCGCGCTGAGGCTGCCGGCCGCGGCGGCCGACTCCTCGACCAGCGCGGCATTCTGCTGCGTCACGCCGTCGAGCCGCTGCACCGCGTCGTTGACCTGGCCGACGCCCTGCGTCTGCTGGCGCGTCGCGCCGCTGATCTGGCTGATCAGCGCCGACACCTGCGCGAACTGGCTGACGACGCGCTGCATCGTCGAGCCGGCCTCGCCGGCCAGCCGGTGCCCTTCCTCGATGCGCTGCGTGCTCTCGGCGACCAGGCCGCGGATCTGCCGCGCCGCCTCGGCGCAGCGCTGCGACAGCGACCGCACCTCGCCGGCCACCACCGAGAAGCCGCGGCCGTGCTCGCCCGAGCGGGCCGCCTCGACCGCCGCATTCAGCGCGAGGATGTTGGTCTGCAGCGCGATGCCGTCGATCACGCCGACGATGGTGCCGATGCGCGCCGCCGCCTCGCCGATCTCGTTCATCGTGCCGACGACCCGCGTGACGACCGTGCCGCCGTGATCGGCCACCTGCGAGGCCTCGGCCGCCGCGCTGTCGGCCTGCCGGGCGTGCTCGGCATTGCCGCGCACGCTGTTGTCGATCTGGTGCAGCGCCGCCGCGGTCTGCTGCAGGTTGGCGGCCTGCTGCTCGGTGCGGTCCGACAGATCCATGTTGCCCTGCGCGATCTGCGCGCTCGCGGTGGCGATGCCGACGGCCCCTTCGCGCACCTCGCCGACCACGCGCCGCAGGCCGGCCTGCATGTCGACCAGCGCGCGCAGCACCTGGGCCGCTTCGTCGCGCCCGCTGACCTGGATGTCGCCGCACAGGTCGCCGGTGGCGATGCGCGCGGCCACGCCGCTCGCCAGCTGCAGCGGCCGCGCCACATCGCGCTGCAGCCGCCACCACACCAGCGCGAACAGCAGGGCGCTCGCCAGCAGCGCGCCGGCCAGCACCGCGAGGGCGTGGCGGTCGTTCACCGCGACGATGTCGTCGAAGCCGGAAATCCTGTCGTCGGCGAAGGCGTTCGAGCGCTCGACGGTGCGGTCGACGCCGCGCCGGTGCGCCTCGTAGTGCACTTGCACCGCCGGCAGCGCGGCGCGTGCGGCATCGGCACGCCCCTCGTGCAGCGGCTGCAGCACCTGCGCGCGGGCGGCCTCGAAGAAGCGTTGCGCCGCTTCATGCTGCTCACCGAGCAGCTCGCGTTCCAGCCCGTACGGCGGATGGGTGCGCCAGTAGTCGACGCGGGCACGGTAGGCCTCGGCCAGTGCATCGAAACCACGCAGCGCAGCAGCAGGTGCCAGCGTGCCTTCGAGCGCCTGCGACAGCACCAGCCGCGCCTCGATCAGGTACAGCGGCGGCGGCAGCACGTCGGCGGTCACGTCCTTCGCGACGAACACCTGTCGCGCCTGCGCCTGCATGCGGTGGCTGTTCCAGCGGGCACTGCCATGCAGCACCAGCAGCGCGACCACGAACACCGCGAGAAACAGCAGCAGCACGGACTTGATCGACTTCATGGCAACACCTCGACGAACACCGGAGCCAGCCGCCCGGCGCGGGCGCTGTGTCAGGTTTTTCGACGTGCTGCCGGTCGCCTTGACCGGGTCATTTGTTCAGGATTTCAGTGCCCCCCGGCCAGCAGCGCCGCGTTGCCGCCGGCCGCCGCGGTGTTGATCGTCAGCGTCTGCTCGGCGCAGAAGCGGTAGAGGTAGTGCGGCCCGCCGGCCTTCGGGCCGGTGCCGCTCAACCCCTCGCCGCCGAACGGCTGCACGCCGACCACCGCGCCGATCATGTTGCGGTTGACGTAGACGTTGCCGATGCGCGCCGCCTGCGCAAGCCGCAGCGCGCGGCTGTCGATGCGCGTCTGGATGCCCAGCGTCAGCCCGTAGCCGAGCGCGTTGACCTGCGCGATCACGTCGGCCACGTCGCCGCGCCAGCGCACCACGTGCAGCACCGGGCCGAAGATCTCCTGGCGCACGTCGGCGATGCGCGGCAGCTCGAACGCGACCGGGGCGACGAGGCGCGGGAAGGTCGAGGTCACCGGCGCCTCGCCGATCAGCGCCGCGCTGCCGCGCAAGCGCTCGACATGGCCGCGGATGCCGGCGAAGGCCTCGTCGTCGATCACCGGGCCGACGTCGGTCGCGAGCAACGCGGGGTCGTCGACCCGCAGCTCGGCCAGCGCGCCGCGCACCATCTCGATCACGCCGTCGGCCACGCCCTCGTGCACGCACAGCAGGCGCAGCGCCGAGCAGCGCTGGCCGGCCGAGCGGAATGCGCTCTGCACCACCGCGTCGACCACCTGCTCGGGCAGCGCGGTGCTGTCGACCACCATCGCGTTGATGCCGCCGGTCTCGGCGATCAGCGGCACGATCGGGCCGTCCTTCGCGGCGAGCGCGCGGTTGATGATCTTCGCGACCGCGGTCGAGCCGGTGAAGCACACGCCCGCGGTGCGCGCATCGGCGACCAGCGCGGCGCCCACCGTCTCGCCGGAGCCGTGCAGCATCGCGAGCGCGTCGCGCGGCACGCCGGCCTCGTGCAGCAGCGCGACCATGCGCTGCGCGACAGCCGGCGTCTGCTCGGCCGGCTTGGCCGCCACCGCGTTGCCGGCCACCAGCGCGGCCACCACCTGGCCGGCGAAGATCGCGAGCGGGAAGTTCCACGGGCTGATGCAGACGAAGACGCCGCGGCCGTGCAGCTGCAGCGCGTTGCTCTCGCCGGTCGGGCCGGGCAGGGTCTGCGTGGCCAGCCGCGCCTCGGCCTGGTCGGCGTAGTAGCGACAGAAGTCGACCGCCTCGCGCACCTCGGCCACGCAATCGCCGAGCGTCTTGTGCGCCTCTTTCACGAGCAGGCCGCAGAACTCCGGCAGGCGCGCCTCGAGTGCATCGCCGGCGCGGCGCAGTGCCGTTGCGCGTTCGGCCAGCGGGGTCGCGTTCCAGGCCTCGAAGCCGGACTGCAGGCGCGTCATCGCGTCGCCGACGTCAGCCACCGTCGATTCGCGCACCGGCTCGACGCTGGTCGCGGCCAGCGCCGCGTCCAAGGGCGCGCGCTCCTCGACGCAGGCCAGGTCGGCACCGCGCGAGTTGACGCGCCCGCCTTCACCGTACAGCGCGCGCGGCAGCGGCTGGCCGATCGCGGCCGCCGGTGTCAGCGGCGACGCGAGCAGCAGGTCGACCGGCACCTCGTCGTCCGACAGCTGGTGCACGAACGATGAATTGGCACCGTTCTCCAGCAGCCGGCGCACCAGGTAGGCCAGCAGGTCGCGGTGCTCGCCGACCGGCGCATAGACGCGCACCGGGATGTTGGCGTCGCGCATCACCTCGCGGTACACGCCCTCGCCCATGCCGTGCAGCCGCTGCATCTCAAACGGCGCGCCGGCCGCCCGCGCCATCTGCACGATCGCCGCGATGGTGCCGGCGTTGTGCGTCGCGAACTGCGGGTAGATCACCTCCGCATGGCCGATCAGCGCGCGCGCGCAGGCCAGGTACGAGATGTCGGTGTGGTGCTTGTGCGTGAACACCGGGTAGCCGGCCAGGCCCTGTTCCTGCGCGCGCTTGATCTCGCCGTCCCAGTAGGCGCCCTTGACCAGCCGCACCATGAACTTCAGGCCGTGCCGGCGTGCGATGCGGGCGACTTCGTCGACCACCTGCAGCGCCCGCGTCTGGTAGGCCTGCACCGCGAGGCCGAAGCCGCGCCACTGCGGATATTGCTGCGCGATGCGCTCGGCCAGCGCGTCCAGCACGTCGAGCGACAGCTCGAGCCGGTCGCTCTCTTCCGCATCGATCGTCAGGTTGATGTTGGCGCACGCCGCCTGCTCGATCAGCTGCCACACGCGCGGCAACAGCCCGGCGCCGACGCGCTCGCGCTGCGCGTCTTCATAGCGCGAGAACAGCGCGCTGAGCTTGATCGAGATGCCGTCGGCCGATTCGGGTCCGGCCGCGACCCGGCTACCACCGATCGCGTCGATCGCCTTCGCATACGAGGCCAGGTAGCGCCGGGCATCGGCCTCGGTGCGCGCACCCTCGCCGAGCATGTCGTAGCTGAAGCGCAGGCCGGCCTGCTGCTTGCGCGCCGATGCCGCCTCGCCCATCGCTTCGGCGATGTCGCGGCCGAGCACGAACTGCCGGCCGAGCAGCTGGATCGCGCGCACCGTCGCGGCCACCACCGTCTGCGCGCCCAGGCGCTTGAACAAGCCGGCCTCCGCGTCGGCCTGCGGCAGGAACTTCTTCGACAACGAGATCGCGCTGGCCGACAGGCTCGCCAGCATCTGGTGCGGCCCGCCCGACGAGCCGTCGAACTCGGCCTTGCCGAGCTGGTCGGCGGTCAGCGCGATCGCGGTCTCGGCATCGGGCACGCGCAACAGCGCCTCGGCCAACCGCATCAGCGCCAGGCCCTCGGCGCTGGAGATCGGGTATTCCCGCAGCAGCGACTCCATCGCCCAGAACGGTGCCGGCTTGTCGCGCACCGCCTGCACCCAGGGCCGCGCGGCGGCCTGGACAGCCGCCCAGTCGAGCGCCTGCGCAAGGGGTGGCGTCAGGCTTGCTAACAACTCCAGTTCAGGGCGATATGGGTAGGGCAGGCGGGCGCGAGCCGGCGGCAAAAACATCATCAAAGGTCACCATTGGTGTTAGTTCTACTAGCGTATCTGCGGACTACATGAATTAATCACCGACAAAAAGCCAGTCTCCGAATTCATTCACCATGAAAACCAATCACAGCCTGCCCGCCACGCTGGACAAGATCGACGCCCGGATCCTGGGCGCGCTGCAGCAGGACGGGCGCATCTCGAACCTGAAGTTGGCCGAGACGGTGCACTTGTCGCCGACGGCCGTGCTGGAGCGGGTGAAGCGCTTGACGCGCGACGGCTTCATCCTCGGCTACGAGGCCCGATTGAACCCCGACAAGCTCGGCGCGGGAATGATGGTCTTCATCGAGGTGGTGCTCGACCGCACGACGCCGGACGTGATGAAGGCCTTCAAGGCGGCAGTGCAGGTGCGGCCCGAGATCCTCGAATGCCACCTGGTGGCCGGCGGTTTCGACTACCTGATCAAGACGCGCGTGGCCGACATGGGCTCGTACCGCGAGCTGATCGGCTCGGTGATCTGGAGCCTGCCGGGGGTGCGGGAGACGCACACGTATGCGGTGATGGAAGAGGTGAAGAACACGACGGCGCTACCGATCTGATACAGCCCGGCTGCCGAAGATCGCGCTGCCGACGCGCACCATCGTCGCGCCCTCGGCCACGGCCGCATCGAGATCGGCCGACATGCCCATCGACAGCGTGTCGAGCGCCAGGCCCTCGGCCTTCAGTTGCTCCAGCAACTCCCGCAACGCCCGGTGCGGCGCGCGTTGGCCCTCGAGATCGCCGGCCGGCTCGGGAATCGCCATCAGCCCACGCAACCGCACCCCGGGCAGCGCCGCGACCTGCCGAGCCACCTCGGCCACCTCGTCCGGCGCCAGCCCGCTCTTGCTCGCCTCCCCGCTGATGTTCACCTGCAGGCACAACTGCAGCGGCGCCAGCTGAGCCGGCCGCTGCTCGCTCAGCCGCTGCGCGATCTTCAGCCGGTCGACCGAATGCACCCAGTCGAACTGCTCGGCGACGACGCGCGTCTTGTTGCTCTGCAGCGGGCCGATCAGGTGCCATTCGACGTCGGCTCGCAGCTCGGCGAGCGCCGCGATCTTGTCGATGCCCTCTTGCACGTAGTTCTCGCCGAAGCGGCATTCGCCCGCCGCGAAGGCCTCGCGCACCGCGTCCGGCCCGAAAGTTTTGGTAACAACCAGCAGCGTGACGCTTCGCACGGGCCGTTGCGAGAGCGCACATGCCCGCGAGATGCGCTGGTGCACTTGTTGTATGTTCGAAGCAATCGTCGCCATAATTCCCCGAGCCTATCCCAAGCTACCAGGGACACCCGGGAACAGGCGGCGCCGCGAGCCCCGCCGACGAGGTGGCCGCTCACAACCCATTACAAGCACCCCATGGACATCACCCAACTGCTCGCGTTCTCGGTCAAGAACAAGGCCTCCGACCTTCACTTGTCGGCAGGGCTGCCGCCGATGATCCGCGTGCACGGCGATGTGCGTCGCATCAATGTCGATCCGCTCGAGCACAAGCAGGTGCACGAAATGGTCTACGACATCATGAACGACTCGCAGCGCAAGAATTACGAAGAAACGCTCGAGTGCGACTTCTCGTTCGAGATCCAGGGCCTGGCCCGCTTCCGGGTCAACGCCTTCAACCAGAACCGCGGCGCCGGCGCCGTGTTCCGGACCATTCCGTCGAAGATCCTGACGCTGGAGCAGCTCAACACCCCGAAGGTGTTCGCCGAGCTCGCGCTGAAGCCGCGCGGCCTGGTGCTCGTCACCGGCCCGACCGGCTCGGGCAAGTCGACCACGCTGGCCGCGATGGTCAACCACCTGAACGAAAACGAGTACGGCCACGTGCTGACGGTCGAGGACCCGATCGAGTTCGTGCACGAATCCAAGAAGTGCCTGATCAACCAGCGCGAGGTCGGCCCGCACACGCTGAGCTTCGCGAACGCGCTGCGCTCGGCGCTGCGCGAAGACCCGGACTGCATCCTGGTCGGCGAAATGCGCGACCTGGAAACCATCCGCCTCGCGCTGACCGCCGCCGAAACGGGCCACCTGGTGTTCGGCACGCTGCACACCAGTTCGGCCGCCAAGACGATCGACCGCGTGGTCGACGTGTTCCCGGCCGCCGAAAAGGAAATGGTGCGCTCGATGCTGTCGGAATCGCTGATCGGCGTGATCTCGCAGACGCTGTGCAAGCTGAAGGACGGCAGCGGCCGTGCCGCGGCGCACGAGATCATGCTGGGCACCGCGGCCATCCGTAACCTGATCCGCGAGAACAAGATCGCGCAGATGTATTCGTCGATCCAGACCGGCAACACGGTGGGCATGCAGACGCTCGACCAGAACCTGTCGGACCTGGTTCGCCGCAACATCATCTCGCCGGCCGAAGCGCGCTCGAAGGCGAAGTTCCCCGAAAACTTCCCCGGCTGACCGGCCACAACCCGCCACCCGCCTCGATCCGTCCGCCCCAGGTGCCGCGTGAAACGACTCTTTGATCGCCTGAAGCGTGGCGGCGACGACGCGCGCGCGGTCTCGAAGGAGGACGCGGGCCTCGGCGAATCCGGCTTCTTCTCGACCCAGTTCGCCGACCGCGCCGAAGACACCCAGGCGCTGGCCACCTGGGCCGCGCGCGCGCCGACGGTCGGCGCCACCCCGATCGAGCGCCAGCAGGCCGAGCCGCTGTTCGCCAGGCTGTGGGGTGCCGACCGCTACGTGGCCGCGCTCAGCCCGGACGAGCTGCAGCGCATGAGCCAGTACCTGCAGTTCGTGCAGGTGCCGGCCAACAAGGAAGTGATCGGCCAGGACGAGCAGGGCGACTACATGCTGATCGTGCTCGACGGCACGCTGGCGGTCGACCGCATCCAGCCCTGGGGCGGACGCGCCCGGCTGGCCGAGGCGCGGGCCGGCGACATGCTGGGCGAGATGTCGCTGCTCGACGCGGGCGCCCGCTTCTCCGCCTGCACCACGCTGACGCCGTGTACCCTCGCGGTGGTGGATGCGCAGCGATTGGATGAGATGATCATGTTCGAGCCGCGACTCGGCCTGGCCCTGCTGGCCTCGCTGTCGCGGCGTTTGTCATTGCGTTTGCGGCAGGTCAGCGCCCGGCTGAGTGCCTTGTTGTCCAGCACCTGACGGGCCAGAGGAAGCATCATGGAAAGAGACCAGGCATCGAAATTCGTCAACGACCTGCTGCGCCTGATGGTGTCGCGCAACGGGTCCGACTTGTTCCTCACCGCGGACTTCCCGCCGGCCATCAAGGTCGACGGCAAGGTCACCAAGGTGTCGCCGCAGCCGCTGACCGGCCAGCACACGCTGGCGCTGACGCGCGCGGTGATGAACGACAAGCAGGCCGCCGAGTTCGAGCGCACCAAGGAGTGCAACTTCGCGATCTCTCCGCAGGGCATCGGCCGCTTCCGGGTCAACGCCTTCGTGCAGCAGGGCCACGTCGGGCTGGTGATGCGGACGATTCCGCAGACGCTGCCGACCATCGACAGCCTGAACCTGCCGCAGGTGCTGAAAGACGTGACGATGACCAAGCGCGGTCTCGTGATCTTCGTCGGCGCCACCGGCTCGGGCAAGAGCACCTCGCTGGCGGCGATGGTCGATTTCCGCAACGAGAACTCGTACGGCCACATCATCACGATCGAAGACCCGGTCGAGTTCGTGCACCCGCACAAGAACTGCATCATCACGCAGCGCGAGGTCGGCCTCGACACCGAAGGCTGGGGCCAGGCGCTGAAGAACACGCTGCGCCAGGCACCCGACGTGATCCTGATGGGCGAAATCCGCGACCGCGAGACCATGGAGCACGCGGTGGCCTTCGCTGAAACCGGCCACCTGTGCATGGCCACGCTGCACGCCAACAGCGCCAACCAGGCGCTCGACCGGATCATCAACTTCTTCCCCGAAGAGCGCCGCGCCCAGCTGCTGATGGACTTGTCGCTGAACCTGAAGTCGCTGGTGTCGCAGCGGCTGCTGCCGCGCCAGGAAGGGCGCGGGCGGATCGCCGCGGTCGAGATCATGCTGAACACGCCGCTGATCTCCGAGCTGATCTTCAAGGGCGAGGTCTCCGAGATCAAGGAGATCATGAAGAAGTCGCGCGAGCTGGGCATGCAGACCTTCGACCAGAGCCTGTTCGACCTGTATGAGAACCACCTGGTGACCTACGAAGACGCGCTGCGCAATGCCGACTCGGTGAACGACCTGCGGCTGCAGATCAAGCTGAACAGCAACCGCGCGCGCAGCAGCGACCTGTCCGCCGGCACCGAGCACCTGACCATCGTCTGAGGACACGCCCGCGATGAGCACCAAGACCTACGAGCCGATTGCCGCGCAGACCGTGGCCTTTCTGGGCCTGGGCGTGATGGGCCACCCGATGGCCGGGCACCTGGCCCGCGCCGGGCACCGCGTGACCGTCTACAACCGCACCGCGGCCAAGGCGGCGCAGTGGGCGAAGGAGTACGGCGGCGCGAGCGCCCCCACCCCGAAAGCCGCGGCGGCCGGCGCCGACCTGGTGTTCGCCTGCGTCGGCAACGATGACGACCTGCGCGCCGTGACGACCGGGCCCGACGGCGCCTTCGCCGGCATGAAGCCGGGCGCGATCTTCGTCGACCACACCACCGCGTCGGCCGAGGTGGCGCGCGAGCTCGACGTGGCGGCCCGCGCGCTCGGCCTGCGCTTCATCGATGCGCCGGTGTCCGGCGGCAACCTGGGCGCGATCAACGGCGCGCTGACCGTGATGTGCGGTGGCGACGCTGCCGCGTTCGCGAAGGCCCAGCCGGTCGCGATGGCCTTTGCCAAGGCCGTCACGCTGCTCGGCGAGAGCGGCGCCGGCCAGCTGGCGAAGATGGTGAACCAGATCTGCATCGCCGGGCTCGTGCAGGGCCTGGCGGAGGCGGTCGCGTTCGGCCAGAAGGCCGGGCTCGACATGAAGGCCGTGCTCGGCGTGATCGGCAAGGGCGCCGCGCAGAGCTGGCAGATGGACAACCGCGGGCCGACGATGATCGACGGCAAGTTCGATTTCGGCTTCGCGGTCGACTGGATGCGCAAGGACCTGGGCCTGGTGCTCGACGAGGCCAAGCGCAACGGCGCGCGGCTACCGGTCACGGCGCTGGTCGACCAGTTCTATGCCGACGTGCAGGCCACCGGCGGCCAGCGCTGGGATACGTCCAGCCTCATCACGAGGCTGAAGTAAGCCTCATCAGGGCTTGTTCGACGACGTCGCCGGCTTCGGCGGTTCGGCCGGACGCAGCCGTGCCAGTTCGTCTTCGGTGACGACCTCGAACACACGCACCACCTTCTGCACGCCGCTGATGCTGCGCGCCAGGTCGGTCGCGCGGTCGGCCTCGCGCTGCGTGACGATGCCCATCAGGTAGACGGTGCCGCGCTCGGTGACCACCTTGAAGGCATTGGCCATCACGTCGCGCGCATCGATCAGCGTCGCCTTGACCTTGCTGGTGAGCAGCGCATCGCTCGCGCCGCTGCGGCTGAAGGTGTTGCTGCCGGCCAGCGAGACCTCGTTGACGACGGTGCGCACGTTCTCGAGCTGCGTCACGGCCTGCTCGACGGCGGCCTTCTCGGTGTCGGTCTGCACCTCGCCGGTCAGCAGCACCATGCGGTTGTAGCTGGTGACGCTGACGCGCGACTTCTGTTGATCGGTGACCTCGGCGATCCGCTTGCCGGCCTTCAGTTCGATCGACTGGTCTTCGAGCTGCGCGCCGGAGGTGCGGCGGTCGGTGGCGACCAATGTGCCGCCGACCATTGCGCCGCCGATGAAGAGGGCGGCGCAGCCGGACAGGCTGGCAGCGGCGACGACCGCCGCGACGACGACGGTGAAGGGAGAGAGGCGAGAGACGAGAAGCTTCATGTGTTTTCCTGTTCACCCAGCAATTGCAGATCGACCGCGTCGCACAGGCAATGCAGCGCGAGGATGTGGACTTCCTGGATGCGCGCGGTGCGTTCGTGCGGCACGCAGATGTGGACGTCGGTTTCGGTGAGTTCGGCCGCCATCTTGCCGCCGCCGCGGCCGGTCAGCGCGACCACGGTCATCTCCTTCGCGTGGGCCGCCTCGACGGCGGCCAGCACGTTGGCGGAGTTGCCGCTGGTGGTGATCGCGATCAGCACGTCGCCGGGGGCGCCGAGCGCCTGCACCTGCTTCGAGAAGATCACGTTGAAATCGTAGTCGTTGCCGATCGCCGTGAGGATCGAGGAGTCGGTCGTCAGCGCGATCGCGGCGAGGCCGGGGCGTTCGCGCTCGAAGCGGCCGATGAACTCGGCGGCAAAGTGCTGGGCGTCGCTGGCGGAGCCGCCGTTGCCGCAGGCGAGCACCTTGCCGCCGGCGGTGATGCAGCCGACCACGGCACTGACGGCATCGGCAATCGGACGGGAGAGGATTTCAGCGGCCGCGTACTTCAGGTCGGCGCTGTCGAAGAACTGTTGCTGGATTCGTTGTTCGAGCATGGGCATGGATCATATGACACGGGTGCACCAGCTTGGTTCCGAGGGGTGTGATTGCCCGCTCAAGCCTTGGGTGGGCCCTCTCTCAACCGGTGTCGAAGGCCGCGCGCAGCCAATCGAGCTGCTCGCCGTCGATGGCCACGACGTCAAAGCGGCAGGGCGGCAGCGTCGGGTACGTGCGCAGGAAATGATGCGCCGCGAAGATGACACGACGCTGCTTGACAGCCCCGACGCTCGCCGCCGCACCGCCATGGCCGAGCCGGGCGCGGGCGCGCACCTCGACGAACACCAGCGTGCCGTCACGATCGCGCAGGATCAGGTCGACTTCACCCCCGCGGGCGCGCGGGCCGGCGGCGACCCGATAATTGCGCCGCACCAGCACGAGGCCGTGGCGCAGCAGGTGCGCGAGCGCCCGTGCCTCGCCGTCGTCTCCCACCTCCTTCGTCGTCTGGACCATCGTGACCCTGGATTCATCGTTGTTGCTGAAGGCGGCCGAGGCCGCGGCGGGGGCACAGCAGTATCCCGCCGGCACGCTGTACGTCGTCGCGACGCCGATCGGCAACCTGGCCGACATCACGCTGCGCGCGATCCACGTGCTGTCGCTGGTCGACGCGGTGGCCTGCGAGGACACGCGGCACAGCGCGCAACTGATGCGGCACCTCGGACTCGACAAGCCGCTGCTGGCGGTGCACGAGCACAACGAGCGCGAAGCGGCGCAGGCGGTGGTGGCGCGGCTGGGGCGCGGCGAGCGGGTGGCGTATGTGAGCGATGCGGGGACGCCGGCGGTGAGCGACCCGGGCGCGGTGCTGGTCGCTGCGGCGCAGGCGGCGGGTCATCGGTGTGTTCCTCTTCCGGGTGCCAGCAGCGCGTTGGTCGCGTTGAGCGTGGCGGGGGACACCGTCACCGGCGGCTTCGAGTTCGTCGGGTTCCTGCCGGCGAAGGGCGCTGAGCGGCAACGTGCACTGGCCGCCGTGGCAGCGCGTGCGTCGGCGCAAGTGCTGTTCGAGGCGCCGCACCGCATCGAGGCATTGGCTACCGCCTTGGCCGGCGCGTGCGGTGCGCGGCCGCTGACCGTGTGCCGCGAACTGACGAAGCAGTTCGAAAACGTCGCGACGATGCCGGCCGACCAACTGCCGGCGTGGCTTGCCGCGGATGCCAACCGTGTGCGGGGCGAGTTCGTGCTGGTGCTCCATGGCCAGGCGGTGAGCAGCGGCGATGATGAAGCCCGCGCCACCGCGACGTTGCAGACGCTGCTCGCGGAGTTGCCCCTCAAGCAGGCCGTGTCGCTCGCGGCCAGCCTGACGGGGCAAGCCCGCAATGTGCTCTACGAGCATGCGCTGCGATTGAAACGCGAACTTGAATAACGCTACTGCTGGCGGCGCTGATACGACAACTTGTGGACAAGCGCACTGGCGCCGGTGGATGAGCTTGTGTCACCGATCTCTTTCGCCTTGGCCGCCAGCGCATCTCGCTTTTGCCGAAGCAGCCTCAGACGACCTTCCTCCGCTTTGAGTTGCTGTTTGAGCCCGCCAATCTTCTCTCGTTGAAAGTGGATCTTTTGTTCCAAGCGCTCATCGACCGGCTCATTCAGCTCCGCCGTCAAGATTTCCATCTGCTCAGGTATGACAACGCCGGGCGTCCGACTCCGGGTCTTGATCCTCGGGCTCGATTTGCCCTTCGGTGTCGAGGGTGCGTGCTCTTGCGAGCTTGGAAGCACTTTCCGTGTGCCACTTTGGACTCCCTTGCCAGATGACAGCTTTAGGTCGGCTGGTTCTTTTCTCGGGGTTTTTTCCGCGTCGGCCCCAGCAGTCACCTCCCGCGGCAACTTCTTTTCATAGTCCTTGACTTGCCGCTGCTGCCTGGGAGTCAATTGGCCGAAATTCAATTCGCCTTTGTCCCAGGCCACCGATTGCGCCTCGGTCAACGGCACACAGTCTTTGAAGTTCGGGATGCTCTTCGCAGATTTCCCACGAACCTCCCGAATGGACAGCCTACTTTTCCGCTTCTCTTCATTCTTTCCCGGCGAAGTGCCGTGAGTGAACTTTCCGCGAGGGGGCTGCGTTTCTTTCATAGCTGTGACTCCTGACAAGGATTGCGACTGGTGTGAGCGTCTGGACAAGCTTTCACTGATATCGAACCCTGAGTGACGTGGTTCGATGTTCGGTTCCCTTTGCACCGGTCCCTTTTTACCGTCGTGCCTTTCGCCTCCTCCTAGAATGCCCCACCACCCCACAGGAGCCGCCGCCATGATCTCGCGCGAACCCACCATCGAACGACTGGCCGTCGCCCGCTCGCTGCTGCTCGAACCCTTCGGCCTGACCGATGCCACGCTCTCGAAGGCCCTGCAGGCCATCGCGACGCACCGCATCGACGACGCCGACCTCTACTTCCAGTACACGCGCAGCGAAGGCTGGAGCCTGGAAGAAGGCATCGTGAAGAGCGGCAGCTTCGGCATCGACCAGGGCGTCGGCGTGCGCGCGGTGGCCGGCGAGAAGACCGCCTTCGCGTACTCCGACGACATCTCCGAGGCTGCGCTGCTCGATGCAGCCGCCACCGTGCGCACCATCGCCGCGGCCGGCCAGAGCCGCACGGTCAAGATCGGCGGCGCGCCGAAGATCGCCGGCAGCCGCGTGCTCTACGCGCCGATGGACCCGATCGCCACGCTCGACAGCACGCAGAAGGTCGCGCTGCTGGAACGCGTCGAGAAGCTCGCCCGCTCCAAGGACCCGCGCATCAAGCAGGTGATGGCCGGCATCGCCGCCGAATACGACGTGGTGCTGGTGGCCCGCGCCGACGGCACGCTGGCCGCCGACGTGCGCCCGCTGGTGCGCCTGTCGGTCACCGTGATCGCCGAGCAGACCATCGCCGGCGAGGTGCGCCGCGAAGTCGGCTCCGGCGGCGGCGGCGGCCGTTTCGGGCTCGGCTACTTCCACGACAACATCATCGAGAGCTATGTGAACGATGCCGTCAAGGCGGCGCTGACCAACCTCGAATCGCGCCCGGCCAAGGCCGGCGAGATGAGCGTGGTGCTCGGCCCGGGCTGGCCCGGCGTGTTGTTGCACGAGGCCATCGGCCACGGGCTCGAGGGCGACTTCAACCGCAAGGGCTCGAGCGCGTTCAGCGGCCGCATCGGCCAGCGCGTGGCGGCCAAGGGCGTCACCGTGCTCGACGATGGCACGATTCCGGACCGCCGCGGCTCGCTGAACGTCGACGACGAAGGCAACGCGACGCAGCGCAACGTGCTGATCGAGGACGGCATCCTGAAGGGCTACATCCAGGATTCGATGAACGCCCGCCTGATGGGCGTCGCCCCGACCGGCAACGGCCGCCGCGAGAGCTACGCCGCCGTGCCGATGCCGCGCATGACCAACACCTACATGCTGGGCGGCGACAAGCCCAAGGAAGAGATCATCGCCGGCCTGAAGCGCGGGCTGTACGCCACCAACTTCGGTGGCGGCCAGGTCGACATCACGAGCGGCAAGTTCGTGTTCTCCGCGTCGGAGGCCTTCTGGGTCGAGAACGGCAAGATCCAGTACCCGGTGAAGGGCGCCACCATCATCGGCAACGGCCCCGACGCGCTGACCCGCGTCAGCATGATCGGCAACGACATGAAGCTCGACACCGGCGTCGGCGTGTGCGGCAAGGAAGGGCAGAGCGTGCCGGTGGGGGTGGGGCAGCCCACCTTGCGCATCGACAAGATGACGGTGGGCGGGACGGCCTGAGCAAACCAGCACGGCGAGGCGCTTGGTGGTGCGGGCGCCTGACCAGCTCTTGCTATAGGTTGGCGTTGGCCATGCCGTCCCACTTCTCCAGCTTGGCTTGCGCATCCGCGAGAAGCGCTTTGAGCTGCTCTACTCGACTCTTGTGCTCAGCAACCTTGCGTTCGATCTTGTCGGGCGACGCTGTTCCCGTTTCGACCGCAGCGACCGGTTTGGACGGACGCACGTTCCGGACACTGTCGGCACGCTGCTTTTCACGAGTCTCGGCTTCCGCCTTCTCGTCTGCACGGGTCAACTCGTCGATCAGCTCCGTCAGTTTCAGCGTAGCTCCCCCGAAGGTCCCCTCTCCGAACGAAGTCGTGGCCTCCTCAACTTGGCCATACTCGACAGAGGTCATCGCTCGGCGCTCGAGCTCTGCATTCAACTCGACAATTGCCTTCTCGCATTGTGCGATTCCGCCTTCGCTGAGTTTCTGCAGAACGGCCGCCTGCTCTTCCATGTCAATCGCGCGCTGTTCCAGATTGCCCATTTCGCGTCTTGCCGCTTGTGCCTTTCTCTTGTAGTCCTGCACGGCACTTTTCAGATTGACATCGCTTCCAACCATGACACCCAGGTGTTCGAGCGCCTTGCGGATCTGTTCTTCGGAGGCATCTTTCACCGATCCTACGAGTTCCCGAATGACTTCGTGGACGTTGCGACCGCTGCCCAGCGTCGGTATCTGCTTCTGGATGCTTGGCTTTCCCCTCGGCGTCTGACCTGGCGATCTCGGACTCCACGTCCTTCGTGGGTCATGCTCTTTCCGATCCGCGTACGTCGGCAAGACGGAGCTTGAGTTGGAAGACGAGAAATCAACCGTGGCACGGCCCTTGCCAAGCGGCGTCGATGGAATGACATAGTCGTCTTGCCCACCCGCCAGATTCAAGGTTTGACGAGCCTTTCGCTGGCTGTCTTTGACGCGGCTCTTGTGCTCAGGCTTCTTCCCTTCGCCCGTGGTGCCGTGCTTCTCGCGCTTCCCCAAAGACTTTCCGATTCCGGAACTCATGGTTCTCTCCTGATTGACGAGCCATTGCGGCCCTGCGTTGATGAGTGACTGCGAATGCCAGACTCGCCCCGACTGCTGATGACTCTCGATATCGCATCGCCTGAGTAACGCCACGTCCGAGAGCGTTCCGTGCTTCATCTCGGGCTTGTGCGTGGCCGGCGCGAGTAGCGCGTCAACCTTCTTCGCGAGGTACTCCACTCTGGCTGCAGAGGCCTCGATGCGGGTCTCCAGCGCCTGCACGTAGTCCCTGGCGGCCTGGAACTCGTCCTTCAGTGGACCCGCGGTTTCAAGCTCCCTGTCGAGCTGTTGCCGGCAGGCCCGCAGCTGTTCCACCGTTCCGGGCGTCGTCGACGCGAGCCTCTCCCGCAACGCGACACCTTGCTGCTGCACCGCTTTCAATTGCAGGCGCAGCGCTTCGGCAGAGGCATCGTCATTGCGCGTCATCGCAGCTTCGATCGCGCGCAACAGCGCTTCCTCGTCCTGGCGCTGCTGTGTCAACAGCTCGTCGGATTGAGGTTCGATCGTGGGCCGCCGTGGCGATTGCAGACCCAGCGAGACCAATGTGGCCTCCGCCCTCTCCTGCGTCATCCGAGGCGTGGCCTTCTTATCAGGTCCCGTGCATCTCGCATCGCGGGTGCGGACGCTCTTCAGTGACGCGCGAGGCAAGCTGGGTTTGCCTGAGGTATGCCCACTCATGGTCGGTTCCTGTCCGGAGGTGTCGCTGTCGCTGCAGCAGGCGTCTGCTCGCCTGCCTGCATTGGTAACGACACGCCCGGCGCGGTTCCCTCTCTTGCCCCGCCTACACCACCCGCACGCTCAGCAGCGGCAAGCCCGCGATCTCCCCCTGCATCACATCCCCCGGCACCACCGGCCCGACGTTCTCCGGCGTGCCGCTGAAGATGATGTCGCCCGGCTTCAGCTCGAAGGCCTGCGACAGCTTGCTGATCTGCTCGGCCACGCTCCAGATCATCTGCTTCAGGTCGGCGTTCTGCTTCAGCTGGCCGTTCACCTTCAGCGTGATCGAGCCTTGCGTGAAATGCCCGACCTGCGCCACGCGGTGGATCGGCCCGATCGGTGCCGAGCGGTCGAAGCTCTTGCCGATCTCCCACGGCTTCTTCTCGTCGCCCATCGCGCGCTGCAGGTCGCGGCGCGTCATGTCGAGCCCGATCGCGTAGCCGTAGACGAGGTCCAGCGCCTGCTCCGGCGGCACGTTGCGTCCACCCCGGTGCAGTGCCGCGACGAGTTCGATCTCGTAGTGGTAGTTCTTCGTCAGCGGCGGGTACGGGTGCTCGCCGGTGCTGCCGGGCGCGACGAACTGCACCGCATCGCTCGGCTTCTGGAAGAAGAACGGCGGCTCGCGGTTCGGGTCGGAACCCATCTCGCGCGCATGCGCCGCGTAGTTGCGGCCGATGCAGTAGATGCGCCGCACCGGGAACAGCTCGGCGCTGCCGACCACCGGCAGCGTCGGCTGCGGCACGTCGAACGCGGTCTTCGCGCCGCCGGCCGCGCGGCTGTCGGTGGCGCAGCCGGCCACGGTGCCCAGGCCCATCACGGCGCCGGTGGAAATCAGGTGTCGTCGGTCCATGCTTGTCTCCAGTCTTGTTGGCAAACCGCGATTGACCCGCGCCCGCGCGACGCTGTCAATTTGCCGCCGACGGCAAACACCTGTGCGCAAAAAGGAGCTTGACGGCCCGTCGGGAGCCCGTGCTACATTCGCGCCCATGCGTTTCGTCCCGTCCTACTTCTTTGCCTACTTTTGGTTCTCGCACCGCCCGGCGGAGGAGAGGTCAGCGCGTAGGCTGTAAGAGACAAACGCAAAGAACTCACCAAACCGCCGGGCTCCCCCGGCGGTTTTTTTTTGCCCTCCCGAAGTTTCACCGTCCCATCCCAGCAGGAGATCACGCCCATGAACGCCAAGTCCGCCAGCGCCACGGAGGGTTGGTATGCGCCCATCGACAAGACAGGCCAGACCGACGACGAAAGGATCCAGGACGTGACTCCGCTGCCCCCGCCCGAACACCTGGTTCGCTTCTTCCCGATCCGCGGCACGGCCGCCGAAACGCTGATCGCCGACACCCGCCAGCGCATCAAGAACATCGTCGCCGGCCGCGACGACCGCCTGCTCGTCGTGATGGGCCCGTGCTCGATCCACGACCCGGTCGCCGCCGTCGACTACGCCCGCAAGCTGCGCGTGCAGCGCGAAAAATACGCCGACACGCTCGAGATCGTGATGCGCGTCTACTTCGAGAAGCCGCGCACCACCGTCGGCTGGAAGGGCCTGATCAACGACCCCTACCTCGACGAGAGCTACCGCATCGACGAAGGCCTGCGCATCGCGCGCCAGCTGCTGACCGAGATCAACCGCCTGGGCATGCCGGCCGGCAGCGAGTTCCTCGACGTGATCTCGCCGCAGTACATCGGCGACCTGATCTCGTGGGGCGCGATCGGCGCGCGCACCACCGAAAGCCAGGTGCACCGCGAGCTGGCCTCGGGCCTGTCGGCACCGATCGGCTTCAAGAACGGTACCGACGGCAACATCCGCATCGCCACCGACGCGATCCAGGCCGCGGCCCGCGCGCACCACTTCCTGTCGGTGCACAAGAACGGCCAGGTCGCGATCGTCGAGACGCGCGGCAACCCCGATTGCCACGTGATCCTGCGCGGCGGCAAGACGCCGAACTACGACGCGGTGCATGTGGAGGCGGCCTGCAAGGACCTCGAGGCCGCCAAGCTGAACCCGTCGCTGATGGTCGACTGCTCGCACGCCAACAGCAGCAAGCAGCACGAGCGCCAGATCGACGTCGCGCGCGACATCGCCGGCCAGGTCGCCGGTGGCAGCCGCCGCATCTTCGGCGTGATGGTCGAGAGCCACCTGCAGGCCGGTGCGCAGAAGTTCAGCGCCGGCAAGGACGATCCGGCGCAGCTCGCCTACGGCCAGAGCATCACCGACGCCTGCATCGGCTGGGACGATTCGCTGACGGTGCTCGACGTGCTGCACCAGTCGGTGAAGGCACGCCGCGGCTGAGTGGCCCGGCGCGGCACGGGGCGTCTGCGCATGTAAAGGCGGTCACGCAGATGTAGCGCGGGTAAGCCAAGGCAAGAAGACTGGCCCCGGCGCGCAGGATCGGGTGCAATGCCGGTTCGATCCACTTGACCGGGGCACGCCATGACCACGCCGCACCGCATTCGCAGCAGCCTGCTGGCCGTGACCCTGGGCGGCGCGGCGCTGCTGGCCAGCGCCCTGGCGCTGGCGGCCGAGCCGTCGGCCAAGGACAAGACCGCGATGGAGGCGGTGTTCACCCGCGTCGACGTGAACGGCGACGGCAAGCTGTCGCGCGAGGAGGCCGAGCGCCTGCCGGCCATCGCCGCGATGTTCGACAAGCTCGATGTGGACCACGACGGCCAGTTGACGCTGGCCGAATTCGCGGTCGGCTACTACTCGGCGCCCTGACCGGGCCGCTCAGTCCGCGTCTCTCGCCAGCCGCTCGCTGCGCCAGTACACGTCGTCGCCGCCCAGCCCGTCGAGGTTGGCGCGATTCAGCACGCGCGCCAGCACGAACAGCAGGTCGCTCAGCCGGTTCAGGTACTGCCTCGGCTCGGCCCGCACCGCCTCGTGCGCGGCCAGCGCCACCACTGCGCGCTCGGCCCGCCGCGCGACGGTGCGCCCCACGTGCGCGATCGCCGCACTGCGCGTGCCCGCTGGCAGGATGAACTCCTTCAGGCGCGGCAGCGCGGCGTTGTGGTGGGCCAGCGCCTCGTCGAGCCGCAGCACCGCATCGGCCTTCAGCAGCTCGTAGCCGGGGATCGACAGCTCGCCGCCGAGGTTGAACAGCTCGTGCTGGATCACGACCAGCAGCTCGCGCACCTCGTCGGGCAACGGCTCGGCGAGCAGCACGCCGAGCGTCGAGTTCAGCTCGTCGACATCGCCCATCGCCTGCACCCGCAGGTGGTCCTTCGGCACGCGCGTGCCGTCGCCGAGGCCGGTGCTGCCGTCGTCACCGGTGCGGGTGGCGATCTGGGTGAGTCGGTTCGCCATGCTCAGGGCTGCGCCGGCGGCGTGACCTGCATCTGCGCGGCCTTGGCCCGCATCACGTAGCTCTGGTAGGCCGGCAGCGCGATCGCGGCCAGGATGCCGAGCACGAAGAAGGCCGGGAACACCCAGGCCAGGATCTTCACCGAGCGGCTGTTCGGCGGGGGCGGCGCGCCGTATTCGTTGGTGCCGGGCGTGCCCGCCTTGAAGAACCAGATCAACGCGACGAAGGGAATGATCGCGAGCAGCACCGCCCAGCCGGTCCAGCCCATGTCGTGCGTGCGCTGGATCATCATCATCACGCTCCAGATGAGGTACACGATGCCGACCACGATGTAGATCGCCACCGCCACGAACGGCGAATTCGTCAGGGCCATGACCAGGCCGGCCACGAGGAACACCGGCAGCAGCAGCAGGTAGCTCGCACCGAGGTAGGCGAGGTAGCGCAGGCGGCCGATGCGTCCGCGCGCCGACCACAGGTTGATCTCCTGCACTTCGCCCGACGCGCGGTCGATGTCGGCAACGGCCGCGCGCGGCGGCTGGTAGGGATTGGCGGAAGGGTTGGCAGTGGCCATGGGATGGTTCTCCTCGGGATGGTGTGATGTCGTGGGCCGGGGTTCGGCGCGGCCATCGTAGCGGAGCCTCCGCGCCGCGCATAGCACCCCTGTTGGGTGGACCGCCCCTACAGCAGCCGCGACCGCTTCACCGCGTGATACCGGTTCACCAGCGCCACCGGCAGGTCGCGCGGCTCCACGTCCACCGACAGCGCGTCCTGCCCGGTCACGCGCCGGAAGGCATCGCGCCGCCCCTGCTCGAACCAGTGCGCGCCGGCCACCTCGACCGCCCGCTCGGCCACGCCCAGCGGCTGGCCCGCCAGCTCGCGCAGCACCCGCTCGCGCAGGCTGGCCACCAGCACCAGGTGGCGCGTGCGCATCAGCTTCAGCGCCGGGGCCAGCTCGGCCGCGTCTTCATCGCGGAAGTTCGTCAGCATGATCACCAGCGCCCGTTTGCGCTGCAGCTTCATCACGTCGCGCGCTGCCTCGAGGTAGTCGGAGTGGTCGGTGCCGGGCTCGATGTCGTACAGCCGCGCCATCATCGCGTTCAGCGTCACCGCGCCCTTGCGCGGCGCGAAGCGGCGCTGCTGCCCCGGCGCATGCCCGAAGGTGATCGCGCCGACCTCGTCGCCCTCTTTCAGCGCGACGTGGGTCAGCAGCATCAGCGCGTTCAGCGTCTGGTCGAAGTGGCCGCCGTCGGCGCTCAGCGCGCCCTCGTCGGCCCGCATGCGCCGCCCGCAATCGAGCAGAAACAGCACGCACTGGTCGCGCTCGTCCTGGAACTGCCGCACGATCGGCCGGCCGTGGCGCAGCGTCGCCTTCCAGTCGATGTGGCGCACCGGGTCGCCGCTCTGGTAGTCGGCGAGCTGCTTGAAGTCGGTGCCTTCGCCGCGCTGCGCATAGGTCTTGATGCCGATCTGCGACAGCCGCCGGTCGCCGGCCAGCCACGCATAGCGCGCGACCGCCGCGAAGTTCGGGTACACGTGCAGCACCTGCGGTTCGCCCAGCAGGTGCAGCCACTCGAAGCTGCCGCCGCGCGAACGCAGCCGCAGCTGCGTGCCGCCGAAACGCACCGGGCCGCGCCGGCGCGGCGTCACGCGGTAGCGCAGCTCGATGCGCCGGCGCGCCGGCAGCTTGAACGCGCGCGGCAGGCCGTCGAAATCGAGCGTGCCGTCGGGTTCGTCGAACACCGTGCCGCGCCACGCGAGCGTCGCCGGGTTGGCAACGTTGAGCACCAGCTCGCGCGGCACGCCGAGCGCCAGCGCCTGCGGCAAGCGCCGCTCCAGCCGCAGCGGCGCGCGCGCCCAGCGGCGCCGCGTGTGCCACAGGTCGGCCAGCGCCCAGCCCAGGCCCGCGGCCGCCAGCGCGCCGGCCCCCACCGAGACCCACGGCGCCGGCACGCCCGCCAGCAGCGCGACCGCACTCGCGAGCGCGGCGGCGGCCACCACCGCCACGGCGGCACGGCTGGGGATCAGGCGCAGGCGCATCAGCGGCAGCTCACAGGCGCGGCGCGGCCACGCTGTCGACCATCGCGGCCAGCAGCTCGCCGAGCGCACGGCCTTCGAGCTGCGCATCGGGCGCCAGCATCACGCGGTGGCGCAGGGCCGGCAGCGCATGCTGCTTCACGTCGTCGGGCGTCACGAAATCGCGCGCCTGCATCATCGCGGTGGCCCGCGCCGCGCGCACCAGCGCGATCGCGCCGCGCGGCCCGGCACCGGCCGACAGGCCCGGCCACACGCGGGTGGCCCGCGCCAGCCGCACCGCGTAGTCGAGCACCTTGTCGTCGACGCGGATGAACGACACCAGGCGCTGCAGCGCCAGCACCGAGCGCTCGTCCAGGCGCGGCGTGATCGCGTCGAGCGGAAACTGGTCGCCGGCCAGCTGCTCGGTGGTGCGGCGCACGATCGCGGTCTCTTCATCCTGCGACGGGTAGCCGATGTCGATCTTGAACAGGAAGCGGTCGAGCTGCGCCTCGGGCAGCGGGTAGGTGCCTTCGGTGTCGACCGGGTTCTGCGTCGCGAGCACCATGAACGGCTTGTCCAGCGGCAGCGTCTGGCCCTCGATCGTCACCTGGTATTCCTGCATCACCTCCAGCAGCGAGCTCTGCGTCTTGGCCGGCGCGCGGTTGATCTCGTCGGCCAGCAGCAGGTTGGTGAAGACCGGCCCGCGGTGCACGCGCAGCGCGCCGACCGGCGCGCCCGCCTCGCCGCGCGCCTCCAGCACCGCATGGCCGGTGATGTCCGACGGCATCAGGTCGGGCGTGAACTGCACGCGGGCGTAGTTCAGCGACAGCGACTTGGCCAGCGTGCGCGCGAGCAGCGTCTTGCCGAGGCCGGGCACGCCTTCGATCAGCACGTGGCCGCTGGCCATCAGCGCGACAAGGCACTGGTCCACCGCCTGCTGCTGGCCGACGACGGCCTTGCCGACCTCGCTGCGCAGTTCGTTCAGCAGTTCGGCGGCACGGGTCAGGTCGGTGGGTTTGATCTGCATGGAGGGTCCTCAGGAAGCGGTGTGCGTGGCGCGCGTGGCCAGCCGGCGGCGCGCGGTTTCCAACAGTTCGAGCACGGGCGGCAGGTCGATGCGGCGGCGCGGGATGCTGCGGTCGAGCGCGAGGCCGAGCGCCGCGGCGTCCAGCCCGGTCAACTTCGCGATCGCCGACGCGCGGGCACCGCGCTCGAGCTCGTCGTAGCGCATCACGTGCAACCGGGCGCTCTCGTCGAGCGCGCGCACCTGCGCCGCCTGCAATGCGAGCGGTCCGTGGCGCCACAGGAAACGCGCGGTGCCGGTGACCTGCTCGACCATCGAGCGGCGGCCCGGCGGCGTCGGCACCGTCAGCGGGCCGAAGCGCGGCGCGGCGCGCCACCAGGCCAGCAGCAGCGCGAGGCCCGCCAGCAGCAGCGCCGCCGCGCCGGCCTGCCAGAGCCAGGCCGCCAGCGACACCCGCGATTCCTGTTCGACGATCCACAGCAGCTGCCCGCGGTGCAGTTGCAGTGCAGCAGACGCGATCAGCCCGTTGTCGCCGCGCGTCAGCGCCCGGTTGCCGCGCAGGTCCCAGCCGGCGAGCACGGTGACGCTGCCGCGGCCGTGCGGCACGCGCAGCACTTCGATGCCGTTCTCGGCATCGAGCTGCCAGCTGGCCGGCAGCTTCGCTTGCACCGATGGCCACGGCGGGTGGGCGCAGCTCATGAACTTGCGCGCCGGCGGGAAGGCCGGTGCCACCGATTCCGGCTCGGCCACCGAGCGGCACGGCGGGCCTTCGCGCATCTGCGCCAGCATGCGGTCGATATCGTGCTTGCCGCCGGCGGCCGGGCGCGAGGCCTGCGCCGCCGGTGCGGACGGCGCGTCGGCCTCTTCATCCTCGTCTTCGCCGTCGTCCTCATCGTCGTCGTGCCCACGCACACCGGATGCGGCGTGGTGTGCAGCCGGCGCCACCGGCTTCAGCGTGCGCACCGGCAACCAGGCGTTGAGCTCCGCCTCGTTGAGGTCGGTCGCCTGCAGCACCAGCTGCCCGCCGTCGGCCACCCAGGCGCGCAGCCGCTCGCCGCGGCCGGGGAAGATGCTGCCTTGCCAGGTCGCGAACCAGACGGTGCTGCCGGCCGGCGGCAGCTGCGACAGGTCGGTCGGCCGCTCGACCTTCACGCCGAGCCGGCGGGCCAGGTCTTCGAGCGCGAGCAGGTCATTCTTCGCCGCCTCGATCGACGGCGGCTTCGGCACGTCGACCTCGACCCATTCGGTGCACGACGCGAGCCACAGCAGGCCGCCGACCAACACCGCGGCGATGCCGGCGCGCAGCAGGTTGTCGGAAGTCAGCAGCTTCATGCGGCCTGCGCTCCGACAACGGCCGCGGCGCCGACCGGCGCGGTGGGCGCCTGCAGCCGCGCGTCGAATTCGCGGCACAGCGCAAGCACCTCGTCGGTCTGCGGCAGCCGGGCGCCGTAGACCGCGAGCTGCCAGGCACTCACCAGCCGAGCGAAGAACTCTGCCGGCTCGGCAGGCAGCCGCGCGCGTGCCAACGCGACGCACTCGCCCTCGGTGCTGGCCGCGCGGATCGGCAGCGCATGCCCATGCACCAGCCGCGACAACGCGCCGCGGTACAGCAGCGACAAGGCAGCCCGCTGCTCGCCGCGCTGCCACAGCGCGGCAGCGGCCGGGCCGATGCGGTCGGGCAGGCTCTCGGGGCGGATGTCGAGGTCGCGCACATGGCTGGGCAGCGGCGGCGCGCGCTGCGGCAGCGCACCGGCGCGCTCGCGGATCCAGTAGCGCAGCCCGACAATCAGCACCGCGACCAGCACCGCGCCGACTGTCCACACGACCAGGCGGCCGGCCGCGGTGACCCAGCCGGCGAACTCGCGCAGCCACTTGAACCAGCCCGGCATCGCGCCCGGCGGCTCGGGCTTCTTCGGCTCGGATTCACGCGGCTTGAAGCGCCAGGTCTTCTGCTTCTGCGTGCCGCCGAAGCGCGGGTCGGCGCGCAGCGTCGCGAGTTCGGCTTCGATCTCGTCGCGCGACGGGCGGCCTGCCACGGCCTCAGGGGCAGAAGCAGCCGAGGCCGCCGCGTCGGGCGCCTGCTGGGCCTGCGCACCGGCGCCCAGCAGCGCCACCGCCAGCCACCACGCAGCGCTAGAACGCACGGCGGAACTCCTGCTCGATGTCCCAGGCCTCGAGCTGCACGCGCCGGTTCAGGTACATCGCGAAGCCGGCGCCGACATAGAACGGCTCCAGCACCAGCACCACCAGCGCGTAGCCGCTGGCGGTCGCGAACGACGCCGACACGCTGCCGCCGGTGAACCAGCCCCAGGCGTCGCTGCGCAGGCCTTCGGGCAGCAGCAGCGCGATGAACGCCATCAGCCCGATGCCGAGAAAGGCCTCGGCATGCGCGAACACCAGGTGCATCGCGCCGACCGGGCCGCGCTGCGAGCGCAGCATCAGCGCGCGCCGCTGCCGCCGCGCCTTGCCGCGCTGGCCTTCGAGCTGGTAGATCGGCTGCGTATACGAGCGCCACGGCGACAGGCGCCGCCACGTCAGGCTCGTGAACCACTGGCCCCACCAGACCTCGCGCTGCGCGCGCCACAGGTCGGCGAAGCGGGTCGACTGGCCGAAGGCCGCGCGCGACAGCACGAACAGCACGCTGCGGTCCATCCAGGGCTTGAGCCAGAAGATCAGCACGCTCGGCAGCCAGCTCGCGATCTCGACGCTGGACAGCGCGAGCAGGAACACCGCGGCGAACACCGGCGTGCAGGTCGCCCACACCGAGCGCGCGTTGGCCTGCACCAGGCGCACCCCCAGGTCGCCGGCCTCGTGCATCGGGCGCGGGCGCAGCTCGACGGCGATCGCGTCAACCTGCATTCGCGGCCTCCACGTCGGCAGCGCGGCGCGGCCGCCCCTGCCAGCCCAGGTAGGCGATCACCAGCGCCCAGCAGGCCGCGCCGACGCCGTACTTGACCTGCGGCTCGACCCAGCGGGCCGACGACCAGAAGGCCTCGACCGCCGCGGCGATCAGCAGGAACGCGATCACGCCGTACATCACGACGATGGCGTGCGACGACGCATGGCGCAGCGCCTCGAGCCGCGTGCGACGGCCGGGCGCCAGCAGCGCATGGCCGAGCCGCAACCCGGCGGCACCCGACATCACGATGGCCGTCAGCTCGAAGGCCGAGTGCGTGACGATGAACGAGTAGAACGCCTCGCCGTGGCCGCGCGCCGTCAGGTAGCCGCCGACCGCGCCGCCCTGCAGCCCGTTGAAGACCAGGAAGAACGCGCTGCCGATGCCGCCGAACAGGCCGGCCGCGAAGCACTGGAAGCCGATGCCGATGTTGTGCTGGATGTAGTAGCCGAACATCTGCCAGTCGGTCTCGGCGCTGCGCGGCTTGCCGATCGGGTCGGCGCCGGGGCCGTACATCTGGTCGAAGTTGCGCACCTGCTGCGCATCCATCAGGTGCAGGATGAAGCCGGGGTCGCGCCAGCAGGCCCAGCCGACCAGCAGCGTCGGCACGACGAACAGCAGCGCCGCCACCAGCAGGTAGCCGCGGTGCGCACGCACGCTCTGCGGGATGTCGACCAGCAGCAGCCGGCGCAACCGCCCGATGCCGAAGCCGGGCTCGTGGCGGCGGTAGATCAGCTGGTGCGCGCGGTGGGTCAGCTGCTCCAGGCGTTGCGTCAGGCCGATCGGGTAGGCGCGCGCCTGCGCCAGCGCCAGGTGCTCGCAGGCGCGGCGGTACAGCACGCTGAGGCGGGCGCCGTCGACCGGGAGGATCTTCTTCCGCTCGGCCGGCTTGGCGGTCTTCTTGTCGGCCTTCTTGCGTGGACGCGTGCCCTCCGCCCGGTCGAGCAGGGCCTGCAACTCGTCCCACAGCGGCGCATGCACCGCCTCGAACTGCAGCGGCGTCATCGGGCGGCGTCTCCGCGGCGGCCGAGCAGCCAGTGCGCGACGCCGAGCAGGCGCTGCGTGGCGTCGGCCGGGGTGCCGTCGGCGGCATCGGTGGCCGAGCGGGCGAGGGTGGCGAGTTCGTCGAAGCGGGCCGGCGTGAGCCGCGCACCGCGCATCGCCCAGTTGACGATGGCGGCCTGCTCGCGCAGCGCGAGCGGCCGGGCCGGCGCGCGAGGCGGCGCCTCGGGCAGCGCGCCGTGCAACTCGACGCTGCCGGCATGCACGACCAGCGTGCCGGCGGCCATGTCGCCCAGGCGCTTGAAATCGGGCCGCCACAGCATCGCGAGCACGCCGAAGCCGTACAGCAGCGGCATGAAGTCGGCCGCGCGCAGCAGGTTGCGGATGATCGACGCGGCCGGCGTCACCGGCAGGCCGGAGTCCATCACCACCCGCAGGCCCAGCATGCGCTTGCCGGGCGTGGCACCGGCCAGCGCCAGCTCGAACGCCACCGGGTAGAACCATTCGAGCAGGAAATACACCATCAGCTGCAGCCCGGCGCCCATGCCACCGCCCAGGCCCAGCAGCGCCGACAGCGTCAGGAACATCACGACGCGGATGCCAAAGTCGGCCGCGAACGCGAGCACGCGCGGCACCAGCCCGGCCGGTCTCAGCGACAGCGCGATGCCTTCCGGTGTCTCGACGGTGGTCAGCGTATCCAGGGACACGGAAGCGTTCGGTGGTGAGGTCGCAGATTCTAGGGTGCAGAATCGACGTTCCGTTGTCGGAGGCCTCGCCATGAACGCACCCATCCCCGCCCACCTGCTGCCGCAGCTCGATCCGCGGCCGGTTCCCGCCGAGATGGTCGATGCGCTGCGGGCCCGCTTCGGCGAGCGCTGCTCCACCGCGCTCGCGGTGCGCGAGCAGCACGGCCGCGACGAATCGCCGTTCGACGTGCCGCCGCCCGAGGTGGTCGTGTACTGCGAGAGCACCGACGACGTCGCCGAGGTGGTGAAGCTGGCCGACCGCTACGCCGTGCCGGTGATCCCCTACGGCGCCGGCTCGTCGCTCGAAGGCCACCTGCTCGCGGTGCAGGGCGGCGTCAGCATCGACCTGACGCGCATGAACCGCATCGTGTCGGTGCGCCCCGAAGACCTCACCGTCACCGTGCAGGCCGGCGTCACCCGCATGCAGCTGAACACCGAGATCCGCCATGCCGGGCTGTTCTTCCCGATCGACCCCGGCGCCGACGCCACGCTCGGCGGCATGAGCGCCACGCGCGCGAGTGGCACCAACGCCGTGCGCTACGGCACGATGCGCGACAACGTGCTCGCGCTCACCGTCGTCACGCCGCAGGGCGAGGTGATCCATACCGGCACGCGGGCGCGCAAGTCGTCGGCCGGCTACGACCTGACGCGGCTGATGGTCGGCAGCGAAGGCACGCTCGGCGTGATGACCGAGATCACGCTGAAGCTGTACCCGCTGCCCGAGGCGATCTCGGCCGCCACCTGCAGCTTCCCGAGCATCGACGCCGCGGTGCGCACCACCATCCAGCTGATCCAGATGGGCGTGCCGATCGCCCGCTGCGAGCTGCTCGACGCCAACGCGGTGCGCGCGGTGAACCGGCACGACAAGCTGACGCTGCCCGAATCGCCGCTGCTGCTGATGGAGTTCCACGGCAGCGAGGCGAGCGTGGCCGAGCAGGCCGCCACCGTGCAGGAGATCGCCAGCGAGTTCGGCGGCGAAGGCTTCCAGTGGGCGATCACGCCGGAGGAGCGCACCAGGCTGTGGACCGCCCGCCACCGCGCGTACTTCGCCGGGCTGCAGATGAAGCCAGGCAGCCGCACCGTGACCACCGACACCTGCGTGCCGATCTCGCGGCTGGCCGAGTGCATCAACGACAGCGTCGCCGAGGTCGAGGCCTCGGGGCTGATGTACTACATCGTCGGCCACGTCGGCGACGGCAACTTCCACCTCGCCTACCTGATCGACCCCGACAAGCCGGAAGAACGCGAGACCGCCGAGCGGCTGAACCTGCAGCTGGTGCAGCGCGCGCTGCGGCTCGACGGCACCTGCACCGGCGAGCACGGCATCGGGCTGCACAAGATGGGCTTCCTGGTCACCGAAGCGGGGGCCGGCGCGGTCGACATGATGCGCAGCGTCAAGCGCGCGCTCGACCCGAAGAACATCATGAACCCCGGCAAGATCTTTTCCCTGTGAGGCCGCGCCCATCAGCGTCTTCCTGATCCAACGCTGCGCCGCCTTCGTCGCCACGCTGCTGGCGGCCTCGGCGCTGATCTTCGCGGTGCTCGCGCTGCTGCCGGGCAGCGCGGTCGACGTCCGGCTGGAGACCGGTACCACGCCAGAGGCCGCCGCGGCACTCGCGCAGCAGCTCGGGCTCGACCAGCCGGCGCTCGTGCGCTACGGCCGCTGGCTGCGCGGCCTGGCGAGCGGCGAGCTGGGCCACAGCGTCGCGTACGACGCGCCGATCGCCGAGCTGCTGGCCGAGCGGCTGCTCGTCACGCTGCCGCTCGCGCTGATCGCGATGGGGCTCACCACCGTGTTCGCGCTCGCGCTCGGCGTGTTCGCCGCCTCGCGCCATCGCCGGCTCGGCGATGCCGGCGTGATGGCCGCCAGCCAGCTCGGCATGGCGGTGCCGAACTTCTGGCTCGCGATCCTGCTGATCGGGGTGTTCGCGGTGAAGCTGCAGTGGTTTCCGGCCGGCGGCTTTGCCGGCTGGGATGAAGGCCCGGCCGAAGCGCTGCGTTCGCTGCTGCTGCCGGCCGTCGCGCTGGCCGCGGTGCAGGTCGCGATCCTCGCGCGCGTGACGCGCAGCGCGGTGCTCGAGGTGATGCGCGAGGATTTCGTGCGCAGCGCCCGCGCGCAGGGCCTGGGCCGGCGCGCGGTGCTGTGGCGCCATGTGCTGCGCAACGCGCTGGTGCCGGTGCTGACGGTGATGGGGCTGCAATTCGCGAACCTGCTGACCGGCGCGATCGTCGTCGAGAAGGTGTTCGCGCTGCCCGGGCTCGGGCTGCTGGTGTTCCAGGCGATCGCGAACCGCGACCTGGCGGTGGTGCAGAACGTGGTGATGCTGTTCGCCGCCGCGGTGATCGCGATCAACTTCGCGGTCGACCTGCTGCTGGTCGCGATCGACCCGCGACTGAAGGCAGCGCACCGATGAAGCGCCACCCGAGCTTCGTCGCCGGCTGCGTGCTGGTCGGGCTGTGGCTCGCCGCGGTGCTGCTGTCGCTCGCGTGGACGCCGTACCCGCCCACCGAGATCGACATCCCGAACCGGCTGCTGCTGCCGTCGGCCGCGCACTGGCTGGGCACCGACAGCCTCGGGCGCGACATCGCGTCGCTGCTGATCGTCGGCGCGCGCACCTCGCTGCTGGTGGGCGTCGCGGCGGTCGGGCTGGGTGCCTTGTTCGGCACCGCGATCGGCGTGCTCGGCGCCGCGCGGCGCGGTGGGCTCGATGCGCTGCTGATACGCATCGCCGATTTCAGCTTCGCGTTCCCGGCGCTGCTGACCGCGCTGATGCTGGCCGCGCTGGCCGGGCCCGGGGTCGGCACCGCGGTGGCGGCGATCGCGGTCTTCAACATGGCGGTGTTCGCGCGCATCAGCCGCTCGGCGGCCGGCGCGGTGTGGTCGCGCGATTTCGTGCTGGCCGCGCGCGCCTGCGGGCGCAGCCGCTGGCAGATCACGCTCGACCATGTGCTCCCGAACATCGCCGCGCCGCTGATCGTGCAGGTGACGATCCAGTTCGCGGTCGCGATCCTGGCCGAGGCGGCGCTGAGCTACCTCGGCCTGGGCGTGCGGCCGCCGCAGCCGAGCTGGGGACGGATGCTGAACGAGGCGCAGGAGATGATGTTCCAGGCGCCGCAGCTCGCGCTGTACCCGGGCGTCGCGATCGCGCTCGCGGTGCTGGGGCTGAACCTGATGGGCGACGGGTTGCGCGACCTGCTGGACCCGCGGCTCGCGGGGGAGCGGCGATGAGCGGCGCGTTGCTTTCGGTCCGAGATCTGCGCGTGAGCCTGCCGTCGGCGCGCGGGCCGGTCGACGCGGTGCGCGGGATCGACCTGGATCTCGCGCGAGGCCGCACGCTCGGGCTGATCGGCGAGAGCGGTTGCGGCAAGTCGATGACGGCGCTGGCGCTGATGGGGCTGCTGCCGGATGCGGCGCGCGTGGCCGGCAGCGTCCGCTTCGACGGGCAGGAGCTGATCGGCCTGGACGACGCGATGATGTGCCGGCTGCGCGGCCGGCGCATCGCGATGGTGTTCCAGGAGCCGATGACGGCGCTCGACCCGCTGCAGCCGCTGTGGCGCACCGTGTCCGAGCCGTTGCGCGTGCACCGCGGGCTGGATGCGCGCACGGCACGCGCCGAGGCGCTGCGGCTGCTCGACCGCGTGCAGTTGCCGCAGGCGGCGCAGCGGCTCGATGCGCGGCCGCACCAGCTGTCGGGCGGGCAGCGCCAGCGGGTGATGATCGCGACGGCGCTGGCCTGCGGGCCCGAGCTGCTGATCGCCGACGAGCCGACGACGGCGCTCGACGCGACGCTGCAGCGCGAGATCCTCGCGCTGATCGGCACGCTGATCGCCGACAGCGGCATGGCGCTGCTGCTGATCTCGCACGACCTCGACCTGATGGCGCGCAGCGTCGAGCGCGTGATGGTGATGTACGGCGGAACGGTGGTCGAAGAGGGCCCGGGCGCGCAGGTGCTGGCCGCGCCGGCGCATCCGTACACGCGCGGGCTGGTCGGCGCGCGGCCCCGGCTGGGTGCGCCGCGCGGCATGCGGCTCGCGACGATCCCGGGCCGCGTGCCGGCGCTGGGTGAGTGGCCGGCGGGGTGCCCGTTCGCGGACCGGTGCGGGTGGGTGGCGGATGCGTGCCGCGCAGGCTTGCCGGCGCATGTCAGCGTTGGCGCTGCTCACTCCGCGCGCTGTATCCGCGTCGAGGCACTGCCACCGGGGCTTCGACAGGCTCAGCCCGACCCTTCGACAGGCTCAGGGCGAACGGTTCTCCCCCGATCATCCTGAGCTTGTCGAAGGGTCGCCTCCGACGCGCTCAGCGATACCCCATCGACTGCGGCAGCCACAGCACGATCTGCGGGAACAGCGTCATCGCCAGCAGCAGCAACAGCAGCATCACGATGAACAGCCAGCCCTCGCGCAGCATGTCCTTGATCGGAATCCCGGTCAGCGCGTTCGTCACGAACAGCAGCATCCCGAACGGCGGGTGGATCAGCCCGATCATCATGTTCAGCACGATCACGACGCCGAAGTGCACCAGGTCGATCCCGAGCGCCTTCACCATCGGCAGCAGGATCGGCACGAACACCAGCAGCAGCACCGAGATGTCCATGAAGCAGCCGAGCACCAGGAACAGCAGGTTCACCAGCAGCAGGAACGAGGTGCGCCCGAGATCGAAGCCCGCCATCCACGCCGCCAGCGACTGCGGCACGCCTTCGGCAGTGAACGCGTAGTTCATCATGAAGGCACCGGCCAGGATCATCGTGATCACCGCGCTGGAGCGCGTCGACTCCATCACCACGCCCCACAGCACCCGCCAGCTGAGCGCCCGGTAGACCACGCCGGCCAGCACCAGCGCGTGCAGCGCCGCCACCGCGGCCGCCTCGGTCGGCGTGAAGATGCCGGTGTAGATGCCGGTCAGCAGCAGCACCGGCAGCGACAGCGGCAACGCGCCGCGCCACACGATCAGCGGCCACTCGCGCAGCGGCACCTTGTCTTCGCGCGGCATGTTGCGCCGCGTCGCGATGAAATGCACCACGGCCATCATCAGCAGCGCCATCAGCACGCCGGGCACCACGCCGCCGAGGAACAGCGCACCGACCGAGCTGCCCGACACCAGCGCATAGATCACCATCGGGATCGACGGCGGGATGATCGGCCCGAGCGTCGCGCTCGCGACCACCACCGCGCCGGCGAAGCCGGGCGTGTACTCCGGCTTCTTCAGCATCTGCCGGATCGTCACCAGCCCCGGCCCGGCCGCATCGGCGATCGCGCTGCCGCTCATGCCCGAGAACACCACGCTGACCAGGATGTCGACCTGCGCCAGCCCGCCGCGCAGCCGCCCGACCAGGATGCGGCAGAAGTCGAAGATGCGCTCGCTGATGGTGCCGGCGTTCATCAGGTTGGCCGCGAAGATGAACAGCGGCACCGCCAGCAGCACATAGCTGTTGTACAGCCCGTTCAGCACCTGCTCGGCTGCCAGGCCGACATCCTGCCGCTTGACGATCAGGTAGGCGATGCCGCTGCCGATCATCGAGAAGCCGATCGGCGCGCGCAGCACGAAGCCGGCCACCAGCACGCCGACCAGCGCCCACAGCGCCGCCGTCATGCCTTCACCTCGCCGCTCAGTTCCTGGTCGAGCCCGCGCGCGATGCGCCACAAGGTGTGCGCACTGCGCACCACCACCCCGGCCAGCATCAGCGCGAACGGCAGGAACACCGCCATGAACGGCAGCCCGAGCACCGGCGTGCCCTCGCGCGCCATGAAGTGGATGTAGTCCCAGCTGGCCGGCAGCGCCCACAGCGCGAGGCCGCCGAACAGCAGCGCCGCGAGCCCGCGGAACACCCTCCGAATGCCTGCTGGCATCGCGTTGTAGACCAGGTCGAAGGCCACGTGCTCGCGCTGCGGCACGACGAACGCGGTCGACCACAGGATCACCCAGACGTACAGCACCACCGCCAGCTCGTCGGTCCACGGCAGCGGCCGGTTGAAGCCGAAGCGCGCGACGATCTGCACCAGGAACACCAGGAACAGCAACACGAACAGCCCGCCGCCGACCGCCTCGGCGCCGCGTTTCAGCCACCGTTGCATCACGAGACTCCGTTGATGCGCTCGAGCAACCCCGGCGGCCATGACTTCGCCTGCTCCGACGCCGCATACGCCTGCTGCACCGCGCGGCGGAAGGCGGCCACGTCGGGCGTCGTCACCTGCAGGCCCTGCTGCTTGAAGAAGTCGACCAGCTGCGCCTCTTCCTTGATGCGGTTCTCGTTGTTCCAGCGCGCCGCCGACTGCGCCGCCGCCTTCAGCTTCTGGCGCTGCGCCGGGGGGGCCGCGTTCCAGGTCTTGTTGGCGACCGCGATGAACAGCCCGTCGACCAGGTGGCTGGTCAACACCAGCTGCTTGGTCACCTCGTAGAACTTGGCCGCGCGCACGGTGGGCAGCGGGTTGTCCTGGCCGTCGATCGTGCCGGTCTTCAGGCCCAGGTAGACCTCGCCGAAGGCCAGCGGCGTCGGCGTCGCGCCCAGCGCCTGGCCGAGGAACAGCCAGTCCTTCGAGCCGGGCATGCGCAGCTTCACGCCCTTCAGGTCGGCCGGCACCATCACCTTGCGGGTATCGCGCAGGTTGAGCTGGCGCGTGCCGAGGTAGGCGGTGGCGAGCACCGTCACGTCGAGCTGGTCGGAGACGCGCTTGAACATCTCGTCGCCGATCGGGCCGTTGAACACTTTCTGCTGGTGCTGCGGGTCGCGCAGCATGTAGCCGGCGGTGAAGATCGAGAACTCCGGCAGCAGCTTCGCGATGTCGAAGGCCGAGATCGACGCCAGCTCCAGGTTGCCGCGCGCCATCGCCGCCGGCTCGGTGCCCTGCTTGAACAGCGCCGCGTTCAGGTTGACCTGCAGCTCGAACTCGCCGGGGGCCGACTGCTCGAGCGCATCTTTGAACACCGTCCACATCTTCGCGTGCCAGTCGTCCGGCACCGCCGGGGTCGAGATGCGCAACAGCGTCTTGCCGGCGGCCCGCGCAGCGGGCGCGGCGAATCCGGACAACACCAGGCCGGCCGCCAGGCGGCGGCGCCGTGAATCAACAATCATGCAGTCTCCAGCTTCCTTGTTCGGATCAATCGACGTCGAGGTCCAGCGCGATCGGCTTCAGCGCATGCTGCAGCGTGTGCATCTGGTCCGGCGTCAGCGCCACCAGCGGCGCCCGCACCCGCAACCAGCCGGGCTCGCCGCTCAGGGCCGCCATGATGCCCTTCAAAGCGGGTGTCAGCGCGTAGGAACCCAGCATTGCGAGCAGCAGGCGCACCCGCGACACGTCGTGCGGGGTGTTCGGCGCATCGGGCCGGCCGGCCAGCCGCTGCACCACGTGCGGCATGAAGTTGGCCAGCCCGCTGACCGCCCCGGTGCTGCCGCGCCGCGCCAGTTCGGGCAGGTCGGGCTCGTGGCCGGCGGTCACCATCAGCGTCTCGTTGAAGGCATCGGCCAGCGCCAGCGTGTGCGCGGTGTCGCCGCTGCTGTCCTTGACGCCGACGATGGTCTGCGGGTACAGGCGCTTCAGCGTCTCGACCACCTTGCGCGACAGCCCGACACCGCTCACCTGCGGGATGTGATACAGGTAAAGCCGCAGCCGGTCGTCGGCCGCGCCGTCGATCACCTGGCGGTAGCAGTCGATGACACCCTGGTCGCTCACGCCCTTCAGGAAGAACGGCGGCATCATCAGGCAGCCGTGAGCGCCGATCGCGAGCGCATGGCGGGTCAGCGCCAGCGTGTCGGGCAGCGCGGCGCAGCTGGTGGACACCAGGATCTGCGGCGCCGGCACGCCTTCGCCGACCAGCGCGTCGACCGCGTCGCGGCGCTCGGCGACCGAGAACGACGGCCCCTCGCCGGTGGTGCCGAACGGCACGACGCCGCCGCAGCCTTTGTTGTGGACCAGCGCGCGGGCGTGCAGCCCGAAGCGGTGCAGGTCGATGCCGAGGTCGGGCTTCAGCGGCGTCAGCAGCGCCGGCCAGATGCCGTGGAACGAGGCGGATGCAGCAGGAATCGTCATGGTCTTCTCCCGAGGATGGGAGCGGATGACGGCGCGGCCCCCCTCGCGCCTGAACCGGACAGCGGGTCGTCAGTCGGTGGCCACCACCCCTTTGCGCAGCAGCAGGTTGCCGTACTTGCGCTGCTCGCCGGTGCGCAGGATCACGAAGGCGCGCCGGGCCTGCTCGTAGAAGGCGAAGCGCTCCAGCGTGGCCGGCTCGTTTTCACCGGCGGCACGCAGCAGCTTGCGGAATTCGGCCACCGGCGGCGGTACGGTGCGGGCGTCATCCACCACCTGCATCGTCCAGGCGCATTGCGGCACGAAGGTGTCGAGCGGAAAGAGCGGCAGCAGCGCCGCCAGCACGGCAGGGGCGTCGGCGCCGGCGATCTGCACCAGCCGCGCACCGGCCTGCTGCGCCACCTGGGCGGCGGGGAAATTCGCGTCCACAATCGCCAGATCGTCGCCGTGGCCCATGCTGGCCAGTGCGTGAAGCGCATCGGGCGTGAGCAGCGGCGATATCGTCTTGAGCATCGGGACTTCCTTCGCTTTCTTTGTGGGACAGCGGCGCCGGACACGCGAAGTGTCATGGTAAGCGCCGGCCCCCGCAGTCTTCAGCGGGACAAACCCTTCTGCTCTGTCGATCCTGCCCTGTCACCCCCTGCCGCGAGAGCCTCCATGAGCATTCCGAAGCACATCCAATTCCCGCCCTTGCCCCTGCACGTGGCCGAATCGCTGCCCCACGATGCCCGGCGCGCCACGCTGCTGGGCCGCCTGTGGGTGCCCGGCGTCGGGCCGACGCTGGTCACGCTGACCGGCGACGACCTGCACGACCTGTCGATGGTGGCCGCCACCAGCAGCCAGCTGCTGGAGCTCGACGACCCGGTGTTCGCGGTGCAGTCGGCGCTGCGCGACGGCCAGGCGCCGCGCATCGCGTCCTATGAGGCGGCGCTGGCCAACAGCGACGAATCGCTGCGCGACGGCACGCAGGCCTGGCTGATGGCGCCCTGCGACCTGCAGCCGGTGAAGGCGAGCGGCGTCACCTTCATCGCGAGCCTGCTGGAGCGGGTGATCGAGGAGCAGGCGCGCGGCGACGCGTCGCGCGCCGATGCGATCCGCCGCTCGCTGACCGGCATCCTCGGCGACAACCTGGCCGGCATCGTGCCCGGCTCGCCGCAGGCGGCCCAGGTCAAGGAGGTGCTGATCGCGCAGGGCGCGTGGTCGCAGTACCTCGAGGTCGGCATCGGGCCGGACGCCGAGATATTCACGAAGGCGCCGCCGATGGCCGCGGTCGGCACCGGCGCCGATGTCGGCCTGCACCCGGGCTCGTCGTGGAACAACCCGGAGCCCGAGGTGGTGCTCGCGATCGACAGCCACGGCCGGGTGCGCGGCGCGACGCTCGGCAACGACGTGAACCTGCGCGATTTCGAAGGCCGCAGCGCGCTGCTGCTCGGCAAGGCCAAGGACAACAACGCGTCGTGCGCGATGGCGCCGTTCATCCGGTTGTTCGATGCGCACTTCGGAATCGACGACCTGCGCCGCTGCGAGATCGCGCTGCGCGTGGTGGGGCCGGACGGCTTCCGCGTCGAGGCCCGCGACACGCTCGCGAAGATCAGCCGCGACCCGCTGGACCTGGCCGCGCAGGCGATCGGCCCGCACCACCAGTACCCGGACGGGCTGATGCTGTTCCTCGGCACCATGCTCGCGCCGACGCAGGACCGCATGGGCCCGGGCCAGGGCTTCACGCACGTGGTGGGCGACGTGGTCACGGTGTCGTCGCCGGCGTTCGGCGCGCTGGTGAACCGGGTGCGCCGCTGCGACGAGATCGCGCCGTGGCGCTTCGGGCTGACCGCGCTGATGCGCAGCCTGGCGGCACGCCAGTTGCTGACTTGAGCACGCCGGCCGGCGAGCTGCCGCTGCTCGCGTTGGAGCAGGTGACGCGGCGCTACACGCTGCCGCGCGAGCGGCTGCTGCAGCCAGCACCGGGGGTCGACGCGCTGCGCGGCGTGAGCCTGACGCTGCGGGCCGGGCACAACCTCGGGATCGTCGGCGAATCGGGCTCGGGCAAGTCGACGCTCGCGCGCATCGCGATGGCGCTCGAGCCGCCGAGCAGCGGACGGGTGCTGTTCGGCGGGCGCGACCTGAATGCGCTGGCGCCGGGCGAGCTGCGCGCGGCACGGCGCGATTTCCAGATGGTGTTCCAGGACCCGTACAGCTCGCTGGACCCGCGCCAGCGCGTCGGTCGCATCGTCGCCGAGCCGTTGCCCGTGGGTGAGGCGGATGCGGTCGGGCGGGTGGCCGAGGCGCTGGAGGCGGTCGGGCTGCGCGCGTCGGACGCCACGCGGCATCCGCACGAGTTCTCCGGCGGCCAGCGCCAGCGCGTCGCGATCGCACGGGCGCTGGTGACGCGGCCGAAGCTGATCGTCGCCGACGAGCCGGTGAGCGCGCTCGACGTGTCGGTGCAGGCGCAGGTGCTGAACCTGCTGGTCGACCTGCAGCAGCGCTTCGGCATGACCTACCTGCTGATCAGCCACGACCTCGCGGTGGTCGACCACCTGTGCGAGGAGGTGGTGGTGATGCGCGGTGGCGAGGTCGTCGAGCGCGGTGCATCGGACGAGGTGCTTCGGGCGCCGCAGCATGCGTACACACGCGCGTTGGTATCGGCTGCGAGTACGCTGGGAGCATGAACGCCCATTCCAAGTCTGCGCCGTCTTCCTTGTCTGCAGAAGACGAGCAGGAGTTGGCGGAGGCGCTGGCCGAGATCGAGCGAGGTGAGTTCGTCACGCCGGAGCAATTGAACGAACTGCTCCGCGAGTTCGATGATGTCGGGCCCGCACCCCACCGTTCGGGCTGAGCTTGTCGAAGTCCTGCCCACCTGCAGCCGTTCGGGCTGAGCCTGTCGAAGCCTGCGGACAGCGCTTCGGCAAGCTCAGCGCGGCCCTTCGACAGGCTCAGGGCGAGCGGAATCGGGCTGCCGCTACCATCCGCCCGATGAAGATCGCCGCCCTCAAGACCACCGCCACGCTGCTGCTGTGCGCCGCGACGCTCGCCACCGCGCAATCCCGCAAGGACAGCGCCGTCATCGGCATCACGCTGGAGCCGCCGGGCCTCGACCCCACCACCTCGGCGGCCGCGTCGATCGGCGAGATCGTCCACTACAACGTGCTCGAGGGCCTGACCAAGATCAACGTCGACGGCAGCGTGACGCCGCTGCTGGCCGACAGCTGGAGCATCGACCCCGACGGCCGGCTCTACACCTTCAAGCTGAAGAAGGGCGTGAAGTTCCAAGACGGCGAGGCCTTCGACGCCGCCGACGTCAAGTTCAGCTTCGAGCGCGCCCGCGCCGAAGGCAGCACCAACAAGGCGAAGAAAACGGTGTTCGACAACATCACCCGCATCGAGACGCCCGATGCGCACACGGTGGTGCTGGTGCTCGCGAAGGCCGACGGCAACCTGCTGTTCCGCCTCGGCGAGAACACTGCCGTGATCCTCGACCCGAAGAGCGCCGCCACCACCGCGACCCGGCCGGTCGGCACCGGCCCGTTCCGCTTCGAGAGCTGGTCGCGCGGCAGCGCGGTGATGCTGTCGCGCTGGGACGGCTACCGCAACGCCGCAGCCATCAAGCTGAAGAAGCTGAGCTTTCGCATCATCAACGACCCGGCCGCGCAATCGGCCGCGCTGCTGGCCGGCGACGTCGACGCGATCCCGCGCTTCCAGGCCGCACAGAGCCTCGCGCAGTTCCAGAGCGATCCGCGCTTCACGGTCGCGATCGGCGGCACCGAGGGCAAGACGATCGTCGCGATCAACAACAAGCGCAAGCCCTTCGACGACGTGCGCGTGCGCCGCGCGATCGCGATGGCGATCGACCGCAAGGCGGTGATCGCCGGTGCGATGGAAGGCCACGGCGCGCCGATCGGCAGCCACATGGTGCCGAGCGACGCCGGCTACATCGACCTGACCGGCGTGAACCCGTACAACCCCGACAAGGCGCGCGCGCTGCTGAAGGAGGCCGGCGTCGCGACGCCGCTGAACGTGACGCTGTCGCTGCCACCGCCGCAGTACGCGCGCAAGGGCGGCGAGATCGTCGCGGCGCAGCTCGCGAAGGTGGGCATCGTCGCGAAGATCGACAACGTCGAGTGGGCGCAGTGGCTGGCCGGACCGTTCAAGGGCAGCTTCGACCTGACGGTCATCAGCCACGTCGAGCCGCTCGATTTCGCGGTGTATGCCGACCCGGCCTACTACTTCGGCTACGACAGCAGGGCTTATGCCGAGATCGTCGCGAAGTACAACGCCAGCACCAACGCGAAGGAGCGGCTGAAGCTGCTCGCCGATGCGCAACGCCGACTGGCCGACGACGCGGTCAACGCCTGGTTGTTCCAGCTGCCGCAGTTCCTGGTCGCCAACAAGCGGCTGAAGGGCCTGTGGAGCAGCTCGCCGGTGTTCGCGAACGACATGGGCGCGGTGAGCTGGCAATGAACGCGCTCGCGCAGCTGGGTGCCGTGGAGCTGCTGGCGGCCTACGCGGCGCGCACGCTGTCGCCGGTGGAGGTGGCGCGCGCGGTGCTCGCGAACATCGCGGCCTGGGAGCCGCGGCTGTGCGCGACCTACGCGCTCGATGCGGCCGCGGCGCTCGCGCAGGCCGAGGCCTCGCAGGCGCGCTGGCTCGCGAACGCACCGCTCGGCGCGCTCGACGGCGTGCCGGCGATGATCAAGGAGAACATCGCGACGCGCGGCACGCCGGTGCCGCTGGGCACCGCGGCCACCGAGCTGGTGCCGGCCGTGGCCGATGCGCCGCCGGCCGCGCGGCTGCGCGAGGCCGGCGCGGTGATCCTTGGCAAGACGACGATGCCCGACTACGGGATGCTGTCGTCCGGCCTGTCGAGCTTTCACCCGCTGGCCCGCAACCCGTGGGACCTGCGCCGCAACCCGGGCGGCAGCAGCGCCGGTGCCGCCGCGGGCGCTGCAGCAGGCTATGGCCCGCTGCACGTCGGCACCGACATCGGTGGCTCGGTGCGGCTGCCGGCCGGCTGGTGCGGGATCTTCACGCTGAAGCCGAGCCTGGGCCGCATCCCGATCCAGCCGCCCTACGCCGGCCGCGTCGCCGGGCCGATGACGCGAACGGTCGCCGAGGCGGCGCTGATGATGGACGTGCTGTCGCGCCCCGACCCCGGCATGCGCGACACGATGAGCCTGCCGCACCAGGACATCGCGTGGTCGCAGCTCGAGCGCCCGCTGCGTGGATTGAGGCTCGGCCTGCTGATGGACGCCGGCTGGGGCCTGCCGGTCGAGGCCGAGGTGCGGGCGGCGGTCGACGCCGCGGCGCGTGCCTTCGAGGGCGCGGGCGCGATCGTCGAACCGGTCGCGCCCTTCATGACGCGCGAGATGATCGACGGCATGGACCGCTTCTGGCGCTGCCGCGCCTGGATGGACATCGCGGCGCTGCCCGAGGCCCGGCGCGCGAAGGTGTTGCCGTTCATCGTCGAATGGGCGCGCGGCGGCGCGGCACTGAGCGGCGCGCAGGTGTTCCACGGCTACAGCCAGATGGGTGCGATGCGCGAGGCTGCTGTCGCGGCCTGCCGGCCGTTCGACGCACTGCTGTCGCCGACCGCGCCGATGCCGGCCTTCGCCGCCGAGCTGCCGTGCCCGACCAACGACCCGGCGCGGCCATTCGAGCACATCGCGTTCACGCTGCCGTACAACATGAGCGAGCAACCGGCGGCGAGCATCAACTGCGGCTACACGAGCGACGGACTGCCGATCGGCCTGCAGATCATCGGCGCGCGGCACGACGACCTGGGCGTGCTGCAGCTGGCGCGGGCGTGGGAGCAGATGCGGCCGGCGCAGCGGGCGTGGCCCACGCCTTGACCGGGCTCACACCAGCGGCGGCTTCAATCCCTCGCTCGCGACCATCCGCTGCACCGCCGGCCGCGCCAGCACGCGCTGCAGATAGGGCCCGAGCGCCGGCAACGTGCGCGCCGGCCGGTGGAAGCCGCGCGTCCAGCGGCACAGCATCAGCGCGTACAGGTCGATCGCGCTGAACGCATCGCCCAGCAGCCACGGCTTGCCGTGCGATGCGAGTTCGGCCTCGAGGAGGTCGACCAGCGCGCCGACGCGCGCTTCGGCACATTCCTTCACCTGCGGGACCACTGCCTCGTCGCGCACGTAGCGGTCCGGGTAGAAGTACGAGATCAGCGCCGGCTGCAGCGAGTTGGTCAGCCACATCAGCCACTTGTAGAAATGCGCGCGCTGCGGCGTGCCGAGCGCCGGTGCGAGGCCGGCCTGCGGGTGCGCATCGAGCAGGTGCAGGCAGATCGCCGCGGACTCGTACAGCACCAAGTCGCCGTCGACCATCACCGGGATCAACCCGTTCGGGTTCATCTTCAGGTATTCGGGGGAGCGCAACGCGCCCTTCTCTCTCTCGACACGCACCAGCTCGAACGGGATGCCGAGTTCTTCGAGCAGCATGTGCGGCGCCATGCTGGCGTTGCCGGGGAAGTAATACAGCTGGATCATGGGCAGGGTGGGGTGTGGGGGTCCGCCATCTTAGAGGGCGGCCCATGGGACCCTGCCGATGCTCAGGCCGCGTTCGCGTTCCGATGCGCCTCGGCCGCCGCCTCGTTGTGGCGGAACAGGTCGGCCAGCGTCTTGCCCGGCTCATCGCGGAACGCGGTGTCGGTGACGATCATCTCGGCGATGCGGTCGACGCGGAAGCTGCGGAAACTCTCGCGGGTCTCGCACCACGCGGCCAGCGTCCACACCGCGCCCCAGTAGAAGCAACCGAGCGGGCGCACGGTGCGCTCAGTGCTGACCTCTTTCAGGTCGACGTACTGCAGCTGCACGCGGCGGCGCGATTCGGCGGCCAGCCGCAGCAGCTCCAGGTGCGAGCGCGCGCGCGGGTCGAACTCGAAGGTGGGGGCATACAGCGCGAGGCTCTCGGCCGCCGCGCGCGCCGCGCTGGGCAGCACCGACAGGATCTTCGACAGGGCCGCATCGGCACGCGCCGCCAGCGCCGCATCGATGCGCGGCTGCGCGATCCGCACGGCCGCCACCAGCGCCTGCGCCTCTTCGCCGGTGAACATCAGCGGCGGCAGGTCGAAGCCGGCGCGCATGCGGTAGCCGACACCGGCCTCGCCCTCGATCGGCACGCCCTGCAACTGCAGGTCGGCGACATCGCGGTACACCGTGCGCGCCGACACCTCGAGCCGCTCGGCGATGAACTCGGCCGTGGTCAGGCGCCGCCCGCGCACGAGCTGCACCAGCTGGAACAGGCGGTCGGCGCGGCGCATCAGTGGGGGTGGGCTCTCGTGGAGCCGGGGGTGGCGTTCATCGACGTCTCCTGGGCGCGAATGCTACGCCAGCGCGTGCAGGCCGATGCGGTTGCCTTCGCTGTCGGCGATGTGGGCGAAGCAGCCCATGTCGCCCGGCAGCGTGACCTTGGGCGTGGTGATCGCGCCACCGGCCGCCTGCACGCGGTCGAGCACCGCATCGAGCGAGGGCTGCGCGTTCAGGTAGACGATGGTGCCGCCCTGCGACGGCGGCGCGACGCGGTCGCCGGCGATCAGGCAGCCGCCGACGCCGGGATTGTCGTAGCCGAACACCGCCAGCGTCACGTCGCCCATCGGCTCGCGGCGCAGCGTGGTCGCGAACAGCTTCTCGTAGAAGGCCTGCGCACGGTCGAGGTCGGTGACCGGGATCTCGAACCAGTTGAGGGCGCTGCGGATGGGATCGGTCATGGCGGTCTCCGGGGTGGTGTCGATGGGTGGGTGGGATCGAACAGAGCCGCGATGCTGCGCGGCGACTGCTGACAACGTCTTGTCAGCAGCCGGCAGAATCCGGCCCATGTTTTCATTGCCGCGCACCGCCACCGCCCCGTTCTGCCCGTCCGAAGTCCGCGGCAGCATCGCCATCCCCGCCGGGGCCCCGCCGTGGCGCAAGCTGCTGCGGGTGGCCGGGCCGGGCCTGCTGGTGTCGGTCGGCTACATGGACCCCGGCAACTGGGCGACCGACATCGAGGCCGGTTCGCGCTACGGCTACGCGCTGCTGTGCGTGGTGCTGCTGTCCAGCCTCGCGGCGATGCTGCTGCAGACGCTCTCGCTGCGCCTCGGCCTGGTCGCCCGCAAGGACCTCGCGCGCGCCTGCCGCGACCACTACCCGAAGGCGACCAGCCGCGTGCTGTGGATCCTGGCCGAACTCGCGATCATCGCGTGCGACGTCGCCGAGGTGCTGGGCAGCGCGCTCGCGCTGCACCTGCTGTTCGGCGTCTCGCTGGTGACCGGCATCGTGATCACCGCATTCGACACGCTGGTGGTGCTCGGGCTGAAGGGCCAGGGCTTCCGCCAGATCGAGGCGATCGTGCTCGGGCTGATCGTGACGATCGGCGTCTGCTACGCGGTCGAACTCGCGATGGTCGGGCCCGACTGGCGTGCCGTCGCGCAGGGCTTCGTGCCGCGCCTGTCGGCGATCGAGAACCCGCAGGCGCTGTACCTCGCGATCGGCATCCTCGGCGCCACCGTGATGCCGCACAACCTGTACCTGCATTCATCGATCGTGCAGACGCGCCACGTCGAGGGCGACGATGCGAGCAAGCGCGAGGCGATCGGGCTGTCGACGCTCGACACCATCGTGTCGCTGTCGCTCGCGCTGCTGGTGAACGCGGCCATCCTGACGCTCGCGGCCTCGGCCTTCCACGGCAGCGGGCACACCGAGGTTACCGAGATCCAGGACGCTTATCACCTGCTGGATCCGCTGGTCGGCGGCGTGTTCGCGTCGGTGCTGTTCGGCGTCGCGCTGCTCGCGGCCGGGCAGAGCTCCACCTTCACCGGCACCATCGCCGGGCAGGTGCTGATGGAAGGCTTCCTCGACCTGAAGATCCCGTGCTGGCAGCGCCGCCTGATCACGCGCGGCCTCGCGCTGCTGCCGGCGCTGGGCGGCGTGCTGTGGCTGGGCGACGCCGGCGTGGGCAAGCTGCTGGTGGCCAGCCAGGTGGTGCTGAGCTTCCAGCTGCCGTTCGCGATCTGGCCGCTGATCCGCTTCACCAGCGACCGCGCGTTGATGGGATCGTTCGCGAACGGCCCGTGGCTGAAGGCCGGCGCGTGGACGCTGTTCGTGCTGATCAGCGTGGCCAACCTGTGGCTGGTGTCGGCGATCTGGCGCTGAGCCGATCATCCCCATAAAAAAGGATTGCAGCGCGGGGGATGCTTCGCTATTCTTCGCCGGCCAGTGCACACCAAGACGGGCACCACCCCGTGCACGCCGACATCGACTCCCCGTCGATGGTCAGTTCCCCCGCCTGAGCCACACGCTCGCTGAAGTCCGGTTGCGGCCCACCTGCCGCGCGCCGTTGCATGGCCGTACCCGATCGACCGCTTCCAGCGGACGCGCGGATTCCCTTTGCAGTCAGCCGTTCGAGGATGAGCGATGAACATTGTCGGCGTGAGCACCTTGCCAGCGTGTGGCGACGCAGTGCAGCGCCTGCTGGGCCGTCGCATCCCGGTGCGCTGAACGGACGCCGCACGATGCTCGACGAACTCAGGCAGATCATCGCGGCGCGCAGCCTCGCGCCGGTGCCGCTCGAAGCGCTGCGCGAACGCTTCGCCGACGGATGGCAGCCGCGGCGGCCGGCCGATGCGGTCGACTTCGCCGAGCACTTCTGCCGGTGGGTGCACGACAGCCTGCGCCACGACGACCTGCCGCGCACCGGACAGGCGGCCGAGCCTGCCGAGGTGGCGAACCAGGGCGCGAATGCGCTGATCGAGTTCATCGCACAACTGCCGACCGCGCTGCGCGACGAGATCGATGCGCTGGCGCAGTTCCGCACCGAGGTGCTGCGCCCCTGGGACGAACCCGTCACCGACGCCTACGTCGGCCTGTGCAACGTGGTCCACGACGTCTGGGCCCACCTGCTCGGCCCGGAGCAACTGGCCGATGCCGGCATCGCGCGGGCGCTGCTGCGGCTGGCGCCGCGCCACGCGCTCGACTACGGTGCCGGCGCCGGCCACGTCACGCTGCTGCTGGCGCTGAACGGCATCGCGACCGACGTGGTCGAGATCGATCCGGTGAAGCGGCTGTTCCTGCAGCGGCGCGCCGCGCGTGCCGGCGTGGCGCGCCTGGTCGGGCCCGGCATGTCGCGGCCGTCGTACGACATGGTGCTGGCGCTGAACGTGCTGGATCACCTGCAGGCGCCGCCCGAGTGCCTGCAGCAACTGGCCGAGCTGCTGCCGCCGGGCGGCTCGCTGGCGATCGCCGCCGAGTTTCCGCAGGACGGCTGGCACCAGGGCGACCCGGCCGCCGCCGAAACCTGCGCACAGCTGCTGAGCGACCGCTTCGAGCCGCGCCGCGATCACTACGGCGACGGCGACCTGCCGGTCGACTGGTTCGACATCTTCGTCAAGCGCGATGAGTTGCACCCCGGCATGGCCGGCGCGCTGCGTTGCCCGCGGCTGCACCCGCGCGCCCGCTGGCAGGCGCCCCCCAACGAGGCCGACCCGGCCACGCCGGGCGTGCTGAACGCCACCGCGTTCTACACGCTGCCCTGCGCGCTCGACGGCGACACCGCCCGGCTGTGCGACGCCTTCGACGGCCGCCGCCCGCTCGCCGAGCTGGCCGACACGCTGGAGCTCGAGCTCGATACGCTGGAGGCCTTCTGCAGCTTCCTGCACTCACGGCGGCTGCTGACGTGGCACGGCCACCCGGCGGCCGACCGGCCCCACCACCGCCAGCACGATCACAAGGAGACGCCACCATGTGGAGCACTCACCTGAAGAACGCGGTCACCCCCCTTCGACCCACCCTGGAGAGTTGAGATGGCCTTGGCAGAAGTATCGGCCTTGATGCAGGACCACGACGCCGACCTGGTCGGCGCGGCCGCACGGCTGCGCGCGATCGCACCGTCGGCACTCGAAGCCGACGACCTCGCGTCGTACAGCTGGCTGGTGAACCACGTGATCGGCGAGAAGGGCCACGACTGGCCTGGTGCGCGGGCCTTGCTGGAGGCCCTGCCGGCGCTGGCCGGCCAGCCGCCGGTGGTGCTGCGCAACCGCGCGGTCGCCTTTGCGATGGGCGGCGCCGCGCTGCAGGCCTGGCAGGCCGAGGGCGAGCTGGCCCAGGCGCTCGCCTGCGGCCCGACGCTTGCGGCCACCGCGGTGCGCCTGGGGGCCTTGCAGCACCTGGCCGGCAGCGCCGATCCGCGGCTGGTGGCGACGAGCCTCGCGCCCTGCGTGCAGGCGATCGAAGCCGCACCGGCCGGCGGCCCGGTGCTGGTGATGGCGGCGCGCGCGATCAACAACGCGATCTCCGGCTGGCTGGAGCACCCGCAGCCGGCCACCGCCGACCCGGCGGTGGCAGCGGCGATGACCCGGGCCGCGCGCTGCTGCAAGACGATCTGGCAGCACGCCGGCACCTGGATACAGGTGGAGCGGGCCGACTACCTGATCGCGCTGGTGGCCAACGCGCTCGGCGACTGGGAGGCCGCGGCGCGGGCCGCCCGCGACGGCATCCGGATGATCGAAGCGAACGGCAGCGAAGACGTCGACCGCGCCTTCCTGCTGCTCGAACTGGCGCGCGCCCGGCACGGGATGGGCGAAGGCGAGGCGGCGCGCACCACGCGCGATGCCTCGTTCTCGCTGGCCGAGCGCTTCGACGAGCCCGGGCTGCGCGAATGGTTCGACCGCAAGGCGGGCGCGTTGGCTGCGTTGACTTCGGCGCCGGCGTCGGCGAGCACCGCCTAGGCCCCCAAGGGCGCTCTTCTGTTGTCAAACTTGCGGGCGACACTCGCGAGCCACCCGCGCGACCACCAGCTGTGGTGTGCGCTCGGCATGCGGTCGACGGCCATGCCGGGGACGCGCCTGGACACGCATTTCCTGGCGACGAGCTGGCTGCGGTTGATCGCGCAACAGCGCGCTGACCTGACAGGCCACGGGTTCCGCGTTCAATTCACCGGCTCGCTACCGGAGGGGCTGCGCTCACGCTTCCTTCGGACATGCCGGACCAGCCACTCGACGCCAACGCCCAGCGCGAACAGCGCCGGCAACGTGACACCGCCCACCCCCAGGTAGGCATCGCGCCAGCTGGTGCAATCCATCACCCAGCTGAGCCCGACATGATCGAGCAGCCACGTCTGCGGCGCCAGCGGATACCACAGCCAGGTGCGATGCCACTCGGTCGTTGCCGCGCTCAGCCCACCGGCCATCCAGATGCAGATGACGCACAGGTACAGGTAGAGCACGCACAGCACGAAGCCGGTCCAGCTCATCCTCCATCGGGGCCAGCGCCTGCCGGCGGGTGCCGTCGGGGTTTTCAGTGCCTGGGCTTGGGCTTGCGTCATCGTCTGCTCCTTGAGCGGTGGAATCGGCGCTGAGCTTGGGGACACTTTGTGCAGGGAAATTGCAGATAGGTATGCCGCCGCGAGATGGCGCCATGCGTGATTCAGATGGCTGGTTCGGCCGGCGGCTTGCTCTACAAGAAGCGCGTGCTGGGATGCTGCACTCCGTCACCTCGCACACCTTCGTGTCGCTCGCGGATGCCGCATCGTGTTCAGGTCACGACACCGGTTCTGCGGGTGGCTGATGGCGCTGTCAACACGCACGCAGTCAGGACGTAGAAATGCCCCACGCGAGTCGGGGCGCTCTCGTCATCGGGTGATCCTGTACCCTGGCTTGCTGTGATCCTCCAACGCCATTGAATCCGCGCGAATTCGGATTTCAACTTCTGTGCGTTCACCGATCGAATCAACAGCATCCACGTTCATGACGATCAAGTACTTCGCTTGCTCTCCTGCAAGCGGCTCTGCTCTGATGCCGTTGATGGAGTCGTTCGGAATCACGCCGCTCGGTTCGAAGGCCACACTTTTCACACCCTCGAAAACGATGAAACCATCTGGCAGATCTTCGGCCGTGTAGTGATCCCATGCAGTTGATCGAACGCGAGAGATGCACGTCACCTGAACTTTGACTTCAGAGTTCCAGCCATCGATCAACACCGACTTGCAGCCGCGATCGCCGACGTAGATGGTCTTCAAAAAATCGACAACGTTCATAGTGGTGATGCCGCGCGAAACAGGGCGGTGGCCTGGGCCTCACAATTGGTCTGACAGCTTCGCACAGACAAAGAGAGCAATTTGTCCGGATGATTTCACCTCGTCATGGTGCCCCAGGAACGTCAGCAACTCCGTCGAAAGAAAATCGTCGAGGTCCCAGACCTTCTTGGCCTCTTCGTCCAGCGGCAGGTTGTGAATCAAGTTGAGGATCAGGCCCGCGCTGCGAAGATCAGACACCTTGATCTGCTCTATCGCAACAGCAATGCACCGTTCGAAGATCCTTCTCGTAGCAGCATCTGCAATTGAAGGGATCTCCGGAAGGGCCGCTTCCAAAGTGGGCAAGACATACTCCGTCGTACGCCCGGACATCAGCAAGTTGCTGCAGGAGATCACAGCCTCAGATATTTTCTGTTTGGCAAACATCAACAGCCTCCGGCTGACTACTCCAATTTCGTCTTCCACTTCTCCCGCGCAGAGTTCAGGCTCTCGTGGTTGGCTCCTCCCGCGTAGTCCGGATCTGTAGATTGCACTGGATCATCTTCCCATCCACAAACTTCGCAGATCTCATAGCTTCCCAATGCTCCTAGCGTTCGAGAGCCGCAGCAGGGACAAGGATGCAATTCCTCAATAGATGTGCTCATTGCTTGTTCCAATAGTTGATACCGTCGGTCGGCCTGAACATGGTTTTTGGAGCGCCATCAGTTCCTTTCACCAAGAACGTATTCGTTGCGCGGTCGTAGATCAAAGTCTCCGCGCCTCGCCCCTTCGTCAACGCAGTGGCGGGTGGCTTCGCAGCCAAGGACCGCGCCGCTTCAACATACTGCTTTGAATTGTTCAGTTCCGGAAACTCACTTTTGTGCTTGTTCCAATGCCCAAGCGCGTTCTCAACGGAGGACAGCTTCTTTGTAGACGACCAGACGGGCGCGTTTACTGCTGCGGCGCTCCCAGCCTTCGGCACCGTTACCCCAACCCCAATCATGCCGCTACCGAGCGCCGCACTTGCCATCGGCGCGAGTGTCGACAGATCGTTGGTTCCTTGGCGGCCCGCGACGGTCACGATGGCAAAGCCCATCCGCACCTTGTTCGGTCCGGAACTGGGGTCGTCGCCCTTCAATTCGAGGTACTGTTGGAACAGCTGCTGCATCTTTGCAACGTCACCGGCCTCCATGGCATCCGTGAACTGCCGGTTGATCTTCTGGATCGCGGGTCCCAGGTCTGTCGGCGCCTGTTGCTGGGATTGCGTTGGCGTCCCCGAACTTGCCGGGCTCGTTGTCGACGACTCATTCGAAGTCTGAGGTTTCGTGGTACCGCCGTCATTGACAGCCACGCCCGTCTTGCCGCCCTCTGTCTTCGTTTCATTGTCGTCAGCGGCCGATTCGAATTTCACTCTGCAGTCAGGCTTCCCCAAACAGATGCTGTCGCTGGTGGTGTTGATGCGTATGGGGTCCAACCCCGATGGGTCGGTGAACGCCAACGCGTTGTTCAGCACATAGCTGTAGCGATTGAACGCCTGCGCATTCGTCGGATCCGGCACGGTCGGGTCCGCGCTCGTGTGGCGCCCGAGCAGCGGGTCGTACATGCGCGCGTTCATGTTCACCAGCCCGAGTTGATCGAGGTGCTCGTGCCCGGTGTAGCCGCTGTGGTCCTGCGTGTTCTTCAGGTTGCCCCATTGCGGGCCGGAGTCGTCGCTACCGTCCGCGTTGCGCCGGCGGCCCCAGGCGTCGTAGCTCATGCGCTGCAGCACCGACTGAGCCTGGTCCATCTCGGCGAGCGTGGAGCCGAGGTGATCGGTCAGGAAGTAGCGCAGGTTGCGCGTGGCAACCGCTGTCGGCGCGATCGCCGTGCCGCTGAACTTCTCCTCGATGAAGCCGAGTTGCGCCGGCAGCATCGTGCGGATCGTCGTCGTGTTGGCCGCGGTGTCGATCTCCTTCTCGACCGCGCCGCCGTACCAGATCGTTGTGGTCGCTGATCCGGCCACACCCGCGCTCATCGGGCTGATCGTCTGGCGCGTCCGTGCGTGATCGGGTCCGTACAGGAACGCCGTGCGCTGCACCGCGTTGGCCCCGTCGAGCTTGTCGATGCTCGACGGCATGTCGTACGAGGTCCACGCGTAGCTGCGGCCCAGACCGGTCTTCAAGTTGCCGTTGACTTCGTAGCCGAAGCCGGGGTTCGTCAGCCCCGCCACTGTGCCCTGCACCACCGAGACTGCGTTCGGCCCAATGCTGCCTGCGCCCGACGGCGGGTAGCGGTACAGCCCCACGCCGGTCTTGCTCGTCAGGTTGCCCAGTTCGTCGTAGGTCGTCGTCTTGACACTGCTGCCGATCGCGCTCGTGTACAGCCGGTTCAAGCTGTCGTACGTGAAGCTCTCGTTCAGAGTGGCGCCACCGTTCACCATCAGCTGGCTGCGGCTCTCCAGGTTCCCGAGCACGTCGTAGTCGTAGCCGTCGTTCTGGTACTGCGCATCGGCCGCAGACACCCCGCTGCGGATGCTGTTCAAGCGCCCGGTGTACGGGTTGTAGCCACGGCGCGTGACCATGCCGTTGCCCAGCTGCTCCTGCGTCAGCCGGCCCTCCGCATCCATCGATTGCGCGGTCCACAGCGTGATTGCGGTCGTGGACGTGCCTTCATAGCGGTCGATGCGGTCCACGTAGCCGAGCGCGTTGTAGTGCTGCTGGAAGGAGTTGCCTGCAGCCGTTGCTGTCACACCTGCGCCTCGCGCCGCCCGGCTCTGCGTCGTGCGGTCCGGGCGTCCGAACGCGTCGTACGTCACCTTGCTCGCGTAATCGGCGTCCAGACTCGTCACCGTGCTGCTGGGCCGGCCGACTGCGTCGTAGCTGAGCACGCGCCGGTAGTCCTTCGCGTTGGCCGCCCAGGTGTAGGTCTCGGCCAACTCGCCGGTGCCGTTTGCGGCCGTGTCGTACTCCCAGCGGCTGTCCAGGTCGGGCTCCAGTCGACGCGTCATGCGCCCCAGCACATCGAACTCGAAGCTCGTCGTCTGCTGCTTCGAATCGGTCTGCTGGCGCGTCTGGCCCAGCGGGTCGACCACGTAGGTCCAGTGCCCGAGGTTCGGGTCGTCCAGCGTCGTCTTGCGACCGAGCCGGTCGTAGCCGATCTCGATGCGGTTGCCCTTCGGGTCGATCGTGCGCGCCAGGCTGCCGAAGGCCCCATAGACATAGCGCGTCGTCGCGCCGTACGCATCGGTGACGGACGCCAGTTGGCCCGCGGCATTGCGCACCTCGGTACGCGCTTGTCCCTTCGCGTTGAGGCTCGTGCGGCTCAGGCCGTTGTAGCTGAAGCTCGCGCTGTCGACGCCGCTGCCGGTCTTGGTCGGTGCGTTGATCTGCCAGACCCGGCCGAGGGCGTCACGGTCGTAGCTCGTCCACACCGCGCTCTGGCCAGTGGCGTACGGGCGCGAGAGCCGCTGCACGCGGCCCTGGGCGTCGTAGACCTTCTCGCTGAGCACGGCGGTGCCGTCAAAACCCCAGTGGCGCGACAGCACCTCGTGGCCGGCCGCGTCCTCGAAGGTCTCGCTCGGGCTGGTGGTCTGGCTGGCCTCGTTTGCACCGCCCCATTGCTGCGTGATGGTGACCGTCGCGGCGCCGTTCAGGCAGCTGTCCGCGCATTGTCGGTACGCGGTGCTGGTGGCCGTGCCGTCGGCGCGGCTCTCGCGCAGCTTGCGGCCCCAGCCGTCGTATTGCCAGCGCGCCGTCAGCCGATCCGGGTCCGTCGTGCTCAGCACGTTGCCGCTGCCCGCATCGTGCGTGCTCGTGGTCTCGTGGCCCTTTGCGTTGGTGCTCTTCTCGGCGTAGCGGAAGCGGCTGTCGTAGTCGGAGCCATCGCTGCGCGTCCTGGTCTCGCCGGTGACCGGGTCGCGCCAGGTCACGGTGCGCTTGCGCGTCACGCCGTAGTTCGCGTCAGGCTCCATCACGGTGGTGACCGTGTAGCGCGCGTCGTCGGGCTCGACCGTCTGCTTGACCGGCGTGCCGTACGCGTCGTACTCGTAGGTCACCGTGCGCGTCACGGGCTGACCGGCTGTCTGCGCCTGCGTCATCCCGCACAGCGCCAGCAGCGCGGCTGCGATCCCGACCCGGACCATCTTGTTCTTCATCGTGCTCATGTGCACTTCCCCGTCTTGATCGTGCCGCTCACCCCGATCGACGCGGCGGGATAGTTGCCGCCGCTGACCGTGATGTTCTGGTTCAGCGTGCCAGCCGTGCAGCCCGTGATGAACACCACACCCACGGTGCACGACGCGCCCGCGCCGAGCTGTGCACCAGCGACGCAAGTGCCGCCCTGTCGACTGAAACTCGCCCCGCCGGAGATCGCCGGCCAGGTGAAGTTCAATGCCGCAGGCGCCGCTCCGGTGTTGGACACCGTCACCGTCCGCACCGCCGAGGTCTGGTCCATCGCCTGCGATCCGAACGCCAGCGACGTGGGATTGACCGTCACCGTCGTGTTGCTCGGTGTCGGTAGCACCGTCAGCGTCACCGAGATCGGCGGCACCGAACCTCCCATCGACGAGGTGCCAGTGATCGTGCCGGTGTAGGTTCCGGCCGTCGTCGGAGACACCACCTGCCACATGCCACTGCATCCGGTGGATGCCCCGCCACAGATCAAGGTGTTGTTCGTCAGGCTCATGCCGCCGTTCACCGACAGCGTGAGGGTGGTGGAGGTCGGTGCGCTGTTGCTGTAGGCCGTGCTCGCCACCGCCGCCGTCGGAGCCGTGGACGAACCGCTGATCGACGTCGTGGACACGCTGATGACCGGCAGGATGTAGCCCGTCCCCGACACGCTGAAGGTGTTGGTGTTGGTGTTGAACGAATACGCTGCCATCGTCAATCCGCTGCCCGCGTAGTTGCCCGCAGCGCTCGGCGTGAAGCTCACCGTCGCCGTGCAGCTGCCGCCCGGGGTGACGTTGCCGCAATTCCCGGTGTTCACGCCGAAGCCAGCCGGCAGGTTTGCGATGCCCGCATTGGTCGCCCAGTCGTAGGCCGTGTTGCCGTCGTTCGTCAGGCTGATGCCCTGCGTCGCACTGCTGCCCACGGCCACGTTGCCGAAGGCCAGGCTCGTCGATCCCCAGCGCGGCACGGCCGTGCGCGTCGTCCAGCTCACCGTCGTCGTCGCCGGTGCGGTGGTTGCGCCGCTGGGCGCAAAGGCTTGACTCTGGTTGATCCCCTGCACATTGGTCGCCGCGTTGATCACCAGGTTGCAGCTCGCCCCGGCCGCCACCGCGCTGCAGCCGTTGCTCGCCACACTCAGCGGTGCCGCGAGCGTGGGTGTGCCCAAGGTCATCGGCAGGTTGCCGTCGTTGCGGTATGTCGCGGTGACCGTCTGCGCGGCCGCGCCGTACCACGTCGCGGGCACCGTGAGGCTCGCGGCCGAGGTCAGCGTGGCCACCGTGCCGGTGCCATTGCCGCCCACCGGAATCGACAGGTTCACACCGTTCGCGATGGAGATGCCCCCATTGGCACCACCCTGCATCCGCGGGTACGAGCCCAGCACCTGCACGCTCGCGCCGATGCCGTTGGCGATCGCCGTCGGCTTGAAGCTCACCGTCACCGTGCAGGCCGCTCCCGCCGCGAGGGCGCTGCCGCAGGTGTGCGTCAGCGGGTAGTCCCCCGGCTTCGTACCCGCCAGCGTGATCGACAGGTTCGCGAGCGTCCCGCCGTTCGTCGCGTTGTTCGTCAGCGTGAGGCTCTGTGCCGCGCTCGTCGTGTTCACCGCCACGTTGCCGAACGACAGGCTGCTCACGTTGGGCATGGTGGTCGCCACCGAGAAGCCGTAGCTCTGCTGCACCGTGTAGGTCGTGCCCGTGGCACCCACCACCTGGTAGCTGATCTGGTCGACAGCAGTGTACGAACCCGGTGTCGCCTGGGCCCCGGTGCCGAAGAAGGTCTGGCACGACGCACCTGGCGCCAGCACCGTGGTGCCGGGCTGGCAGTAGCCTGCTTGGCCTTGCCACGACCAGATTCCCGCCGGCCCCGCGACCGCCGTGTGCGCGGTGATCAGCAACGAGACGCTGCTGTTGTTCTTGATGGTCGGCCAGTCGCCCGAGTCGGACGCCGCGCCGATGGCGCCCCACTGCGTGGACACCGGCACGAAGACCAGCGGGGGCGGGGCCACCGTCAACGACACCGCCTTCGAGGCCGCACCGCCCGCCGGCGACGGCGTCGCGCTGAGCGTGCCGCTGTAGATGCCGACGGCTGCGCCGGAGCTCAGCACCACCGCGCCGCAATCGGCGGTGTTGGCCGAACAGTTCGCCGGCCCGGTCACCGTGGTACCGGCCGGTGCTGCGTATGCGATCGACGAGGCCACCGTCTGTCCGCTGTTGCCCAGCGTGCAGCTGATCCACGCCAGCGCCGGCACCGCCGCCGGGCTCAACGTGTTGCAGGCCGAGAACGTCAGTGCAGACGGCGTGGCCGCCACGTCGCCCGCCTGCTGTGCCGCCTTGGTCACCGTCGTCTTGCGCAGCAGGCCGATCAGCCAGGGGCCGCTGAGGTTGTCGTAGGTGTTGACCGTTGTGGTCGTGAAGCTGTCGCCGCCGCCGCTCACCGTCTCGCTGCTCGACGTGATGTTGCCGAAGGCGTCGATGCCGTTCGGGCTGTTGACCTGCGTCGTGCGAGTCACCATCGCCGAGTTGTCCAGGTCGCGCGTGGCGCTGGTGCTGCTGCTCGTGTAGGTGAACAGCGCACCACCGGTTGTCGCGAACGACGCGGGCGTGGTGTCGCTCTGGCTCAGCACGACCCCGTTGGCCTGCGTCGCCTTGAGCTGCTCCGGCATGCCGATGAACGGGTCGTTCTGGCGGAAGCGGCTCAGCGTGGTCACGCCGGTGGAGGCGTCGGTCGATTCGATCGTCTCGAAGCCGGCCGAACCCAGCCCCTGCAGGTTGCTGCGCAGGCCCTGGTAGCGGTAGTCGGTGGTGAGCCAGCCGCCCTGGCCGTTGGCGACGCGGCGCTGCGACACCAGCGGCGGGCCGCTGACCACGTTGCGCAGCGGCCAAGCCACGTCGGCACCACGCGTGTAGACGCTGGCGTCATCCATGCGCTTGTAGCTGAACTGCGTCTGCTGGCCTTCGCCATCGGTCACCGACTCGAGCAGGTCGCTGCTGCCGCCGTTGCCCGTCAGCGCCACATACCAGCTGCCCGCCGAGTTGCTGGCGGCGATGTAGTAGGCCCGGTCCGGGATGCTGTCGCCGTTGAAGTCGCCGACGTACGAGGCCGTCGCAGTCCCCGGACTGGCCGGGGTCCACGCTCGGCAGGCAATGTTCACGCTGCCGCCGTAGGTGGCACCGAGCTGGTACGGCGCGCTGTCGCCGATCTGGCAGACCGCCGCACTGCGATACGCATCGGCGCGGCCGTCCGCATCGAAGTCGCCGACGTTCGAGAACCCGATGCCGCTGGTCATGCCCTGAATCGGCGAACAAGCCAGTGACACGCCGGTCGAGCGACATATCTTGGCGGAGGTCACGCCATTGAGGACGTGGGATTCGAGCACGTCGCTATAGCTGTCGTACGGATCGCCGTTCTGGTCCGACAGAACCGTGGTGCCGGGGTCGGGGATCACCGGCAGGAAGAAGTCGGTCTGCCCCATCGGCGTGGACCTCACCAGCCCTTGGTCGGTCGACAGGAAAACACTTGCGTCGCTGAAGGCGCCCGATTTCTGCGTGATGATGAAATCGGTGCGCCCGTCGCCGTTGAAATCGCCGGTCACCTTCTTGATGTTCGGCCCGCTCTCCCAATCGGTCTGCGTGGCCAGCACGAACTCGGCGGTGTCATAGGCGGAGCAGACACCGCCCGTGGCCATCGCAGTACACAGCTTGGAGCCGCCCTTGCTGCCGTTCTTGTCGACAGACAGGATGTCGTCGCGCCCGTCGCCATTGAAATCGCCCACCAGCGCCGTGTTGACGCTCGCCGCCGGGCCGTTCCAGGTGCCGCAGGAGAACGCGCTGCCGGTGGACAGGCACACACTCCAGCTCGCGTTGGGCTGTCCCGCCTGCGGCGGCAGCGCGATGTCCATGCGGCCGTCACCGTTGAAATCGCCCTGGACCACCGGTCGATCTCCGTTGGCCGGGCCGGCCCAGGTCTGGCACGAGAACGTCGTGCGCCGCGACAGGCACACGCGCCACGTTCCGTTGCCGTCCGAGCGCACCAGGTCGGCGGCGCCGTCACCATCGAAGTCGCCCATCAGCACCTGCGTCTGCACCTGCTGCGTCTTGTTGCCGAGCTCCAGGTTCGTCGGATTCAGCTCCTGCAGCTGCGGCACCGGGCCACCCCAGTTGCCGCTGCCGGCCGCCGCGAAGGTCTCTGCCGCGCTGTCGCGCACCGTCCACGCGAAGCGCGTGGCCGGCAGGCAGTTGCCCGCGCCGTCGCAATCGCTGATCGCGTCGACCAGGCTGCGCCCGTTGATCGGATTGGTCCTGTAGGCCACGCGATAGTCGCGCACCAGCGTGCCGCCACTGCCGTCGGCGGCCGTGTCGATGCGCGTCTGGATCGCCCTCAGCCGCTGCGTGCGACTCAGCAGGCTGCCCGCCACGTAGCCCTGCCACGGATCGGGCCGGGTCTCATAGATGAAGTTGACCGCGTTGTACGGCACCAGCCCCGTGCTGTCGTTGCCGGTGTAGCGGATGCGCGCCGGAACCATCTCGCCGAGCGCGCTGTCCTTGGCGTAGCCGATGCTGTAGTAGCTGCCGCGCCGGTCTTGCGAGCGCGACAGCGCCCAGCGCAGGTTGCGCGTGCCGCCTTGCACGTCGAGCGTCGAGTCGGCCGTGCCGCCATAAGTCATCACCTGGCCCGACTTGAGGTAGACCGTCCATGCGTCCGGCCCCTTCGCGGCATCGGTGACGACGGGAACGATCTTGCTGAAGCCGTCGATGCGCGTGCGGTACTCGCTGCCGTTCGAGCCGGTCACCGGCAACAGCCGTTGGCCATCGAGGCAGAACACGTCGGCCGTGCTCAACGACACCGCGGTGCGCACGCCATCGACCGCGAACGTCTTGCCGCAGCGCGCGATGCTCGATTGCCCACCCAGCGCCCAGCCGCGCCCGAGCGTGCCCGTGCCGGACTGACTCGAGTAGTTCAACGACACGCCAGGTGCCACACCCGCCGTGCCCGGCGGCACCGCGATCGACACCGAGTACGTCGCCGCACCCGCGCCCACCGATGCCCGCCCGGCCAGGCTGCCCGCCACCGGCCCCGACAGGTTCGGCGGTTGAACGGTGACGGCCGTCTGCGCGAGTGCCGCCATCGGAACGCCGAAAAGAACGGCCGTCGCGGCAAGCACCGCAACAGCCATGCGCGGCCGTGCCACGGCCCCATGACGTGAATGATTCAAGGATTTCCCCCAATGAGCTTCGAGCACCACGCCATGCGCATCGATCGTGCGACTTCGGCTGTGCCGCGCAACCGTCGGTGCGTCAGCAGTGGGGGTGCACGTTATGAACCGGGCGCAGGCCGGTCAAGGCACTCCGATGGGGGTGTGGCGAATTCGCGATACCAGCGATCGCTGCATTCAATCTCCACAATCTGCTGCTAGTTCAGCTCGCCACCGTCTGCCGCACCGCGCGCTCCCACTCCGCCATCAAGGCCTGCGAACGCTCGCGCGACATCGTCGGGTGGAAGGTGCGTTCGACCTGCCACTGCCTCGCCAGTTCATCGAGCCCGCTGTAGACACCGCACGACAGCCCGGCCAGCGAGGCGGCGCCGAGCGCGGTCGTCTCGATCACCTTCGGCCGCACGACCGGAATGCCCAGCAGGTCGGCCTGGAACTGCATCAGCAGGTTGTTGACGCAAGCCCCGCCATCCACGCGCAGTTCGCTGACCGGCGCGCCGCCCGCCGCCACCGCATCGCGCCCCATCGCCTGCAGCAACGCCGCGCTCTGGAAGGCGATGCTCTCCAGCGCCGCGCGCGCGATGTGCGCCACCGTGGTGCCGCGCGTCAGCCCGACGATCGCACCGCGCGCATCCGCCTTCCAGTACGGCGCGCCGAGCCCGGTGAAGGCCGGCACGAACATCACGCCGCCGGCATCAGGCACGCTCTCGGCCAGCGACTGCACCTCGCTGCTCGCCTTGATCGCGTTCAGCCCGTCGCGCAGCCACTGCACCACCGCACCGCCGATGAAGACGCTGCCCTCAAGCGCGAATTCGGTCTGCGCCGTCGGCTGCGCCGCGCTGGTGGTGATCAGCCCGTTGGTCGAGGTCTGGAACTGCGCACCGGTGTGCATCAGCATGAAGCAGCCGGTGCCGTAGGTGTTCTTCGCGAGGCCGGCGCGAAAGCACGCCTGGCCGAACAGCGCGCTCTGCTGGTCGCCGGCGACGCCGCCGATCGGCAGCGAGGCGCCCAGCAGCCCGGCCTTCGTGTGGCCGTACATGTGGCTCGATGGGAACACCTGCGGCAGCACCTCGCGCGGCACGTCGAGCAGCTGCAGCAGTTCATCGTCCCACGTGTTGCGGCGCACGTTCAGCAGCAGCGTGCGCGACGCGTTGCTGACGTCGGTGGCATGCACCGCGCCGCCGGTCAGGTGCCACATCAGCCACGAATCGACCGTGCCGAAGGCCAGCTCGCCGCGCGACGCCGCCTCGCGCGCGCCGCCCACGTGGTCGAGGATCCACTTCAGCTTTGTGCCGGAGAAGTAGGCGTCGATGATCAGCCCGGTCTTCTCGCGGAAGGTGGCCTCGAGTCCGCGCTCGCGCAGCGCCGCGCAGGTCGGCTCGGCGCGGCGGTCCTGCCAGACGATCGCGTTGTACAGCGGCTCGCCGGTGCGGCGGTTCCACACCACCGTGGTCTCGCGCTGGTTGGTGATGCCGATCGACGCGATGTCGCTGGCGCTGATGCGGGCCTTCGCGAGCACCTCCTTCGCGGTCGCGAGCTGCGAGTGCCAGATCTCCATCGGATCGTGCTCGACCCAGCCCGGCTGCGGGTAGATCTGGCGGAACTCGCGCTGCGCCATCGCGACGATGCCGCCGGCGCGGTCGAACACGATGCTGCGCGAACTGGAGGTGCCCTGGTCGAGGGCCAGCAGGAATTTCGGTGTGCTCATGGCGTGATGAAGCTCAGGCGGCGACCTCGCATTGGACGCCCGCATCGGCCAACAGGGAAGGGAAAGGCTCGGGCGGCGCCTGGTCGGTGAACAGCGCATCGATCTCGGCAAAGCCGGCCACCTGCACCATCGCCGGCCGGTTGAACTTGCTGTGGTCGGCTGCCACCCACACCTGGCGCGACTGCTCGATGATCGCGCGCGCCACCTTCACCTCGCGGAAATCGAAGTCGCGCAGCGTGCCGTCGCTCTCGATGCCCGAGATGCCGATCAGCCCGATGTCGACCTTGAACTGCTTGATGAAATCCACCGTCGCCTCGCCGACGATGCCGCGGTCGCGCGAGCGCACCACGCCGCCAGCCACGATGACCTCGCAGTCCGGGTTGTCCGACAGGATCGCCGCGACGTTCAGGTTGTTCGTGATCACGCGCAGCCCCTTGTGGCGCATCAGCTCGCGCGCAATGGCCTCGGTGGTGGTGCCGATGTTCAGGATCAGCGAGCAGCCCTCGGGCACGCCCTGCGCCACGCTGCGCGCGATGCGCTGCTTGGCCTGCTCGTTGAGCTGCTGGCGCTGCCGATAGGCGATGTTCTCGGTGGTGGAGCTGGGCAGCCGCACGCCGCCATGGAAGCGCGCCAGCAGCCCGGCATCGGACAGCAGCTTCACGTCGCGCCGCACCGTCTGCAGCGTCACGCCGAACTGGTCGCTGAGCGCCTCCACCGTGGCCGTGCCGCGCGCGCGCACCTCGTCGAGCAGCAGCGATTGGCGCGGGTTCGGGGTCATGGCGGCGGAGGGTACCGAATGCCCGAACGAAAACAGATGCTGGATTTCCTGGGTTGCATCACTTTCGTTTTTCGCATAAAACGAAAAAAGAAGATCACAAACGAACGCAACCGAACACTGCACCGAACAACAACACGAACCTCGCCGACGGCGAGGTGTCGATGGGCCAGGAGACGATTTCTTGAATCAACCATTGCCGGCTGACGTGGACGTGCTCGTCGTGGGCGGCGGCATCAATGGCGCCGGCATTGCGCGCGACCTGGCGGGCCGTGGCGTGCGCGTGCTGGTGTGCGAGAAGGACGACCTCGCGCAGCACACCTCGTCGGCCTCGACCAAGCTGATCCACGGCGGCCTGCGCTACCTGGAGTACTACGAGTTCTCGCTGGTGCGCAAGGCGCTGGCCGAGCGCGAGGTGCTGCTGAAGGGCGCCCCGCACATCATGTGGCCGCTTCGCTTCGTGATGCCGCACGACGCCAGCATGCGGCCGGTGTGGATGATCCGCGCCGGGCTGTTCCTGTACGACCACCTCGCCAAGCGCGAGGTGCTGGCCGGCTCGCGCACGGTGTCGCTGCGCGAGCACCCGGCCGGCGCGCCGCTGAAGCCGCAGTACACCCGCGGCTTCGTCTATTCCGACGGCTGGGTCGACGATGCGCGGCTGGTGGTGCTGAACGCCCGCGACGCGGCCGACCGCGGCGCGACGGTGCTGACGCGCTGGCGCTGCATCGATGCGCAGCGCGGCGACAGCACCTGGCGCGTCACGCTGCAAGCGGGCGACGGCCGCACGCACACGCTGAATGCGCGCGCGCTGGTGAATGCTGCCGGGCCGTGGGCCGCGCAGTTCCTCGCCGAAGGCACGCACGCGCCGCGCGCCAAGTCGCTGCGCTTGGTGAAGGGCAGCCACATCGTCGTGAAGAAGCTGTTCGACCACGACCACGCCTACATCTTCCAGAACCCGGACCGCCGCATCATCTTCGCGATTCCCTACCAGGACGGCGAGTTCACGCTGATCGGCACCACCGACGTCGAGCACCACGGCGCGATCGGCGACGCCCGCATCGACGACAGCGAGATCGCCTACCTGTGCGAACAGGCGAGCCGCTATTTCGCGAAGCCGGTGCTGCCGGCCGACGTGGTGTGGACGTACTCCGGCGTGCGGCCGCTGCTCGACGACGAATCGGGCGACCCGTCGGCGGTGACGCGCGACTACTCGCTCGAGCTCGACACCTCGAAGGCGGCGCTGCTGTCGGTGTGGGGCGGCAAGATCACGACCTTCCGCAAGCTGGCCGAAGAGGCCGCCGACCTGCTGGCCACGCCACTCGGCACGACGCGCGGCGCGTGGACGGCCGGCGCCTTCCTGCCCGGTGGCGACCTCAGCGTGTGGATCGGCGACCCGCAGCGCCCCGACACCGACTTCGCGCGCTTCGAGCAGGCCTTCGCGCTGCGCCACCCGCAGCTGCCGGCCGCCATGCGCCACCGCCTGGCGCGCTGCTACGGCTCGCGCGTGCAGGTGCTGCTGGCGAACGGCCCCGGCGCCGAGGTGGTGCCCGGGCTGCACGAGGCCGAACTGGCCTACCTGCACGACCACGAATGGGCGCGCGAGCCCGACGACGTGCTGTGGCGCCGCACCAAGCTCGGCCTGCACCTGACACCGGCCCAGCGCGAGCAAGTCGCTCTCTGGTGCGCGCAACACTGGCGCGGCACGCCCACCGCGGCGCCGCAGACGAGACCTTCGGAGACCTCATGGAATTGACGCTGGAGCGCATCGGCAAGCAGGTCGGTGCGCAGACCCACCTCTACCCGCTGGACCTGACCCTGGTCCCGCGTGCGGTGACCGTGCTGCTGGGCGCGACCCAGGCCGGCAAGACCTCGCTGATGCGCGTGATGGCGGGGCTGGACACGCCGACGCAAGGCCGTGTGCTGGCCGACGGCCGCGACGTGACCGGCCTGCCGGTGCGCGAGCGCAACGTGTCGATGGTCTACCAGCAGTTCATCAACTACCCGTCGATGACGGTGGCCGACAACATCGCGTCGCCGCTGAAGCTGCGCGGCGAGAAGGGCATCGCCGAGCGCGTGCAGGAGCTGGCGAAGCGGCTGCACATCGAGCCGTTCCTGAAGCGGCTGCCGGCCGAGCTGTCGGGCGGACAGCAGCAGCGCGTGGCCCTGGCACGGGCGCTCGCGAAGAAGGCGCCGTTGATGCTGCTCGACGAGCCGCTGGTGAACCTGGACTACAAGCTGCGCGAGGAACTGCGCGACGAGCTGTCGCAGCTGTTCGCGGCGGGCGAATCGACCGTCGTGTATGCGACCACCGAACCGACCGAGGCCTTGCTGCTCGGCGGCTACACCGCGGTGATGGATGCCGGCGAGCTGCTGCAGTACGGCCCGACCGCGGAGGTGTTCCACCGGCCGCAGTCGATCCGCGTCGCGCGTGCGTTCAGCGATCCGCCGATGAACCTGGTCGAGGGCACGCACGCGACGATCGGTGTCTCGCTGCAGGCGGGCGTGAACCTCTCGGTGCCGCTGCCGGCCTCGAGCACGCCGGCGCTGACGATCGGCATCCGCGCGAGCGCGTTGCGGGTCCACCAGCGCGATGGCGATGTGGCGTTGCCGGGCAAGGTCGAGCTGGCCGAGATCTCCGGCTCCGACACCTTCGTGCACGTCGACACGCCGATCGGCGAGCTGGTCGCGCAGCTGACCGGCGTTCACCAGTTCACGCTGGGCGAAGCGGTGACGCTGTACCTGAACGCGGCGCAGGTACACGTGTTCGATTCTGCGGGCCGGTTGCTGGTGGCCCCGAACCGGGAGGGCATCTGAGATGGCACGCATCGATCTCGACCTGGCGCATGCCTACAAGCCGAACCCGCAACGCGACGAAGACTACGCGCTGCTGCCGCTGAAGATGACCTTCGACGACGGCGGCGCCTACGCGCTGCTCGGCCCGTCCGGCTGCGGCAAGACCACGCTGCTCAACATCATCTCCGGCCTCGTGACGCCGTCGCAGGGCACCGTGAAGTTCGGCGGGCAGGACGTCACCGGCCAGTCACCGCAGCAGCGCAACATCGCGCAGGTGTTCCAGTTCCCCGTCATCTACGACACGATGACCGTCGCCGAGAACCTCGCGTTTCCGCTGCGCAACCGGGGCGTAGCACCCGACCGCATCCGCCAGCGCGTCGGCCAGATCGCCGAGATGCTGGAGATGAGCGGCCAGCTGAACACGCGCGCCGCCGGCCTGTCGGCCGATGCCAAGCAGAAGATCTCGCTGGGCCGCGGCTTGGTGCGCGAAGACGTCTCGGCGGTGCTGTTCGACGAGCCATTGACCGTCATCGACCCGCACCTGAAATGGCAGCTGCGCCGCAAGCTGAAGCAGATCCACCACGAGCTGAAGCTGACCCTGGTCTACGTGACCCACGACCAGGTCGAAGCGCTGACCTTCGCCGACCAGGTGGTCGTGATGACGCGCGGCCGCGCGGTGCAGGTGGGCAGTGCGTCGGCGCTGTTCGAGCGGCCGCAGCACCGCTTCGTCGGCCATTTCATCGGCTCGCCGGGCATGAACTTCCTGCCGGTGCGCTGGACCGGACAGGGCATCGACGTGGCCGGCCGCGTGCTGCCGATGGCGCGCAACCCGCTGCAGGGCGAAGGCAGCTTCGCGCTCGGCGTGCGGCCGGAGTACGTGGCACTCGCCGCGCCGGAGGCCGCGGGCGCCGTGCCCGCCACCGTGACGCAGGCGCAGGACATCGGCACCTACTGGCTGCTCGGCGCGCGCATCGGGTCCGGCGACAGCGAGCAGACGATCCGCGCCCGGCTGTCGCCCGACCAGCGCATCCCGCGCGTCGGCGATGCGGTGTGGCTGTCGCTGGTCGGTGCGCACACCTGCTGGTACCGCGACGATGTATTGATCGATTCTTCCGTGGAGGTGGCGGCATGAAGCCCGTCAACCAGAAAGCCTGGCTGCTGATCTTGCCGGTGGTGTTGTGCGTCGCGTTCTCGGCGGTGCTGCCGCTGATGACGGTGGTGAACTACTCGGTGCAGGACATCATCTCGCCCGAGCGGCGCGTGTTCGTCGGCACCGAATGGTTCAAGTCGGTGATGCGCGACGAAGACCTGCAGGGCGCGCTGCTGCGCCAGATCGTCTTCTCGCTGGCGGTGCTGCTGGTGGAAATTCCGCTGGGCATCGGGCTGGCCCTCTCGATGCCGGCCAAGGGCGCGCGCTCGTCGGCGGTACTGGTGCTGGTGGCGATCTCGCTGCTGATCCCGTGGAACGTGGTCGGCACCATCTGGCAGATCTACGGCCGCACCGACATCGGCCTGATGGGCGCGGCGCTCGCGAAGCTGGGCATCGACTACAGCTACACCGGCAACGCGACCGATGCCTGGCTCACCGTGCTGCTGATGGACGTGTGGCACTGGACGCCGCTGGTCGCGCTGCTGTGCTTCGCCGGGCTGCGCGCGATCCCCGATGCGTACTACCAGGCCGCGCGCATCGACGGCGCGAGCAAGTTCGCGGTGTTCCGCTTCATCCAGCTGCCCAAGCTGCGCGGCGTGCTGATGATCGCGGTGCTGCTGCGCTTCATGGACAGTTTCATGATCTACACCGAGCCCTTCGTGCTGACCGGCGGCGGGCCCGGCAACGCGACCACCTTCCTGAGCCAGTACCTGACGCAGAAGGCGGTCGGCCAGTTCGACCTCGGCCCGGCCGCGGCCTTCTCGCTGATCTACTTCTTGATCATCCTGCTGCTGTGCTTCATCCTCTACAACTGGATGCAGCGGGTGGGCCAGGACGCGACGACGAGCGAAGGAGCCGCCCATGGATGAGCGCCGTTTCAAGAAGCGGGTGATCTTCCTGCTGCTGTACCTGGTGTTCGCGATCCTGCCGGTGTACTGGATGGTGAACATGTCGTTCAAGACGAACGAGGAGATCCTGTCGTCGTTCAGCCTGTGGCCGCAGCATTTCACGTTCGACCACTACCGCACGATCTTCACCGATGAGTCCTGGTACTCGGGCTACATCAACTCGATGATCTACGTGGCCATCAACACGGTGATCTCGCTGCTGGTGGCGCTGCCGGCGGCGTATGCGTTCTCGCGCTACAGCTTCCTCGGCGACAAGCATGTGTTCTTCTGGCTGCTGACCAACCGGATGACGCCGCCGGCGGTGTTTTTGCTGCCGTTCTTCCAGCTGTACACGACGCTCGGGCTGATGGACACGCACATCGCGGTGGCGCTGGCGCACCTGCTGTTCAACGTGCCGCTGGCGGTGTGGATCCTGGAAGGCTTCATGAGCGGCATCCCGCGCGAGATCGACGAGACGGCCTACATCGACGGCTACTCGTTCCCGCGCTTCTTCTTGACGATCTACATCCCGCTGATCAAGGCCGGCGTTGGCGTGGCGGCGTTCTTCTGCTTCATGTTCAGCTGGGTCGAGCTGCTGATGGCGCGCACGCTGACCAGCGTGAACGCGAAGCCGATCGTCGCGGTGATGACGCGCACGGTGAGCGCATCAGGCATGGACTGGGGCGTGCTGGCCGCGGCCGGCGTGCTGACCATCGTGCCGGGCGCGATCGTGATCTGGTTCGTGCGGCATTACATCGCCAAGGGTTTCGCGATGGGGAGAGTGTGATGTTCGACTGGATGGCATGGACCCTGCCGGTGGCGGTGTTCTTCGTCTGCATCGTGCTGATGCTGGCCGGCATGACGGTGTGGGAGATCAAGTCGCCGACGACCTTGCGCCGCGGCTTCCTGCCGATCGCGACGACGCGCGGCGACCGGCTCTTCATCGGGCTGCTCAGCGCGGCGTACGTGAACCTCGCGTTCGTCGCGTTCAGCGAAAGGATGGTGGGCTGGTTCGGGCTGGCGGAGGAGCCGTCGATCTGGATCAGCTTCGTGGTCTCGATGGCCGTGCTGGCGCTGGTCATGCGCAAGGGTTGAGCCGCCGAGCTGCAGTTTGAAAAGGCCGCCGGCGATTCTTCCCCGCTGGCGTGTCGCGAGTACCCCGGGAAGTACACGAGGAGACAGACATGAAGTTGCGCATGAATGCCGTGGCGTTTGCCGCTGCCGCACTGGCCATGGGCCACGGTGCGTGGGCCGGCGAGGCCGAGGCGAAGAAATGGATCGATGCCGAGTTCCAGCCGTCCACGCTGAGCAAGGACCAGCAGGCGGCCGAGCTGAAGTGGTTCATCGACGCGGCGAAGAAGCTGCAGGCCAAGGGCGTGAAGGAAATCTCGGTGGTGTCGGAGACGCTGACGACGCACGAGTACGAATCGAAGACGCTGGCCAAGGCCTTCGAGGAGATCACCGGCATCAAGGTGAAGCACGACATCATCCAGGAGGGTGACGTCGTCGAGAAGCTGCAGACCTCGATGCAGTCGGGCAAGAGCATCTACGACGGCTGGATCTCCGACTCCGACCTGATCGGCACGCACTACCGCTACGGCAAGATCATGTCGCTGACCGACTACATGAGCGGCACCGGCAAGGAATACACCAACCCCGGACTGGACCTGAAGGACTTCATCGGCACGAGCTTCACGACCGCGCCGGACAAGAAGCTGTACCAGCTGCCTGACCAGCAGTTCGCGAACCTGTACTGGTTCCGCGCCGACCTGTTCGCGCGCCAGGACCTGAAGGACAAGTTCAAGGCCAAGTACGGCTATGACCTGGGCGTGCCGCTGAACTGGAGCGCGTACGAAGACATCGCCGCGTTCTTCAGCGAAGACGTGAAGACGATCGACGGCAAGCCGATCTACGGTCACATGGACTACGGCAAGAAGGATCCGTCGCTGGGCTGGCGCTTCACCGATGCCTGGCTGTCGATGGCCGGCACCGCCGACATCGGCATCCCGAACGGCATGCCGGTGGACGAGTGGGGCATTCGCGCCTCGGCCGATGGCTGCACGCCGCTGGGGGCAAGCGTCTCGCGCGGGGGAGCGACGAATTCGCCGGCGGCTGTGTACGCGCTGACGAAGTACGTCGACTGGATGAAGAAGTACGCCCCGAAGGAAGCCACCGGCATGACCTTCGGCGAGAGCGGCCCGGTGCCGGCGCAGGGGCAGATTGCGCAGCAGATCTTCTGGTACACCGCGTTCACTGCCGACATGGTGAAGCCGGGGCTGCCGGTGGTGAATGCCGACGGCACGCCGAAGTGGCGCATGGCGCCCGGCCCGAACGGCCCGTACTGGAAGCAGGGCATGCAGAACGGCTACCAGGACGTGGGCTCGTGGACCTTCTTCAAGGACCACGACCAGAACAAGGTGGCGGCGGCCTGGCTGTATGCGCAGTTCGTGACGAGCAAGACGGTGTCGCTGAAGAAGTCGATCACCGGGCTGACCTTCATCCGCGACAGCGACATCCGCCACGACTACTTCACGCAGAACGCGGCCAAGTACGGCGGCCTGATCGAGTTCTACCGCAGCCCGGCGCGCGTGGCCTGGACGCCGACCGGCACCAACGTGCCCGACTACCCGAAGCTGGCGCAGCTGTGGTGGAAGAACGTGGCGGTGGCGGTGACCGGCGAGAAGACGCCGCAGGCCGCGATGGACAACCTGGCCGAGGAGATGGACCAGGTGATGGCACGGCTGGAGCGCGCCGGGATGGCCCGCTGCGCACCGAAGCTGAACCCGAAGGGCGACCCGAACAAGTGGCTGAGCGACAAGGGCGCGCCGTGGAAGAAGCTGGCGAATGAGAAGCCGAAGGGCGAGACGATCGCGTATGACACGCTGTTGAATGCGTGGAAGGCGGGCAAGGTTCGCTGATACGCGTCTTGCTGTTCTGAAGCCGCTCTCGGGGGCACGGGTCCTTCCGTGCCTCCGGCGAGCGTGCTGCGGCCGGGGGCGCGCGACGGGGCTCAGCCGGGGCGGTCGTCCCTGGCGGGCCGACTGCACGAAGAAGCTCGGCTTCGGGGGTGCATCGCCAAACTCCCGCCGCTCACTTCGTTCGCTGTGGTCAAACAGTGGCGATGAGTCGGTCTACGAAGCGTGCTGCGCACGCCACCCCCGAAACCGATCTTCTCCGTCGCCCCAGAAGTCGCTCCGCCGCGCGCCCCCGGCCGCAGCACGCTGGCGGCTTGTGTTTGTGGGGCTGAATGGAGCTGGGCGCTTGGGCTTGCTCGGATTCAGTCGCTACGGCGTAACTCGGCACGGTGAAGGGTTGACGCTGCCTCCTCACGCTGCAGCGAGCTCGATGCCGGTTCGATGCAAACTCCCCACGGAATCGCGACTTCTTCTCGAATACTGACGGCGACAGCCCAGTCACGGCGCAAATATCGCGAGAATTAATGCTATTTCTTTAATGCAGTGGCAGCCAACTCGTTTCGACGCTTTGTCGCCATTGCACCAAGCTCTTCGAGTTGCTCTGCCAATGCCGCATGATGATCAGCATCGGAATATCTTAGTACATATAGCTTTCGCAATCGCTTCCAGAGCCCGTCAACCTCAGGAATGGCCTTTCCTGACTGAAATATGTAATGTGGACGAGTTGAAGGAAATCGATAGGCGGCACTTTCAACAATCATCGTAACCGCTGGGTCCATCATGGAGAAGCCAACAAATATGAACGTATGAGTAAGAAGAAGAGTTGCAAGTATGTCGGCGTAATATCTATTATTAAATGCCGCCCCTTGATAGCTTGTTTTATCAAAAACAATGCCTTGCGGGGTATCGATTGAGCCGTGCAGTTTTATTAAGTACTTTTCATCATCGCGGAACAGTCGAAATGCATTGCCGTCGATTTCTGTGACGACGGTCGGATAATTGTCACCACTTGCTGTGGACCACGCCGTCTCAATAAGTTTATCGAAATTGGTGGTGACTACAACACGCGGATTTAAGTCTATCAATGCTTTATGCAGCCTAGAAACTTCGGCGACCTGTTGAAATTCGGACTTCAGTAGCTCAATCCACTCATCAGAAAGATTCGACTTCAACAACTCAGACGCCAACAGATACTCTTGTGCACTGATCAAATCGGCGATGAGCGTCCTGACCCGTCGAATGGAAATTTTAGCGTTCGCTGCGATGAGAAACTGCGTCCAATCCTTGAAACTTCCGCCGCTCGCGGGCTTCGCCCACCTTGATGCCCCAGCGCCGATGAAAAGTACGGCCCTACGCCGCGCCACGTCATCCACTAGATCCGCGTTGAACTTGGTCGCCATGGCGGAGCAGATTAACTGTTAGAGGCTTTTGATTTCGCTTCCACCGCAAGCAAATTCTCAAAGAATCGCTCAGCAATAGATTCATAAATTTTCCGCGCCTGACTCCTAGTAACGGTATAGCTACCCTTGAGCGTCACCGTGATCATTGGAGTGTGCAGAGTCTGAGATTTGGGAGCCAGACTTGCCAAATGTTTAATGTCTCCGAGATGGGGATCGAATGTCGGGGAAGGAAAGTAGCTCTTGAGCACACTCGCCACGGCGTGAGGAAGTTTCGTTTTGATCGCGTTGTAAGCCTCCACAACCCGAGAAACCTTGTTTTCCGACTTTTCCTTATGCTGCTGAGTCACGTACCCCAAAAAGCCGAGATTCCTTCCCTTCAGGCGATTCCGTGGGAGTTCCGATGGGTCTTCGGCAAAGCGAATTCCGTTAGCAAGCTCGGTTTGCCAGACGCCAAGTGCTTGCCCGATATTTTTTATAGCCCATAGGGAGAAAATATCAATTGACATCGGAACAACGAAGTGGTCGGCCGACAGCAATATTGATCTATTAATAGCGCCAAGTGACGGCCCCATATCAAAAAATATAAAATCGTAGTGCTCTGCTGCGCGGTCGATAAGATTAGAAAACAGAAATGTAGTACGCAATCCGCGTGTACCGCCGGCTTTGGCATCGCGCCAATCTTGTGCAAGCAAGTCTTCTTTCAATGCAAGGCGCGGATCGCCGATGATTGCGTCGAAGCCAAACTTCGGGACCTTTCGTATGGGAAGATCTCGGGAATAGCCTTTGCCAATTGACAAAGGGTGAATCACATCATATATAGTTCCCGTTGCCGAAAGCCCCCCGTAAGTTCCTTCAAACTCGTTGTCAGTGAGAACATATTGGGTAAGATTGCATTGAGGATCAGCATCCACAACTAGTATTCTCTGATTCAGATTCAACGCAAGTTGCGCCGCCAAATTTGCGACTAGTGTGGTTTTTCCAACGCCGCCCTTATTATTAAAGAAGCAAATGGCCCTTGCACCGCTCCTCCCTTTGTCGGCTAAGTCTTGGATGAGCTTCAGAGCGTGGTCATGCGATGTGGATTTTGGAGAGGCCATTGGCTACCTTTTCGTGTGCAACCGTAAGACGGGATAGGTGTTGCATAAAGTGTAAGCCTGTAAACGCATGCCTCTGTGAACGCCACCGACCGAATCTGAGCATTCCGCGCGACCGTCACTGAGAAGAAGCGCCTGTAGTTGCGCCACAAGCGGCCGCCCGGCGAGTCCTAAGACCTCACGTTCACGTTGCAAAACGGCCGCCGATACTTGCGGGAAACCATCGCGTCGGGTCACATCACTCTGCAGAACCCTGAGGAAGGAGCAGGGCGCTTCGCAAAGGCGCGTGCGGGGAGGCTGTGGAGCGCCAATAGGGACGGGGCGCCGGAGCTGGCTGGTTTCATGGCCCCGCGCGTAGCGCGATCGCGAACTGACTGTCGCCGACTGTTTGACCACAACGAACGAAGTGAGTGACGGGAGTTTCGGCGACGGGCCATCAAACCAGCCAGCGGAGGGAAGTCTTCGCCCCGAGAGGGGCGAAGACCGCCCCGTCCGGCGCGCCACAGCCTCCCCGCACGCGCCTTTGCCGCACAGACCGACGCAAGACAAGAACAAAAAAAGGGCGCAACTCGCGTCACGCCCCTGAAGGGTCACGCGCTGACCGCCAGGCCCGCGCGACCGCCGCAATCGAGAACCCCGCTCAGAGGTTCTTCACGATCCGCAGGTTGCGGATCTGGAAATGGATGGTTCCCTTCTGGTCGTCCCACGCCGGCAGCATCTCCAGCGGCGACGTGATCTTCGATGGCTCGAACCCGTTGGCCACGTAGTCCGGCGAGGTGAACGGAATCTTCACCGTCTGCCAGGTGTTGAGCGCCGGGTGGCCGACCTTGTCCTTCAGGTCGCCGGTGCGGCAGGTGTCGCTCTTGCGGTCGCACACCAGCTTGGTCCAGAAGTCCTGCGTGCTGTTGCCGTAGTCGAGCACGCGGATCTCGAACTGCACGCCACCCGTCGCCGCGATCGCCGCCGCATCGATCAGCGTGTTGTCCGGCACCGACATGAAGATGCCGCCGTTGCCGCCCCCGTCGGTCACGCCGTTGAACACCACGTCGATCAGCTTGTCGGTGCCGTCGACCACGTCGTTCGTCAGCGTCACGCTGCCACTGCCGCCGGTCGACCACGCACCGGGCGGTGCCAGTGCCGCCGCATCGCTGATGCCGTTGACGTACAGGTCCTTGTCGGCCGTGACCGCGATCACGTTGACCGGCGGCCCGCCCGCGCACGGCACGTTGCCGGTGTTCTTCGGGTCCCACCGGATGTTCGCCACCGACACCTCGAACTGCCCGCCGCTGCTGTACAGCAGGAACGGCGTGTTCACCAAGGTGAAGTCGGTGCCCTGGTCGGCAAAGCACTGCAGCGGGATCGCCAGCTCCGTCCAGGTGTTGGCCGGCAGCGTGCCGAACGTGTTGGTCGCGTCGATCTCGCCCATGCACGGGTAGCCGCAGTCCACGCGCATCTTGACCGCCGCGGTCGGCGCCACCGCGACGCGCGCATCGAACACCAGCGAACCCTTCGAGTTCAGGTACGACTGCAGGTCCTGCTTGTCGGCGTCGTTGGTGCTCTGCATGTAGAGCTGGCCGGCCGCGCCGTTCCACTTCGCCTTGATCGCCGCCCACTGCTTGCCGTCCTTGTCGTCGACCGGCACCGCGGTGATCTCGGCCTGCGGCGTCGACGTGCTCGTCGCGGTCGACAAGCCCACCAGCACGCTCCAGCTCGACGGTGCGCCGACGCGCATCGAGAACCCGCTCTGGTTCGCACCGTCGAACACCGCCAGCGTCTGGTCGGTGGTGCCGCCACCACCGGCCGGCACGCCGCAGCCCTGCGCCACGGTGGCCTCGTCGAGCGCCACCTGGTCGGCACCCGGCGCGGCATAGCTCAGCCCGTAGCCGAAGGCATACAGCGGGTCGTAGCCGGCATCGCCATGGTTCAGCGCGACCTGGCAGGCCGCCTTCGGCCACGAGTACGACAGCTTGCCGCTGAAGTCGGTGTTGACCGCGCCATCGTCCTTCTTGAACAGCACGTCGGTCAGGCCGTCACCCTCGGTGCCCGGCAGAAACGCGGCGACGAACGCATCCGAGCGGTTGAGTTCGCGGTTCACGTACAGCGGGCGGCCCGAGTACAGCACCGTGATGATCTTCTTGACGCCCTTGGTCTTCAGCGCATCGATCAGCGCGACATCTTCCGGATGCAGCTTCGCGTTCTCCAGCGTCTTGGTCTTGCCGATGTCGCCCACCCCTTCGGCATACGGCGTCTCGCCGATCACGACGATCGCCGCGTCGTAGTCGGCACTGCCCAGCGCACCGGTGGTGCTGGTGTCGATCACCGCGTTCGGCGCGATCTTCTGGATCGCCGCCCACAGCGTGGTGCCGCCGCCGAAATCGGCATTGACGTTGTCGGTGCCCTGCCAGGTGAGCGACCAGCCGCCGCTCTGGTTCGACAAACTGTCGGCGCTCTTGCCGGCCACCAGCACCTTGGCACTGCGCGCCAGCGGCAGCGTGGCGCCGTTGTTCTTCAGCAGCACCAGCGACTTGCGCACCGCCTCGCGCGCCACCGCGCGGTTCTCGGCCGTGCCGACCTCGCTGTTCGCATTGCGCGCCGACGGCTTCGGCTTGCTGAACAGGCCGGCGCGCAGCTTCACGCGCAGGATGCGGCGCACCGCATCGTCGACGCGCGCCTGCGGGATCTCGCCGCTCTGCACGCTCGCGATCGTGTTGGTGATGAAGGCCTTCCAGTCGTCGACGTACGGCACCATCACCATGTCGATGCCGGCGTTGATGGCCTGCGGGCAATCGGCGTTGGTGCAGGCCCGCGTCGAATCGCTGTTGGTCGCGTTGACCTGGCCGAGGCCGTTCCAGTCCGAGACGACGAAGCCGTCGAAGCCCATCTTGGTCTTCAGCACGTCGGTCAGCAAATACTTCTGGCCGTGCATCTTGTCGGCGCGCGCGGTATCGCCCTTGGCTGCGTCCTTCCAGCTGCTGAACGACGCCATCACCGATTGCGCGCCCGCCTGCAGCGCGGTGTAGTAGCCGCGGCCGTGGATGTTGATCAGGTCGGCCTCAGTGACCGCGGTCACGCCCTGGTCCTTGCCGTCGGTGGTGCCGCCGTCGCCCAGGAAGTGCTTCGCGGTCGCGACCACCTTCTCGCTGGCCTTCGCGTCCTTCGCGAGCGTGCCCTGCAGGCCCTTGATGACCTCGCCGCCATACGACTGCACGACCAGCGGATCCTCCGAATAGCCTTCGTAGGTGCGGCCCCAGCGGTCGTCGCGCACGACGGCGAGCGTCGGCCCGAAGGCCCAGTCGATGCCGGTGTGCGCCACCTCGCGCGCGGTGACCTCGCCGATGCGGCGCAGCAGGTCCGGGTCACGCGTCGCGCCCAGGCCGATGTTGTGCGGAAAGAGCGTCGCGCCCTTCACATTGTTGTGGCCGTGCACCGCGTCCGTGCCCCAGATCAGCGGGATCGGGTTCGGGTTGGCCGGGTCCATCGACGCAGCCCACAGCGTATCGGCCAGCGCCAGCCAGTCGGCGACCGGCGCATCCTTGTGCTGGCCGGGGAACGAGCCGCCACCGTTCAGCACCGAGCCGAGGTGGTAGGTCTTGATGTCGTCCGGCGTCACGCCCTGGATCTCGACCTGCGTCATCTGGCCGACCTTCTCGGCCAGGCTCATCTTCGCGAGCAGCGCGTCCACCTGCGCCTCGATGCCGGCGTCACGCGCCACCGCGCTCTTGATCGCGGGCCAGTCCTGCAGCGGGGTGGTCGGGATGTCGGTGCTCACGGGGGGCGGTGGTGGCGACGGACTGTCATCGGAATCGCCGCCGCCGCAGGCGCTCAGCGTCAGCGCAAGGCCCCAAGCGAGCCCATGCAGGGCAGCGCGGGAAGAACGAATCATGGCTTTGTCTCCTCTTGTGGGTATGTCGCCCGCATCGGCGGACCGTGCGAACGCGGCGCGAGCATAGCCACGGCTGAAAGCGCTTGCAAGAAGACGTTTACCAATCGTTAAGGCGGCGACAAGCCCAGCCATCCGTTTTGGAGACTGTGAAAAAACTCACGTGACACGGTGCGACACAAGCGCCCGCGCGCCCTGGCGCGGATTGCGGCGGTGCAGCTACGGCGCTGCAGCAAAAACCCGTCTGTCAGGGAATCTACCGAGCGTTTCGTGAAACTCGGCTGAAACCGGTTGCTACCTAACTTACGCGGAGCAGTTCAGGCTGTCTTCTGGTCGAGCAGGTAGTTCGCGTCGTCGTACTGTCCCAGCACGTCGACGAGGTAGGGCAGCACGGCGAGCAGTTCGTCGTGCAGCGTATACGGCGGGTTCAGGATGAACATGCCGCTGCCGGCCAGGCCAAAGCCCTGCGAATCGGGCACCTGCACCGTCAGGCGCACATGCAGCCAGCCCTTGGGCGCCAGGCTCTCGAGGCGGCGCGGCAGTTGCGCGGCTTCGAGCTTCTGGACCTGCGGGTACCAGACCATGTAGACGCCTTCGTTGAAGCGCAGCAGCGCTTCGCGCAGCGAGGCGATCACGCGGCCGTAGTCGCCGTGGCCCTCGTAGCTCGGGTCCATCAGGATGGCCCCGCGCCGGCTCGACGGCGGCACCTGGCCCTTCAGCCCGTCGAAGCCGTCGGCGTTGTAGATCTCGACGTTCTTCGTCTCGCCGAGGAAGGACGCGAGGATGCGGTGGTCGGTGTTGTGCAGCTCGAACAGCCGCAGCTGGTCCTGCGCGCGCAGCACCATCTGCGCAAAGGCCGGCGAGCCGGGGTACTGGCGCAGCTTGCCGTCGGAGTTGAACTGGCGCACCGCTGCCACGTAGTCGGCCACCGGGCCGGGCAGGTCGTCGCGGCCCCACAGGCGGGCGATGCCTTGCTCGAACTCGCCCTTCTTGGTCGCGTACTGGCCTTCGAGCGAGTAGCCCCCGGCGCCGGCATGGGTGTCGACCAGGCGGTACGGCTTGTCTTTCTGGTTCATGTAGCGCAGCACCATGCCGAGCACGGTGTGCTTGAGCACGTCGGCATGGTTGCCGGCGTGGAAGGCGTGTCGGTAGGCGAGCATGGGCGGCTTTCTGGAGAGCGGTTCAACCCCGTATTGTCGTTGGCGCGGTCACCGTCGTCGCCGGCTTCAAATCTTGTTTGAAGGTGATAGTTCGCGAGACCGGATTATCAATTTCCGCCAAGCTGCCTACAGTGCCGGGACTGAACACTTCCCTTCCGGAGTCGCCCCATGAAAGCCGTTGCCTACCGCCGCCCGCTGCCGATCACCGATGCCGAATCGCTGCTCGACGTCACGCTCCCCGACCCGGTCGCCGCCGGCCGCGACCTGCTGGTGCGGGTGGAAGCGGTATCGGTGAATCCGGTCGACGTGAAGATCCGCGCCGGCAGCACGCCCGCCGACGGGCAGCTGAAGGTCATCGGCTGGGATGCCGTCGGCACCGTCGCGGCGGTGGGCGAGAAGGTCACGCTGTTCAAGCCGGGCGAGCGCGTCTGGTACGCCGGCGACATCACGCGGCCGGGCAGCAATGCCGAGCTGCAGCTGGTCGATGAGCGCATCGTCGGCCATGCACCCACGTCGATCCCGGCAGCGCAGGCCGCCGCGCTGCCGCTGACCGCGATCACCGCGTGGGAGCTGCTGTTCGATCGCCTCGGCACGACGGCCGACACCGAAGGCGCGCTGCTGATCATCGGCGCGGCCGGCGGCGTCGGCTCGATCCTGACGCAGCTCGCGCGCCGGCTGACGAAGCTCACGGTGATCGGCACCGCGTCGCGCCCCGAGACGCAGGCCTGGCTGCGCGAACTCGGCGCGCACCATGTGATCGACCACCATCAACCGTTGCTGCCGCAGTTGCAGGCGGCTGGCGTGCCGCAGGTCACCGCAGTGGCCGGGCTCACGCACACGCCCACTTACTACACGCAGATCGTGGAAGCACTCGCACCGCAGGGCAAGCTGGCGCTGATCGACGACTTCAAGGAACCGCTCGACGTGATGCCGATGAAGCGCAAGAGCCTGTCGCTGCACTGGGAGCTGATGTTCACGCGGTCGATGATGCAGACCGCCGACATGCACAAGCAGCACGAGCTGCTCGACGAGGTCGCGAAGCTGGTCGATGCCGGCCGGCTGCGCAGCACGCTCGGCGAGCACTTCGGTGCGATCAACGCCGCCAACCTGAAGCGCGCCCATGCGTTCATCGAGAGCGGGAAGGCCCGCGGCAAGGTGGTGCTGGAAGGGTTCTGACGCATCGCCTTTCGGGCAGCGCTTCGACAGGCTCAGCGCCGAACGGCTTGTATGCGCAGACCCTTCGACAGGCTCAGGGCGAACGGGGGTAGTCCTCTGAGCGGGCGGCTAGCATTCGCCGGTGCATTCCTTTCTTTCGCGGCGCCCGGCCCGCCTTGTCCTGACCCTCCTCGCCGGCGCTGCGGCCGCCGGCCTGTGCCTGCTGCTGCACACCCCGCTGCCGTGGATGATCGGCCCGCTGATCGCGACCGCCATCGGCTGCATGGCCGGCCTGCCGCTCGTCGCCGCCACGCCGCTGCGCAACGCCGGCCAGTGGGCCATCGGCACCGTGCTCGGGCTGTACTTCACGCCGCAGGTGGTCGGCATCGTCGCCAGCCACTGGGCGGTGATCCTCGCCGGCATCGCGTGGGCGCTGCTGCTGGGCGCCGGCTTCGGCCTCTACCTCGCACGCGCCAACGCCGGCATGGCGCTCGACCGGCCGACGCTGTTCTTCGCCAGCGCGATCGGTGGCGCCTCCGAGATGGCGGTGCTGGCCGAGCGCTTCGGCGGGCGCATGGACCTGGTCGCGAGCGCCCATTCGCTGCGCATCCTGCTGGTCGTGCTGACGATCCCGTTCGGCTTCCAGTTCGCCGGCCTGCACGGGCTCGACCCGACGCTGCCCGGCCCGCAGGTCGTCGAGTGGCACGGGCTGCTGCAGCTGATCGCGATGACGGCCGCCGGCGGCGCCTTCCTGCGTTGGCGCGGCGTCTCGAACCCGTGGGTGCTGGGCCCGCTGTTCGTCGCGTTCGGGCTCACCGCGACCGGCGTCGAGCTGTCGGCGCTGCCGAAGTGGATGACCAACCTCGGCCAGCTCTTCATCGGCGTCGCGCTCGGCACGCGCTTCACGCCGGCCTTCCTGCACACCGCGCCGCGCTGGCTGCTCAGCGTGGGGGCGGGCACGCTGGTGATGATCGCGCTGTCAGCAGGCTTTGCGCTCGGCGTCGCGCAGTTGAGCGGCCTGCATCCGGCCACCGTGCTGCTCGGCACCTCGCCGGGCGGCATCGCCGAGATGTGCCTGACGGCCAAGGTGCTGGAACTGGGCGTGCCGGTGGTGACGGCCTTCCACGTCACGCGGATGGCGGCGGTGGTGCTGCTCGCGACGCCGATGTTCCGCTGGTCGGCCCCGAAGGCCTGAGCTTTCTTTTCAGCCCTGGTCTTCAGGCCTTCTTCATGCGCGCGCGGAACAGCTCCGGAATGCCGACCTCGCGCGGCCCCGGCACCAGCTCGAACGCCTGCCCGGCGCGCAGCGTGCCGGGCGATCGCACCGACAGGTAGAAGCCGCACCACGCGCTGGCCGCCATCATCTTCACGGCCTGGTTGAAGCCCATCGCCGCATTGAACTTGAAGCACGGAAAGCGCGGCTCGCTGACCGCGAGTTCGCAATCGGGAAAGCGCAGCACGTCGCCGATCCAGGCCTGGTTTTCGAGCATCCCGGCGAGCGTCAGGTTCTCGCCGATCGAGCCGGGCGGCAGCGGCTCGTCCCAGCCGGCCGCCTGCGCCTGCGCACGCACCGTTTGCCAGAACGGGTAGTGCTCGCTCGGGTAGGCGTAGACCGCCTTGCCGATGCCGCCGTGCACGCTGAGGTCGGCCTGCTCGTCGCCGTCCAGCCCCATGGCCTGCGCCGCGACCGGGCCGTCGACCGGCTGCTTGCCGATCGCCGTCAGCACCGGCCGGCCGTTGATCAGCCGCTCGCTCGCGCGGGCGACGTTGACGTTGACGAGCCGCATCGACACCGGCGGCTCAGCCGGTCGCCGAGCGCCAGCCGCGCACGCCGGCCGCGACGCGGCGACCCTGCGGGCCCGACACCCAGGTCGTGAACAGCTTGGCCGCCGGGTGGTTGACGCGAAATGCGCGCATCACGTGCACCTCGGTCGCCAGCAGCGGGTCGCCTTCGACGACGATCGCGAGCGGCTTGGTCGAGCGGCTCAGCCAGACGCCGCGCTCCACCACTGCGTAGGCATTCTGCGCCGCAGCCTGCGCAATGATCGAACTCTTCGGGTCGGCCGCCACGTACCACGGTGCGACCGGCGCGACCTTCGACGCGCGCCACAGCGGCAACTCGGCCAAGGCAGCGCCGCTGCCGTTGTTGTTGCCGAGGAAGCGCGCCTGCGCGTTCGCGATGCCCATCAGCGCGGCACCGATGTCCTTGCCGCCGAGCACGCCGGCCGGGTCCTTGGCCTTCTTGCCCTTGCCCTCGACCGGGCCGATCAGCACGTAGTCGCCGAGCGCGATGCGGTGGCGGTCGTGCGCCAGGCCCTGCTTCTCCAACGCCATCTCGAGTTCCGGCGCGTTCGTCATCGCCATGTCGATCTCGCCGCGCTCCAGCGCCTGGATCAGCGCGGCGCTCTGTCCGCCCGACACCTGCACCGCGACGCCGGTGTCACGGCCGAATCCTTTCTGGAAGGCCTGGCCGAGGCCGGAGTCGAGCAGCGCCTGCTCGACGCCCATCAGCAGCGGGTCCGCCAGCGACTTGCGCTGGGCCGCACGGGTGGTGAACGGGACAGCCAGACTGCTGGCGGCTGCGAGGGAAAGGAGAAGGCGTCGTCGCATCATCCGACGATCTTAAGCGGCCGCAGAAACGGCCATGCAACAGCCGGTTCCGGCGTCGCGCCGCCGGGCCAGCCGCCACGCAGAACCGCCGAAAAAGTCACAACTGCTTTGCATGTCCGTATTCCCAATTTGCATGGCCCCCCGAGCCCCGGTGGTTACGGCGCGATTACAGTCGCACGACAATGCCTTGCCCGGTGGCGGCACGCCGATTGCCGATCCGGCATGAAACCGCCTGTTCCTGATGATGGTCATTGGCGGCATGGGGCGAGCCCGGAGGTTCGCCCGATTCCGCACTTCTGACTTTGACGATTGGAGCCACGATGAACCGACCCGCCCTGGAGGGTTTGCGCTTGAACGCGCCCGCTTATGTCAAACATGCCCGGCTGATGGCCTGGGTGGCCGAAATGGCCGCCCTCACCGAAGCCCGCGACGTGCACTGGTGCGACGGCAGCACCGCCGAATACGACCGGCTCTGCGCCCAGCTCGTCGCCGCCGGCACCTTCAAGAGGCTGAACCCCGAGCTGCGCCCGAACAGCTACCTGGCCTGCAGCAGCCCGAGCGACGTGGCGCGCGTCGAAGACCGCACCTTCATCTGCAGCGCGAAGAAGGAAGACGCCGGCCCGACCAACAACTGGATGGAACCGGCCGAGATGCGCGCGCTGCTGCAGACCGGAGACCGTGCGCTGTTCCGCGGCGCGATGAAGGGCCGCACGATGTACGTCGTGCCGTTCAGCATGGGGCCGCTCGGTTCGCCGATCGCGCACATCGGCGTCGAACTCTCCGACAGCCCGTACGTCGCCGTCAACATGAAGATCATGACGCGCATGGGCCGCGCGGTGATCGACGTGCTCGGCAGCGATGGCGATTTCGTGCCGTGCATGCACACCGTCGGCGCGCCGCTCGAGCCGGGCCAGAAGGATGTGGCGTGGCCGTGCAACACCACCAAGTACATCGTCCACTACCCCGAGACGCGCGAGATCTGGAGCTACGGCTCCGGCTACGGCGGCAATGCACTGCTGGGCAAGAAGTGCTTCGCGCTGCGCATCGCGAGCACGATGGGCCGCGACGAAGGCTGGCTGGCCGAGCACATGCTGATCCTCGGCGTCGAGAGCCCCGAGGGCAAGAAGCACCATGTGGCCGCCGCCTTCCCGAGCGCCTGCGGCAAGACCAACTTCGCGATGCTGATCCCGCCGGGCGGCCTGCCGGGCTGGAAGGTCACGACCATCGGTGACGACATCGCGTGGATCAAGCCGGCCGCCGACGGGCGCCTGTACGCGATCAACCCGGAAGCGGGCTACTTCGGCGTCGCGCCCGGCACCAACGAGAAGACCAACTTCAATTGCATGGCGAGCCTGAAGCGCGACGTGATCTTCACGAACGTCGCGCTCACCGACGACGGCGACGTCTGGTGGGAAGGCATGACCGACGTGCCGCCGGCCCAGCTGACCGACTGGCAGGGAAAGCGCTGGACCCCGGCGATCGCGAAGGAGACCGGCGCGAAGGCGGCGCATCCGAACGCCCGCTTCACGGTGCCGGCCACCAACAACCCGGCGCTCGATGCGGCCTGGGACGATCCGGCCGGTGTGCCGATCGACGCGATCATCGTCGGCGGCCGCCGCTCGACGACCGTGCCGCTGGTCACCGAGGCGCGCGACTGGACCGAAGGCGTCTACATGGCCGCGACCATGGGCAGCGAAACCACCGCCGCGGCCGCGGGCCAGCAGGGCGTGGTGCGCCGCGACCCGTTCGCGATGCTGCCGTTCATCGGCTACAACATGAGCGACTACTTCCAGCACTGGCTGTCGCTCGGTGCCAAGCTTCAAGCCAAAGGCGCGACGCTGCCGAAGATCTTCTGCGTGAACTGGTTCCGCAAGGGCGACGACGGCAAGTTCGTCTGGCCCGGCTACGGCGAGAACATGCGCGTGCTGAAGTGGATGCTCGAGCGCGTCGAAGGCCGGGCGCAGGGCGCGGAGAACGTGTTCGGCGTGACCCCGAACTACCAGGACCTGACCTGGGAAGGGCTGGATTTCAGCGCGGCGCAGTACCAGCAGGTGACGGGCGTCGACCAAGGCGCGTGGAAGGCCGAACTGGCGCTGCACGACGAGCTGTTCAAGCAGCTCGCCTGGCACCTGCCGGCGGAACTGAGCGCGACGAAGGCACGCATCGAGGCGCGGCTGGCCGGCTGACGCGACCCGCGATCGCCCATGAAAAAGGCCCGCAGATGCGGGCCTTCTCGTTGCAGCGCCGGGCGCTCAGGCCTGGGCATCGGCCCGGTCGGCTGCGGCACGCAGGTCGGCGGCGTAGCTCGGCTGGCCGTCGCTGTAGGCCTCGGCCATCGAGCGCAGGCGGCTCGCGGCTTCGGCCGGGCTTTCGAGGGCCGGGCTCAGCAGGTTGGCGAGCGCGGCGGTGGCGAACGCGTAAGCGTCCGAGAGGCGCTGGACGAAAGCCGTCGAGGCTTGCGAGTCAGCGAAGAAAGTCGATTGGTTCATGGTGGTCTCGGTGTGTGCCGCCGCCCGTGGCAGCGGCACAGGTTCAGTTGCCGTACAGCTCTTCGTGCCGGTCGGCGGCTGCGAACAGGTCTGCAGCGAAGCCGGGATCGGTCTTCAGGTACTGGCGAGCCATCACTCGCACATCGGCGGCCTCACGGGCGGCCTGGTTTTCTTCCACGTTCACGCGCTCGGCGGGCTTCAGGGCATTCAGCAGCGCGGCGAAAGCGGCGGCGAACGGTGCGGCCAGGCGCGGGGCGGTACGTTGTTGGGGGACTTGCAGGTCCATCGTCGTCGTGGTCATCATGTTTCCTTCGGGGTTGGGGTCGCTCGTGGCGAATTCGGGGGAGGTCGGTCAGCGCTGGCGAACGGAAGCCATGGAACGCAGCTGGGCTGCAAGTTCAGGCTGCGACGCTTCGTAGCGGCTGGCCAGCGCCAGCAGTTCGGGACGGGCGCGGGTCTGGCCGGCGCCTTCCAATGCGGCCCAGACACGGCGGCCGATGCGGCCCCACACGTCTTGCGATGCCGAACCGGACGCGACGGCGCCGACGGGCACTTGCGGGAGATTCAGGCTGATCACGGGGTTCATGGAAGGGTCCTTTCAAGACTCGCGAAATCGTTTTCGACCTCGCATGCCGCAATCCTAGGGTTTACCCCAGGGGTTGGCTACTGAAAGCTGTGAATCAGTGATATACACGCCAGTGATATCCCGGTGTCGAGGAGTACCAAACATGAATTTCCGCACACTTGACTTGAACCTGTTGCGCGTGTTTGACGCCGTGATGGCGGAAGGCAACCTGACCCGCGCCGCCGAGCGGCTGGCGCTGACGCAGCCGGCGGTCAGCAACGCGCTCAAGCGCCTGAAAGACTCCGTCGGTGAGGAACTGCTCACTCGCACATCGTTCGGGGTGAAGCCCACGCCGCGTGCCGAGCAGCTGTGGCCGGAGGTGCAGGCCGCGCTGGCCGCGCTGCGCCAGGCTTTCGCGCCGGGCGACTACGACCCCCAGAAGGATGTGGCGAACTTCCGACTCGCGATGGCCGACGCGACCGCGGCGATGCTGATGCCCTCGCTGGTTCAGCAGATCGAACAGGGCCAGGCGCTCGCGAACCTGCGGGTGATTCCGCTGACGACCCGCGACCCGCGGCCGCTGCTGGAGCGTGGCGAGGTCGATTTCGCGGTCGGCTACTTCCCGGACGCGGTCGCCAACCTGGTCGCCCAGGGCAGCACCAGCCCAATCCACCACGAGCGCCTGTACGACAGCGAATACGTCTGCGTGATGCGGCGCGGCAACCCGCTGGCCGACGGCGAGCTGACGCTGGACCGCTTCTGCGAGGCGCACCACCTGCTGGTCAGCTTCTCCGGCCGGCCGCACGGGCTGGTCGACCAGGCGCTGACGCAGCTGCACCGCACGCGGCGCATCGTGCTGACGGTCAACCAGTTCTTCACCGCCGGGCGGGTGGTCGCCAGCAGCGACCTGCTGACCGTGCTGCCGCGCACTTTCATCGCGGCCACCGGCTACCAGGACAAGCTGGTGCAACGCCCAATCCCGCTGCCGCTGGCCGGCATCCACGTCGAGGCGCTGTGGCACATGCGGCACGACCGGGCCAGCGCGCACCAGTGGCTGCGGGCGCGGCTCGTCGAGGCGGCGCAGTCTGCCATCGATTGAGCCGCGGGCTTGACGGGCAGGGCAAGTCCCGGCATTCTGCACAAAGTGGTCTAGACCACTTCCAGGAACCCCCACGAAGGCCGCCGATGAACTCCACCACCGACATGAAGACCGTGGCCCACGCCGCGGCACAGGCCGCGCGCTCGGCCCCCGGCCGCGTCGTGCGGGCCCCGCGCGGCAGCACGCTGAGCTGCAAGTCGTGGCTCACCGAAGCGGCCTTCCGGATGATCCAGAACAACCTCGACCCGGAAGTCGCCGAGCGCCCCGAGGAACTGGTGGTCTACGGCGGCATCGGCCGGGCGGCGCGCGACTGGGCCTGCTTCGACCAGATCCTCGCGTCGCTGCGCGAGCTGGAAGACGACGAATCGCTGCTGATCCAGTCGGGCAAGCCGGTCGGCGTGTTCAAGACCCACCCGGATGCGCCGCGGGTGCTGCTGGCCAACTCGAACCTGGTGCCGAAGTGGGCCACCTGGGAGCACTTCAACGAGCTCGACCGCCAGGGTCTCTTCATGTACGGCCAGATGACTGCCGGCTCGTGGATCTACATCGGCACCCAGGGCATCGTGCAGGGCACCTACGAAACCTTTGCCGAAGCCGGCCGCCAGCACTTCGGCGGCACGCTGGCCGGGCGCTGGGTGCTGACCGCCGGCCTCGGCGGCATGGGCGGCGCGCAGCCGCTGGCCGCCACCTTCGCCGGTGCGGTGTCGCTGAACATCGAATGCCAGCAGAGCAGCATCGATTTCCGGCTGCGCACGCGCTACCTCGACAAGCAGGCCAAGGACCTGGACGACGCGCTCGCGCTGATCCAGCACCACACCGCGCAGCGCGAGGCGGTGTCGATCGGCCTGCTCGGCAATGCCGCCGAGCTGCTGCCTGAGCTGGTGCGGCGCGCGAAGGCCGGTGGCATCCGCCCCGACATCGTCACCGACCAGACCTCGGCGCACGACCTGATCAACGGCTACCTGCCGACCGGCTGGAGCGTCGCGCAATGGCGCGATGCGCAGCGCGACCCGCACCAGCACGATCGCCTGAAGCAGGCGGCCGCCCAGTCGTGCGCGGTGCACGTGCAGGCGATGCTCGACTTCCATGCGATGGGCGTGGCGACCGTCGACTACGGCAACAACATCCGCCAGGTCGCGTTCGACGAGGGTGTCAAGAACGCGTTCGACTTCCCCGGCTTCGTGCCGGCCTACATCCGCCCGCTGTTCTGCGAAGGCAAGGGCCCGTTCCGCTGGGTCGCGCTGTCGGGCGACCCGGACGACATCCGCAAGACCGACGCGAAGATCAAGCAACTGTTCCCGCACAACGCCCACGTGCACCGCTGGCTCGACATGGCCGCCGAGCGCATCGCGTTCCAGGGCCTGCCGGCGCGCATCTGCTGGCTGGGGCTCGGCGAGCGCCACGTCGCCGGCCTCGCGTTCAACGAGATGGTGCGCAGCGGCGAGCTGAAGGCGCCGATCGTGATCGGCCGCGACCACCTCGACACCGGCTCGGTCGCGAGCCCGAACCGCGAGACCGAGGGCATGAAGGACGGCACCGATGCGGTGTCCGACTGGCCGCTGCTGAACGCGCTGCTGAATGCGTCGGGCGGCGCGACCTGGGTCTCGCTGCACCACGGCGGCGGTGTCGGCATGGGCTATTCGCAGCACGCCGGCATGGTGATCGTCGCCGACGGCACCGACGCGGCCGCGAAGCGCCTGGCGCGCGTGCTGGTCAACGACGCTGGCTCGGGCGTGATGCGCCATGCGGATGCCGGCTACGACCTCGCGGTGCAGACGGCGCAGGTCCAGCACCTGAAGCTGCCGATGGTCGGGCGCTGATGGTCGGGCGCAGCGAGACGTTGGACCTGCAGTCGCTGCCGGCTGTCGCCTGGCGCAACGGCGCCGGGGTGACGCGCGAACTCGCGGTGCATCCCCGTGAGGCCGCGGCCGATTTCGACTGGCGCCTCAGCGTCGCCGAAGTCGAGCGCGATGCACCGTTCTCGGCCTTCCCCGGCATCGACCGCTGCATCGTGCTGCTGCGGGGTGCCGGCATGCGGCTGCACTCGGCCGACGGCCGGCTCGACGAGCGGCTCGACCAGGCGCACCGGCCCTTCCATTTCTCCGGCGACGACGCGCTGAGCGCCACCTTGGTCGACGGACCGTGCCGAGACTTCAACGTGATGATCCGCCGCAACCGCTGGCGCGCCGACGTGCGCGCGCTGCAGGGCGCCGTGCGCACCGAACCGGCCACGGCGGGGCTGCTGCTCGCGAGCCTGGGCCGCTGGTCCGACGGCGCGCGCGGGCTCGGCCCGCTGCAGGCATGGCTGTGGCGCGACGGCATGCCCGCGCTCGACCTCGAATGCACCGGCGACGCGCCGTGCGCGCTGCTGGTGCAGCTGGAGCCCGCCGCATGAGCGCTGCCACGACCGCCACCGGATCGCTGTTCGCCCGCCACGCGCTGCTGCCGCAAGGCTGGGCCGACGACGTGCTGCTGCAGTGGGACGACGCCGGCACGCTGACCTGCGTCGAAGCCGGCCTGCCCGCGCCGGCCGGCACCGAGCGCGTCGACGGCGTGCTGCTGCCCGGCCTGCCGAACCTGCATTCGCACGCCTTCCAGCGCGCGTTCGCCGGCCTCACCGAACACCGCAGCGCCGAGCAGGACAGCTTCTGGAGCTGGCGCGCGCTGATGTACGGCTTCGCGCAGGCGCTGACCCCCGACGCGCTGCAGGCCATCGCGACGCAGCTCTACATCGAGATGCTGCAGGCCGGCTACACGGCCGTCTGCGAGTTCCACTACGTGCACCACCAGCCCGACGGCCGCGTGCACGCCGATGCGGCCGAGATGTCGCTGCGCCTGGTCGCTGCCGCACGCGAGGCCGGCATCGGCCTGACGATGCTGCCGGTGCTGTACCAGGCGAGCGGCTTCGGCGGCAAGCCGGCGCAGGCCGAGCAGCGCCGCTTCCTGAACAGCGTCGACGGCCTGCTGTCGCTGATCGGCCGGCTGCGCCACGATGGCGTGCGCGTCGGCGCGGCGCCGCATTCGCTGCGCGCCGTGCCGCCCGAGGCGCTGCGCGACCTGCTCGGCGGGCTGCATGGCGCCGACGCCAGTGCGCCGGTGCACATCCACGTCGCCGAGCAGCAGCGCGAGGTCGACGATTGCCTCGCGTGGAGCGGCCAGCGGCCGGTGCAGTGGCTGCTGGAGAACGCCGCGGTCGACGCGCGCTGGTGCCTGGTGCATGCGACGCACCTCGATGCGTACGAGCGGCGTGCGCTGGCCCGCAGCGGCGCGGTCGCCGGCCTGTGCCCGAGCACCGAGTCCAATCTCGGCGACGGCGTGTTCGATGCCGAGGCCTTCGTCGCCGACGGCGGCCACTGGGGCATCGGTTCCGACAGCCACGCGTGCGTCGATGCGGCCGAGGAGCTGCGGCTGCTCGAATACGGCCAGCGGCTGACGAAGCAGCGCCGCAACGTGCTCGCGAGCGCGGCACACCCGCAGGTGGCCGATGCGATGTGGCTGTCGGCGGTGGCCGGCGGCGCGCGGGCCAGCGGGCGCTCGATCGCCGGCCTGCGCGTGGGCCAGCAGGCCGACTTCGTTCACCTGGCCGCGTTCGACGATGCCGGCCTGAGCGCCTCGCAGCGTCTCGCGAGCCATGTGTTCGCGACCCATGGCGCCCGCGGCGTGCGCGATGTGTGGGTGGCTGGTCAGTGCCGCGTGCACGACGGGCAGCATGCAGGCGCCGGGCGCGCCGCCGAGGCCTTCATCAGCGCGCGCGCCCACCTGCTGGAGCACCGATGACCGACCTGCTGCTGACCAACGCGCGCATCGTCGACGGGCGGGACGACGCCTGCACGCCGTCGACGCCGGGCTTCGTCGCGATCGCGAACGGCCGCATCGAGCGCGTCGGGCCGATGTCGGCACTGCCGGCCGGCCTGCAGCCGCGTGCCGAACACGACGCCGGCGGCGCGCTGCTGACCCCCGGCCTGATCGACTGCCACACCCACCTGGTCTACGCCGGCGACCGCGCGCGCGAGTTCGAGCTGCGCCTGCAAGGCGCGAGCTACGAAGAGATCGCGCGGGCCGGCGGCGGCATCCGTTCGACCGTGCGGCAGACGCGCGACGCGACGCCCGAGGCGCTGTTCGATGCCTCGGCCCGCCGGCTGCGCGAGTTGATGCGGCACGGCGTCACCACCGTCGAGATCAAGTCCGGCTATGGCCTGTCGCTCGATGCCGAACGCAAATGCCTGCAGGTGGCGCGCCGGCTCGGCGAACGCTTTCCGATCGACGTGCGCACCACCTTGCTGGCCGCGCACGCCGTGCCGCCGGAGTTCGAAGGCCGCGCCGACGCCTGGATCGACGAGATCGTCGGGCACCTGCTGCCCGCGATCGCGCGCGACGGCCTGGCCGATGCGGTCGATGCGTTCTGCGAGACGATCGGCTTCACGCCGGCCCAGACGCAGCGCGTGTTCGAGGTGGCGCAGCGCCATCGCCTGCCGGTCAAGCTGCATGCCGAGCAGCTGTCGAACCAGCACGGCGCCACGCTGGCGGCCGACTTCGGCGCACTGTCGGCCGACCACCTGGAGCATGTCGACGAGGCGGGCGTCATCGCGATGGCACGCGCCGGCACCGTGGCGGTGATGCTGCCGGGCGCCTACTACTTCCTGCGCGACACGGTGGCGCCGCCGATCGCGCTGTTCCGCCGGCACCGCGTGCCGATGGCGGTCGCGACCGACTGCAACCCGGGCACCAGCCCCGGTACGCACCTGCCGCTGATGATGAACATGGCCTGCACGCTGTTCCGCATGACGCCGGCCGAGGCGCTGCTCGGCGTCACGCGCCACGCGGCGCAGGCGCTGGGCCTCACGGCCACGCACGGCAGCGTCGAGGTCGGCAAGCAGGCCGACCTGTGCCTGTGGGACGTCGACCACCCGGCCGCGCTGAGCTACGCGATCGGTGCGAGCCCGCTACGCGCGTGCTTCCATCGCGGTGTCGAGCGCCGCCTGCAGCATCCGCTGTAGCAGCGGCCGCACGCGGGCCGCGAGGTCGGGCCGGAAGCCGAACGGCGCCGGCTCGTCCATGTAGGTGCCGTGGCACATCTCCATCTGCAGCGCATGCACGCCGCGCGCCGGCTCGCCGTAGTGGCGCGTGATGTAGCCGCCCTTGAAGCGGCCGTTGCTGACCTGGGTGTAGTCGCGCTGGCTGCCGAGCACCGCTTCGACCGCCGCCTGCACGCGCGGCGCACAGGCGCGCCCCTGGTCGGTGCCGAGGTTCAGGTCGGGCAGCTTGCCGTCGAAGAAGCGCGGCAGCACGCTCGCGATCGAGTGCGCGTCCCACAGCACCGCGACGCCATGCAGGTCGCGCAAGCGCTCCAGTTCGCCGCGCAAGGCCACGTGGTACGGGCGCCAGAAGCGCTCACGGCGCGCCTCGACCTCGGCCGCACCGGGCGCCTGACCCGCGAGGTACAACGGCTGCTTGCGGAAGGTGTCCTGCGGCACCAGGCCGGTCGTGTCCTGGCCCGGGTAGAGGTTGGTGTCTTCCGGCGGCCGGTTCAAGTCGATCACGTAGCGCGACATCTGCGGCACCAGCGTGCTCGCGCCCATCTGCGCGACGAAGTCGTAGAGCAGCGGCAGGTGCCAGTCGGTGTCGGCGCGCAGCAGCGCGTCGGGGGTCATGCGGGCCTCGATGTCCGGCGGGATACCGGTGCCCGCGTGCGGGAACGAGACGAGCAGCGGGAGGCGGCCCCGCGTCAGTGCGTGCGTGCTTGCATCCATGCGTGAAAGTGGCCTAGACAACCGAGGCTCCGAGTGTAGACTGCCCGGCACAGGGCTTGCATCATGGCCGGCACCTTCCCCCTTCTCGCAGGAGCAGTGATGAATCCAGTGCGTGCCTTGATCGGCTTGTTGGTGTCGGTGTCAGCGGCCTCGCCCGCCCTGGCGCAGGAGACGCCCGTCGCGATCGCGATCTCCGGCTGGACCGGCTTCGCGCCGCTGACGCTCGCGAAGGAGGCCGGCATCTACAAGAAGCACGGCCTCGACGTGTCGATCAAGAAGATCCCGCAGAAAGACCGCCACCTCGCCATTGCATCGGGCGACGTGCAGTGCGCGGCCACCACGGTCGAGACCTGGGTGGTGTGGAATGCCAACGGCGTCGCCACCACGCAGATCTTCCAGCTCGACAAGAGCTTCGGCGCCGACGGCATGGTGGTGCGCAACAGCATCGCGAAGATCTCCGACCTGAAGGGCAAGACGGTGGCCGCCTCCGCACCGGGCACCGCGCCGTACTTCGGCCTCGCGTGGATGCTGAAGAAGAACGGCCTGTCGGTGAAGGACGTGAAGGTCGTCACGCTCGAACCGCAGGCCGCCGCAAATGCCTTCGTCGCGAACGCCGGCGACCTCGACGCGGCGATGACCTACGAGCCCTACCTGTCGACGGTGCGGGCCAAGCCCGAGGCCGGCAAGATCATCGCGACCACGCTCGACTACCCGATGGTGATGGACACCTTCGGCTGCACGCCGAAGTTCCTGAAGGACAACCCGAAGGCCGCGAAGGCGCTGGCAGACAGCTACTTCGATGCGCTGGAGATGATCCGCGCCGAGCCGAAGAAGTCGTTCGAGATCATGGGCGCCGACGTGAAGCAGAGCGGCGAGGCCTTCGAGAAATCGCAGGCCTACCTGCGCTGGCAGGACCGCGCGGCGAACCAGCGCTTCTTCACCAGCGTGCTGCAGCCGTTCAGCAAGGAGGCGGCCGAGCTGCTGCTGGAGATCGGCAGCATCAAGCAGATCCCCGACCTGAAGGCGCTGTCGGACACCAGCTTCATCCAGTGAAGCCGCTGCAATCGGTGGAGCCCGGGACGCGCATCGCGCTCGGGGTCGCGTTCTTCGTGCTGTTCGTCGCCGGCTGGGCGTTCGCGACGCTCGGCGGCTTCGTCTCGAAGACCTTCCTGGCCGACCCGTTGACGATGGTGCGTTCCGGCTGGGACTTGTTGACTCAGCAGGGCTTCGCGCACGACATCGGCATGACGATGTGGCGGGTGCTCGGCGGCTTCATCGCGGCGGCCGTGCTCGCGCTGCCGCTGGGCGTCGCGATGGGGGCGTACAAGCCGGTCGAGGCGTTCTTCGAGCCCTTCGTGTCGTTCGCGCGCTACCTGCCGGCCTCGGCCTTCATCCCGCTGCTGATCCTGTGGGCCGGCATCGGCGAGGCGCAGAAGCTCTCGGTGATCTTCCTCGGTTCGTTCTTCCAGCTGGTGCTGATGATCGCGGTGAGCGTCGGCAACACCCGGCGCGACCTGGTGGAGGCCGCCTACACGCTGGGCGCGCGCGACTGGGGCATCGTGCGCCGCGTGCTGATCCCGGCCGCCGCACCGCAGGTGGCCGAGACGCTGCGCCTGGTGCTCGGCTGGGCCTGGACCTACGTGATCGTGGCCGAGCTGATCGGTGCGTCGAGCGGCATCGGCCACATGATCACCGACAGCCAGGCGCTGCTGGCGACCGACCAGATCATCTTCGGCATCATCACGATCGGCGTGATCGGGCTGGTGTCCGACCTGGGGTTCAAGCGCCTGAACCGCCGCCTGTTCCGGTGGGCCTCGCTGTGAGCCGGCTGTCGATCCGCGGCGTGGGCCGCAGCTTCGCCGGCATGCATGGCGGCAGCCCGACGCTCGCGCTGCAGCCGACCGACCTGGAGGTCGCCGACAACGACTTCATCACGGTGCTCGGCCCGTCGGGCTGCGGCAAGTCGACGCTGCTGCGCATCGTGGCCGGGCTGGATGAGCCGAGCACCGGCCAGGTGCTGCTCGACGGCGAGCCGGTGCGCGGCCCGGGCGCCGACCGCGGCATGGTGTTCCAGAGCTACACGCTGTTCCCGTGGCTGACGGTGCGGCAGAACATCTGCTTCGGGCTGCGTGAGAAGGGCTTGCCCGAGGCGCAGCAGCGCGAGATCGCGCAGCGCTTCATTTCGGAAGTCGGGCTGGCGGGCTTCGAGTCGCACTACCCGAAGCAGCTGTCGGGCGGCATGCAGCAGCGCGTCGCGCTGGCGCGGGCGCTGGCCAACGACCCGAAGATCCTGCTGCTCGACGAACCGTTCGGCGCGCTCGACCACCAGACCCGCGCGCTGATGCAGGAGCTGCTGCTGTCGATCTGGGAGCTGCACCGCAAGACGGTGCTGTTCGTCACGCACGACATCGACGAGGCGATCTTCATGGGCAACCGCTGCGCGGTGTTCAGCGCGCGGCCGGGCCGCATCAAGACCGAGCTGGCGATCGACCTGCCGTACCCGCGGCACTACACGGTGAAGACGACGCCGCGGTTCTCGGAGTTGAAGGCGCGGCTGACCGAGGACATCCGGGCCGAGAGCATCAAGGCGGCCGGGATGGCCGAGGTCACGCGCCCGGCGGGCTGAGCCGCCTGCTGCCAGCGGGCCAAAAGTAGGCTCTTATGTGTCCCGGTTTGCCGTAGCAGCCTACTTTTAGCCCTTTATCGACCCCGCATGCTCCAGCATGTCGACAGCCGCTTCGATGTCCGGCGCCATCAGCCGGTCTTCCTTCAGGAATGGCACCCGCTCGCGCAGCCGCGCATGCAGGCACTCCAGCGCCGGCGACGAGCGCAGCGGCCGGTGGAAATCGAGCGCCTGGGCCGAGGCCAGCCATTCGATCGCGACGATGCCCGCCGTGTTGTCGAGCATCTGGTGCAGGCGGCGCGCAGCGTAGGTCGCCATCGACACGTGGTCTTCCTGGTTCGCCGAGGTCGGCAGCGAGTCGACGCTGGCCGGGTGCGCGAGCGACTTGTTCTCGGAAGCGAGCGCCGCCGCCGTCACCTGCGCGATCATGAAGCCGGAGTTGAGCCCGCCGTTCTCGACCAGGAAGGCCGGCAGCCCCGAGATGCCCGGATCCATCAGCATCGCAGTGCGCCGCTCCGACAACGCGCCGATCTCGGCGATCGCGAGTGCCAGGTTGTCGGCCGCGAAGGCCACCGGCTCCGCATGGAAGTTGCCGCCGGACAGCGCCTCCAGCGTGTCGGCGAACACCAGCGGGTTGTCGGAGACGCCGTTCGCCTCGGTCAGCAGCACGTTCCACGCATGCTGCATCTGGTCGAGGCAGGCGCCCATCACCTGCGGCTGGCAGCGCAGGCAGTACGGGTCCTGCACCTTGTCGCAATCGAGGTGCGACTGGCGCAGCGCGCTGCCGGCCAGCCAGCTGCGGAAACTCGCCGCCACCTTGCGCTGCCCCGGCTGGCCGCGCACCTTGTGGATGCGGTCGTCGAACGGCGTGTCGGCACCCTTGGCCGCATCGACCGTCATCGCGCCGATGCCGATCGCCGCGTCGAAGATGCGCTCGAGCCGCTGCACCGCGACCAGCGCGAGCGCGGTCGAGGCCTGCGTGCCGTTCAGCAGCGCGAGGCCCTCCTTCGGACCGAGCACCAGCGGCTCGATGCCGGCATGCGCGAGCGCCTGCAGCGCCGGGACGCGCTTGCCGTCGACGAAGGCCTCGCCGACGCCGATCAGCACGCCGCTCAGGTGGGCCAGCGGCGCGAGGTCGCCCGACGCGCCGACCGAGCCCTTCTCGGGCACCACCGGCAACACGTCGGCGGCCAGCAGCGCGAGCAGCGCATCGATCACCTGGGGCCGCACGCCCGACACGCCGTGCGCGAGGCTGGCGGCCTTCAGCAGCAGCATCAGCCGCACCACCGGCGCCGGCATCGGCTGGCCGATGCCGGCGCTGTGCGACAGCACCAGGTTCTTCTGCAGCTGGGCCAGCTGGTCGTCGGGGATGCGCGTCTGCGCGAGCTTGCCGAAGCCGGTGTTGATGCCGTAGACCGGCTCGTGGCGCGACATCAGCGTGGCCACCGCCTGCACGCTCGCCTCGATGCCGGCCCGCGCCGACGGCGCGATCGTGAAGCGGGCCCCGCCGGCGGCGGCGTCGAGCAGCATCGCCTTGTCGAGCTGGCCGGGGGTGATCAGGTGCGCAGGCGTCGTCATGGGGGATCCTCGCAGGTCGCGGCAACGCGCCGCAAAGTGGTCTAGACAACTTTAGCACAGGGGTAAGATCGGCCCCATGAAATCCGGCGACAAGACGCTGCCCTACGAAGCAGTCAAGCATTCGATCCGACACCGCATCGCCGAGGGCGGCTGGCAGCCGGGCGTGAAGCTGCCCTCGGAGCGCGAGCTGGTGCAGGAGTTCGGCTGCGCCCGCATGACGGTGCACCGCGCGCTGCGCGAGCTCGAGGACGAAGGTCTGATCGAACGCCGCCAGGGCTCGGGCTCGTACGTGGCCGAGCTGCACCCGATCTCCAACCTGCTGCAGGTGCGCGACATCCACGACGAGATCGTCGAGCGCGGCCACCGCCACACCACGCGGGTGTGCGGCGTCGAGCGCGTGAAGGCGAGCGCCGAGATCGCCACCGCGATGCGGCTGCGCAAGGGCGCCGCGGTGATCCGCTGCCGGCTGGTGCACCTGGAGAACGGCGTGCCGATCCAGTACGAGGACCGGCATGTGAACCCGGCCCTCGCGCCCGACCTGCTGGCGCAGGACTTCACGCAGGTCACGCCGTCGCATGTGCTGTTCGAGCACGCACCGCTGACCGAAGCCGAGCAGGTGGTCGAGGCGGTGCTCGCGACCGACGAGCAGGCACGGCTGCTCGACGTGGCACCCGGCAGCGCGCTGCTGCAGGTGTCGCGGCGCACGCTGTCGCAAGGCGTCGTCGCATCGGTCGCACGGCTGGTGCACCCGGGCGCGCGCTACCGCCTGATCGGCAGTTTCTCGGCGGGCGGGTCGTGATCACCTCCTGATCAGACGACAATCCCGGCTCGATCGTTTGTTCAAGAGACCCGCCATGCCCGCTCCCACCGCCCTGCCCGCTTCGCTGCCGCCCGCCCATGACCTGACCGATGCCGAGTTCGCCGAACTCGACGACCTGCTGGCGGCCACGCCCGAGCCCTTGCAGCCGGTCGACGCGGTGATGCTCGACGGCTTCCTGTGCGGCGTGCTGGTGCAGCCGGTGATGCTGGAGCCGGCGACCTGGCTGCCGCATGTGTTCGACTTCGACGGCCAGCCGCTGCCCGACGACGTCGACGCCGCCTGGCTGGAGCGCACCAGCGCGCTGGTGCTGCGCCGCTATGCCGCGCTGAACCGCGCGATCGTCGAGGACGGCTGGTTCAACCCGCTGGTGCTGGAGTTCGACGACGAGCACCCGCCGGCCCCGCTGGCCGAAGGCGAGGTCGACCCGATGGAAGGGCTGGCCGAGGTGTCGCAGCCGCTGATGCCGTGGGTCGCCGGCTTCCAGCATGCTGCCATCTGCTTCCCTGATCTGATGGAATTGCCGCAGGACGAGGTGATGACCGCGCTGGCGCGGCTGTACCGCCACCTGCCGGCCGAGACCGACGAAGAGCGCGAGGTCGTCGCGACGCTCGACCGCGAGTACCCGCTGTCGACGCTGGACGACGCAATCGAGGAGATGGTCACGACCGTCGCCGAGCTGTCGGACCTGACGCGCGATGCGCGCTACAAGGTCGACACGGTCAAGCGCGAGACGCCCAAGGTCGGCCGCAACGACCCGTGCCCCTGTGGCAGTGGCAAGAAGTTCAAGCAATGCCACGGAGCCACCTGACCTCGTGAAATTGCAGTTGCTGTCGGACCTCCACCAGGAGACCGAGGCGTTTTCACCCGAACCAGCACCCGGTGCCGAACTGCTGGTGCTGGCCGGCGACATCGACAGCACCTGGAAGGCGCTCGACGCCTTTCGCGGCTGGCCGGTGCCGATCGTCTTCGTCGCCGGCAACCATGAGTTCGACGGCCGCGAGCTGAACGACACCTGGCCGGCGCTGCGGGCGCGCTGCGAAGCGCTCAGCTTCACGATGCTGGAACGCGAGACCTGCGTGCGCACCGGCGCCGACGGCCGGCGCATCCGCTTCGCCGGCACGGTGCGCTGGTGCGATTTCGACCTGTTCGGCGAAGCGCAGCGCGAGAAATCGATGCGCGCCGGCTCGTACTTCATGAAGGTGCAGCGCTCGACGCTGAACGGCGAGGTCTTCGCCGCGCCGCAGGTGCGCGAGGAGGCGCTCGCCTGCCGCGCCTGGCTGGCCGCGGCGCTGGCCGAGCCCAACGATGCCGACGCGACCGTCGTCATCACCCACTTCGGCCCCAGCCTGCGCAGCGGCGACCCGCGCTACGGCAGCCAGGCCGGCACCGCGAGCTTCTGCAACGCCGACGACGACCTGCTGCCGCACGCCGACCTGTGGATCCACGGGCACGTGCACTGCCGGCACGACTACGAGGTGGCGCACGCGGGCGGCGTCACGCGCGTCGTCTGCAACGCGCGCGGCCACACGAAACGCGGCGAGAGCGCGGGCTACGACGGATTGCGGGTGATCGAGGTCTGATGCCGCGGCGCGCTCAGACGCGCTTGTTCGAAGCCTCAGGTGATCCCGAAAGCCTCAAGCGTCTTCGCGAAGACACTGGTGGCAGCGAATCGCCTGTGCAAATCTGTCTCCTCGAGCATTGCGGCGACATTCGCTTGTACGCGTTGCTTGAGCAACGCGGGAGCATGCGGGTCATTCAATACCGACTCTTCAATCCCCCTGAGCTTGTCTGGCGCATCAAGGTCGCCGCCCGACAATTTCCGGAGGGCGCCTGGCAAAGCGCTCATCGTGTCCTTCAGAGTGGCACGTTGCGCGATGACTCGGCGCACCTCACGCGCCGAATCCAGGTCGAAGCCGAATTCCCGGAGGAACGTGGGCCTGCGTGTGAACAAGAAGATCTCCTGCAGCAACTCCGCAGGAAGATCAGGCCTCGCTTTCATCACGGCAATCGTCATGGGCCAGCCCTCATCCCTGGTCCACATCAGGTCAAATGGATTGAGCCCGACCCTCGCACCTGAGCGTTGCCCGCTGAATTGCTTCTGCAAGCCGGGGTCATCCCCTGCTGAGTCGTTTCTCCTGGTCTTGGCGAGTTTTCTGACGAACTTGGGAAGCTTGGAAAGTTTGGGACGCATGCCTGCGGCTTGGAAAGTTGAAGGGTGGCGCTGAGTGGCTCACCGCGACAACAAGGTTCCGCGCCGATCAAGCCCGATTCGCCAGCTTCATCGGCCGCGGGACGTGATGCGGCTCATCCACTGCAGCGGTGCCGGCGCGGTGGCGCCCGGCAAGAACGCATCGAACTCGCTGTCGCGCGGCGGTGACAGGCTCATGTCGAGCCCGAACGCGGTGCCGTAGTCGGCTGCCTCGGGTTCCACCTGGCGCGGCGCGCGGCGCGTGGCCAGCGACGCCAGCCAGGACCATCCGGATGCCAGGTTCATGATGTCGCTCCACGAGTGCTTGTGACAATCAGTGTCGGATGCGACAGGGTGGTGCTGAAGCCCGAAATGAGGCACCGGGACAGTGCAGTTCGTGCCGCCGTGGTTCAAGTCACATCCAGCGCCGTGCGCGCACCGGCCAGCAACGCGTCGCCGACGCGGTCGAGCAGGCCGACGCGCGCCGACGGCGCCGCGCCGTCCGGCCCGAGCTTCCACTGGTGCCAGTACAGCCGCACCGCCAGTCGGTCGTCCGGCCGCAGCGCCACCAGCGCGCCGCTGTCGAGCAGCGGGCGCGCCTGCAGTTCCGGCACCACGCCGATCCCCCAGCCCATCGCCGCCGCCCGCACATAGGCCTCGGACGACGGCACATAGCGCTCGCTCAGCCGCGGCTCGCGCACGCCGAAGGCCTTCGACGCCCACTGCTGCTGCATGTCGTCCTTGCGGTTGAAGATCAGGAACGGCACCTGCGCGAAGTTCGCCAGGTTCAGCCCCTGCGGCAGCATGTCGGCGATGAAGCCGGGGCTCGCGACCGCGGTGTAGTGCATCGCGCCGAGCGGCACCACGCGGCAACCGCGCAGCGCCTCGCTGACGCTGGTCACGCAGCCGAGCACCGCGCCCTGGCGCAGCCAGTCGTGCGTGAAGTCCTGATCGTCGACCACCAGCTCCAGCGACAGGCCCTCATGCACCAGCGCGTCGAGCGCCGGCAGCACCCAGGTCGCGAGGCTGTCGGCGTTCACCGCGATCGGCAGGCGCTGGTCGGAGGCCGGCGCCTCGCCCAGCTCATGCGCCAGGTCGGCGCGCATGGCCTGCAGCTGCCGGGCAAAGCGCAGCAGCAGCTTGCCGGGCTCGGTCAGGCGCAGCGGGCGCGAGCGCACCACCAGCGGCTGGCCGACCTGCAGCTCCAGCGTGCGCAGCCGCTGCGAGACGGCCGATTGCGTGATCGCCAGGCGCTGCGCGGCGCGTTCGAAGCTCGTGGCATCGGCCAGCGCAGCCAGCGCATCGAGCGCGGCGGGATCCAGGTCTTTCATAAGAAACCCTAATGCAAGCCGAGAAATATGAATCCTTCTTCATCTCTGCGCAAGCCTTGCCGACAATCCGACGGCCGCTTCTTGCCAATTCCCGCCCTTCGCCAACCTGATGACCCCCGACCTCTCCACCGCATTCGCCCAAGGCTGGTTGATGACCGCCGGCCTGATCGTCGCGATCGGCGCGCAGAACGCGCTGGTGCTGCGCCAGGGGCTGGCGCGCGCGCATGTCGGCCCGGTCGTCGCGCTGTGCACCGCGTCCGACTGGCTGTTGATCCTGCTGGGGGTGTACGGGCTCGGTGCCGCGGTGCAGTCGATGCCGATGCTGCTGCAGGTGCTGCGCTACGCTGGTGCGGCCTTCCTGTTCCTGTATGGCCTGCGCTCGGCGCGCCAGGCCTGGCGCGGCGTCGATGCCGGCCTGCATGCGCGCGCCGGCGCCGGTGGCCTCGGCGCCACGATGGCCAGCGCGCTGGCGATGACCTACCTGAACCCGCACGTCTACCTCGACACCGTGCTGCTGCTGGGCACGGTCGGTGCACAGCAGCCGGGCGACGGCCGCTTCGCATTCGCGGTCGGTGCGGGTCTTGCGTCGCTGATGTGGTTCGTGACGCTCGGCTATGGTGCCGCTGCGGCCTCGCGCTGGCTGCAGCGCCCGGTGGTGTGGCGGGCGATCGACGCCAGCGTCGCGGTGGTGATGTTCTGCGTGGCGGCCCAGCTGTTGTGGCGCCCGCTTTGAAGGAGCTTCAATGAAAGTCGTCGTGTTGGGAGCCGGCATCATCGGCGTGAGCACCGCCTGGTACCTGCTGGAGCAAGGCCACGAGGTCACGGTGGTCGATCGCCAGAAAGACGCGGCGCTGGAAACCAGCTTCGCGAACGGCGCGCAGATCTCGGTCAGCTTCTGCGAGCCGTGGGCCAATGCCGGCGCGCCGCTGAAGGTGCTGAAGTGGCTGGCGCGCGACGACGCGCCGCTGCTGTTCCGCCCCAAGCTCGACCCGCACCAGTGGCGCTGGGGCCTGAGCTTCCTGCTGCAGTGCAACGACGCCGCGTTCGAGCGCAACGTCGCGCAGCTGGTGGCGCTGGGCCGCTACAGCCACGACTCGCTGAAGGCACTGGTCGCGCAGACCGGCATCCAGTACGACCGGCTGGAGCGCGGCATCCTGCACTTCTTCGCGACGCAGAAGGAGTTCGACGAAGGCGCCGCCGGTGCCGAGCTGATGCGCCACCACGGCGTCGACCGCCGCGTGCTGTCGCGCGACGAGGTGCTGAAGGTCGAGCCGGCGCTGCAGGGCTTCGCGAACGGCATCGCCGGCGGCACCTTCACGCCCAGCGACGAATCGGGCGATGCGCGCGTCTTCACGCAGCAGCTCGCGCTGCGCTGCCAGCAGCGCGGCGCGACCTTCCTGTACGAGCACGACATCGCCGGCATCGACGCGGCGGGCGGTGCGGTGCAGTCGGTGCAGTTGCGCCACCTGCCAACCGGCGAGCGCAGCGTGTTGAAGGCCGACACCTTCGTCGCCGCGATGGGCAGCTTCACCGCGCCGCTGCTGCGGCCGCTGGGCATCTACCTGAACATCTACCCGGCCAAGGGCTACTCGGCGACGCTGAAGCTGAAGCGGCCGGAAGCCGCCAGCGTCGCGAGCCTGCTCGACGACTCGCGCAAGATCGCGATCAGCCGGCTCGGCGACCACGTGCGCATCGCCGGCACCGCCGAGATGGCCGGCTACGACACCAGTCTCGACAGCGCGACCTCGCGCGTGCGTTGCCAGGCGCTGATCGACCGCTACGAAGAGATCTTCCCGGGCGTCGCCGACACCAGCGAGCCGAATTTCTGGACCGGCCTGCGGCCCAGCACGCCGACCAACGTGCCCTACATCGGGCGCAGCAAGCTGTCGAACCTGTGGCTCAACGCCGGCCACGGCACGCTGGGCTGGACGCACGGCGCCGGGTCGGGCCGGGCGCTCGCCGAGCTGATGAGCGGCGTGCGGCCGGCGCTGGACTTCGGGTTCTGCGGCGAGGTGCCGCAAGCAGGGGCCACGCGGATGGTGGCCGCCTGATCCGGTCTTACCAGTTCGAGGCGACGTACTTGTTGCCGGCCGCCTTGTAGCGCTCGATCGCCTTCTTCAGCTCGACCGTCTCGTCGCAGCTCGCGCCGCAGACCTTGTTCAGCGACGCGAGGCGCTGCTCGGCGTTCGGCAGGTCGCCCTTCATCAGGAACAGCTCGCCGGAGTATTCGAGCGTGCCCTTGTGCTTCGGGTCGATGCGCAGCGCGGTGTCGTAGAACTTCTCCGAGGCGGCCAGGTCGGGCGTCTTCGCCTTGCGCAGGCTGTAGCCCATCAGGTTGTTCCAGTCGGCGCTGCCGGCGTCGTTGACCTTCTTCAGCTCGTCGATCGCGCCGGACCAGTTCTTCGCGGCGATCTGCGCGCGGGCGGCGCCCAGCTTGTCGGCGGCTGCAGCGGCCGGCGGCGCGCTGTCGGCAGCGAAGGCGCTGCCCAGGGCCAGGGCAAGCGTCGAGAGGGTCAGCAGGCGGGCGAATGTCGTGTTCATGATCGTCAGGTCCTTCGAGGGGTGGGTTGGCAGACACCATCGTCGGTGTCTTGCTGGCACTTACGGAGCGGATTGCGCCGACGGACGCATCCGCGATTGAAAGAAATTGCTACCAGAGCTTCACGCAGGGGCCGATCAGCACGAACGGTCCCGACGGGGCCGCACCGGCCAGCGCCGGCGCCGCCTCCAGGCTGACCGCGAGCCGTGTCACGTTGAAGAAGAGCTTCTCGGAGCTGTCGGCCAACGCCAGTACCCCGCTGCCATGGTCGGGCACGACGCCGACCGGGAACGGCGCGCTGCCGTCGCGCGGCAGTGCCCACAGCTGCGCGACGCGACCGGCCGGCACCACCACCGGCTGCAGCAGCTTGACGCTGAGCTGGCGGCCGTGGCGCAGCGAACTCGCGAGCACGGCCGGACGGCCTTCGGTGTCGCTCAGCAGGCCGACATAACTCTGCGGCAGCGCCTCGGACGGCGGCTGCAGCCCGATCAGGCCCGGCTGCAGCCGCAGCACCGCCAGGCACAGCAGCACGCCGGCCAGCGCGCCGCCGAGCGAGCGCGCGGACAGCAGGCCAGCGAGCCAGGCACCGAAGCCAGGCGCCTTGCCGGACGTCGCCGGGAACAACCGGCGCTCGAGCCCCTGCCAAGTGGCCTCGCGCGGCTGCAGCGGCGGCACGCTGGCTGCGAGCACCGAGAAGCGCTGTTGCCACGCACCGACCGCGAGCGAGGCCGCCGGGCTGCTGCGCAGCACGCGCTCGAAGCGGCGCCGCGCGCCGCCGGTCAGCGTCCCCAGCACGTACTCGCGCGCCAGCCGGTCCAGGCGCTCGGGTTGCAGGTAGTTCATGCACCCACCCCCGCCGCGCTGAGGCAATCCTTCAGCTTGTCGAGGCCGCGCCGCACCCAGGCCTTCGCGGTGCCGACCGGCGCGTTCAGCGCCAGCGCGATGTCGGTGTGCACCATGCCGCGGTAGTACGCGAGCGCCAGCGCCTGCCGCTGCGAGGCGTTCAGCGCCGCCATGCAGCCGTCGATGCGGGCCTTGGTCAGCCCGTCGTCCAGCAGCCGCTGCGGCTCCAGCGCGGCATCGCCGGGCACGGCCATCGCCTCGTCGTCGAGCGCAACCGTCGAAGCCCGCTCGGTCTTGCCGGAACGCAGCGTGTCGATCGCCTTGTTGCGCACGATGTTGATCAGCCAGGTCATCGGGGCCGCCACGTCGGGCCGGTAGCTCGCGGCGTTGTGCCAGACATTCATGAACGCCTCCTGGAGCACCTCTTCGGCGCGGTCCCTGTCGTTCAAGATACGGAACGCGATGCCCAACAGATGCGCGCAGGTGGCGCGGTACAGCGGCTCGAAGGCAGAGCGCTCGCGTAGCGCGATGCGCGCCAGCAGCGTGGCCAGGTCGGGAGGCGGGGGACTGCTCGTCGGGTTCATCGCGCGGCAGTGTGCCCTACAATCCGCGCCCCCCATCCGTTGCGACCCCCGCCGCCATGATGTATTGCGCCATCGATTTCGGCACGTCCAACTCGGCCATCGCGATTCCCGATGGATTGGCCGCCGGACAGCCCACCAGCGCGATGCGCCTGGTCGAGCTCGAGCCCGGCCAGCGCACGATGCCGACCGCCGTCTTCTACTTCGTCGAAGGCGCCGAGACCAACGGCCCGCCGCGGGCGTTCGGCCGCGCGGCGCTGGCCGCCTACGTCGACGGACTCGACGGCCGGCTGATGCGCTCGATGAAGAGCATCCTCGGCAGCAGCCTGGCCGACCAGACCACCGACGTCGGCGGCGGGCGTGGCGTCAAGTACGTCGACATCATCGCCGGCTACCTGAAGCACCTGAAGACGCTGGCCGAGACCCAGGCGCAGTCGCCGATCCACCGCGCGGTGCTGGGCCGCCCGGTGTTCTTCGTCGACGACGACCCGGTGCGCGACGCGCAGGCGCAGGCCACGCTGGCCGAGGCCGCCGCGATGGTCGGCTTCGACGAGGTGCATTTCCAGTACGAGCCGATCGCCGCGGCCTTCGACTTCGAGAGCGGCATCGACCGCGAGCAGCTGGTGCTGGTGGCCGACATCGGCGGCGGCACCTCGGACTTCTCGCTGGTGCGCGTCGGCCCCGAGCGCGCGCCGCGGCTGGAGCGCAAGGACGACATCCTCGCCAACCACGGCGTGCACATCGCCGGCACCGACTTCGACCGCCGCGTCGAGCTGGCCAGCATCCTGCGCGAGTTCGGCTACGGCGCGATGGGGCCGAGCAGCGGCGGCGCGCCGGCGCGCGAGGTCCCGACCGGCGTCTACTTCGACCTCGCGACCTGGCACCTGATCAACTCGGTCTACAGCCCGCAGCGGGTGGCGGAACTGCGCAGCATGCGCGGCTTCTACGGCAACCCGCTGCACCACCAGCGGCTGATGACGGTGGTGACCGAGCGGCTCGGGCATGAGCTGGCGTCGCGCGCCGAGGCCGCGAAGATCAGCGTGGCGGAGGGTGGCGACACCACCATCGACCTGTCGCACGTCGAGCGGCGGCTGGAGGTGCTGCTGACCGAGCGCGAGGCGGTGCAGGCGATCGAGGGCGACATCGCGCGCATCGTCGGCGCGGCGCGCGAGACGGTGCAGCAGGCGGGGCTGCGGCCGGAGCAGGTCGACGCGCTGTACTTCACCGGCGGCTCGACCGGCCTGCGGCTGCTGGCCCAGCAGATCGCGGCGGAGTTTCCGCAGGCGCGCGCGGTGCGCGGCGACCGGTTCGCCAGCGTGGCGACCGGGCTCGGGCTGCACGCCCGCCGCTGGTTCGGAAGAAGCTAGCGCCGCGGGCGGTGCGGGGGCCGCTGCGGCGAGCGGGGCGGCGGCTGCGGCTGCAGCGGCCGCCCGACATCGGCCAGCAGCAGCGTCGCGCGCACCAGCCCTTCGACCGCCTCGCTCAGGTCGGCCGGCGGCTCCAGCGATTCGATCTCCTCGAGCAGATCGTCCGCATCCTCCAGGTCTTCCGGATCGAGGTGGCGGTACAGCAGCGCGAGCGGCTCGGTCAGCGCCTGCGCATCGCCGTTCATCAGCTCCGGAAAGGCCTCCATCGCGGTCGCGAAGCCGGCCACCCACGGCAGCACCGCCTCGATGCTGGCGTCGTCTTCGTCCGATCCATCGTCGAGTTCGAACACCCACGGGTCGAACCACTGGCGGCGCGTGATCGCGTCGTTCAGCTCGGCATGGCGGCGTTGCGCCAGCTCGTGCAGGCGGCGGGCGTCGAAGTTCGCTGGCAGCGGGCGGCCGTCGACATCGGTCAGCAGCGGCAGCCAGCGCTGCGCCGGCACCCGCACCGGCTGCACCAGCACGCCGCACAGGAAGCCGTCGACCATGCTGGCGTCCAGCGGATCGAGCGGCGCCGGCACCGCGTCGAGGCGGGCCTGCAGCTCGTCGATCTCCGACTCGGTCAACGGCGTGGTGGGCGCATGCGTGCGCGCGGGCGGACGGCGGTGGGAAGGCGGGTGCATCGGCGGATTGTCGCGCTGCGCGGTGTGACCGTCGCGCCACAGCTTCATTCGGGATGCGAACGCATGAAATTGCATGCGAACTTTTGGCCGAACTTCGGTCACTTGCCAAGCAGGCCTGCCTCCCGCGTCGACAGGGGCCGATTTGCGCCAACCCGCGCCAATGCTGGGTTTGCGGCCTGCCGCATGAGCCCGGCAGATCCTCTGTGCCACAAGTTCCCTGAAAACGTTTCCCCCGTTTTGGGGATGGCCCAAACGTTTTCGTCCTCCTACAGTCCGCCCATGCTGTCACACGGGTTTGAAAACCAAACCACGCGATACCAACCATTGCAGCAAGCCGGGGCCCACACCAGAACCACAGGCGACCGGCCGCAACGATCCCAACGACGTCCTCTCTCTTGAGGACTTCCAGCCCACCCTTCACGGGGTGGGCTTTTTTTTGGCGTGCGCGGCTCTCTCAATGGCCCTCGCCTCGCCAGATCAACCTTTCGTTCCATGTGCGCGACGCATTGCAATGGAACAATCACATCGAACCAAGCTTCAGAAGATTGGCCTTCAGGAAACCCGCTCGCTCACTATTAAATTATCTCGTTTGCTAGCATAGAAAAATCTGTCGTCGCTCGTACAGTGAATCTCTCAAGGAGGACCTATGGCAGCAGAAGACGAATTGCTCAACTCCGACCTGACCGCTCGACGCTCCGAGACATCGACCGAAGAGCAGCGCGTTGCGGCCAGTCCCGCTTCTATTGAACTGTTCTTCGGCTTAGTCGGCCCAACTGGCGTAGATCTCACGAAGGTTTGTGACGCTCTGCAAACGCAACTGAAAGCGGTTGGCTATGAGACAAAGATTGTTCGACTGAGCGATCTTATCTTTCCATTCATCGGACGAAATCCGAGCTGGAAGAATGAGTATGAGCGTATCGATACATTGATGACAGAAGGAACAAGCCTTCGCCGAGATACCGAGCAAGCCGACATCATAGGCCGGCTAGGTATGGCAAAGATTCGAGCCTTTCGAAAGGAAATTACGGGCGACGAAAAAATACCAGCCAAGAAAGGCATAGCCTACATTGTCAGATCCTTCAAAAGACCTGAAGAAATCACCCTATTCAGAGACACTTACGGAAAGGCATTTACGCTTATTTCGGTTTACGCCCCAAGAGGAGCCAGGATCGAAAATCTCTCTAGGAATTTTCGTGGATGTGGACTATCGGACAAGCAGAGCGATGAAGAACTCGCGGTTCGTCTGATTACTAGAGACTACGAAGAGGACGGAAAACTTGGTCAACAGCTTGGCAGAACCTTCCCCCTCGCGGATTTCTTTCTCACCAGCGCCTCCAGAAGCGAAGTAGATGTTCAGTTACGACGACTGGTTCGCCTGACCTTTGGTGATCCATATATTTCTCCCACGCGAGATGAGCAGGGAATGTTTTTCGCGCAAGCGTCGGCCGTACGGTCGCTTGACCTGTCACGCCAAGTGGGCGCAGCGATCATTTCCGTTGACGGAGAGATTGTTGCGACGGGGTGCAACGAAGTCCCAAAGTTTGGGGGAGGTCTCTACTGGGCCGGAGACGAAGGCTTGGCTCGCGACTATGAACTGGGTCACGATTCAAATGTGCTAATAAAGACTGAACTAGTGGAAGATGCCGTGCGGCGGCTACGAACTAAAGGCTGGCTGTCGCCTGCAGTGCTCCGCAAATCGGATAGCGAACTGGCGAAAACCTCTTTGTATGGAGAGGATCCATTTTTCAGAGATTCACGCTTGTTTGATGTTATTGAATTCGGTCGTGCCGTTCATGCGGAAATGGCAGCAATCTCGCAGGCTGCGCGCGTGGGATCCGCGCTTCAAAACACACGATTATTTTGCACAACGTTTCCTTGTCACATATGCGCGCGTCACATTGTAGCGAGCGGCATCGCGGAAGTCGTCTTTATTGAACCATATGAAAAGAGTCGAACCGACCAATTGTTTGCGGATTCAATTAGCATCGAACCGAATGAGCCCTCTCCAAAGAGAGCCAATTTCCGAGCGTTTGTTGGCGTAGCCCCTCGTCGTTACATGGATTATTTTTCATTGAATGGCGAGAGAAAATCTAAGGATGGAAGGATCCTTGGCGACGAGGCTATCGCTGCACGCCCAAGAATACAGAGAATTGTATTGACATACATCCACATCGAAGATATAAAGATAGACGAGATGGCGAAGCCCGCCGCTCAATCAACACTCAACCAGGAGTAACTTATGAATCAAGAATCGATCGCGAGGTTCTTGGAGCAACTGTCTACCCCGAAGAAGAATATGGCAGATTGGCCGAAATGGATGCGAGAATCCACTGGAGTAGCGGCAGCCTCCCTTCCCAGGGTTATTGAACGGAGTGATGGTGACAAAGAGCAATCTAAGCTGACGGATCCTCCGAAAGATTGATCATGCAGTTTGGGCTTGGCATATTCTCTAAGCCAATTAACTCAAATCGATCTACATCTAAAATTGCCAAGCCCCATTTTCCACAGCACCCCGCTGGCAGAATAATGGGGCTTTAACATTTAACCCAAACTCCTCAATCTAATTGAGGATGATCTGGGTGCAGCGGAACAGTGCCATCTTCTTGCCCTGCGGGCTGAAGACGGTGGCCGACCACACCTGGGTCGAGCGGCCGAGGTGGTCGGCGCGGGCCTCGCAGCGCAGCAGGCCGTCCTTCGCGGTGCTGAAGAAGTTGCTCTTCAGCTCGATGGTCGTGAAGTTCTTCGCCCCCTCGGGCAGGTGCGCGATGGTCGCGTAGCCGGCGCTGGTGTCGGCCAGCATGATCACGCTGGCCGCATGCAGGAAGCCGTTCGGCGCCAGCATCCACGGCTGCACCTGCATCTGCGAATCGAGGTGGCCCTCGGCGATGGCCGTGATCTGCACGCCGAAGCGGTCGGGCGCGAAGCCCGCCTGGCGTTCGTGGAATCCTTCGATGGTGATGTCAGGGCGCAGCATGGTTTCCCTCCAGCAAGTCAGGCGTCGACTGTAGCGAGACCTCGCCGAAACCGCCGGCCAGCGCTGCGCGCAGGTGCGCCACCAGCGCCTGCACCGCCTTCGGCGTGCTCGGGCTCCACGGCCGCATCGCATAGACCGCATCGCCGAAGAAGCCGACCGGCCGCCACTGCGGCAGCACCTCGCGCAGCTTGCCGGCGCGCAAGGCCGCGGCCGCGCTGAAATCCGGCACCAGCGCGATGCCGAGGCCGGCCAGCGCCGCGTCGCGCAGCACCTCGCTGTTGCCGGCCCGCAGCGGCCCCTGCGCGACGACGCTCAGCCGCTGCGGCTCGGGCTCGTCCCCGTGCGCGCTGCGCTCGAACTGCCACACCGCCGGGCCGGGCCGCAGGTAGGTCAGGCAGGCGTGGCCGGCGAGGTCGGCCGGCGACTTGGGCGTGCCCTGCCGCTTCAGGTAGGCCCGGCTCGCCACCAGCAGCGCACGCGAAGCGCAGAGCTTCCACGCCACATGGTTCTCCGGCGGCGCGCTGGTGTGCCGCACCGCCAGGTCGAAGCCTTCGTGCGCCAACGTGACCAGGCGATCCGACAGGTCGAGCTCGACGCGGATGTCGGGGTGCGCGCGCACGAAGTCCTCGAGGTGCGGCGCGACATGCTGCCGCCCGAGCGCGACCGGCGCGGTGATGCGCACCAGCCCGCGCGGCTGCGCCGCCTGGTCGCGCGCCTCGACGACGCTGCGCGCGATCAGCTCGAAGGCCTCGCCGGTCTGCTCGACCAGCCGCCGCCCGGCATCGGTCAGCCGCACCGAACGCGTGGTGCGCTGCACCAGCGGCTGGCCGACCGCACGCTCCAGCTCGGTGATGCGCTGGCTGACCGCCGCCTTCGACAGCCCGAGCCGCTGCGCCACCTGCGTGAAGCTCACCAGCTGGCCCAGCAGCGTCAGCGTGTGCACCTGCGGCCAGAGCAGGTCGATGCGTTGGTCGGTGGTCGTCATTGTTCAGATTATCGAACAATGAAGTCACCGTGATCGCATTGGCAAGCGGCGGGCCGGCTCCTAGACTGAATCGGTACACCACAGCCTCAGGAGACAACGCCATGGGCGCCCACGATCCGTTCACCGCCACCGCCGAGGTCGGCCACTTCATCCAGGGCGCGCCGGTCGCGAGCCGCAGCGGACGCCGCCAGGCGGTCTACAACCCGGCGACCGGTGCGGTCGCGCGCCAAGTGGCGCTCGGCAGCCTCGAGGACGTGAACGCCGCAGTGGCCGCCGCGCAGGCCGCGTTCGACGGCTGGGCGCAGACGCCGCCGATCCGCCGCGGGCGCGTGATGTTCAAGTTCCTGGAGCTGATGAACCTGCACCGCGACACGCTGGCCGCGATGATCACCGCCGAGCACGGCAAGGTGTTCACCGATGCGCAGGGCGAGGTCTCGCGCGGCATCGACATCGTCGAGTTCGCCTGCGGCATCCCGCAGCTGCTGAAGGGCGACTTCACCGACCAGGTCTCGACCGGCATCGACAACTGGACGCTGCGCCAGCCGCTCGGCGTGGTGGCCGGCATCACGCCGTTCAACTTCCCGTGCATGGTGCCCTGCTGGATGTTCCCGGTGGCGATCGCCGCGGGCAACAGCTTCATCCTGAAGCCGAGCGAGCGCGACCCGTCGGCCTCGCTGTTCATGGCCGAGCTGCTGAAGCAGGCCGGGTTGCCCGACGGCGTGTTCAACGTCGTGCAGGGCGACAAGCTGGTGGTCGACGCGCTGCTGACGCACCCCGACGTGAAGGCGGTCAGCTTCGTCGGCTCGACGCCGATCGCGCAGTACATCTACGAGACCGGCGCGCACCACGGCAAGCGGGTGCAGGCGCTGGGCGGCGCGAAGAACCACATGGTGGTGATGCCCGATGCCGACCTCGACCAGGCGGTCGATGCGCTGATCGGCGCCGGCTACGGCTCGGCGGGCGAGCGCTGCATGGCGATCAGCGTCGCGGTGGTGGTGGGCGACATCGCCGATCGATTGGTCGACGCGGTCGCCGCGCGCGCGAAGACGCTGAAGGTGAAGAACGGCATGGAGCTCGATGCCGAGATGGGGCCGATCGTCACCGCGCAGGCGCTGGAGCGCATCAGCGGCTACATCGACGTCGGCGTGCAGGAAGGCGCCAAGCTCGTGGTCGACGGGCGCGGGCTGCGCGTGCCGGGGCACGACGGCGGCTTCTGGATCGGCGGCACGCTGTTCGACCACGTGACGCCGCAGATGCGCATCTACCGCGAGGAGATCTTCGGGCCGGTGCTGGCCGTCGTGCGGGTGCCGGATTTCGCGGCGGCGCTGGCGCTCGTCAATGCGCACGAGTTCGGCAACGGCGTCGCCTGCTTCACGAGCGACGGCAACGTCGCGCGCGAGTTCGCGCGGCGCGTGCAGGTCGGCATGGTCGGCATCAACGTGCCGATCCCGGTGCCGATGGCCTGGCACGGCTTCGGCGGCTGGAAGAAGAGCCTGTTCGGCGACATGCACGCCTACGGCGAAGAGGGCGTGCGCTTCTACACCAAGCAGAAGAGCGTGATGCAGCGCTGGCCGTCGAGCATCGGCCGTGGCGCCGAGTTCGTGATGCCGACGGCCAAGTGACGCTTACTTCAGCTGCTCGGCCCAGTAGGTCACCACCCGCGTGACCGGCAGGCCGTCGCTGTACACCGGCACCGCGGCGATCTTGTCGATCGTGTCCAGCCCGGCGATGACCTTGCCGAACACCGCATAGCCGTTGGGATCGCAGCCATTGGTCTTCTTGCCGGCGTCGAGGCAGGCGCTGTTGTCGACGGCGTTGAAGAAGAACTGGCTGGTCGCGGTGTCGGGATTGGCGCTGCCGAGACGGGCCATCGCGATCGTGCCGCGCACGTTGCTCAAGCCTTTGTCGGCCTCGATCTTGATCATCGGGTAGGTCACCACGGCGATGCCGTCGGTCGTGTAGCCGCCGCCCTGCACGACGAAGCCCTTGACGACGCGGTGGTACAGCGTGTTGTCATAGCGCTTGGCCGCGACGTACTGCAGGAAGTTCGTGACCGTGATCGGCGTCTTGTCGTTGTACAGCTCGACGACGATCTCGCCCTGCGTGGTCAGCATGCAGACGGTGTTGGTGGCCGTGCTCGCGGCGGCAACTGTCTTGCCGGCATCGCTGCAGGTGGTATACGGCGCCGGCGGGATCGGCTCGGGGGCGGGTGCCGGCGCCGGGGGGGCGGGCGCGGGCCCGTCACCTCCACCACCACCGCCGCAAGCGGCGAGACCCGTGAGGGCGACGAGGGAGAACAGCGAACAGAGACGGGAAATCGACATGGAGCGCTCGGATTCGTGGTCGGACAAGGGGTCGACGCCGCGGCCTCGGCTGGAGTTCGCGAGCGCCGCCGCAGCGGCTTGCCCGGGGTAGCGGGCAGTGGAATTGTGCCGGACACCGGCACCACGGCCGGGTGGCAGGGCAAATCGCTCGGCGAGAATGCCCCACGATGCACGCAAGCATCTTCCACACAACATCGATGAAGAAGAGGGAGTCCGGCATGAGGATGCTGCAGAAACAGGCGACCAGGCTCGCCGCGATCACGGCCGCGGCGGTCATCGGCACGGCGCACGCAGCGCCGGCCGAACTGCCGCCGATCGAGAACTTCACCCGCCTGCCGGACATGAAGCAGGTGATCGTGTCCCCATCGGGCAAGCGCCTCGCCGCCATCATGGGCACGGCGGGCGGCTATCTGCGATTGGCCGTGCTGGACCTGGACCCGCTCGGCGCCCCGCGCATCGTGGCGCAGTTCACCGATGCCGACATCCACCGAGCCGAGTGGGTGGGCGAGGACCGGCTGGTGTTCAAGATGTGGCAGCGGCGCGCCTGGCTCGATCTTGGCGGCGCCGGCACCATCGCCGTCAACCACGACGGCAGCGGCTGGCGGCCGTTGATCGCGTGGGCGGACTCCATGCCCGGCAAACTGACCGGCACCACCTCCAAGACCCTGCCCTACAACTGGTTCGTCACCGGGGCGCTCCACGACGGCGAAGGCAACGGCGTCGCCGTCGGGCAGATCCAGCGCAGCCAGCGCGGCGATGTGCTCGAAGTCAACCTGGCCCGGCTGAACACCGTGACCGGCGAGTTGCGCAACCTCAGCGTCGGCATGCCGTCGAACACCGTGTCCTGGCTGCTGGACGCGAACAACGAACCCGCCGTGGCAACGACCGCCAAGGACGGGCGCACCGGCGTCCACTGGCGCAACCCGAAGGACCGGCAATGGGAGAAGCTCGCCGAGTTCGACCGCTTCAGCGGCGACGCCATCCAGCCTCAGCGCGTCGACGGATCGGGCCGGATCTTCGTGCTGTCCCACGATGGCAGCGACGTGGACGCGCTGCACACCTTCGATCCGGTGAAGCGCAGCATCGACCCCGAACCGGTGATCAAGATCAAGGGCTTCGACCTGGAACCCGACTTCGTCGAGGATCACCAGACCCGGCACCTGCTCGGCGTGCGCTTCACCGCGGACCGGCCGATGACCTACTGGTTCGATGCGGCGATGCAAAGGCTGCAGCGCGGCGTGGATGCCGCCTTGCCGGCCGACCGCTCCAACCAGCTGCTGTGTGGCAACTGCGAATCGACCCGCTTCGTGGTGGTGAAGTCCTCGTCCGACCGGCAACCCGGCGAGTACTTCCTGTTCGACCGCAGCAAGGGATCGCTCGCCCGCATCGGCAGCAGCCGGCCCTGGATCGACGAAACCACCCAGGGCCACCGCAGCTTCCACCGCGTGACGGCCCGCGACGGCCTGTCGATTCCGCTGTACGTCACGCGGCCGGCCGGCGCGCCGAAGGACAAGCCGCTGCCGGCCGTCATGCTCGTGCACGGAGGCCCGTGGGTGCGCGGCAGCGACCTCGACTGGGACGCCGAGGCGCAGTTCTTCGCTTCGCGCGGCTACGTCGTGCTGCAACCCGAATTCCGCGGCAGCACCGGCTATGGCGACAAGCTGTTCCGGGCCGGCATGAAGCAGTGGGGGCGCGCGATGCAGGACGACCTCGTCGATGCGATCCAATGGGCCGCCGGACAGCAGTGGGTCGATCCGCAGCGGGTCTGCATCGTCGGCGCGAGCTACGGCGGCTATGCGGCACTGATGGGGCCGATCACCCATCCGGGCGCCTACCGCTGCGCGGCCAGCTATGCCGGGGTGACCGACATCAACCTGATGTACGACATCACCTGGAGCGACGCCGGTGACGCCTACCGCACCTACGGCATGCCGACGCTCATCGGGGATCGGGTGAAGGACGAGGCCGCGCTGGCCGCCGCGTCGCCGCTGAAGCGGGTGGCCGAGATCAAGGTGCCGTTGCTGGTCGGCCACGGCACCGAGGATGCCCGGGTGCCGCTGGCGCATTTCAGCAAGTTCAAGTCGGCCGCGATCGACGCGGGGGTGAAGCTGGAATCGGTGGTCTACGTCGACGAACCCCACGGGCTCTACGAACCCGCGAACGAGATCGATTGGTACCGCCGCCTCGAGCGCTTCCTGGCTGCATCGCTGCAGCCCGCCCCGTGACGCTGGCTCAGAGCTTCTCGGTCTCCCCGGTCTTCGGCTGCCATTTCATCAGCCGCCGCTCGCCCCAGCCGACCGCCGCATCCAGCAGCAGCGCGAAGGCCGTCAGCACCAGGATGCCGGCCATCACGGTGTTGATGTCGAACGAGCCTTCGGCCTGCAGGATCAGGTAGCCGACGCCCTCGGCCGAGCCGAGGTACTCGCCGACCACCGCGCCGACGAAGGCCAGCCCGACACTCGTGTGCAGCGAGCTGAACACCCAGCTGGTGGCGCTCGGCAAATACACGTGGCGCAGCAGCTGGCGCTGGCTCGCGCCCAGCATGCGCGCGTTCGCGAGCACCACCGGGCTCACCTCCTTGACGCCCTGGTAGACGTTGAAGAACACGATGAAGAACACCAGCGTGATGCCCAGCGCCACCTTGCTCGCGACGCCCAGGCCGAACCACACCGCGAAGATCGGCGCGAGGATCACGCGCGGCATCGAGTTCAGCGCCTTGATGTAGGGCTCGCAGATCGCCGCCGCCATCGGGCTGAGCGCGAGCCACAGCCCGCAGCCCAGGCCCATCGCGGTGCCGATGCCGAACGCGAGCACCGTCTCCAGCAGCGTGATCCACAGGTGGTGGTAGATGTCGGCGCTGGTCACGAACCAGGCCCACACCCGGCCGAAGATCTTCAGCGGCTCGCCGAAGAAGAACGCCGCCTGGCGGTCGTTCTCGAACAGGAACGGCCGGATCAGGCCGGGCGCGGTCAGCACGTGCCACAGCACGAAGATCGCGACCAGCAGGCCGAGCTGCCAGGCGCGCAGGTTGCCCGGCCGGGGCTTGATGAATTTCCACATGGCGTCAGGCGGCGAGTTGCTGCTGATAACCCTTGACCACCTCGTCGCGCAGCACCGACCAGATCGCCTGGTGCAGCTCGACGAAGCGCGGCGCGGCGCGCACTTCGGCCACGTCGCGCGGGCGCTCGAGGTCGATGCGGAACTCGCCGATCGGGTGCGAGCCCGGGCCTGCGCTCAGGCACACCACGCGGTCGCTCATCGCGATCGCTTCGTCGAGGTCGTGCGTGATGAACAACACCGCCTTCTTCCTGGCAGCCCACAGCGCCAGCACCTCGTTCTCCATCAGCTGGCGGGTCTGGATGTCGAGCGCCGAGAACGGCTCGTCCATCAGGATGATGTCGGGGTCGAGCGCGAGCGTCTGCGCCAGGCTCACGCGCTTGCGCATGCCGCCCGACAGCTGGTGCGGGTAGCGGTCGCCGAAGCCGCCGAGGCCGACGCGGCGCAGCCACTCTTCGGCCCGCGCCTTCGCGTCGGCGACGCCGCGGAACTCCAGCCCCGCCATCACGTTGCGCAGCGCGGTGCGCCATGGCATCAGGCTCTCGGCCTGGAACAGGTAGCCGGCGCGGGTGTTCAAACCCGTCAGCGGGCGCCCGAAGACGTGGACCGTGCCGCTGCTCGGCGTCAGCAAGCCGGCCGCCATGTTGAGCAGCGTGCTCTTGCCGCAGCCGGTCGGCCCGACCACCGAGACGAACTCGCCGGCGCCGACGGTCAGCGAGACATCGCGCACCGCGGTGTAGCGCTGGCCCGGATCGTCGCGCGAGATGAAGGTGCAGCTGACGCCGTCGAACTGCAGTGCAACATCCCCGCTCATGCCTTCGGGTACTTCGCGTTGGCCTTCTTCACGAAGTCGTTCGTGTAGACCGCCGAAAGATCCAGCTTGGCCGCCGCGATCTCCGGGTCGACGCTCGCGAGTGCGCGCCGCGCCGTCTCGGGCCCGGCCTCGGGCATCAGTCCGTCGACCGACAGCGCGCCCTTCGCGGCGAGGAAGGCATCGATGTAGACCGCGCGGTCACCGAGCAGGTAACTCTCGGGCACCGCCTTGATGATCTCGCCGGGGCCTGCTGCCTGGATCCACTTGTCGGCCCGCACCAGCGCATTGGCCAGCGCCTGCGTCGCGAGCGGGTTCTTGTCGATGAAGGTCTGCGGCGCGTACAGGCAGCCGGCCGGCATCGGGCCGCCGAACACCTTGTCGGCCTCGGCGACGATGCGGGTGTCGGAGACGATCTTCAGGTCGCCGCTGCGCTGCAGCAGCGTGATCACCGGGTCGAGGTTGCTCATCGCGTCGATCTGGCCGGAGCGCATCGCCGCGACCGCGCCGCTGCCGGCGCCCACGCCGATGATCGACACGTCGCTCGGCTTCAGCCCCGCCTTCGCGAGCACGAAGTTCGCGAGCACGTTGGTCGACGAGCCGGGCGCGGTGACGCCGATCTTCTTGCCCTTCAGGTCGGCGATGCCATTGAAGGCGGGCATGGTCTTCGGGTTGACGCCCAGCACGATCTGCGGCGCCCGGCCCTGCAGCACGAAGGCGCGCATGCGCTGGCCCTTGACCTGCATGTTCAGCGTGTGCTCGAACGCGCCCGACACCACGTCGGCGCTGCCGCCCACCACCGCCTGCAGCGCGCGCGAGCCGCCGGCGAAGTCGGCGATCGTCACCTCCAGCCCCTCGGCCTTGAAGTAGCCGAGGCTCTCGGCGATGGTCAGCGGCAGGTAGTACAGCAGGTTCTTGCCGCCGACCGCGATGGTCAGCTTCGGCTTGTCGAGCGCCTGCGCGTGCAGCAGGGCGGGAAAGGCGGCCACCGCGCCGGCGGCGGCGCTGCGCAGGAGGATGTCACGACGTTGCATGGTGCGAGATCCGGGGATCGAGGAAGCGACAACTTTAGCCCTGATGCCCGGTCGGGCAGTGAGGGTTGCTGCGTAGGCGTTGCTGCGTCATGAAGTCACGCTCGCGAGGGAGACCCTGACTCAAGCCCGCGTCGCCCACGCCGAAGACCGGTCACCACGGGCCGCCGGAAACCGCTTCCGCCACGGCGCCGTGCGTTATTGCCCGGTTGCTGCCGGTCGCGAAGGAGCGCCATGAACCTCAGATCCCGCCGTTCAACTTCCTGGATCGGGCTCGGCGCCCAGTCACTCTCCACGCTGACCCTGCTCGCGCTGGCCGCCTGCGGCGGCTCGCCGTCGTCGCAGAGCACCACGCCGGTGACCGTCACCCCGACCACGCAGCTCAGCGGCTCGGTCGCGGTGGGCGCGCCGATCACCGGCGGCACGCTGCGCATCCTGGACGCCGACGGCGTGCTCGTCGCACATGACATCGCGGTCGGCGCCGACGGCAGCTTCACGGTGCCCGAGCTGACCGGCAAGGCGCCGTTCCGCATCGAGGCCTGTGGCTATGCCGGCGCGAACTACCAATGCCTGTACTCGGTCGCGCAAGGCCCGGGCACGGCCAACGTGACGCCGCTGACCAGCGCCACCGTGTTGCTGGCGGCCGGCCAGGCGCCGGTCGAGCTGATGGCGGGCAGCAGCAGCGTGCTCGATGCGAATGCCGTCGCGGGCGCGCAGACCCAGCTGCGGGCCGGCCTGTCGGGCGTGCTCAGCGGCAACGTCGCCGGCAATTTCGACTTCATCACCGGCGCGCTGTCGGCCGGCTCGCGCAGCGGCTACGACAAGGTGCTCGATGCCGTCGGCGTGACGACCGGCGTCGACGACAAGGCCTTCGTGCAGATCACGCCGCGCCTGGGCAGCGGCAACCTCTACTTCGAGCAGGGCTCGACGCTCGGCGCGGTCACCGTGGCCAACGGCGCGGGCGAGCTGTCGCTGGGCGGCCTCGAGACCTTGTTCGCCAACATGACGCAGGCGTTGGCCAGCGCGCCGGCCTGCAGCAGCGGCCTGGCAGCGCAGATCGCCAGCGGCGCGCGCATGAGCACCGACGACGGCGCGCCGCTGACCGGCGGCAGCGCGGTGGCCGCGGGCCTGTGCGAGATGTTCGCATCGCAGGAGATGTTCGGCTCGCGGCTGCTGAGCCCGACGCTCGGCCGCTGCGACCTCGACGGCGCGCAGCCGGTGTGCCGCGTCAGCTTCGTGCTGCAGGACCAGGACGGCGGCGTGCAGCCGGTGGGCAGCGGCATGGGCGTGACGCGCGAAGGCGGCGCCTGGAGATTCCTCGGCGACGTCGACCCGGTGCAACTGCATGCCTCGGCGAAGGCGCAGCGCGACGTGCGCATCGACGGCGACACGCCGGTCGTCAGCTACTCGCGCGCAATCGCGTTCGACATCCAGGCCGTCAGCGGCCTGCAGTGCGCGCAGGTGGTGCAGCGCAATGCCGACCAGGCGCTCGTGACCATCGCGTACTACAAGCGCTTCGGCGCGGGCGTGCCGCGGCTGTCGCTGTGGCAGCAGAACGCCTTCGGCAACACGCGCAGCCTGGACCCGGCGGTGGGCGCGCTGCGCAATGCCGACGACACCTGGGTCGCGCTGCCGGACGGCGATGCCGGTGACGTGGTGGTGCGCAACTTCTTCCGCGGCGGCCGCACCGTCACCGTCAACACCTTCAGCGATGACGCCTGCAGCCTGCCGTTCGCGGTCTCGGGGCGCAGCAGCTTCGAGGTCGATGTCGAAGGCGTGCCGCCGGTCTGGGCCGCGATGCCGAACCTGCCGTGGACCGACCTGACGAGCGCCGGTCGGCAAGCGCTGCTCGACCTCGCGCTCGACGCCAACGCCGGCACCACGCTGAACCTCGCGTGGACCTTCGCCCACGGCACGCTCGGCCTCGACAGCGGCTCGGTCTGCAGCGACCGCGCGCAATGCGGCCAGGGCGGCAGCGGGCGCATCGCCGATTTCCGACTGCGCCCCGCTGCGACCTCGGCGGCGATCGCCGTCACGAACGGTGCCACGGCACTCCCGGCGACGGGCTACAAGATGCTCGCGCTGTATGGCCGCACCGGCGACGGCCTCGACCTGCAGAGCAACGCGGTCGCGTGCACCCCGGGGACGGTTGAGTGCCATTGAACGGATAACCCGGATTCGCATCCGGGCTACGGGGGCCGGCCCGTAGAATGATTTCGATGAGATCGCCACGCACCGGTTTTCCCGGATTGATTCAAGCCCTGGCGTTGGTGCTGTGCTCGGCGGTCCTCTCGCCCGCCCTGGCACAGACGGCCCCCGCCAAGGCCATCCCTCCCGACCCGCCGGCCTCCGCGCCGGTGTCGCTGTCGGCCCGCAAGGTCTACGAACAGGCCCGCTCGCAGCTGGTGCAGATCCGCACCGTGCTGAAGGGCCAGGCCAGCCAGACCTCGGTGGGTTCGGGCTTCATGGTGTCGGCGCAGGGGCACATGATCACCAACTTCCACGTCGTCGCCGAGGCTGCGCTGCAGCCCGAGCGCCACGACCTGGTGTCGGTCACCGCCGACGGCCGCGAAGCGCCGGTCAGGATCCTGATGCTCGACGTGCTGCACGACCTGGCACTGCTGAAGCTCACCGACCCGAAGGCCGCCGCCACGTTCGACGCGCTGTCGTTCCGGCCCGAGGCGCAGAAGCTCGCGCAGGGCGAGCGCATGTACTCGCTCGGCAATCCGCTGGACGTCGGCTTCGCGGTGATCGAGGGCAACTACAACGGGCTGGTCGAGCGCTCGTTCTACCCGCAGATCTTCTTCGCCGGCTCGCTGAGCGCCGGCATGAGCGGCGGCCCCGCGCTCGACCAGGAGGGCCGCGTGATCGGCGTCAACGTCGCGCGGCGCGTCGACGGCGAGCAGGTCAGCTTCCTGGTGCCGGGCGCGCTCGCGAGCGCGCTGCTGGCACGCGGGCGCGACGCCGCGCCGCTGGCGCTGCCGGCCTGGCCGGTGCTGACCGAGCAGATGATGGTGCACCAGCAGCAGCTGACCGACCGCTTCATCGCGCAGGGCTGGAAGCTCGCGACGCACCCGCGCTACCAGGTGCCGGTGCCGCCCGACCGCTTCATGCGCTGCTGGGGCAGCAGCGAGCCGTCGCGCACCGGCGGGCTCGATTTCGAGCGCTCCGACTGCGTGATGGACACCCGCATCTTCATGGGCGAGTTCACGACCGGCGCGATCTCGGTGCGCCACGAGAGCTACGACGGCCGCAAGCTCGGCACGCTGCGCTTCTCGGCGCGCTATGCGCAGAGCTTCCGCAACGAGCACTTCGACCGCCGCCGCCCCGACCAGCAGACGCGCCCGCAGTGCCACGAGGACTTCATCGACCGCGACGGCCTGCCGCTGCGCGCCGTGGTCTGCGTGCGCGCCTACAAGAAGCTGCCGCAGCTGTACGACGTCTCGGTGCTCGTCGCCACGCTCGACGAACCCAAATCCGGCGTGCAGGGCCGCTTCGATGCACAGGCCGTCAGCTACCCGAACGCGATGAAACTCGCACAGCATTACCTGGAGGCCTACGCATGGGTGCGGTCGCGCTGATCGAAGTGCTGGAGCGCGACGGCACGCCGCGCCACGGCGTGGCGGTGCCGCAGTGGCCGCTGCGGGTCGGGCGGGCGCTCGACAACGACCTGGTGCTCGACGACCCGCACGTCGCACCGCACCACCTGGTGATCGACCGCGACGAGTCCGGCGCGTTCGTGCAGGTGGGCGAGACCCTCAACGGCGCGCTGCTCGGCACGCAGCGGGTGGACGCCGGCGGGCGTGGCGCGGTCGGCGACACGCCGCTCGCGATCACGATCGGCCGCGTGCACCTGCGGCTGCGGCTGGCCGAGCACGCGCTCGCGCCCGAGCTGCGGCTGGACCCGACGCGCTCGCTGGCGCAGGGGCTGCCGCTGCTCGCGCTGCTGCTGCTGCTGGTCGGCGCGATGGAGGTGTTCAACACCTACCTCGACACCGACCCCGACGGCTTCGTGCGCGCGCTCGGCAGCGGTGCCATCTCGGCCATCGTCGGGCTGATGGGCTGGTGCGGCGTGTGGACGCTGCTGTCCAAGCTGTTCACGCGCCAGGGGCATTTCGGCTGGCACCTGCGGGTGGCGCTGATCGCGGTGCTGGCCTGGGAGCTGATCAGCGGCGCGACGCAGCTGCTGTCGTTCTCGCTGTCGTGGCCGTGGCTGAGCGACTTCAAGTTCGTGCTCGGCTATGCCGTCGGCGCCACGCTGCTGTACTTCCACATGCTGGCGGTCGAGCCCTACCGCCACCGCCGCGTGCGGCAGGCGGCGGTCGCGATGGCGCTGGTCGGCACGGCGCTCAGCCTGTGGTTCAACTGGCAGAACGGCGACCGCCTGGGCAGCGAGCTCTACATGAGCCACCTGTTCCCGCCGGCGTTGCGCGTCGCGAAGCCGGTCGACACCGCCAGCTTCATGAAGGGCGTGGCGGAACTGCAGGCCACGCTCGACGCGAAGGCCAAACGCAAGGAGGATGCGGGCGATGACGGCGGCGAAGGGGGTGGCGACGATGAGTGAGGTCGTGCGCCCGCCGGCCGGCCGCACGGTGCTGGTGACCGGCGGCAGCCGCGGCATCGGCGCCGCGGCGGCGCTGTGCTGCGCCGAACTCGGCTTCGATGTCGCGGTGAACTACACCCGCGATGCATCCGCGGCGCAGGCGGTGGTCGAGCGCATCCGGGCGCTCGGCCGGCGCGCGATTGCGGTGCAGGCCGACGTGTCGGTCGAGGCGCAGGTGCTCGCGATGTTCGCGCAGGTCGACGCTGCACAGCGCGACGCCGGACTGCCGCCGTTGCACGGCCTCGTCAACAACGCCGGCGTCGTCGACCGCGCGGCGCGCGTCGAGCAGATCGACGCCGCGCGGCTGCAGCGCATGTTCGCGATCAACGTGTTCGGCAGCTTCCTGTGCGCGCGCGAGGTGGTGAAGCGGTTGTCGACGCGCCACGGCGGGCCGGGCGGCGCGATCGTCAACCTGTCGTCGGCCGCGGCGCGGCTGGGCGGTGCGGGGCAGTACGTCGACTATGCCGCCGCGAAGGGCGCGATCGACACCTTCACGATCGGGTTGGCGCGCGAGGTTGCCACCGAAGGCATCCGCGTGAACGCGGTGCGGCCGGGCATCATCGAGACCGACATCCATGCGTCCGGCGGCCAGCCCGACCGGGCGCAGCAGTTGGCGCCGCAGGTGCCGATGCAGCGCGCCGGCACGGCCGACGAAGTGGGCCGCGCGATCGCGTGGCTGATCTCCGATGCGGCGAGCTACACGACCGGCAGCCTGCTCGACGTGACCGGCGGACGCTGACTTCGCAGCCCGGATCAGCGCCGCTCGACGATCAGCGGCACCAGCTTCAGCGCCTCGCGGATGCGGCCCGCGGCCTCTTGCGCCTCGCCGCGGTTCGGGTAGGGCCCGGCCTGCAGCCGGAAGATCGACGGCTCGCTGAACACCGCGAGCAGCGGCGCGAGCCAGTCGAGTTCGCCCGACACGCGTTGCTGGAACTGCTCGGCACCGTCACGCTGCTTGAACGCACCGAGCTGCACCCAGAAGCCCTGCGCCGCCGTCGTGAAGGCGCGGCTGGGCTTCGAGTCGATCGGTGCGTCGGGCGCCGAGGCCGCGGGCAGATCGGGAAGCGGCACGGCAGCGACCGGCACCGGCAGCGGGGTCGCCACCGCGGCAGGCAAGGGCGTGGGTGTTGGTGCAGCAAGCACCGGCGCAGGCGCAGGTGCCGGCGCGGCAGCCACCTCCGTCCCCCCGCCATCGCGCCGCCACGACCCGGTGCGGATCTGCTCGAACGTGATGCGCTCGACCTCGACCGGCGCGACGCCGTTGAGCACGCCGAGCTTCATCGCCGCGGTGTAGCTCAGGTCGATCACGCGGCCCGGGTGGAACGGGCCGCGGTCGTTGACGCGCACGATCACCTCGCGCCCGTTGGCCGGGTTGCGCACGCGGGCGTAGCTCGGGATCGGCATCGTCTTGTGCGCCGCCGTCATCGCGTACATGTTGTAGACCTCGCCGCTCGCGGTGCGCTTGCCCTGGAACTTGCGGCCGTACCACGAGGCCAGGCCCCGCTCGGTGAGCGGGCTGTCGTCGCGCTGCGGCGTGTAGTCCTTGCCGAGCACCTCGTACGGCTTGTTCGGCCCGCCCGGGCGGATCGGCTCGACCTGCGGCTGCGCATCGGGCACGCGGGCGAGGTCGGGCGGGACCTTCGCCTCGGGGCCGTCGCGTGACGACGTTTTCGGGCCCGACGCACACGCTGCGAGCAGCGCCGCGACGCACAGCATCGAGAGGTGGTGCCTGTGCAGGCACGGCGGCGTGCGGCCGATCGCATCGAACTTCGTCATTTCTCCTCAATTGGAGGACAGCATGCCGCGTATTGAACACCAGATCTGCCATGTGCCAGCTACTTGGAATGAGCTCCAGCGCGAACGCCGCGATCACTTTCTCGTTCACCGGCTTCGCGCAGCGCGGCGGCCGCACCGACGACCACGCCGACGGCTGGGGCATCGCGTTCTACGAACGCTCCGGCTGCCGCGTCTTCCTCGACGACCAGCCAGCCTGCGATTCGCCGCTGGCCGAATTCGTCGGCCGCTACCCGATCAAGTCGAAGATCGTGCTGGCCCACATCCGCAAGGCCACGCAGGGCGAGCCGATGCTGTCGAACTGCCACCCGTTCCAGCGCGAGTGGCTGGGCCAGTCGTGGATCTTCGCGACCAACGGCGACCTGCGCGATTTCAATCCACCGCTGCGCGGCCCCGGCCCGTTCCTGCCGATGGGCAGCACCGACAGCGAAAAGGCCTTCTGCTGGCTGCTGCAGGAACTGCGCGAGCGCTTCGGCGGCCGGACGCAAGCGCCCGGCTGGCTCGAGATGGCGCCGGTCGTGGCCGAGCTGTCGGCCTCGATCGCGCGCCACGGCAACTTCAACTTCCTGCTGTCCAACGGCCACGGGCTGTACGCGCACTGTTCCAGCAGGCTGGTCGTGCTGGAACGCCACCATCCGTTCCCGACCGCGCGCCTCGTCGACTGCGACCTGTCGCTCGACCTGGGCGTACTCAACCGCCGCGACGACCGCATGGTCGTCATCGCGACCGCGCCGTTGACGCTGGACGAACCCTGGTCGCCGCTCAAGACCGGCGAGTCGCGGCTGTTCGTCGACGGCGAATCGGTCTGGCGCCACACGCATCCCGACACCCGGATGTTTCCGGCCCCGACGACGCATTGCGGTCGGGGACGCATCGTTGCCGATGGACCTCCGGTGGCTCGATGACTTCCTGACGGTGGTCGACTGCGGCAGTTTCACGCAGGCGGCGCAACGCCGCGGCGTGTCGCAGTCGGGGCTGTCGCGGCGCATCCAGGCGCTCGAGCAGTGGGTCGGCTCGCCGCTGTTCGACCGCCTCGCGCAGCCCTTGCTGCTGACGGCCGCGGGGCGCCGGTTCACGCCGCTGGCGATCGGACTGCGCTCGATGTTCGACGCCGCGCAGCACCGCGAGCCGTCCTGCGGCCCGCACACCGTGACGATCGCGACCTCCGACGGCTTCGAGGCCGGCCTGTTGCCGCTGCTGCTCGGGCGCATCCGGCGCCAGTTCCCCGACACGCCGTTGCGCGCGGTCAGCCGCGACGAACGCCATGCACGCGCCGAGCTGCTGTCAGGCCAGTCGCTGTTGTGGGTGGTGGCCCAGGACCCGCGTGCGCCGATCGAGCTGATGCCGGAGTTGTTCCACGCCAAGCGGGTCGCGCGCGACCGGCTGATGCCGCTGGTGGGCGCGCGCGGCGGCCAGCCGCTGTTCGAGTTGCCGGGCACCTGGCAGCGGCCGGTGCCGGTCATCGACTATGCCGATGGACACCCGCTGGCGACCTTCCTGAGCCAGCGGCTGGCGCGCGAGCGCACGTTGCCGCACCTGCGCGTGGCCTGCGTCGCCGAAAGCATGCTCGCGCTGCGCGCGCTGGTGGCCCAGGGCCTCGGGCTCGGACTGGCCTATGAATCGATGGTGAGCGAGGAGCTGCGTGCCGGCGAGCTGCTGTGTGCCCAGCCGCGCTGGACCTCGGCGATCGACGTGCTGATGGTGCGGCCGCGTTGCGCGACACACACCAGCCCTGCAACCGCCGTGGCGAATGCCATCTGGGACCAGACCGCCGAACTGCCGGAGGAGCCTCGCCACCCGCCGGCCACCTCGGCCGGGCGCGGCGCGCTGCTGCTCAGCGACGTCGTGGCCTGAGAGCGTCGCGTCGAGAACTGGATCAGTCCCATCGCACAGCCGGTCTGGTAGGCATTGCCGTGAAGCCTGCCACAAATTGTTCCCTGGCAACCCCAATCGGTCGGACTTGTATCGATCTGTCTTCGGCCTTGCAAGGCGCCGGCCCGGCCGCAAGACCGCGTGCCCCCTGGCGCCGCAACACACACTCGGTGGAACCGGTTCTACCACCGTGCACCGGCCGTGGTGCTGGCATCAAACCTGCGCACCATTTCACGCATGCACCTGGCGCTGAGGATTGGTGAAGTTCTCGATACCGCAGCCCCAAGCCAACGGACGATCAAAGGACCTGTGAACATGAACCACCCGATTTCCGAAGAACCGAACCGGCCGCGCACAGCGCTGGTCGCACTGGGTTCCCTCTTCCTCGCAGCGGCCGTTCTCAGCGGATGCGGCGGCAAGGATGCGGATTCCTCGTCCGCTTCGGCACCGAGCCCGGTCGGCGCGCCTTCGCCGCAATCGCCGGCCCAGCCGCCGGCCAGTGATCCGAATCCGCCGGTCAACGAACCCGCGCCGGTGCCGGCGCCCCCGTCGCTGCCGTCCGGCGGTGCCCCCGCCGCGCCGGCCCCGACGCCCGCGCAGCAACTGCCCGCCGGCGTCGACATGAGCAAGCCCGGCGTCGCCGTCGTGCCGGTCAAGGCCACCGCGTTGACCGCCAACGGCGGCAACACCGCCGACAAGGCCATCGACGGCAAGGCCACCCAGGACAGCCGCTGGGAAAGCTCGCAGTCCGACACCAACTGGATCCAGTTCGACTTCGGCGCCAAGACCCAGATCGGCTACCTGAAGCTGGTGTGGGAAGCCGCGTACGCCAAGGAATATTCGATCCTCGTCTCCGACGACGGCGCCACCT
>NZ_FRCQ01000009.1 GCF_900142965.1 Rhizobacter sp. OV335
GGGACGGGGCGCCGGAGCTGGCTGGTTTGATGGCCCCGCGCGCAGCGCGATCGTGAACTGACTGTCGCCGACTGTTTGACCACAACGAACGAAGTGAGTGGCGGGAGTTTCGGCGACGGGCCATCAAACCAGTCAGCGGAGGGAAGTCGATGCGCCCCCGGGGGGCGCATCGACCGCACCGTCCGGCGCACCACAGCCTCCCCGCACGCGCCTTCCGCACGCGCCGTCAACACTCCACGATGTTCACCGCCAACCCGCCGCGCGCCGTTTCCTTGTACTTCGTCATCATGTCCGCGCCGGTGTCGCGCATCGTCTTGATGACCTTGTCGAGGCTCACGTGGTGCGTGCCGTCGCCGCGCATCGCCATGCGGGCGGCGTTGATCGCCTTCACCGACGCGATCGCGTTGCGCTCGATGCACGGGATCTGCACCAGCCCGCCCACCGGGTCGCAGGTGAGCCCCAGGTGGTGCTCCATGCCGATCTCGGCCGCGTTCTCCACCTGCTCGGGCGTGCCGCCCAGCACCGCGCACAGCGCGCCCGCCGCCATCGAGCACGCGACGCCGACCTCGCCCTGGCAGCCGACCTCGGCGCCGCTGATCGACGCGTTCTCCTTGTAGAGGATGCCGATCGCCGCGGCCGTCAGCAAAAAGTCGACGATGCCGGCCGGCGTGGCGCCCGCGACGAAGCGCGCGTAGTAGTGCAGCACCGCCGGCACGATGCCGGCCGCGCCATTGGTCGGTGCCGTCACGACGCGCCCGCCGGCCGCGTTCTCTTCGTTGACGGCCAGCGCATACAGGTTCACCCAGTCCAGCACCTGCAGCGGATCGCGCAGCGCCGCCTCGGGGTTCGATGACAGCTGCCGGTGCAGGTCGGCCGCGCGCCGCCGCACCTTGAAGCCGCCGGGCAGCACGCCGTCGGTGCGCGAGCCGCGCACCACGCAGTCCTGCATCACCTGCCAGATGTGCAGCAGCCCGGCATCGATCTCCGCATCGCTGCGCCAGTGCCGCTCGTTGCGCCGCATGATCTGCGCGATGCTGCAGCCCTCGCGCTTGGCGATCAGCAGCAGGTCGGCGCCCGAATGGAAGGGCAGCGGCAGCACCGTGGTGTCCGGCGCCAGCACCTTCTGCTTGCTGCCGTCGGCCGCCAGCTCCTCGCTGACGACGAAGCCGCCGCCCACCGAGTAGTACGTGCGAGCCACCAGTTCGGCACCCTCCGCGTCGTACGCGGCGAAGCGCATGCCATTCGCATGGAAGGGCAGCGTCTGCCGGCGGAAGAAGACCAGGTCGGTCTTCTCGGTGAACGTGATCGCGTGCTCGCCGAGCAGGCTCAGCTGCTTGCTGCCGCGGATCGCGTCGAGGTGCGCAGGGATCGCATCCGGATCGATGCGGTCCGGCTCATGCCCCGCCAGCCCGAGCAGCACCGCCTTGTCGGTGCCGTGCCCCTTGCCGGTCGCGCCGAGCGAGCCGTACAGCTCGGCCAGCACGCGGGTCACGCGCGGCAGCAGGCCATCGTGCTGCAAGCGCAACGCGAACAGCCGCGCCGCGCGCATCGGCCCCACGGTGTGCGAGCTCGACGGGCCGATGCCGATCTTGAACAGGTCGAAGACCGACACGGCCATGGGGCGTCCTCAGGTTGAGATCACGAGTAGTCGGACAGCGGCGGGCAGCTGCAGAACAGGTTGCGGTCGCCGTAGACGTTGTCCACGCGCCCGACCGGCGACCAGTACTTCTGCTTCTTCAGGCTCTTCACCGGAAAGGCCGCTTCCTCGCGCGAATACGCATGCGGCCACTCGGTCTTCATCAGCGCGCCGGTGGTGTGCGGCGCGGCCTTCAGCGGGTTGTCGTCCTGCGGCCACTGCCCTTGCTCGACCTTGCGGATCTCCTCGCGGATCGCGATCATCGCGTCGCAGAAGCGGTCCAGCTCGACCAGCGGTTCGCTCTCGGTCGGCTCGACCATCAGCGTGCCGGCCACCGGGAAGCTCAGCGTCGGTGCATGGAAGCCGTAGTCGATCAGGCGCTTGGCGACGTCTTCGGCGCTCACACCCGAGGTCTCCTTCAGCGGGCGCAGGTCGAGGATGCACTCGTGCGCGACGCCGCCTCCCTTCACGCCGGCGATGTTGCCGCTGTAGTGGATGTCGTAGTGATCGGCCAGCCGCGCGGCCACGTAGTTCGCGCTCAGGATCGCGGTCTCGGTCGCGGCCAGCAGGCCTTCGGCGCCCATCATCCGCACGTACATCCAGCTGATCGGCAGCACCGCCGCATTGCCCAGCGGCGCAGCCGAAACGGCGCCCACTTGCTGTTCAGTGCCGATGCCCGCCGCGCGGTGCGCCGGCAGGAACGGCACCAGGTCGGCCGCGACGCACACCGGGCCGACGCCCGGGCCGCCACCGCCGTGCGGGATGCAGAAGGTCTTGTGCAGGTTCAGGTGGCTCACGTCGCCGCCGAACTCGCCCGGTGCGGCAATGCCGACCAGCGCGTTCATGTTCGCGCCGTCCACGTAGACCCGCCCGCCATGCTGGTGCACCAGCGCGCACAGCTCCTTCACACGCGTCTCGAACACGCCGTAGGTGGACGGGTAGGTGATCATCACGCAGGCCAGGTTCGCGCTGTGCTGCTCGCACTTGGCCTTCAGGTCGGCGAGGTCGACGTTGCCGTCGGCATCGCACTTCGTGACGACCACCTGCAGCCCCACCATCTGGGCGCTGGCCGGGTTGGTGCCGTGCGCCGATTCGGGGATCAGGCAGATGTTGCGGTGGCCTTCGCCGCGCGACTTGTGGAAGGCCTTGATCACCAGCAGCCCGGCGTACTCGCCCTGCGAGCCGGCGTTGGGCTGCAGGCTGATGCCGGCATAGCCGGTGGCCTGGCACAGCCAGTCGCGCAGCTGCTGGTCGAGCAGCGCGTAGCCGGCCAATTGGTCGCGCGGTGCGAACGGGTGCACGTTGGCGAACTCCGGCCAGGTGATCGGGATCATCTCGCTGGTCGCGTTCAGCTTCATCGTGCAGGAGCCGAGCGGGATCATGCTGCGGTCGAGCGCGAGGTCCTTGTCGGACAGGCTGCGGATGTAGCGCAGCATCTCGGTCTCGCTGTGGTGCGTGTTGAACACCGGGTGCGACAGGAAGGCGCTGCGGCGCGCCAGCTCGGCCGGCACCAGCGCGGCAATGCCCTTCTCGCTGCGCGACCACAGTGCCGTGCCGTCGAACGGGCGAGACGGCACGATGCGCAGCAGCGTGTCGATGTCGCCGCGGGTGGTGGTCTCGTCGAGCGTGATGCCCACGCTCGCGGCCGACGCGCGGCGCAGGTTGAAGCCCGATTCGCGCGCGGCCTGCAGCACGGCCTCGGTGCGGCCGCCGGTCTGCACCTGCAGCGTGTCGAACGCGCTCTCGTGCGCCAGCGTGCAGCCGGCTTCCTTCAGGCCGGCCGCCAGCACCGCGGTGTAGCTGGCGACGCGGCCGGCGATGCGCTTCAGGCCTTGCGGGCCGTGGTACACGGCGTACATGCTGGCGATCACCGCCGGCAGCACCTGGGCCGTGCAGATGTTCGACGTCGCCTTCTCGCGGCGGATGTGCTGCTCGCGCGTCTGCAGCGCGAGGCGGTAGGCCGGGTTGCCGTGCACGTCGACGCTGACGCCGACGAGGCGGCCGGGCATCGAGCGCTTGAACTCGTCCTTCGTCGCCATGTAGGCGGCGTGCGGGCCGCCGTTGCCCATCGGCATGCCGAAGCGCTGCGTGTTGCCGACCGCGATGTCGGCACCCATCTCGCCGGGCGGCGTGATCAGCGTGAGGGCCAGCAGGTCGGCCGCGACGATGGCCAGGCCACCAGCGGCATGCACCGCGGCGATGACCGGTGCCAGGTCCCGCACGACGCCGTTGACGCCGGGGTACTGGAACAGCGCGCCGAAGGGCTTGTCCTTCGCCGCATCGGCGGCCGGGCCGGTGACGACCGCGAGGCCCAGCGGCTCGGCGCGCGTGCGCACCACCTCGAGCGTCTGCGGCAGCACGTCGTCGGCGACGAAGAAGGTGCTGCTCTTGCTCTTGCCGACGCGCAGCGCGAGCGTCATCGCCTCGGCCGCGGCGGTGGCTTCATCGAGCATCGACGAGCCGGCGATGGCCAGGCCGGTCAGCTCGCAGACCATGGTCTGGAAGTTGACGAGCGCTTCCATGCGGCCCTGCGAGATCTCGGCCTGGTAGGGCGTGTAGGCGGTGTACCAGGCCGGGTTCTCGAGGATGTTGCGCAGGATGACGCCCGGCGTGAGGGTGCCGTGGTAGCCCTGGCCGATGAAGCTCTTGAGCACCTGGTTGCGCGCGGCGATGCCCTTCAGCTCGGCCAGCGCCTGCGCCTCGGTCAGCGCGGCCGGCAGCTGCATCGGCACCGGGCGGGCGATCGCGCGCGGCACGATCGCGTCGATCAGCGCGCGGCGCGACGCGGCACCGATGGCCGACAGCATGTGCCGTTCATCCGCCTCCTCGATGCCGATGTGGCGGGCGACGAATTCGGTGGGGTTCTCGAGGGCGCCCAGGGGCGTGGCGGCGGACATCAACATGGCGCGTTTCCGGGTTGCAGGATCAGGCGTTCTTGACCAGTTCGTCGTAGGCGGGCTGGTCCATCAGCTGGTCGAACTCGCCCATGTCGGTGACGTGCACCTTGAAGAACCAGCCGTTGCCCAGCGGGTCGCTGTTGGCGAGCGACGGGTCGGCGCGCAGCGCCTCGTTGACCTCGACGATCTCGCCGGCCACCGGCATGTACAGGTCGGCGGCGGCCTTCACCGATTCGACGACGCCGGCGACCTCGCCCTTCTTGAAGCTGCGGCCGACTTCCGGCAGGTCGACGAAGACCACGTCGCCCAGCGCGTCCTGCGCATGGATCGTGATGCCGACGGTGGCGGCTTCGTGGTCTTCGATGTTGATCCACTCGTGGTCGGGGGTGTACATGGTCGTCATCGGGGGCTCCTTGGGGGCGAGGTCAAAAAAGGGGGTGGAAGAACAATCAACCGCGGAAATAGCGGTGCGGCGAGAACGGCATCGGCGCGACGCGCATCGGCTGCCGCTTGCCGCGCACCTCGGCGAACACCTCGTGGTGCGGCAGCGCATGGTTGCCGGCGAGGTAGGCCATCGCGATCGGCTGGTCGACGCTGGGCGACAGCGTGCCGCTGGTCACGTGGCCGAGCTTGTGGCCCTGGGCGTTGACGATGGTGGCGCCTTCGCGCACCGGCACGCGCTCGAGGCCGAGCAGGCCGACGCGCTTGTTCGTGGGGCCGTGGGCGAGCTGGCCGTCGATGACGCTCGAACCCGGGTAGCCGCCGGCACGCGCACCGCCGGAGCGGCGCACCTTCTGGATCGCCCAGGTGAGGCCGGCCTCGACCGGCGTGGTCTTCTCGTCGATGTCGTGGCCGTACAGGCACAGGCCGGCTTCCAGGCGCAGCGTGTCGCGTGCGCCGAGGCCGCAGGGCTTGACTTCGGGCTGGGCGAGCAGTGCACGGGCCAGCGCCTCGGCCTGGTCGGCGGCGACCGAGATCTCGAAGCCGTCTTCGCCGGTGTAGCCGGAGCGGGTCACGAAGCAGTCGGCACCGGCCAGCGTCAGCGCGCGGCCGGTCATGAAGGTGAGGGTGGCGGCATCGGCATTCAGCCGGGCCAGCGCCTTGACGGCCTGCGGGCCCTGCAGCGCGAGCAGCGCGCGCTCGGGCAGCGCCTGCACGGTGCACTTGTGGCCGATGTGGGTCACCATGTGCCTGATGTCGGCGTCCTTGCAGGCGGCGTTGACGATGACCAGCAGGTCCGTCTCGCGGCGCGTGATCATCAGGTCGTCGAGGATGCCGCCGCTGGTGTTGGTGAAGAAGCCGTAGCGCTGCTTGCCGACGGCGAGGTCGACGATGTCGACAGGCACCAGCGATTCGAGGGCCTTCGCGGCGTCGGGCCCGACCAGGCGGACCTGGCCCATGTGAGAGACGTCGAACAGCGAGGCGGTGCTGCGGCAGTGCCGGTGCTCGGCGATGATGCCGCCGGGGTAGTTCACCGGCATCTCGTAGCCGGCGAAGGGCACCATCTTGGCGCCGAGTTCGAGGTGAAGTGCGTGGAGCGGGGTCTTGAGCAGGGGGCTGTTCGTTGACGAGGACAGCGGCAGGTCGAGTGCGGACATGGTCTTCTCCGAGGGCATTCACCGGTCCAACGTGTCGCCATGCCGGCCGACGCGTTGGGGATGCCCTCTCTGTCCGCTTTACCTGAGAGATTGGCAGCCCCCGGATCCCGGTTGACCGCTTGCCCCTTCGGTGGACTCACTCGGGGTGAGCCTCTCTCCAGCGAGGAACGCCCCTCGCGGGGCGCTTGCCAGTCCTTTTGCCTGAGCGTTCGAGCCGGCATCGCTGCCGGTCCTGCGCCTTCGGCGGCTTCGCTTGGAAGCTCTCTCCTGGCGGCGCGAGTTTAGCTCGGAAAGAGCCGGTTTCGTCAGCGGCCGGTGGCGCCGGTCGGAACGATCATGCGGCTGGTGCCGTCGCGAATGCGCTCGGCATCGGCGCGGGCGGCCTCGATCTCTTCGGGCGTCATCGGACGGCAGGTGCCGCGGCGTGCGATGTTGCTGCCGATGGAGGCTTCGGCGGGGCACTTCGGGGCCGCAGCGGTCTGCTGGGCGGGCGCGGTTTGCGGCTTCGGCGCGGGGTCGGAGGCACAGGCGGCCAGCAGCGCGCACAGGGCAGCCAGGGGGATCAGTCGCATCATTTTTTGGGATGGGGAGGGAGGGGTTGTCGAGGAGATCGCGCGGGCGCGATGCACGAATCGACAGGATACCGGGTTGGGTTGCACGGAAGCAAACGTGATGCGTCGAGCTGGGTCGACTGGTTCTCGATGCCTTCGAGCGCATCGGTTTCTCGGTAAGGCAATTTTGCATTACGATGGAATCATCGATGAACGGAGATGACACCATGAGCACACTGACCGTCACGACGCGGGGCCAAGTGACTTTCCGCAGAGAGGTGCTGCAGCATCTGGGCATCCAGCCCGGCGAGAAGATCGAACTCGATTTGCTGCCGGACGGTCGGATCGAGCTGAAGGCCGCGCGGCCTACGGGGTCGATTGAAGGCTTCCTCGGCTTGCTCGCAGGCAAGACGACGAAGGTGGCCACGATCGACGAGATCAACGAGGCGGCTGCCGGGGGCTGGGCAGGCCGGAAATGAAGATCACCGTCGACACGAACGTGCTGGTGCGCGCGGTCGTGCGTGACGATCCGAAGCAGGCGCGCGTCGCCGACAAGGTGCTCAAGGAGGCGACGCTGATCGCGGTGTCGCTCCCCTGCCTGTGCGAGTTCGTCTGGGTGTTGCGCAAGCTCTATCGGTTTGACGAAGCATCGATCGCCACCGCCATCCGGGCACTGATCGCCACCGAGAAGGTGGCGGTGAACCGACCCTCCGTCGAGGCCGGCCTTGCGGTTCTCGATGCAGGCGGCGATTTCGCGGACGGCATCATGGCCTACGAGGGGAGTTGGCTCGGCGCCGAGACCTTCGTGTCCTTCGACAAGCAAGCGGTGTCGCTGCTCACGCGACAAGGGCAGGCCGCGCGCTTGCTCTGACAGAGCCTCGGCAGCCCATTGCTGTTCTGTAGCCCGGATGCCAATCCGGGGCCCTGGTCATCGGCGCCAGGCCTTCACGTCGTCAATGCTGATGCTCGAGCCCTTGCCGCCCTTTGACTTCAGCATGCCCGCCATGTCTCGCAGCGAGCCTGTCTTCGCTCGCACGACCAAGCTGCCGTCGGGCATCAGGTGCCAGACGAGACGTGTGCCTTCGCGGAGGCCGAGTTGTTCTCGGACTTGTGCCGGGATTGTTGTGCGGCCTTTGGCGGTGACGATGGAGTCGGGCACGATGCTGTTCATTCGAAGAATTCAGACGCCGGTTGTACCAGCTCTCGCGATAGCTCGGAGCTGTCCTTTCACATCAAGCGGAGAGCCTCGCTCGACTTCTTGCCGCGAGCCAACCTCACTCAGGTGGACCGCCAACGGAGGGTCTGCACAAAGACGGTCGTACTTCTCGAGGAACGGGATGGCCCTCGACGTCACAGACACTTTGGACGGCAGTGCTTGAATCCTTCCTCGCTGTGCGGCCTTACTCCTTCTCCAAATCATGAAGTTCCACTTTCCATTCTCTTCCCCAAAGTCTCATGTCGTCAGCCAGCAGGCAGCGCTGAAAAAGTTTTCGGAATTCGGCAATCGCGCCGAGACGCTCCCGCTCAAAGTCCGCATGGTGAAGGTCAAGGCCTTGGGCGCACTGAGGATTCAGCTCAACGCTGACCTGAAAAAGATCGGCAGGGCGTCGCATTCCGAACGCTTCAAGAGTGAGCTGGAGGCCGTGTGTGCGAATTTCAAAGTCGACATCGAGGCTGCCGTGGCCCGTGGCGACAACGATGCTTTTGCGGAAACGCTCGGCGCGCTGTATCGCTCGTACGATGGAGCGTGTGGCGGATTGACGAGGCCGACCTGAACGCAGCTCGGGGCGACTTGAACTCGACAACTGAGCCAGCGGCCGTCTCGTAGCAGATGGTTCGGATGTCAATCCTGCGAGGGCAAATTCGCGCCACCACGGATTGGCCTGCGACTGCGTAGCCCGGGTGCCAACGGGATCAACCCTCACTTGTCCGCTGTCACGGCCGAGGGGGAGTAGGGCAGTGCCACAAAGGCGCGTGCGGCGAGTCACAGCCTCCCCGCGCGCGCCTTTGCCGCACCGATGCGCTGCCCCCGACCCCGATTGTCATCCGGACTACTTCCAGCTCGCATGCCACCCACCGCCCATCGCCTGGATCAAGCCGATCGCCGCCAGCTGCTGGTCCACCTGCAGCTGCACCAGCGCGCGCCGCGCGCTCAGCGCCGATGACTGCGCGCTCGCCACCTCCAGGTAACTGACCTGCCCGGCGCGATACCGGTTCAGCGTCTGCACCTCGGTGTCGTCGGCCGCCTTCGAGGCCTGCTGCCGCAGCGGCGATTGCTCGGCCAACATCCGCACCAGCGACAACTGGTCCTCCACCGCACCCAGCGCCGCGAGCGTCGTCTGCCGGTAGCGGGCCACCGCCGCATCGCGGCTCGCCTCGGCGCCTTCCACGCGCGCCCGCGTCGCGCCCGCATCGAAGATCGTCTGCGCCACCGACACCCCCAGCGACCACAGGTTCTGGCTCGCGTTGAACAACTGGCTCGCCGCGCTGCTTTGCTGCCCGTACGAGCCGCTCAGCGACACACTCGGAAAGTACGCGCTGCGCGCAATGCCGATCTGCGCATTGGCCGACGCCACGCTGCGCTCCGCACCGGCGATGTCCGGCCGGCGCTGCAGCAGCTCCGACGGCACCACCAGCGGCACCGCCGGCACCGTCATCTGCCAGGCGGCGGGCGGCAGCGCGAACTGCGCCGGCGCCTTGCCCACCAGCACCGCAATCGCATGCTCCAGCACTGCGCGCTGGCGGCGCAGCGTCGCCAGGTCGGCCTGTGCGTTCGCGAGCTGCGTCTGCGCCTGCAGCAGGTCGCTCTTCGGTGCGATGCCCGCGTCGTAGCGGTTCTGCGTGATCGTCTGCGAGCGCGTGAAACTCTCGACCGTGCGCGTCACCACGTCGACCTCGGCATCGGCCTCGCGCAGCGAAAAATAGTCGGTGGCCAGCGCCGCCTGCGCCGACAGCCGCGCCGACGCCAGGTCGGCCTCGCTGGCCTGCGCGGTCGCCGTCGCGGTGTCGACGCCGGCTTCGAGCTTGCCCCACAGCGGCGCCTCCCAGCTCGCGCCCAGGCCCACTTGGTAGGTGTTGCCGGTCGACGTGCGCGCGCCGCCGCCGGAGCGCGTGGCGCCGCCGCTCAGGCTGACGTTCGGGAAGAACGAGGCCCGCGCCTCCTTCACCAGCGATTGCGATTGCGCATAGCCGGCCACCGCGGCCGCGATGTTCTGGTTCGACACCTCGACCTGCCCGGCCAGCGTGTTCAGCGTCTCGTCGCCGAACAGCGTCCACCACGGTCCGCGGTCCAGAGCATCGGCCGGCGCGGCCGGCAGCCAGCCCTCGGCCGCGGCCGGCACCTCCTTGTAGCCGGCTGGCAGCGCGGTATCCGGCACCTGGTAGCGCGGGGTCACCGAGCAGCCGGCCAGCAGCACGGCCACAGCGAAGGGAGTCAGTCGCGAAGTTGTGCGTGAAGTCATGCTTGCAGTGCGGCGTCATGGCCGCGGCTCAGATGGCGCTCGTCCGCGCCGCGGCGGCGCAGCTTGTCGAGCAGGAGGTAGACGACCGGTGTGGTCAGCAGCGTCAGCAACTGGCTGGCGATCAGCCCGCCGATGATGGCGACGCCCAGCGGCTGGCGCAGCTCGGAGCCTTCGCCGAAGCCGATCGCGAGCGGCAGCGCGCCCAGGCCTGCGGCCAGCGTCGTCATCAGGATCGGGCGGAAGCGCAGCAGGCAGGCCTCGCGCACCGCGTCCAGCGGCGACAGCCCGCGCGAACGCTCGGCCTCGAGCGCGAAGTCGATGATCAGGATCGCGTTCTTCTTGACGATGCCGATCAGCAGGAACACGCCGATCAACGCAATGATCGAGAACTCCATGCGGAACATCAGCAGCGCCAGCACCGCGCCGACACCGGCCGACGGCAGCGTCGACAGCACCGTGATCGGATGCACCAGGCTCTCGTACAGCACGCCCAGCACGATGTAGATCACGACGATCGCCGCCAGGATCAAGAGCGGCTGCTGCGCCTGCGAATCCTGGAAGCCGCGCGCCGTGCCCGCGAAGCTGCCGCGCACGTTGGCCGGCATCGCGATGTCGGCTTCCGATTGCTTCACCGCCGCCTGCGCGTCCGACAGGCTCACGCCGTCGGGCAGGTTGAACGACACCGTGGTCGCGAGTTCGCCGTCCTGGTGGTTGATCGAGGTCGGCGTCGCGCTCTCGGTGAAGCGCGCGAGCGTCGACAGCGGCACCATCGTGTTCGCGGTGTTGCTCAGCGCCGAGCCACCCGAGGCATCGCGCAGCGCCGGGTTCACCGACAGCGTCGCGGTGGTCGCTGCACCCGTGCCGGCCTTGCGCGGGATGTACACGTCGTTCAGCGAGGTCGGGCTGCGCGTCAGGCTGCGCGCCGCCTCCATCACCACGTGGTACTGGTTCAGCTCGCCGTAGATGGTGGCCACCTGGCGCTGGCCGAAGCTGTCGTACAGCGCGTTGTCGACATCGCGCGTCGTGATGCCCAGCCGCGCCGCGGTCGCCTTGTCGATGTCGACGAAGCTCTGCACGCCGTTGTCCTGCTGGTTGGTGTCGACGTCGGCCAGCTCTTCCTTCGTGCGCATCTGGTCGGCCAGCTTCAGCGCCCAGCTGCGCAAGTCGGCAATGTTGTCGCTCTTCAGCGTGTACTGGTAGGTCGAGTTGCTCGCGCGGCCGCCGGCCCGCAGGTCCTGCACCGGGTTCAGGAACAGCTGCACGCCGGTCACGGTGGCCAGCTGCGGGCGCAGCCGCGCGATCACCGCCTGGCCGCCGTCCTTGCGCTGGCCGGCCGGCTTCAGGTTGATGAACATGAAGCCGCCGCCGGCCCGCCCGCCGCCGGTGAAACCGACCACGGTGTCGACCGCCGGATCGGCATGGATGATGTCGACCAGCTGCTTCAGCTTGCCCTGCAGCGCCTCGAACGAGATGCTCTGGTCGGCCGCCAGCCCGCCGTTCAGCTGGCCGTTGTCCTGCTGCGGGAAGAAGCCCTTCGGCGTCGCCTGGAACAGGTAGACGTTCAGGCCGATCACCGCCAGCAGGATCAGCATCACCAGCGCCTTGCTGTGCAGCGCCCAGTCCAGGCTGTGCTCATAGCCGCGCAGCACGCCGGCGAAGATGCGCTCCGAGAACCTCGCCAGCCGGCCGGGCGGCTTGCGGACCGGGCCGCCCGGCTTGAGCAGCCAGGCGCACATCATCGGCGTGGTGGTCAGCGAGATCACCAGCGAGATCAGCACTGCCACCGACAGCGTCACCGCGAACTCGCGGAACAGCCGGCCGATCTGCCCGCTCATGAACAGCAACGGGATGAACACCGCCACCAGCGACAGGCTGATCGACAGCACCGTGAAGCCGACCTCGCGTGCGCCCAGCAGCGCGGCCTCGAAGCGGTCCATGCCGGACTCGATGTGGCGGCTGGTGTTCTCGAGCACGACGATCGCGTCGTCGACGACGAAGCCGGTGGCCACGGTCAGCGCCATCAGGCTCAGGTTGTTCAGGCTGTAGCCCAGCAGGTACATCACGCCGAAGGTGCCGAGCAGCGACACCACGGTGGCGACCGCCGGCACGATGGTGGCGCGCAGGCTGCGCAGGAACACGCTGACGACCACGACGACGAGCAGCACCGAGATCACCAGCGTGCCCTCGATCTCGCGCAGCGACGCGCGGATCGAGTTGGTGCTGTCGGAGGCCACCTGCAGCGCGATGTCGCTCGGCAACTGCGCCTGCAGCTCGGGCAGCAGCGCGCGCACGCCGTCGACCGTCTCGATCACGTTGGCGCCGGGCTGGCGCGTCAGCAGCACGATCACCGCCGGCTGGCCGTTGAACAGGCCGAGCGTGCGCACGTTCTCGACACCGTCGCTGACCCTGGCCACATCCGAGAGCCGCACCGCCGAGTTGTTGCGCCAGGCCACCACCAGCCCGCGGTAGTCGGCGGCCGTGCGCCCCGGTGCCGGCGTGTAGATCTGCATGCGGCGCTCGCCGTCCTCGATCGCGCCCTTCGGCCGGTTCGCGTTCGAGGCCTGGATCGCGGCGCGCACGTCTTCGGAGCTGACGCCGAAGCGGTTCAGCGCGAACGGCAGCAGCTCGACGCGCACCGCCGGCAGCGAGCCGCCGCCGAGCTCGACGTCGCCGACGCCGTCCACCTGGGCCAGCTTCTGCTGCACGATGTTCGACACCGCGTCGTAGATCTGCCCCGGCGTGCGGGTCTTCGAGGTCAGCGCGAGGATGATGATCGGCGCGTCCGACGGGTTCGCCTTGCGGTAGGTCGGGTTGCTGCGCAGCGTCGACGGCAGGTCGGCGCGCGATGCGTTGATGGCCGCCTGCACCTCGCGCGCCGCGCCGTCGATGTTGCGGCTCAGGTCGAACTGCAGCGTCACGCGGGCCGAGCCGGTCGAGCTCGACGAGGTCATCTCGTTGACGCCGGCGATCGTGCCGAGGTGCCGCTCCAGCGGCGTGGCCACGCTGCTGGCCATCGTGTCGGGGCTCGCGCCGGGCAGCGAGGCGCTGACCGAGATGGTCGGGAAATCCACCTGAGGCAGCGGCGCCACCGGCAGCACGAAGAACGCGCCGATGCCGGCCAGCGCCATGCCGATGGTCAGCAGCACCGTCGCGATCGGCCGCGTGACGAAGGGCCGGGACAGGTTCATCCGGCCGCTCCATCAGGGACTGCGGCGGCGCGGCGCACGCGCCGGCCGAGGCGGTCGAAGCCGAGGTAGATGACCGGCGTCGTGAACAGCGTCAGCACCTGGCTGACGATCAGCCCGCCGAAGATCGACAGGCCGAGCGGCATGCGCAGCTCGGCTCCTTCGCCGCCGCCGAACATCAGCGGCAGCGCGGCGAACAGCGCCGCCAGCGTCGTCATCAGGATCGGCCGGAAGCGCAGCAGCGCCGCCTGGTGGATGGCCTCGCGCGGCGACTTGCCCTGGTGGCGCTCGGCGTCGATCGCGAAGTCGATCATCATGATCGCGTTCTTCTTGACGATGCCGATCAGCAGGATGATGCCGATGATGCCGATCACGCCCAGGTCGTTGCCCGACAGCATCAGCGCGAGCAGCGCGCCGACGCCGGCCGACGGCAGCGTCGACAGGATCGTCAGCGGGTGGATGTAGCTCTCATACAGCACGCCGAGCACGATGTAGACGCAGACCAGCGCCGCGAGGATCAACCACAGCTCGTTGGCGAGCGAGGCCTGGTAGGCGCCGGCCGCGCCGAGGAAGGTCATCGTCACCGAGGCGGGCAGCGCGATGTCCTTGGCCGCCTGCTTGATCGAATCGACCGCATGGCCCAGCGATTCGCCGCTGGCGGTGTCGAAGCCGAGCGTGGTGGCCGGGTACTGCGCGACGTGCGTCACCTGCAGCGGCGCCGGCTTCTCGCGGATGGTCGCGATCGCCGACAGCGGCGTCGCCTCCCCCGAGCTGGTGCGCAGGTTCAAGAGGCCCAGCGTCTGCGCGCTGTTCACCAGGCCCGGCTGCGCCTCGAGGATCACGCGGTACTGGTTGGTCTCGGTGAAGATGGTCGAGACGATGCGCTGGCCGAACGCGCTGTACAGCGCGTCGTCGATGGCGCTGGCGGTGATGCCCAGGCGCGACGCGGTGTCGCGGTCGATGTCGATGTAGGCCGACATGCCTTGTGCGCCGGCATCGGTCACGATGTTGCGCACCTGCTTCACGGTGCGCAACTGGTCGGCCAGCTTGTGCGCCCATTCGGCGACGATGTCGCTGCTGACGCCTTCGAGCGACACGCGGTATTCGGTGGGGCCGGATTCGGCGTCGATCGTCAGGTCTTGCGTCGGCTGCAGGTACAGCGTGACGCCGGCCACCTTCTGCACGCGTTCGCGCAGCCGGTCCATGATCTGCGCCTGCGTGCCGCTGCGCTTGGCGCGCAGGTTGATCAGCATGCTGCCGGTGTTCAGCATCGTGTTGTTGGCCGCGTCGACGCCGGTGAACGAGCTCAGGCTCGCGACATCGGGGTCGGCCAGCACGGCTTGCGCGGCCTTCTGCTGCAGAGCAGCCATTCGGCTGTACGACACGTCTTGCGCGGCCTCGAGGCGGGCCTTCAGCTGGCCGGTGTCCTGCGTCGGGAACAGGCCCTTCGGGATCACCATGTACAGCACGACGGTCAGCGCGAGCGTCGCGGCGGCCACCAGCAGCGTCAGCGCCTGGCGGTCGAGCACCCAGCCGAGCCAGACGTCGTAGCGCGCGATGAAGCGGTCGAACAGGCGCTGGAACGCGGCGCCGAAGCCCTTGGCATGCCGCGGGTCGCCGTGCGCGGTGTCATTCGACTTCAGCCAGCGGCCCGACATCATCGGCACCAGCGTCAGCGACACCACGGCCGAGATCAGGATGGTGATCGCGAGCGTCACCGCGAACTCGCGGAACAGCCGGCCGACCACGTCGCCCATGAACAGCAGCGGGATCAGCACCGCGATCAGCGAGACGGTCAGCGAGATGATCGTGAAGCCGATCTGCGTCGCGCCCTTCAGCGCGGCCTCCATCGGCGGCTCGCCTTCCTCGATGTAGCGGGCGATGTTCTCGATCATCACGATCGCGTCGTCGACGACGAAGCCGGTGGCGATGGTCAGCGCCATCAGGCTCAGGTTGTTCAGGCTGTAGCCGAGGAGGTACATCACGCCGAAGGTGCCGATCAGCGAGATCGGCACCGCCAGGCTCGCGATCACGGTGGCGCGCAGGCTGTGCAGGAACGCGAAGATCACGATCACCACCAGCAGCACCGCCAGCAGCAGCTCGAACTCGACGTGCTTGACCGATGCGCGGATGCCGGTCGTGCGGTCGCTCAGGATGCTGACGTTGACGCTGGGCGGCAGCCCGGCCTGCAGCTCGGGCAGGCGCTGCTTGATGCCGTCGACGGTGGCGATCACGTTGGCGCCGGGCTGGCGCTGCACGTTCAGGATGATGGCCGGCACCAGCGGTCGCGCCTCGGGGTTGGCGACGCAGTCGGCGCAGTCGATGCCGGCCCACGCGCCCAGCCGCACGTTCTCGGCGCTGTTGACGACCTGGGCCACGTCGGCGATGCGCACCGGTGCGTTGTTGCGCCACGCGACCACCAGCGACTTGTAGTCGTCGACCGTCAGCAGCTGGTCGTTGGCGTTGATGCTGTAGGTGCGGGTCGGGCCGTCGAAGCTGCCCTTGGCGCTGTTCGCGTTGGCGCCGGTGATGGCGCTGCGCAGCGTGTCGATGCCGATGCCGTACGACGCGAGCGCCTGCGTGTCGGCCTGGATGCGCACCGCAGGCCGCTGGCCGCCGCTGAGCGACACCAGGCCGACGCCGCTGACCTGCGACATCTTCTGCGCGAGCCGCGTGTTGACGAGGTTCTGCACCTCGGTGAGCGGCAGCGAATCGGAGGTGATCGCGAGCGTCAGCACCGGCGCGTCGGCCGGGTTGACCTTGGCGTAGACGGGCGGTGCGGGCAGGTCGGCCGGCAGCAGCGAGCCGCCGGCGTTGATGGCGGCCTGCACCTCTTGTTCAGCGACGTCGAGCGTCTGGCCGAGCGAGAACTGCAGCGTGACGATCGACACGCCGGCAGCGCTCGACGAGCTCATGCGCTGCAGCCCGGGCATCTGGCCGAACTGCTTCTCGAGCGGCGCGGTGACGGTGTTCGTCATCACCTCGGGGCTGGCGCCGGGGTAGAGCGTCTGCACCTGGATGGTCGGGTAGTCGACCTGCGGCAATGCGGCCAGCGGCAGGAACTTGAAGCCCACCAGGCCGGCGAGCACGATGGCGACCATCAGCAGCGAGGTCGCTACCGGTCTTTCAATGAACGGACGTGACGGACTCATGAGCGGTCCGGCTTATTGCTGTTCGGTCTGTTCGCGGCGTTGGCGGCGGCGCTCGCCCCAGGCCCCGGAGGCGCCGGAGGCGAAGCCGGCGGGCGCCGAGGCGCCATCGGCGGCGGCGCGCGGGCTGCGCTCGCCACGCGGACCCGACGCGCGGCGGCCCGGCGGGAACGCGCCGGCCGGGCCGGAGGCGCCTTGCGCACCCGAGGCGGCGCGGTCGGCCGACAGCGTCACGCGGGCGCCGTCCTTCAGCCGGTCGGCGCCTTCGGTGATGACCTGTTCGCCGGCTTCGAGCCCGGTGGTGATCGACACCTTGTCGACCGTGGCCTGGCCGCGCGTGACCGTGCGCTGCTGCACGGTGCGGTCGGGCTGCAGCACGTAGACGTAGTCGCCGTCGCGGCCGTTGCGCAGCGCGGTGATCGGCACGACGACGGCGCCCTTCACGGTGTCGAGCAGCAGGCGCACGTTGACGAACTGGTTCGGGAACAGCGCGCCGCCCTCGTTCTTGAAGCGGGCCTTCGCACGCACGGTGCCGGTGGTGGTGTCGACGAGGTTGTCGAAGGTCGAGAAATCGCCGCTGTCGAGCTTGTTGGTGCGGGTGCGGTCGTAGGCGGCGACCGGCAGCCGTGCGCCGGTGGCCACGCGGGCCTGGATCGCGGGCAGGCGGTCCTGCGGGATCGAGAACGCGATGTCGATCGGCTCGGTCTGCGTGATCACCGCGATGCCGGTGGCGTCGCCGGACGAGACGAGGTTGCCTTCGTCGACGCTGCGCAGCCCGATGCGGCCGCCCACCGGCGCGGCGATGCGGGTGTACGCGAGGTTCAGGCGCGCGGTGCCTTCGGAGGCCTTGTCGGTCATCGCGGTGCCTTCGAGCTGCTTCACGAGCGCGGCCTGGGTGTCGACGTCCTGGCGCGCGATGGAGTCCTGCGACAGCAGCGTCTGGTAGCGCTTCAGCGTGACGCGCGCGGCATCGAGCTGGGCCTCGTCGCGCAGGCGCTGGCCGCTGGCCTGCAGCAAGGCCATCTCGAACGGGCGAGCGTCGATGGTGGCGAGCAACTCGCCTTTCTTGACGACTTGGCCCTCTTTGAAGAGCACCTTGGTCAGCACGCCCGAGACCTGCGGGCGCACGGTGACGGTGGCGGCGGGGGTGACGGTGCCGAGGGCCTCGATCAGCACCGGCAGCTCGGCCTGGGCGGCGGTGGCGACGCCGACGGTGGTGGCGCCGGCACCGCGGCGGCCGGCAGCTCCTCCTGGGCCGCCGGGTCCGCCCGGGCCACCGGGGCCACCGGGGCCGGCCATCGCGCCGGCGGGTGCTGCGGCGGGCCGGTGGGTGAGGTACCAGGCGAGGCCGCCCAGCAGGGCCAGGCCGATGATCGCGATCAGCGTTCCCAACCAGCGCCGGCGCGGGGCGGCAGGGAGGGTTGGCGTGGTGGCGTCTTTCGGCGTGTGGTCCATGGGCATGGGCAGCATTCAGTGGGTGATGCGTCGGCGGATGCGCGACTGTGCCACTTGTGCAAGGCGGTCCGTCGGCGGCTGGGTGCCTCGGCACATGGCGTGCCCGCATTCCAACCGGTCAACGTTGCCGGCTTGTTGCTGCCCCGTGCCCCGGTGTCAACCTGGGGCCCCGGACTGGCGTCCGGGCTACATGCCCGCGTAGTTCGGCCCGCCGCCGCCCTCGGGTGCGACCCACACGATGTTCTGCGTCGGGTCCTTGATGTCGCAGGTCTTGCAGTGCACGCAGTTCTGCGCGTTGATCTGCAGGCGGTCGGCGCCACTCTCGTTCTTCACGAACTCGTAGACGCCGGCCGGGCAGTAGCGGGCCTCGGGCCCGGCGTACTTCGCGAGGTTGATGCCGACCGGCACGGCCGCGTCCTTCAGCGTCAGGTGCGCCGGCTGGTTCTCGCCATGGTTGGTGTTGCTGATGAACACGCTGGAGAGCTTGTCGAAGGTCAGCTTGCCGTCGGGCTTCGGGTAGTCGATCTTCGGGCACTCGGCCGCCGGCTTCAGACGCGCGTTGTCGGGCACCGTGCTGTGGATCGTCCACGGCGGTGCCTTGAAGCCGAGCTTGGGCAGCAGCCACAGCTCGATGCCGTTCATGATCGACGACAGGAACAGCCCCTTCTTCATCCACTGCTTGGTGTTGCGCGAGGCCTGCAGCTCTTCGTACAGCCAGCTCTTCTCGAAGGCCTGCGGGTAGGCGCTCAGCTCGTCGTGCTGGCGGCCCGACGTGACGGCGTTGAACGCGGCCTCGGCGGCCAGCATGCCGGTCTTGATCGCAGCGTGGCTGCCCTTGATGCGCGAGAAGTTCAGGAAGCCGGCTTCGCAGCCGACCAGCGCGCCGCCGGGGAACACGAACTTCGGCAGGCTCATCAGCCCGCCGCAGGTGATGGCGCGCGCGCCGTAGCCGATGCGCTTGCCACCTTCGAGGCAGGCGCGGATGGTGGGGTGGGTCTTCCAGCGCTGCATTTCCTCGAACGGGCTGAGCCAGGGGTTGCTGTACTCGAGGCCGGTGATGAAGCCGAGCGTGACCTTGTTGTCTTCCATGTGGTACAGGAAGCCGCCGCCGTAGGTGCTGTTGTCCATCGGCCAGCCGAGCGAGTGGATGACGTGGCCGGGTTTCGCCTTGGCGGGGTCGATCTCCCACAGCTCCTTGATGCCGAGCGCGTAGGTCTGCGGATCGCGGCCGTCGTCGAGCTTGAAGCGCGCGATCAGTTGGCGGCCGAGCTGGCCGCGCGCGCCTTCGGCGAACACGGTGTACTTGGCATGCAGCTCCATGCCGAGCTGGAATTCGCCGGTCGGTTCGCCGTCCTTGCCGACGCCGAGGTTGCCGGTGGCGATGCCCTTGACCGAGCCGTCGCCGTTGTAGAGCACTTCGGTGGCTGCGAAGCCGGGGAAGATCTCGACGCCGAGCGCCTCGGCCTGCTGGCCGAGCCAGCGCACGACGTTGCCGAGGCCGACGATGTAGTTGCCGGCGTTGTGGAGGCTGGCGGGGATCAGGAACTGTGGCGTGCGCAGCGTGCCGGTCTGGCTGAGGAACAGCATCTCGTCGTGCGCGACGGGCTGGTTCAGCGGGGCGCCGAGTTCCTTCCAGTTGGGGAACAGCTCGGTGAGGGCACGCGGGTCCATGATGGCGCCGCTCAGGATGTGGGCGCCGGGCTCGGAGCCTTTTTCGAGCACGACGACGGAGATCTCCTTGCCTTGGGCCGCGGCCAACTGCTTCAGCTTGATGGCGGTCGCCAGGCCGCCGGGGCCGCCCCCGACGACCACGACGTCGTACTCCATGGATTCACGCGGGCCGTGTTGCTCGAGGATGGCTTCGGGGGTCATGTCGTTCCTTGTGTCCTGGGCGCGGCGCGCGGCGGCGGCGCTTGTCTCGGTGCGCGGCATTGTATCGACGCTCGATGCGGAAAAGAACGATCGTTCTTTTCTGACATTGCCGGGTCTCGCCCCGGCGGGCGAGTCACTTTCATTTGGGGCTCAAATGAAAGTAACCAAAGCAAAGAGCCTCAATGCAACACCATACGGTTCGTTCTGGCCCGCTGCGGACAACACGGCCACGCCGTTGAGGATCCAACCTTGATTGGGATTGTTGCCCTCCCGACCCTACGCGCCTCGCTTCGCATCGGCGCCCGAGCTACAGGCCAACAATCCCAATCAACGGACGATGTGCAGCGGCGTGGCCGTGTTGTCCGCAGCGGGCCAGAACGAACCGTATGGTTTTCCAGGCGCCTTTGCTTTGGTTACTTTCATTTGGCAAGGCAAATGAAAGTGACTCGCCCGCCGGGGCGAGACCCGGCAGCAGCCTCACGCAGTGAACCACCCCCCGGGAAGGGGGAAAAGCGCCTACCGTCCGCCGAACGGTACGCCCGCCAGCACGTCCGCATGGCCCCGCGGCGCAGACCGCCCGTACTGCGGAGGTGGAGTCACTTGCCCGCCCAGCTCGGCCGCTGCGTGCCACACCCACCGTGGGTTCCAGAGCATCCCTCGGGCGAGCGCCACCATGTCGGCGTCGCCATCCACCAGGATCTGCTCCGCCTGCGCCGGCTCGGTGATCAGCCCGACCGCCATCGTTGGCAGCCCGGTCGCCTCGCGCACCGCCCGTGCGAACGGCACCTGGTAGCCGGCTCCCAGCTTGATCTGCTGCTGCGACGTGATGCCACCCGACGACACGTCGATGAAATCGCAGCCGTGCGCCTTCAGCGCCTTCGCGTAGTCGACGGTCTGCTCCAGCGTCCAGCTCGGCACACCGCTGTGCTCCATCCAGTCGGTCGCCGACACGCGCACGCCCAGCGGCTTGTGCGCCGGCCACACCGCGCGCATCGCATCGAACACCGCCAGCGGCAGGCGCATCCGGTTCTCCAGGCTGCCGCCCCACTCGTCGGTGCGCTGGTTGCTGATGGGCGACAGGAACTGGTGCATCAGGTAGCCGTGCGCGCTGTGCATCTCGATCACGTCCAGTCCCAGCCGCTGCGCTCGCTCGGCCGCCTTCGCGAACTGCGCGATCACCGTGTGGATGTCGGCCTCGCTCATCGCATGCGGCGGCGCCTCTTCCGGGCGCTGGCGCACCGCCGACGGGGCCCATGGCGTCCAGCCGCCGTCCTGCGGCGTGATCAACTGGCCACCCTTCCACGGCGGCGCACTCGAGGCCTTGCGGCCGGCATGCGCCAGCTGGATGCCGATGGCGCCCTTGGCATGCGGGCGGATCGCCGCCAGCACCCGGGCCAGCGCGGCTTCGTTTTCATCGCTCCACAGCCCGAGGCAGTCGGGCGTGATGCGGCCCTCGGGGCTGACCCCCGTCGCCTCGATCAGCGTCAGCGCGGCACCACCCTGGGTCATCGTGCCGAGGTGCATCACGTGCCAATCGGTGGCCGATCCATCCTGCGCCGAGTACTGGCACATCGGCGCGACGATCACGCGGTTCGGGAGGTGGAGCTCGCGCAGCGCGAGCGGGCGGAACAGGGTGGGGTTCATCGGACTCCTGGCGGCAATTCGGGGAAGGGATCGGTCATTGAAGCGCGGTGGCTTCGTGCTATCTTGCCCCACACCTTTCGCCGCCGCAGACCCCGGGCCTTTGGCGGACGCATGCCACACCGAACGAATCCAGGAGCCAGGAACATGAGCTACAGCATCGATCTCTCCGGCCGCGTCGCGCTGGTCACCGGTGCCTCCAGCGGGCTGGGCACCCAGTTCGCGAAAACCCTCGCCAATGCCGGCGCCGCCGTCGTGCTGGCCGGCCGCCGCGTCGAACGTTTGAAGGCGCTGCGCGCCGAGATCGAGGCCGGCGGCGGCGTCGCCCACGTCGTCAAGCTCGACGTCACCGACCACGACAGCATCAAGGCCGCCATCGCCCACGCCGAGACCGAGATGGGCACGCTCGACATCCTCGTCAACAACTCCGGCGTCAGCACCACGCAGAAGCTGACCGACGTGACGCCCGACGACTACGACTACGTGATGGACACCAACACCAAGGGCGCGTTCTTCGTCGCGCAAGAAGTGGCCAAGCGCATGCTGGCACGCGCCAAGGGCGCGGCGCCCGGCACCTTCACCGGCGGGCGCATCGTCAACATCGCGTCGATGGCCGGGCTCAAAGTGCTCGGGCAGATCGGCGTCTACTGCATGAGCAAGTCGGCCGTCATCCACATGACGCGTTCGATGGCGCTCGAATGGGGCCGCTACGGCATCAACGTCAACGCGATCTGCCCCGGCTACATCGACACCGAGATCAACCACCACCACTGGAAGACCGAGCAGGGCAAGAAGCTGATCGACATGATGCCGCGCAAGCGCATCGGCCAGCCGCAAGACCTCGACGCCGTGCTGATGATGCTGTGCGCGAACGAGAGCCACTTCGTCAACGGCGCGGTGGTGCAGGCCGACGACGGGTTCGCGGTGTGAGCCTGCGGCCCCTGACCCTGCTGGAGGCGCGGGCGCTCGGCGTGCTGGTCGAGAAGGCCGCCACCGTGCCCGACAGCTACCCGCTGTCGCTGAACTCGCTGGTGGCCGGCTGCAACCAGAAAACCGCCCGCGACCCGGTGATGAACGCGACCGACGCCGAGGTGCAGTCGGCCGCCGACGCATTGAAGGCGCTGAACCTGGCCTTCGAATCCAGCGGTTCGCGCGTCAGCCGCTACGAGCACAACTTCGCCCGCGCGCTCGCGCTGCCGTCGCAATCGGTCGCACTGCTCGCGGTGCTGATGCTGCGCGGGCCGCAGACGGCGTCCGAGCTGCGCGGCAACTGCGAGCGGCTGCACCGCTTCGCCGACACCTCGTCGGTCGAGGCCTTCCTCGATGAACTCGCGACGCGCGCCGACGAGAAGGGCGGCCCGCTGGTCGTCAAGCTGCCGCGCGCGCCCGGGGCCCGCGAGGCGCGCTGGACGCACCTGCTGAGCGGCGCCGTCGATGCGTCGGCGATGCCGGTGGCGGCGAGCGACGACGATTTCGTCGCCACCAGCGAGCTGGCGGCCTTGAAGGCGCAGCAGCTGAGCCTGAAGCGCGAGGTCGACGACCTGCGGGCGCTGGTGGAGCGCCTGTACCAGGAATTGGGTGTCGGCCGGTAGAACCGAAACGACGAAACGACGAAAACCACGAATTGGCGTTGGCGAGCCGGTCGACGAACTGAGCGGAGTCTCATGAGCGGAGCGAGGACGTGGTGCCACAGGCTGGCGGCCGTGATCGGCCTGGCCGCTGCGTTCATCCACCTGCCGGCCGCGACCCAGCCGCTGGCCTCCACGCTGCGGCTCACCGACGCCGAGCGTGCCTGGGTGGCCGAGCACCCGGTGGTGCGCATCGGCACCTCGCCCGGGCTGCCGCCGTATTTCACGTTCGATGCCAGCGCGGTGCGACCGCAGGGCTACGTGATCGAGCTGATGGACCTGCTGGCCGAGCGCACCGGGCTGCGCTTCGACTACCAGCGCTCGCCCAGTCAGGCCGTGCTGATGGAGACGCTGGCGCGCGGCGAGCTCGACGCGGTGGCGTTCACGCCGGCGCCGGCCGATGGCCAAGGCGCCTTCCTGCACACCCGGCCGATGCTCGGCGCGAACATGGTGCTGGCGGTGCGGCGCGACATCTCCGACGTGTCGCCGGCCACCGAGTTCGGCGGCTACCGCGTCGCGGTCGAGGCGGCCTCGGCGGCCGACGGGCTGCTGGTGTCGCGCTTCCCCGGCGCGCAGGTGCAGCGCTACGACAGCGCCGAGGCCGCGTTGCGCGCGGTGGCGTCGGGCGATGCCGACCTGTACATCGGCTACCGCCACGTCGCGGTGCACTACATCGAGAAGAACCTGCTGGCCAACGTGCAGGTGCGCGGCGGCTTCGGCCCGGGGCTGACGGCGCTCGGGCCGGCGGTGCGGCGCGACCTGCCGCTGCTGCACGCGGTGCTCGACAAGGCGATGGCCTCGGTGACGCAGAGCGAGCAGGCGCAGCTGGCGCGCCGCTGGCTGCCGGACGATGGCGACGGCGTGCCGCGCGGCGCGGTGCTGACCGATGCCGAGCGGCGCTGGGTCGATGCGCACGGCCGCATCCGGGTCGGCTACGACGCGGCCTTCGCGCCGATCACGCTGCGCAACGACCTGACGCAGCTGCGCGGGCTCGGCGCCGACTTCATCCGCCTGGCGACCAGCAAGGTCGGCGTGACGATCGAGAGCGAGACCGGCGGCAGCTTCGCCGAGATCTACCAGCGCGGCCTGAAGGGCGACATCGACGTGCTGGTCGGCGCCGCGCGCACCACGCAGCGGCGGCAGGATTTCGACTTCGTCGGCCCGTTCCTGCGCGTGCCCACCGGCATCGTCACGCGCAGCCCGGACGGCCCGCTGGTGACCCGCCTGGGCGAGGTCGGCCACATGCGCATGGCCTTGCTGCAGGACCACTTCCTGATCCCGCAGCTGAGCAGCCGCTACCCTGCGATCCAGTTGCTCACGTTCCCGACGCAGGAGGGCGCGTTGCAGGCGGTGGCCGAGGGCCGGGCCGACCTCGCGATCGGCAACCTGAAGGTGGTGAACCAGCTGATCAACGACGGGCTGACCGGCCGCGTGCGCGTGACCGGCACGCTGAGCGATGCCGACAGCGAGCTGTACTTCGCGGTGCGGCGCGACCTGCCGGAGCTGTCGCACCTGCTGCGCAAGGGGCTCGATGCGGTGAGCGCGAGCGAGGCGGCCGACATCGAACGCCGCTGGCTGCTGGGCAGCGGCACGCTGAGCATGAGCCGCGATCAGGCGGTGCGCCTGGGCGCGCTGCTGCTGGCGACGCTGCTGGTGCTGCTGACCTGGTTGCTGCTGCTGCGGCGCGGCAACCGGCGCTTGCGGATGGCGCGGCAGATCGAGCGCGATGCACGCCGGCTGGCCGAGGACAGCACCGCGGCGCGCGGCCGCTTCATCAGCTACCTGACGCACGAACTGCGCGGCACGATCGGCGCGATCGGCACCGGCGCGCAGATGCTGAAGGAGAACCTGCCGCCCGAGCGCCGGCAGCGGCTGGCCGATGCGATCAGCGAATCGGCCGAGGGGTTTCGCAGCCTGCTCGAGACGACGCTGCAGTACGAGCAGCAGCTGGAGCGCCGGGTCGAGCTGCAGCTGGCGCCGACCGAGTTCGCGGTGCTGTGGCTGCAGATGATCGCGCCGCTGGAGTTGAGCGCGCAGGGCAAGGGCCTGGGCTTCCACGCGACGCTGGAAGCCGACGGCGCGGCGCGCGTGCTGGTCGACGCGCAGCGGCTGCGCCAGGTCGTCAACAACCTGGTGGGCAATGCGATCAAGTTCACGCGCGAGGGCGAGGTGACGGTGCAGGGGCGGCTGAAGGGCGAGGGCAGCGCGGTGCAGCTCGAGCTGGACGTGTGCGACACCGGGCCGGGGCTGACCGACGAAGACCGGCTGCGCCTGTTCCAGCCGTATGCGCAGGGCGTGCAGGGTCAGAAGCTGCGGCAGGGCGCGGGGCTGGGGCTTGCGATCACGCGGCAGATCGTCGAGGCGATGGGCGGGCGGATCAGCGCCGAGGCAGCGCCGGGGGGCGGGGCGGTGTTCCGCGTCAGCGCGACGGTGGTGCAGGCTTGAGCCGTCAGGCTGCCAGCAGCTTGTAGATCAGCTCCGGCGTCGTCGCTGCGCCGTACTTGCGCATCAGCCGCGCGCGATACACGTCGACGGTGCGCGGGCTGATCCCCAGCCGCTTGCCGATCAGCTTGCTCGTGAGCCCCTCGATCAACAGCGCGGCGATCTCGCGCTCACGGGCCGTCAGCTCGGCCTTCAGCCGGCGGCGCGACGACAGGTCCTCGAAGCTCCAGATGCCGGCCGCATGCGGCTGCGCCGGATCGAGCGCGCGGCCCGACACGTGGCACCAGAACAGCTCGCCACGCTGCGGGCCGTCGACGCGCTTCATCACGCGTTCGTCGGCATACCAGCCGCTCGCGTCGAGCGCCGCGACGATGCGCTCGCCGGTGCGCTCGAACTCCTCGTGCGTGGGGTAGAGCATCTCGAACGATTGCCCGACCAGCTGGTCGCGCGCCGCACCGAACATCGCCAGCACCTGCTGGTTGCAGTCGACCATCAAGCGGTTGCGCGACAGCACCAGGCCGACGGGAGCGAGGTCGAAGGCGGTGCGGTAGTCGAGGGCGAGGGCGAGGGTGGGCATGCGGGGATGGTACGGCGTGGGTGTCGGCCGCCTGGCGGATTCCCGCGCCCCGGGTCAGGCGGCCGGCACGCCGGTTTCGAACCTGCCCAGCGTCGCCTTGGACGGGTGTGCATTGATCAGGACCGGATCTCCGCTTCGCCACCAGAAGACTCTCATGTGGGGCGCGTGCGCAGAAATCAGAACGGCCTGGTGCACGCATGACTCGATGAAGTCGGTGACGCCGAGTCGTTCGGCCGCCATGGCCTTGTGGATGGCGATGGAACGATCGTCGTGACCGTGCCGCGCCGGATCGCGAAAGTGCACGTCGATGCTGGCATAGCCGCGACTGTCGAGCCACGCACGCGTGCGCGCATGGTCGGTGTGCGGCCGTCCCGTGACGACACAATGCTGCCGCTTCGACAGGGGCGGAGCCTTCGCCGCGCGCGGCAACGCGTCCCTCTCGTTCAACGCGGCATCCATGCAGGTGTCGTAGCGTTGCGCGGGAAGATCGTCGCAAAGGACCCCGTCGAGATCGATGCCCCAGCTGCGATAGCAGTGGTCCGGCGCCATCGGGTGGTGGCCGTGGGCGCCATCCTCATGCCAGTAGTCGCGGCGAAACTGCGTGGAGACGACCTCGCGCTCCCACGGCAGCACGGTCTGCACATGGGGGCGGTGCATCGACCAGTCGGGCCGGATTCTCGACAACTCGTCGGAGACGACCGTCAGCACCCGATGATCGGCGTGGGTGCGCTGGACGAGCGCCCGACAGTTCACCAGCGTGTGGCCGTGGCCGGCCATGTCCTCGCACAGCAGAAGCCGACCTGGCGGGGGTGCGTCGCCGTGCCACGATGCCTCTTGTCGACCGCGATCGTATCGAATGAACGACAGCGGCGCGCCGGTGGCGAACGCCGCGCATTGCGCCGGGAACAATCCCCCGCGGAGCACCGCCGCCACGGCCACGAATTCTTCGGCGCGCAGTTCGTCGCCAATGCTGTCGATCCACTGGCTGATTTGCGTGTACCCGAGGTAGGAAGGGCGCCGGTCAAGCGAAGGGACGGTGGAGAGCATGGCAGGCAGGAGTCATTGCACTCCAGCGACTGTGCTGGGGCAGCTCCTCGCCGACGTCTCGCGATGCGAACGGCCGGGGCTCTGCGCGAAGACCCGGGCCCACGGAGTCGGGCGTCAGGCGGCTGGTGCGCGCGTGGACGAACCTCGGGGCCGCCGCCGCCACCCCACCCACCCGATGCCCAGTGCCATCAGCAGCGCGGCCGCCGGCTCAGGAACGGCCGCCATCGGGTTGCTCAACGCGATCAACTCGAAGGCCGCGAACAGCGGCAGGGCGCTGTTGTTGTGCACTGTCAGCGACATCACGCCGAACGAGTCGGCGCTGTAGGTGAAATCGTCCGGGCTGGCCACGCGGCCCTGCGAGCCGGCATCGTTGTGGAACGGATCCCGGTTCAGCATCCATGCCTGCAGCGAGACCTCGTGCCGGTAGGCCTGCTCGTCGCGCACGCTCAGCGTCGCGACGTGGTAGTACTCGTCGTTGACGGTGTCGGTCCGGAAGTCCGTCGTCAGCGGGTGATAGTCGCTTCGGGTGAGCGTCGCGATGCCCGACAGCGTGAGCGACGCATAGGGATCCAGCTTGAAGGCGCGGTACCAGGTGATCTCGGTGTCGGCCGTGTCGGTCGGCAGGTCGGTCCGCCAGCTCACGCCGAGATGGCTCGGCCCGGAATGCGCCTCGGTCGACAGCACCGAGCCGGGCAGCGGCGGCTGCTGCCGGACACCCACGCCGAACGGCGGACTGAAGTCCAGGCCGTTCTGAATCGGGTACTGGATATCGTGGCGCACGTTGTCGCCGTTCGCATGCCCGCTCGACAACGAGGAGTTGACCCAGTTGCCCGTCCACCACGTGCCCACGCTGCCGGGCAAGCGCGGCGCATCGGGCGTCGGCGCGAGCGAGGTCAGCGAGAGCGGGTCCAGCGTGAACGATGCGCTGCCGTATTCCTCGGCGTGAGCGATGCCGGCCAGGCCGAGTCCGGCGAGCAGGAGACCGACGAAGCGGGGAAGTGCGTGGATGTTCATCGCGGCGATCTCCTTTGGGTGGTCAACGGTGGCGCAAGGCGGCGGAACGAGGGGCAATCGGCATGCCCGGTGCCGGCTCTCCTCAGGTGAAGAACCTAGTCATTTCTACGTACCGCCGTTGCGGTCTACGTAACGCGTTACGTAGTACGCTTCCCGGCTGATTTCCATTGCGCAGGAGACGCTCCATGAACAAGGTGTACGCCAGTGCCGCCGATGCCCTGAAAGGCATCGTGCGTGACGGCCAGTTGCTGGCCGTCGGCGGCTTCGGGCTGTGCGGCATTCCCGAGGCCTTGATCGCCGCGCTGCGCGACAGCGGCGCGAAGAACCTCACGGTGATCTCGAACAACGCCGGCGTCGACGGCTTCGGCCTCGGCCAACTGCTCGAGACGCGCCAGATCAGGAAGATGATCTCCAGCTACGTCGGCGAGAACAAGGAGTTCGAGCGCCAGTACCTGGCCGGCGAACTCGAACTCGAGTTCACGCCGCAGGGCACGCTGGCCGAGAAGCTGCGTGCCGGCGGTGCCGGCATCCCGGCCTTCTTCACGAAGACCGGCGTCGGCACGCTGGTGGCCGAAGGCAAGGAAACGCGCGAGTTCGATGGCGCCGTCTACGTGATGGAGCGCGCACTGCTGCCCGAGGTGAGCCTGGTGAAGGCGCACAAGGCCGACCGCAGCGGCAACCTGGTGTTCCGCCGCACCGCGCGCAACTTCAACCCGGCCGTCGCGATGGCCGGCAAGATCACCGTGGTCGAGGTCGAGGAGATCGTCGATACCGGCGCGCTCGATCCCGATGCGGTCCACCTGCCGGGCATCTACGTGCACCGCCTGGTGCTGAATGCGCACCCGGAGAAGCGCATCGAGAAGCGAACCATCACTGAAAAGGCAGGGAGCTGAGCATGGCCTGGACCCACGACCAAATGGCCGCCAAGGCCGCCGCCGAGCTGCAGGACGGCTTCTACGTCAACCTCGGCATCGGGCTGCCGACGCTGGTGGCCAACCATGTGCGCAGCGACATCGAGGTCTGGCTGCAGAGCGAGAACGGCATGCTCGGCATCGGCCCGTTTCCCACCGAAGACCAGGTCGACGCCGACCTGATCAACGCCGGCAAGCAGACCGTCACCACCATCCCCGGCTCGTCGATCTTCGGTTCGCACGACAGCTTCGCGATGATCCGCGGCGGCAAGATCAACCTCAGCATCCTCGGCGCGATGCAGGTCAGCGACCGGGGCGACCTCGCCAACTGGATGATCCCCGGCAAGATGGTCAAGGGCATGGGCGGCGCGATGGACCTGGTGGCCGGCGTCGCGCGCGTGCTGGTGCTGATGGAGCACGTCGCGCGCAAGAAGGACGGCAGCGAAGACCTGAAGATCCTGCCGGCCTGCACGCTGCCGCTGACAGGGGTCGGCGTGGTGAATCGCATCATCACCGACCTCGCGGTGCTCGACGTGACGCCGCAGGGGCTCAAGCTGGTCGAGATCGCGCCGGGCGTGTCGCGCGAGGAGCTGCAAAAGAAGACCGGCGTGCCGATCCTCTGAGGGCTACGCCTTCTGCTTCAGGGCCCGTGCCGCCTCGGTGACGAGCTCGGGCCCCTTGTAGATGAACCCGGTGTAGAGCTGCACCAGGTCGGCGCCGGCCGCGATCTTCGATTGCGCGTCGGCGCCGCTCAGCACGCCGCCCACGCCGATGATCGGGTAGCCGGCACCCAGCGCTGCGCGCAGTTGCGCGATCACCCGGTTCGACGCCTGCAGCACCGGCGCGCCGCTCAGGCCGCCGGCTTCCTCGCCATGCGGCAAGTGCTTCACCGCATCGCGCGCGATCGTCGTGTTGGTCGCGATCACGCCGTCGATCGCGTTCTTCTTCAAGGTCGCGGCGATCACGCCGACCTGCGCCTCATCGAGGTCGGGCGCGATCTTCACGAACACCGGCACGCTGCGCCCATGCTGCTGCGCCAGCTGCTGCTTGCGCGCCTGCACCGCCGACAGCAGCGCATCCAGCGCCTCGTCGCTCTGCAGCGCACGCAGGTTCTTGGTGTTCGGCGACGAGATGTTGACCGTCACGTAGTCGGCATGCGGGTACACGCCGTCCAGGCAGAGCAGGTAGTCGTCGACCGCACGCTCGATCGGCGTCGCGGCGTTCTTGCCGATGTTCAGCCCCAGCACGCCGCCCTGCGTGCGAAAGCGCGCCTGCTTCACGTTGGCGATGAAGGCGGCCAGCCCCTGGTTGTTGAAACCCAGCCGGTTGATCAGCGCATTCTCCTGCGGCAGCCGGAACATGCGCGGCTTCGGATTGCCCGGCTGGCCCAGCGGCGTCACGGTGCCGACCTCGATGAAGCCGAAACCCATCGCCGCGAGGCCATCGATGCAGCGCCCGTTCTTGTCGAGCCCCGCCGCCAACCCGACGCGGTTCGGGAAGCGGATGCCCGCCACCGTCACCGGATCGTCGACCCGCGGCTGCGCGACCGCGCAGATCAGCGGCGTGCGCTGGAGGCGCGCCAGCGCGCCGAGCGTCAGGTCGTGGGCCTGCTCCGGGTCGAGGCCGAACAGGAAGGGGCGGGTGAGGGCGTAGGGGACCAGGGCCATGGAGTGCGGACAGCAGCGTCTTGGATAATCGCGGATTGTCTCAAACGCGTGCCTGGCCACGACCCGCCCATGACCCAAGATGAACTGAAGGCCCTCGTCGGACAGGCCGCGCTGGCCTACGTGCAACCCGGCAGCATCGTCGGCGTCGGCACCGGCTCCACCGTGAACTGCTTCATCGACGCGCTGGCCGGCATCAAGGACCGCATCGTCGGCGCGGTCTCCAGCAGCGAGCGAAGCTCCGAGCGGCTGCGCGCGCACGGCATCGCGGTGCTCGACAGCAATGCCGTCGACAGCATCCCCGTCTACGTGGACGGCGCCGACGAGATCGACCACCACGGCTTCATGATCAAGGGCGGCGGCGCGGCGCTCACGCGCGAGAAGATCGTCGCCGACATCGCGAAAAGCTTCATCTGCATCGCCGACGAATCGAAGCTGGTCGACACGCTCGGCCGCTTCCCGGTGCCGGTCGAGGTGATCCCGATGGCGGCGGCGCAGATCGCGCGGCGGCTGCGCGCCCTCGGCGGCGACGCGCGGCTGCGCGTCGGCGTGGTCACCGACAACGGCTGCAGCATCCTCGACGTGCACGGCATGGCACTCATCGACCCGATGGCGATGGAGCGCGAGATCAACCAGTGGCCGGGCGTCGTCAGCGTCGGCATCTTCGCGCGCCACCGGGCCGGCGTGTGCCTGCTGGGCACCGCGCAGGGCGTGAAGACGCTGACGTTCTGATCCACTCCCGGGCGTCTGGCGCCCCCAAAAAGGGCGTAACCTCGGGCCTGTTCCGAATCCGCTGAAAAAGGACGGCCCATGGCCAAACCCAACTACTCGTTCGAAAAGCGCCAGCGCGAGCTGAGCAAGAAGAAAAAGAAGGAAGAGAAGCTGAAGGAGAAGGAGCTTCGCAAGACCAGCCCGGGTTCGGGCGACGGCGGGCAGGACGAGCCCGCCGAGGGTCAGACGCAAGACTCCGGCACCGGAAACCAGCCGGCGCCCTGAGCGCCGCACCTGCGATGGCTCGCCGAGGCAAGCCGCCGCCGCCGCTGGCCCCCGGCGCCTACGCGGCTGCGCTGAAGGCCGGCTTCGTGGCGACCTCCACCCAGGTGCAGCAGATGCACCAGGCGATCGCGGACCAGGCTTTTTCGGCGGTGCAGCAGCTGCCCGTCATCGCGGCACCGGCCCGCTGGGTGCAACGGGTGCACGACACCCTCAGCACCGCGGTCCACGCGACGGTGCGCCAGACCGGCGCCTCCGTCCTCACGCTGGCCGGCCATGCCGAGCAGCGCCTCACCGATCCGACACGCCAGCCCGGCACGCGCGAGCTGGCCCTGCGCAGTGCGCTGAACGGTGTCGTCGGCGATGCGCTGCAGGCGGCCGGCAATCCGCTGGCGGTGCGCATGGCCTTGCTGCCCGAGGGCGCGTCGCCCGGCGAGCGGGTCTGCGTCTTCATCCACGGCCTGGCCTGCGACGAAAGCAGCTGGACCGTCGCGCGGCGCGCCTCCGAGGGCGACTCCTACCCGGCGATGGTCGCGCGCGAGTTCGGCGCGACGCCGCTCTTCCTGCGCTACAACAGCGGGCTGTCGATCGGCGACAACGGCCGCGCGCTGTCGGCGCTGATGGCGCAATTCATCGAATCGGCGCCCGCGCGCGCGGGCAGCATCGTGCTGGTCGGCCACAGCATGGGCGGCCTGGTCGCACGCTCGGCGTGCGAGCAGGCGTCCGTCGATGGCAGCCCGTGGCTCGGTCGCATCCGGATGCTGGTGTGCCTGGGCACGCCGCACCGTGGCGCGCCGCTGGAGCGGGCCGGACATGTGGTGTCGTCGGTGCTCGATTGGTCGGCGATGACGCGGCCGCTGAGCCGGCTGGCCGATGCGCGCAGCCGCGGCATCCGCGACCTGCGCGATGGTGTGGCGCCGAGCACGGTGGCGGTGCCGATGCGGCTCGTCGCGGGGCTGGGCGACGGGCTGGTGCGGCCCGGCAGTGCCGGCGATCCGGGGCTGGCCGGCGATGTCGAGCGCGTCGAGATCGACGGCGTCGGCCACATGGAATTGCTGAACCACCCGCGCGCCGCGGCCGCACTGCGGCGCTGGCTGCGCGCGACCTGGCCCTGATCAGCGCGCGTCGCGCCGGACCTGCCGGGCGATGAAGCGGCCCGGGTCGATGGCATCGAGCAGGCTGCTCTCCAGCGGCGCCGGCGCACCGGTGATCGACGAGGCCAGCACGCCGGCACCGAGCGCCGACCAGGTGATGCCGCGCGAGCCCAGTGCGGTGAACACGAACAGGCCCGGCACGCGCGGCACGAAGCGCACTTGATCGATCGGCCGCGCGACGGCGGCTTGCAGGTCGGGCACCGCGCCGACGATCGGCAGGCGGTCGCCCGCGACCCAGCGCCACGCGGTGCGGCCCTGCAGCGCGCTGGCGTCGACCGGGGCGGCTTGCCCGGTCAGTTTCCGGTACTGCGCCAGGTTGTGCTCATGGTCGGCTTGCCGCAGCTCGGGTGCCATGTCGCCAGCGCGGCTGGTGGCGCCGAACACCGCCATGCCGTCAATCGGCGGGAGCAGGTAGCCGGCACCGGCCAGCGGGATGCGGGGGAGGATCCAGCTCGTATCGACAGCGGCTGGCGCGAAGCTCAGCTGGCCGCGCACTGCGTCGACCGTCCAGTCGGGCTGGCCGAGCAGCCGCAACGCGTCGCCGGCGTTCGCGAGCACGAGGACGGGGGCGTTGGCGATTGGCACGCCCAACGCGTCTTTCAGGTGCCAGCAGCCCTCGTCATCGCGCTGGATCGAGTCGATCTGCATGCCGCCACGCCACTGCACCCGCTCGCCGCCCTGCGCGATGAACCAGCGCACCAGCGCGTCGGGCCGCACCCAGCCGCCCTGCGGGTAGAACCAGGCCGGGTGGCGCAGCGCCAGGCCTGCGAGCCGGGCGGCCGCGTCGGCATCGAGCGCTTGCACGTATGCGGCCGGCAGCCCGACGCGGTCGAGCACGGCCTGCATCGCGGCTGCATCGGGCAGCGCGGTCTCGAGCCGCAGCAAACCGTCCAGCGAGCCGGGCACGCCATCGTGCAGCGCGCCGGCCAGCACGCGCGCGATCTCCAGTGCGGCCGCGCGGTTGAAGCGCGCATGCGTGCCGTCCTGTGCATTGACGATGCCGTGGAACAGGCCGGCCGGGTTGCCCGAGGCCTCTTGCGCCGGGCTGTCATGCCGGTCGATCAGCTCGCAGTGCCAGCCTTGCGCGGCCAGCGCAGCCGCCGTGGCGCTGCCGGCCAGGCCCGCGCCGACGATGATCGCGCGGCGTTCGGTCGACGGCGCTGCAGCCCGCGCCGGCGCGCGGCGCGGCACAAAGGCCGGCGCATAGCGGCCGCGCGTGATGCCGTGATTGCCGCCGAGCTCCGGTGCCGGTTCCATCTGGAAGCCCGCCGTCACCAACCCGTCGCGCACCGCGCGCGCGGCGCTCCAGGTGGACACCGTCGCGCCCGGGGCGGCCAGGCGGCCGAGGGTCTTCAGCAGGCGGCTGTCCCAGGTGTCGGGGTTGCGCGCCGGTGCGAAGCCATCGAGGTAGAACGCATCGACCTCGGCGACCAGCTCGGGCAGCCAGTCGCGCGCGTCGCCGAGCGCGAGCAGCAGCTGCACCCGGCCGCCCTCGAATGGCAGGCGGTGCAGGTTGGGCGTCAACGGCGGCCAGGCGGCTTCGAGCTGCTGGGCGAGCGCGGCCCACGCCGGCTCGCGCGGCACCTGTTGCAGTTCGTCGTGCGGTAGCGGGTTCAGCTCGGTCGAGATGAAGTACAGCGTGTCGCAGCGCTGCGGATCACGCCGCCACGCGTCCCAGGTGGCGAGGAAGTTGTTGCCGAGGCCGAAGCCGGTCTCCAGCACGACGAAGCGCGTGCGGCCCTGCCAGCGCTGCGGCAGCTGGTTGCCGCCGAGGAACACCTGCAGCGCTCGCTGCGCGGCGTCCGCAAGCGGGTGGGTGTTCATGAGGCGCGCCGCGCGAGCCAGTCGAGCAGGCGGTCGCGGGCGTCGGTCAGGCCGCGGTAGGCCAGCACCGACGGGCTCATCGTCGACAGCGCATCGTGCACCTGGCGCGCCTGCGCCGGGTCGGCCAGCGCCTGGGCCAGTGGCGCGAGGCCGACGCGGATCGTGAACACCGCCTGGCGCAGGCCGGCCACCGGGATGAAGGTCTGGTGCTCGGTGCGGAAGAAGGCGCGCGACGCGAGCTCGTCGGCGCTGGCCGCCGGCGACCAGGGCGCCGGGTCGACGCGGTCCGGGTGGGCATGCAGCCGCGGATGGCGCGTGATGGTCCAGACGAAGCGCTCCCAGCGATCGGCCTGCGTGACGAGCCGCGCGAGGTGGTCGCTGGCGTTGACGAGCAGCTGGTTGTCGGCGACCGGCGCATGCACCTCGGCGAAGTGCCGGCCGACCTTCTCCTCGGGCGCCCAGTTCGACGGCAGGCACACCGCGAGCCACGGAATGCGGGCGCTGTCGCCATCGATGACCGCGAAATCTTCGGCGAACGCGAGGCACAGCAGTGCCGGCAGCCGCCAGGCGCTCGGCAGCGCCGACAGGCAGGGGCCGACCTCGGGCAGCGCGTCGCCGTCGGCCCGGGGCTCGTCGCCGACGAGCGACCAGCCCAGCAGCGGGGCCTGCCACGTGCCGGCCTGATGGCGCCACGCGCCGGGATGCTCGGCGGCCGCGTGCTCGCACAACGCCGCCAGTGCAGGGGCGGCGTCGAAGCCGGGCGCCGCCAGCAGCGCCTGGGGCGCGAACGCTGCCAGCACCGCGAGCTTCTCGCGCAGCACGCGCTGCCCGGGCCGCGACGGCGTCAGCTGCGGCGCACCCGGCGCGAGCCGGCGCAGGCCGGGCTGCATCCGGAACGGCGCGGTGACGGCGGTAAAGTCGAAGCCAGCGGCAGAACCCATGGTCACGGACGGTAGCAAAAAGGGCACCCGAGGGTGCCCTTTGGGGGGAGTGCCGGCCGCGCGGATCAGACGCGCTTGCGGTACTCGTGCGTGCGGGTGTCGATTTCGATCTTGTCGCCGGTTTCGACGAACAGCGGGACCGAGACCTCGAAGCCGGTTGCCAGCTTGGCCGGCTTCAGCACCTTGCCCGAGGTGTCGCCCTTGACGGCCGGCTCGGTGTAGGTGATCTCGCGCACCAGGCTGGTCGGCAGTTCGACCGAGATGGCCTTGCCGTCGTAGAACACCACTTCGACCGGCATTGCCTCTTCGAGGTACTGCACTGCGTCGCCCATGTTCTCGGACTCGACCTCGAACTGGTTGTACTCGGCGTCCATGAACGCGTACATCGGGTCGGCGAAGTAGGAGTAGGTGCACTCCTTCTTGTCGAGGATGACCTGGTCCATCTTGTCGTCGGCCTTGAAGACGACTTCGGTGCCCGAGTTGTTCAAGAGGCTCTTGAGCTTCATGCGCACGGTGGCGGCATTGCGGCCACCGCGGCTGTATTCGGTTTTCAGCACGACCATCGGGTTCTTGTCGTGCATGATCACGTTGCCTGCGCGAATTTCCTGTGCGATTTTCATAACGGTTTCCGTGGGGCGGTGTTGCGCGGTGTTGCGTCTAGATCGGCGCGCGCCGGAATTTCGATCACCCAGAACGCGCAAAGCCGGCGATTTTATAGTGATTCGGAGACGAAAGACAGCAGCTGACCGGCGAGGTCGGTCTGGTTGAGCAGGTCTTGGCGCCAATTCAGGCACTGGGCCTGCCAGGACGCGCGATCAGGCCCGACGGCGGAAGGGGCTTGCAGGTCGTTCCAGCCGTGCCACGCCGCGCGGATGTCCGCTGAGGCCGCGAAGCGCTCCAGGAAGGCTTGCAGCTTGGCGTCGTGCACCCCATCGTCCTGCGGATAGATCTGCCAGACGAAGGGCTTGCCGGCCCAGAGCGCGCGCACCAGCGAATCCTCGCCGCGCACGAAGTTCAGGTCGCAGGCCCACAGCAGGCGGTCGAAATCTGGCTGCGTGAGATAGGGCAGGGGCTGCACGCGAACCGACGCTGGCAGCTCCGGCAGCGGCGGCGCGGTGCCAGGCACCAGCAGCAGCGCTGGCTGTTGGCCCAGGCAACCCAGCAAGGCCTCGGCCGACGGCACGCGGTAGCAGAACAGGCTGGCGAGCTGCTCGCCCGGCCGCGGCACGACGTGCTGCGCCGCCAGCCACGCAGCGCGGTCGAAGGCCTCGTGCTGCGCCATCAGCCCCGGTTCGCGCAGCAGCCCGCCGGTGGCCGCGGTGAAGCCGGGGTAGAAGAACCACTTGCTCATGCCCCGCGCCGGCCCATGCATCTGCGGCGAGCGCAGGCGGTGGCTGCGCTCGACATAGCCTTCGGCGCTCAGGTACTCGAGGTTGATCCACACCGGCTGGCGGGGCGCTTCTGCAATCCGCACCAGCACCGCCGGCGGCAGCTCGCAGCCGAACGCCTCGATCACCACGTCGCCGATCGGGCGGGTCTCATCCTCGGCCTCGGGCCACGCATGCAGCTCGACGCCGGCCGCGCCGCCCGGCGCCATCCACACGAGCGCGCGCGCATCGTCGACCCACAGCTGCACCCGTTCGCCGCGCGCGGCCAGGTCGGCGGCGAGGCGCCAGCACACGCCGATGTCGCCGAAGTTGTCGACGACGCGGCAGAAGACATCCCATTGCAGGTGCGGCATGCAGGCCATTATCGGCAGCGGCACAATCGCAGGCGATGAACGAGACGACGTCGTTGCCCGAAGAAGAACCTGCCGATGCCGGATCGCCCGCCGATCCCGGCCGCGAGCACCTGCTCGCCGAAGTGCTGGCGCTGCCCGCGCTGCCCGGCGTCTACCGCTATTTCGACGCGCAGGATGCGGTGCTCTACGTCGGCAAGGCGCGCGACCTGAAGAAGCGCGTCTCGAGCTACTTCCAGAAGAACCATGGCGGCACGCGCATCGGCCACATGGTCAGCAAGATCGTGCGGATGGAGACGACGGTGGTGCGCTCGGAAGCCGAGGCGCTGCTGCTCGAGAACAACCTGATCAAGACGCTCAACCCGCGCTACAACATCCTGTTCCGCGACGACAAGAGCTACCCCTACCTGAAGATCGTCTCGCACGCGTTCCCGCGCATGGCGTACTTCCGCGGCGCGGTCGACCGCCGGCACCGCTACTTCGGGCCGTACCCGAGCGCCTGGGCGGTGAAGGAATCGATCCAGCTGCTGCAGAAGGTGTTCCACCTGCGCACCTGCGAGGACTCCGTCTTCAACAACCGCACGCGGCCCTGCCTGCTGTACCAGATCAAGCGCTGCTCCGGCCCCTGCGTCGACTACATCGCCGCCGACGACTACGCGCGCGACGTGGCCAATGCCGAACGCTTCCTGCTCGGCGAGCAGCAGGAGGTGATGGACGGGCTGCAGGCGCAGATGATGGCGCACGCCGAGGCGCTGCAGTTCGAGCAGGCGGCCGAGATTCGCAACCAGCTGGGGGCCTTGTCGAAGGTGCTGCACCAGCAATCGGTCGAGGACAACACCGGCGTGTCGACCAAGGACGCCGACATCCTCGCGGTGAAGGTGCAGGGCGGCCGGGCCTGCGTGAACCTCGCGATGGTGCGCGGCGGGCGCCACCTCGGCGACCGGCCGTACTTCCCGGCGCATGTCGACGACGCCACCGAGATCGCGAGCACTGCCGCCGACGGCGACACGCCGGACGACGCCGCGCGCGTATCGCCCGAGGTGCAGGTGCTGGAGGCCTTCATCGCGCAGCACTACCTCGACAGCGAGGTGCCGCCGCTGCTGGTGCTGAGCCACGCGGTCAGCAAGACGCTGATCGACGCGCTGACCGAGCACAGCGGCACCCGCGTCAGCGCGCAGCACCAGCCGCGCGATGCGCGCCGCGCGTGGCTGGACATGTGCATCCAGGGCGCGCAGCTGAAGCTCGCGCGGCTGCTGTCGGAAGAAGGCTCGCAGCAGGCGCGCACGCGTGCGCTGGTCGAGGCACTCGACCTGTCGCCGGAGAACATCGACACATTCCGCATCGAGTGTTTCGACATCAGCCACACCGCCGGCGAGTCGACGCAGGCATCGTGCGTGGTGTTCGAGACCCACAAGATGCAGAACGCGCAGTACCGCCGCTACAACATCGAGGGCGTGACCGGCGGCGACGACTACGCCGCGATGCGCCAGGTGCTGACGCGGCGCTACAGCAAGGTCGCCGCGGCGCTGGCCGACAAGGACTCCGGCGAGCCGGCCGGCGTGCGCATGCCCGACCTGGTGCTGGTCGACGGCGGGCGCGGCCAGGTGAGCATGGCGCGCGAGGTGTTCGTGGAGCTCGGCCTGGACCTGTCGCTGATCGTCGGCGTCGAGAAGGGCGAGGGCCGCAAGGTCGGCCTCGAGGAACTGGTGTTCGCCGATGGCCGCGAGAAGGTCTACCTGGGCAAGGATTCGGCGGCGCTGATGCTGGTCGCGCAGATCCGCGACGAAGCGCACCGCTTCGCGATCACCGGCATGCGCGCGCGGCGCGCCAGCGTGCGCACCGGCGGCAGCCGGCTCGAAGACATACCCGGCGTGGGGCCGAAGAAACGTGCGAAACTTTTGCAGCGCTTCGGAGGCGTGCGTGGCGTGGGCCATGCGAGCGTGGAGGATCTCGTCACCGTCGACGGGATTTCTAGAGAACTCGCGGAGGAAATCTATCGTGCGCTTCATTGAAAAGTACCCATCGCGTCGGGCCTGGCTGGGCGCGGCGATGCTCGCCGTGCTGGCCGCCTGTTCATCACCGCCGCCGGCACCGGCGCCCGCACCCGCACCTGCGCCATCTTCACGGCCCGCGCCCGCCCCGGCACCCGCGGCCGCCGCGCCCGCCCCCTCCGCCGGCGGCTTCGTCAAGCTGACCGCGCCGGGCCCGGTGCGCAACTGGAACGAAGTGCGGCTGCAGGCCGCGCGCCGCATGGTGGCGTCGAACCCGAACGGCACCTACATGAGCCGCCCGCCCGACATCCTGCTGGCCATTCCGGTGCTCGAGGTCGAGCTGAATTCCGACGGCAGCGTGCGCCGCATCGACGTGCTGCGCTACCCCGGCCAGGCGCCCGAGACCACGCAGATCGCGATCGACGCGATCAAGCGTGCCGCGCCGTTCGGCGATGTGTCGCGGCTGCCCAAGCCCTGGAAGTTCGTCGAGACCTTCCTGTTCGACGACGACAAGCGCTTCAAGCCGCGCACGCTGGATCCCTGAAGAACTTGGGCACAATGCCGCCCATGTTCTTCAATCTCCCGACGCTGCTGACCTGGGCGCGCATCGTTTCGATTCCGCTGGTCGTCGGGGTGTTCTACCTCGACGTCAAGGAACCGCACCAGAACCTGATCGCGACGGTGCTGTTCATCGTCGTCGCGCTCACCGACTGGGCCGACGGCTACCTGGCCCGCCGCCTGAACATGACCTCGTCGTTCGGCGCCTTCCTCGATCCGGTGGCCGACAAGTTCCTGGTCTGCGCCGCGCTGCTGGTGCTGGTGCACCTGGGCCGCCTGCATGCGCTGATCGCGCTGGTGATCATCGGCCGCGAGATCGCGATCTCGGCGCTGCGCGAATGGATGGCGCAGATCGGCGCGTCGCGCAGCGTCGCGGTGCACATGCTCGGCAAGCTCAAGACCACCGTGCAGATGATCGCGATCCCCTTCCTGCTGTACCACGGCACGCTGTTCGGCCTGGTCGACACGCAGCTGTGGGGCACCTGGCTGATCTATGCGTCGGCGGTGCTGACCATCTGGTCGATGGTGTACTACCTGCAGAAGGCGCTGCCGGAGATCCGAGCCAAGGTGCGATGAGCGCCACCGCCACCCGCGACCGCCTGGTGCAGGCGATGCCGCCGGTGTTCGTGCTGATCTGGAGCACCGGTTTCATCGTCGCGCGCTACGGCATGCCGCATGCGCCGCCGATCTCGTTCCTGAGCCTGCGCTATGCGCTGTCGGTGCTGTGCTTCGGGGCCTGGGTCGCGCTATCGCAGGCGGCTTGGCCGCGCGGGCGCTCGCAGTGGCTGCACCTCGCGGTCGCGGGCGTGCTGATGCATGCCGGCTACCTGGGCGGCGTGTGGGCCGCGGTGAAATCGGGCATGGGGGCCGGCACGATCGCGTTGCTGGTCGGCCTGCAGCCGGTGCTGACGGCGGTGTGGGTGAGTGCCACGTCGACAGCGTCCGATGGGGAGTCGCGCGTGTCGTCCCGCCAATGGCTCGGCCTGGCGCTCGGCCTGTCGGGGCTGCTGCTGGTCGTGTGGCGCAAGCTCGGCGCCGGCGAGCTGACGGCCTGGAACCTCTCGCTCGCCGCGTTCGCGCTGCTGTGCATCACGGCCGGCACCCTCTACCAGAAGCGCTTCGTCGCGCCGTGCGACGTGCGCACCGCCAACACCGTGCAACTGCTGGCGGCACTGGCGGTCAGCCTGCCGTTCGCGCTGCTCGAGCACGAACCCATCGTGTTCCATCCGCACCTGATCGGCGCGCTGGCCTGGTCGGTGATCGGCTTGACGCTGGGCGGCAGCTCGCTGCTGTACCTGCTGATCCAGCGCGGCGCGGCCACCCGCGTGACGAGCCTGCTCTACCTGGTGCCGCCGACCACCGCGCTGATGGCCTGGCTGCTGTTCGGCGAATCGATCACGCCGACGATGGTGCTCGGCATGGCGCTCACCGCCGTCGGCGTGGCGCTGGTGGTGCGCTCGCCGGCTCAGGCGTCGGCGGGACCGGCGGCGCCAGCCACGGCGGCGACGCCAAGGCCTGAATGAGCTGCTGCTGAAGCAGCCGCACGCGGCGCGGCACGACGCTGTTCGGCGCGCGCGGCGGCAGCACCCAGTGCACGTCGGCATCGAGCATCGCGTAGCGCGGCAGCACCTGCTGCAGCCGGCCGCTGCGCAGGTGCTCATGCACATCCCACAGCGAGCGCAGCATCAGCCCGTGGCCGGCCAGCGCCCAGTCGCGCACGACCTCGCCGCTGTTGCTCGCGAGCGGGCCGTGCACCCGCATCGTCACCGCGGCGCCGCGCGGCGCCAGGTCTTGCAGGCGCCACGTGGCGGGCTGGTCGTCGTTCTCGCTGACGATCAGGCAGGCGTGCTGCGCGAGTTCATCGAGCCCCTGCGGCACGCCGGCCCGCTGCAGGTAGGCCGGCGCGCCGACGATGATGCGGCGGTTCGACGCCAGCCGGCGCGTGACGACGTTCGGATCGCGCGGCGCCCACAGCCACACCGCGGCATCGAAGCCGGCGGCCCGCAGGTCGGGCAACTGCTCGCGCAGGTGGAGCTGCACCTGCACCTGCGGGTACGCGGCGTGGAACTGCGCCAGCAGCGGCCCGAGCCAGGCGTGGCCGAAGCCGAACGAGCTGCACAGGCGGATCAGGCCGCGCGGCTCGTCGTGGCGCTCGGTCAGCTGCGCCTGCAATTGCTCGAAGCCCTGCAGCAGCGGCCGCGCCTGCGCGAGGAAGGCCTCGCCGTGCGGCGTGAGCTGCAGCCGCCGCGTGCTGCGGTGGAACAGGCGCAGCCCGAGCCGCGACTCCAGCGCCGCCAGCCGCTTCGACACCGCCGGCGGGGCCAGGTCGAGCTGGCGCGCCGCGGCGGCCAGGCTGCCCAGCTCGGCCGCGCTGCTCACCAGCACGAGGTCGGAGCGCTCGATCATTGATGCCTCCAGGGAACGAATGGGTTTCCGGATTATTGCTTGCCGGCCCCGTTCGACCGCACCAGAATGCAGCGCATGTTCGAAGGATTCGAGAGCCGGCGTTTCGCCGTCGAGGGGGCCGAGATCCATGCGCGGGTGGGCGGGCAGGGCGCGCCGCTGCTGCTGCTGCACGGCCATCCGCAGACCCATGCGATGTGGCACCGCGTGGTGCCGCAGCTGATGCAGCGCTTTCGCGTCGTCGCGATGGACCTGCGCGGCTACGGCGACTCGTCGCGGCCGTCGCCCGATGACGCGCATGCATCGCACAGCAAGCGTGCGATGGCGCGCGATGCGGTCGGCGTGATGGCGCAACTCGGCCACGCACGCTTCGCGGTGTGTGCGCACGACCGCGGCGCGCGCGTGGCGCACCGGCTGGCGCTGGACCATCCCGATGCGGTGTCGCGGCTGCTGCTGCTCGACATCGCGCCGACGCTCGCGATGTACGAGGGCACCACCGATGAATTCGCGCGTGCCTACTGGCACTGGTTCACGCTGATCCAACCGGCGCCGCTGCCCGAGCGGATGATCGGCCACGACCCGGTGTTCTACCTGCGCAGCGTGATGGGGCGGCGCCATGCCGGGCTGGCTGCGTTCGATCCAGCGGCGCTTGCTGAATATGAACGCTGCATCGCGTTGCCGGGCAGCGTGGCATCGATCTGCGAGGACTACCGGGCCTCGGCCAGCATCGACCTCGACCATGACCGCGCCGATCGCGCGGCCGGGCGCCGCGTCGAGCTGCCGTTGCGCGTGCTGTGGGCCGAGCACGGCGCCGTCGGCCGCTGCTTCGATGCGCTGGCGCTGTGGCGCGATGCGGCGCGCGACGTGAATGACGTCAGCGGCCGCGCCGCGCCCTGCGGCCACTACATCGCCGAAGAATTGCCCGAGCTGCTGCTCGCCGAGATGAACGACTTCCTGAAGGATTGAAGAGATGAGCACGCCCGTGAAGAAGACCCACCGCATCGCCGTGATCGCCGGCGACGGCATCGGCAAGGAGACCGTGCCCGAGGGCCTGCGCGTGCTCGAGGCGGTGGCTGGCCGCTTCGGCATCGGGCTGCAGTTCGACCATTTCGATTTCGCGAGCTGGGACTGGTACGAGCGCCACGGCCAGATGCTGCCGGACGACTGGAAGCAGCAGATCGGCGGCCACGATGCGATCTTCTTCGGCGCGGTCGGCTGGCCGCAGAAGATCCCCGACCACGTCTCGCTGTGGGGCTCGCTGCTGAAGTTCCGGCGCGAGTTCGACCAGTACGTGAACCTGCGCCCGGCGCGCCTGATGCCCGGCATCCGTTCGCCGCTGGTGGGCCGCGACGGCCAACCGCGCGCGCCCGGCGAGATCGACATGATGATCGTGCGCGAGAACACCGAGGGCGAGTACTCCAGCATCGGCGGGCGCATGTACGAGGGCAGCGAGCGCGAGATCGTGATCCAGGAGACGGTGATGTCGCGCGTCGGCGTCGACCGGGTGCTGAAGTTCGCGTTCGAGCTGGCGCAGACGCGCCCGCGCCGCAAGCTGACCTCGGCCACCAAGTCGAACGGCATCTCGATCACGATGCCCTACTGGGACGAGCGCGTCGAGGCGATGGCCCGCGCCTATCCGGAGGTGAGCGTTGATCGCTTCCACATCGACATCCTGACCGCGCACTTCGTGCAGCGCCCCGAGGTGTTCGACGTGGTGGTCGCGAGCAACCTGTTCGGCGACATCCTGTCCGACCTCGGGCCGGCCTGCACCGGCACGATCGGCATCGCGCCGTCGGCCAACCTGAACCCGGCCGGCACGCATCCGTCGCTGTTCGAGCCGGTGCACGGCTCGGCACCCGACATCGCCGGGCGCGGCATCGCGAACCCGATCGGGCAGATCTGGTCGGGCGCGATGATGCTCGACCACCTGGGCCACCGCGACGCGCATGATGCGGTGCTGCGCGCGATCGAGACGGTGCTCGATCCGTCGTCGGGTGCACCGCGCACCCCCGACCTGGGTGGTGCGGCCCGCACTGCAGACCTGGGCCGCGCCATCGCCGAATGCATGTGACACCACATGACAGGCGGGGTGGCTGAAACGGCTGCAACCCGCGCCGAATATGACGCGGACAGCCTATTGTCAAGCGAGGAAGCACGCGCGCGCGTGCCGCCTTCGGATGCAGCTGATTACGCATAGAATCCGCTTCCGCGCTTGACACTGTGGGTGCCTGAGGCTGTAATCGTTCGAGCCGATTGCCCCGTACCGCGCGGCCCGGATCCAGGCTCCACACCCATCCAGATTCTTTTCAAGACACCTTTTTTTTGAGGGGGTACCTTCGTGAACAAATCCGAACTGATTGAGCACATCGCCAAGCAGGCCGACATCTCCAAAGCAGCAGCGACCCGCGCGCTCGAAGCTCTGATCGGCGGCGTGAAATCCACGCTGAAGAAGAACAACAGCGTGTCGCTCGTTGGCTTCGGCACCTTCAGCGTCAGCAAGCGTGCCGCCCGTGCCGGCCGCAACCCGCGCACCGGCGCCACCATCAAGATCAAGGCCGCCAAGGTGCCGAAGTTCCGTCCGGGCAAGGCCCTGAAGGACGCGGTCAACTGAGAACGGATCCGGGTGCTTAGCTCAGTTGGTAGAGCGGCGCCCTTACAAGGCGTAGGTCGGGGGTTCGAGCCCCTCAGCACCCACCAGGTGTTACCGGTCCGAGGACATCACTGCGGCAGAGGCGGCTAGAATCCGCGCCGAGTCCACCCACCGGTATCCTCCCCACGATACCCAATCAAAGGCGAACCCAGGTTCGCCTTTGTTGCATTTGAAGCAGCGCCGTCCGGCTGCACAGCGATCACCCTTCGAGGCCATCGATGTTTGAATTTGTTCGCACGCACAATCGCCTGTTCCAGTTCCTGCTGCTGGTGCTGATCGTTCCCGCCTTCGTGCTGACCGGGGCCTACCAGGGCTACCGTTCGATGTCGGGCAGCGGTGGCGTCGCCACCGTCGACGGCCACAAGATCACGCAGGTCGAGTGGGACGCGGCGCAGCGCGAGCAGGTCGACCGCATCCGCCGCCAGGCCCCGAACGTCGATGTCCGCATGTTCGACACGCCGGCGATGCGCCTGCAGACGCTGGACAACCTGGTGCGCGAACGCGTGCTGCAGACCGCGGCGCTGAAGTCGAACTTCACCGCGACGCCGGAGCGCGTGCTGAACGTCTACATGAACGATCCGCAGTTCGCGCAGTTCCGCGGCGCGGGCGGCGGCTTCGACAAGGAGGCGCTGACGGTCGCGCTGTCGGCCCAGGGCATGACGGTGGCGGGCTTCGAGCAGACGCTGCGCCAGCAGCTCGAGATGCGCCAGGTGATGTTCGGCATCGGCGGCACGGTGTTCGCACCGGCCGCGGCGGCTTCGAGCGCGATCGATGCGATGTTCCAGCAGCGCGAGTTCCAGCAGCAGCGCTTCGACACCAAGGACTACCTCGCGAAGGTGTCGCCGAGCGATGCGGACATCCAGGCTTACTACAAGGACCCGGCGAACACCTCGCAGTTCATGTCGCCGGAGCAGGCGAACATCGAGTACGTGGTGCTCGACGTCGACGCGATCAAGAAGACGCTGACGGTGCCCGAAGACAAGCTGCGCGAGTACTACAAGGCGAACGAGAGCCGCTACGCTGTCGCCGAAGAGCGCCGCGCGAGCCACATCCTGATCAAGGCCGACAAGTCGGCACCGGCCGCCGAGCGCGCGCAGGCCAAGGCGAAGGCGGAAGCCCTGCTGGCCGAGGTCAAGAAGAACCCGGCGAGCTTCGCCGACGTGGCCCGCAAGAACTCGCAGGACACCGGTTCGGCGCTGAACGGCGGCGACCTCGACTTCTTCGGCCGCGGCGCGATGGTCAAGCCCTTCGAGGACGCGGCGTTCGCGCTGAAGCCGGGCGGCATCAGCGATGTGGTCGAGAGCGATTTCGGCTACCACATCATCCAGGTGACGCAGGCCCGTGGTGGCGACAAGAAGAGCTTCGAGCAGGTGCGCCCCGAGATCGAGGACGAGGTCAAGAAGCAGCTCGCGCAGACGAAGTTCTCCGAGTCCGCGGTCGAGTTCACGAACCTGGTCTACGAGCAGCCTGACAGCCTGAAGCCGGTGGCCGACAAGCTGAAGCTGACGGTGCAGACCGCGCAAGGCGTGGCGCGCACGGCCGGCCCGGCGGCCAAGGGCCCGCTCGCGTCGCCGAAGTTCCTCGAGGCGCTGTTCGGCAACGATGCGCTGCGCAACAAGAAGAACACCGAAGCGGTCGATGCCGGTTCGAGCCAGTTGATTTCGGGCCGCATCGTGACCTACAGCCCGGCGGCGATGAAGCCGCTGGCCGAGGTCACCGCGAGCGTGAAGGAGAAGCTGGTGGCGAAGCAGGCCGCTGCACTCGCCCGCAAGGAAGGCGAGGCCCGCCTGGCCGAGTTGCGCAAGGCGCCCGAGACGGCGCTGGCCGATCCGGCGCAACTGGTGTCGCGCGCGCAATCGCGCGACCTGCCGAAGCCCTTGATCGATGCGGTGCTGAAGGCCCCGGCCGCCAAGCTGCCGGCGGTCGACGGCGTCGACCTGGGCGACCAGGGCTACGTGGTCGTGAAGATCACCAAGGTGCTGGGCCGCGACCCGGTGGCGGTCGATCCCGCGCGCTCGCAAAGCCAGTATGCGCAAGCCTGGGCGGCGGCCGAGGCGCAGGCCTACTACGTGGCGCTGAAGAGCCGATTCAAGGTCGACGTGCACCCGGCAGCCGGTGCTGCCGAAGAAGCTGCGGCGAGCAACGCTTCCAACTGACAGCCAGCGCTCGAGACAGGCCTCCAACTGAGGCTATAATTCGCGGTTCCGGTGGTGGCTGTAGCTCAGTTGGTAGAGTCCAGGATTGTGATTCCTGTTGTCGTGGGTTCGAGTCCCATCAGCCACCCCACACGAAGCCCGCTTGCAGCGGGCTTTTTCTTTGTAGCGCCCGCTAACGAGCACACGCTGCAGAGGTTCGTTATTTCCCACGGTGGGAAATGAGGGCCGACCCGCAGCCTGCCGCAACAGCGCTGGCACTCCCTGACGGCGCATACACGTGAAGATGAACCCCCGCCGAGATCACGCCTCCGCACGGCGCCGGATCTGATGTCTAGCCGTCGCCTTGACGCTGCACTTCCTCGGGGACGTCGACTTGATCGATGAGGCGAGTCTGGTCGAGGCGCTGGCCGCCGTGCCGGTGCCCGAGCTGCAGCTCTCGATTCGGTCGACCGCGATTTGGCATGACGGCGTCGTGGTGCTGCTGGCCGAGGGCACGCCGGCGCTAGACGGCCTGCGGCGCGACACCGGCGTTGCGGTGGCAGCCGCCGGCCGCAAGAGCGAACCGCGATGGACGCCGCACATGACGCTGGCCAGGCACGCAGGCGCGGCACCGGCGCCGGCACCGGCAGCGATCGATCCGATCATCTGGGCGCCGCGCGAAGTGTCTCTGGTCTGGTCGCGGCGTGACGCCGCGGGCTACGAGGTGGTGCGAGCCTGGCCGACGGTCACGGGCTGAGGAGACGGACGGCGGCAGTGGTGCCGTCCAGGTCGCCATTCTCGGACTGCGTGCCCAGGTCGCCGGCGATCACGTCACCATTTCTCCCCTCGCGAGTGGAGCACTACAGCGCGCCGCGCTTCACTTCCTTCGACCGGTCGTATACGCGCGCCGCGGTTGCCGGGTTCGCGTGCAGGTCCGGCAACACCCCGTGCTCCAGCTTGTAGTGCGTCGTGCAGTAGGCGCGCAGGTCGTGAAAGGTGCCAGCGCGGCGTACTCTGCCATCGCCGCCAACACCGCTGACTGGCCGCCTCGCGCACGCGCCCATTCCAGGAAGCGCGTGAGGTCCGCGGACTCCGGCACGACGTCCCGCGGTCGCTCCTTGTTCCGGCGTACCTGCTTGCAGGGGTTCACATCGATGTCGCCGCGGTTGATCGCAAGGTTCATCAGGTTCGAGAGCAGCGCCATCTCACGATTGGCGCGGACGGGTGCCCGAATGAAATGCTGGTCGACGTGGTGGAGATGTACAAGCGAGGTCAGCGCCTCGAGCGGGGGAGCCTTGCGTCTGTTCCGGCCCATCGTGGCGTGTTGAGCCTGACGCCGGACCGGCCTGGTCGAGATCCACGGGACCGCAATCCGCCGCTGTTGGCTGGCCTGTGTCGTCCCGAGGGCATGAGCTGGGTCTTGCCGCCGCTGGACAAGGCACGGGTGGTTCGGATCAACCCGCGCGGCATGTTGATCAAGGGGCGGCAGGAGCTTCAGTCGACCAGGTCGAGCCGCAACTCTGAATGGTTCGACCAGGCGTGGTGGGTGAGGGTGGTTGCACCGGCGGTGTGCGCCGCGGCGCTAGAGTTCGAAGCTGTGCAACCTGTACACCTCGCCAACTGAGCAGAAGTCTGGGACTACTGGGACGTGAGCGGACCGATGCCTCCATTGTGATTCTTCGACGGGCACCACGTAGGGCCCAAGAAGCAGGGCCAGTTCCTGCGCGCGGACCACGCGACCGGCGGCCTCATCTACGCCGTCGGGCGTTGGCAGCTCGTGCCAACGAACTGGCCGGACATCGACACCTACCCGTACTCGACGAACAACGCACGCTGGGAAGACAAGGTGCGGGTCAGCCGCACGTTCAAGCCGGTGTGGCTGGCGGGGCAGCGCTGCGTGATTCCGAACCGGAACTTCTACGAGCCCTGCTATGAAACGGGCTCGCACGTGAGCTGCGGTTCGAGAGCGCCGACGGCGGCCCGCTCGGCATGGCCGGGTTGTGGAACAGCTGGATCGACAAGACCACCGGCCAGGTCTTCGAGACGTACGCGATGATCACCATCAATGCGGACGATCATCCAACTAGTTTTTGGAAGGTTCTCCTGTTGGCCGGGATGCTCTGTTGGCTCTCGTCTAGTTCATCGAGGCGAAAGCGGAGAGGGCGCCCATCTCGCAAGATCACAACCGAGACTCAGCGCGAATGGAAGGACGGTGCGAGCCGTCAACAGCAGAAGGGGACGCGGCGGCGTCGCGCCGCAATCGAAGGGCCTCGCCTCTGACGGTGCCGCGACTTAGAACTCAGCGGCAGGATCAGAAGCGGCGCCACTGAGGTCCTTCGCGAGATCCTCTCTGGACCCGGGGAGGCACACCGTGCCTAACACGAAGGAGTCCGCGAGGTGCACGGAGCAATCGTAAGTGCCCGGTCGACGCCTACCTCCGTGACGGCAGTTGATACGGGCCCCGCGCCTGATGAGTGGCGTGTGAGCCTTCAAGCGGGGTCGACGGCACCGGGCGGTGTAGTGACGGGAGAGGGCGGAGCCCAGCAACGGTCTCGCGACTGATGGTGGCCGGGCCGAATGTCCTTCGGCCAGGAGGTGGCAGCGCTGCGGCGAGGATGACGGGCGGCCGCCACGGGGCAGGAGTATTAGACAACTGTCTAATATTTCGACTGTTCTGAGCCCAACGACAAAGGGCACGCATCGCTGCGGGCCCCGTCAATACTGGCTCCTCGACCTGGGCTCGAACCAGGGACCTACGGATTAACAGTCCGATGGCGTTGCAGTACTGACGAAGAATCGAGGGACTCTGGAGGGGCGATCTCAGCTTCGAGCTGATGGCCGCGCTCGGGAGGCTTTTATATCGTTCGTTGCCGCTGGAAAAACTCGACTGCCAATCTGGAGTGCCAAGATGAAAGTTCGTGGCGTCCATCCCGACTCGCCTCAACGAACCCCAGTGCGGGTAGAGTCCGCAGGAAGACCTGGGAACTACGAGGTGAGGCGGCGGCATCGCTCGTTGCCAGAGCGTGGCCCAACAGGCGTACATCGACTCCTCCCCGCGCATGTAGCGTGCACAGGCACGACATGGAATATTTCTTTTTCGAGCCCCAGGCGAGGCCGACTGCGAAAGCGCGATGGCCGGCCTTTGGGGCATATGGGCAAGCAAGAAGACTGGTGAGATAGTCTGCCCTTACAGATGTAGCAGTCCCCATCAACTGACGCGAAGAGCCATCCTGAATACGGCGACTCCGTTCGAAAGAAGAGGTCAGCGTGAAACTTTCAGTTATATCATGGAATATCCGGCACCTCCGCCTTGAGAAAGCGACTGATGAAACTAATCGAAAACACTTCATCAATGGTTTGGCAGACGGGCACATCGTATTTCTATATGAGAACAAGCTAACGAAAAATGAAAACTCTAAACTACGCTCGGCACTAAAAGAAATACTTACGAGTGCGAGAGAAAATCCGCAGCATGTGTACGTGGAGGGAATTCGGATAGAAGTCGGAACAAACGAGCTTGTTCATGTGGTCTACACAGCCGTGCGGCCGACGGGAGAAAATTCCGATTTCGGCCCTGGCAAAGAGATAAGAATTGCCGTGAACCCGAACAATAACTGGGATGCCAAGCTGAGAAGCAGCGGTTGGAAAGCACTGCAAGATTTTCGTTCGGACACCGTAATCTCTAATATATCGTCGGAGAAGTTGGGGCTCGGGCACGGCTACAGAATTCCGGCCGTCGTAGATGTAAAAATCATCAAGCCCGATAGGTCGGAAAGGACCCTCACGATTGCCGGGTGGCATGCCCCAGGTCCATCAATGGCTACGGCACCAACTCTTTTCAACGCATACGCTGAAGTACTGAGGAATGTTGATCTATTTGTTGGCGATTTTAACTACAATCCCGATACAAGGTATTCCCCAGCAGAGTGTGTCGGGGAAGTGCTGTTGCACAAAATATCCGGCTCTACCACTATACGCGATGACGGCTCACCTGTGCAGCACACACAGGGACCTGATTTAGTTTATAGAAATCAAAAAACAACGACCACACTTGCGGGAAAAGAAGAGAAAAGAGTATTCCACTTCGGCAAAAAAAAGGGCGTGAGAAATAAGCCTTTAAAAGTTTATGTCAATAGGATATGCATCGGCAATGCAGAGATCAGAGAAGGAGACGTAGACCTAGGTGAAGAACTATTCCGTCTATCCGATCATAGGCCCGTCATAGTTACTTTACGACGTCTATAGCGCATTCTCCGCTCGAGGCGGCGATCAGTTCGCTGAGCGCTGCTACCTCCGGGTTTCTTTGCTGGGCGGTCTCAAGTCTGAAGTGCAACAACCGCCCGCATCAATGCGTGGTTGAGAATTGACATTGAGAGTCTGCGTTGTGTATGGTGGCGAATACCCCAATTGGCGAATCCCAGTTGTACGACGGGAGAGGTGCGAACCGTGGCAACGATGCACCAACGCTGCCAGTCGGCGTCATCGTTGAAGCAAAGTTGATAGCGTTGCTGCAAGTGCTTGATTTATTATGGGTGCGGGCGATTGCAAATCCGTTGAGCCGAGTGAGCGGTCGACCCGCCACTGCAGAACTGCGCTGGGCCGAGCGACTGGTTCGCGCCAGGTGCGGGCCTTCAATCTCGTTCGGCGACTGGCTCAGATCGACCCAAAGCAGTCGGTGTTCCAACCCAGAAGCGGCCGTTCGTGAGAGCAACCAGCCGATCCGTTGCCGACCTGAACCACTGCGGGACTGAACGCTGACATCGGGGGCGTCACGGCCCGTCACCCGCGATGCCGATTTATGCCTGCTCCCGCGACCTGCCCGCCGCCGCTGCGCGCGGTGAAGCCATGCACTGTCGATAGATCTGCGACGGCCTACGGGATCTCCGGGCTCCTGCTCGCCAATGACGGTCGCATCCCGGCATCAGTTAAATCTTGTGCCGCCATCAAGTACGGCCTATAAGAGGCGCACAGAACGCCACCGCCAGGCGCCAAGGGAGAAGGACACGTGGACTCAACCCGAATTCTCGTCGTAGAACCCGAGAGAGGTGTCGCTGCAGACCTGGGGCGACGCCTGCAGCGGATGGGCCATACGGTTGCGGCAACCGCATCTGAAGGCGAAGCGGCGCTGGACGCGGCGTTGCGATCGCTGCCGGATCTGGTGATCATCAACGGGCAACCCGAGGGCCCATTGACCATCGAGGAGACTGCGCGACGCCTGCGCAAGACGCGCAACATACCCGTGATCCTGGTGACCGACGATGACTCCCCCACGGTGCCGAGCGCCCGCGGTCCCGAGCCCTTCGGCCAGATTCTGAAGACGTTCAACGATCGCGAGTTGCACTCCGCCATCGAGTTCGCGCTCTACCGACATCGCAACGATGCGAAGCTGCGCAAGGTGGAGCGATGGATGTCCTCTACGCTGTCCAGCCTGGGCGACGCGGTCATCGCCACCGACAGGCACGGCATTGTCACGCTCATCAACCCATTGGCGCAGCGGCTGACAGGGTGGACGGAACGAGAGGCCATCGGCCGGCAGTTCATCGACGTGTTTTGTGTGATCGACGGCGAAAGCCGCGAGCCCATTCTCGATCTCATAGAGCGGGCTTCGCTGCAGGGCTTCAGCATCGGCATGGACGAGAACGTGTTCCTGCAATCGCGCAAGGGGGAAGAGCTTTTGATCGATGACAGCATTGCCCCCATCCGCAACGACGCCAATGAGGTGACGGGCGTTGTGATCGTTTTCCGCGACGGTACCGAGCGCAGGCTCGCCGATCAGGCGATCGAGATGCTCAACCAGCAGCTGGAACATCGCGTCCTCGAACGTACGGCGGAACTGGAAGCCGCCAACGAGGCGCTGGCGGCATTTTCCGGTTCAGTGTCACATGATCTACGGGCACCGCTGCGTGCGGTCAGCGGCTTCAGCACCATGCTTTGTGAACGCTACGCCCATGTGCTGGACGTCGAGGGCAAGCGCTTTTTGGAGCTCATTCAGAGCAAGAGCTTGCAGATGACGCGGATGATTGATGACTTCATCCGGCTGGCGGGCCTGCGGCAGGGGCCGCTCAAGGTGACACCGCTGGACAGCAACGCGATGCTGCGTCAGGTGGTGGCCGGGCTGGCCGAGGAAGACACCGCTGCTGGATGCATCGTCGTCGAAGCCTTGCCCGATCTGGAGGGTGACGAGGGGCTCATCCAGCAGCTATGGGTCAATCTGTTGGGCAACGCCCTCAAATTCACGTCGAAAGTAGAGCACCCCGAGATCCGGGTCAGCGCCGACGAGGCCGACGGCATGGTCAATTTCAAAGTTGCGGATAACGGGGCTGGTTTCGACATGGCCTTCGCCGGGCGCATGTTCACGCCGTTTCAGCGCATGCACCTTGAGCGTGATTTCGTAGGGCATGGCATCGGCTTGGCCACTGTGGCGGCGGTAGTCGACCGACACGGTGGGCGCGTCCATGCCGAAGGCAAGGTTGGGGAAGGCGCGACGTTCCACTTCTCGCTACCCAAACAGCACCGGAGTCCTGCTGCAAGTGCCTCCCCCTTGAATTGAATCGACGGGACCAGCGTTTGTCGGGCTCATCTCTACTGCAACGTGCCTGACGCGCTCAACATCCGAGCCGTTTGCGCCATTTGCTCGAGGGTATCGGCCAGCGTACCAGTAGCTTCTGCGGTGAACGAGTACTGCAAGGTTAAGGGTCCATACCTTTGCTCGCGCATCAGAGGGCGCGATGACTATTGCTCGACAGATGACGAGCGGCCGGGCGTGCGTGGTGGGCGCGTCGGCAATCGCGTGGCCCGTGCCTCGCGGCAGCAGTGCCACGTCGCCCGGGCCGATCCGGAAGGGCTCATGCGACGGCAGCCTCAGCCAGCACTCGCCGTCGACCACGAAGTGGAAACACACGCCGTCCTGACGCGGGATCTGGATGCCCCACGGCGCTGTCATGTCGGTGCGGCAGTACGACGCGCGCACCAGCCGCAGATCCTGAAGAACGGGGCTCAGCAGATCGAGGTCGGGTTGGAAGGCGCTCATGGCTGCGGGGTTTGCCTCGGGTCACGGCCCGGTTCGCGTGTAGACCGCGCGGGTGGCGAGCGCCTCCCCCTTTCCTGGTGACGTGAAGTAGAGCTCGATGACGTGGCGGTCCGGGCCTTCGATGCGTATCAGCGTGCGCATCGGGATCGTCTTGCCGACGAAGGCTTCACCCGCGACGCCTTGGTCGACGAAGGTGCCGAACAGGTCAATGCGTGTCTGCGGCCCCGATCCGGTGCTGCTGGCGTAACGCATCATCCCGGCGTTCGTTTCGTCGATCGCGACGTGTCAGCTGCCCGCCAGAGGCGCGAGCGTGGCGTGGCCTGGGCCCGGCAATCCGCGGCGCACCCATGCCGGCAAGTCGGCGGACGCCGCGACGGACGGCGTGATGGCGTTCTCCTTGTCCTGGGCGTGCGCGCCTCCGAGCGCCACGCCGAGCTGCCCAGGCTGCCTCGGACAGCGCCCTGGCCTACAAGGAGACAGCGCGTTGCCGACTAGGCATCACAGCGTACCGCTGACACCGGAATCTGGCGCCGAAGCGCACCCTGGAGGCCACGGAGCATGATTTCAGGGGGTCAACATGCCAAACCAACGGCACAGCCACTATCGCGGGTGCGCCATTACCACGCGCTGGACAGAGGTCACACCTCGACCGGAATGGGCGGAGCGAGACGCCGTGCTTCACGGGTCGGCGAAGCGATTCACAGCCAGTTTTTCAGTCGAAGCGAGCGTCGCTTGCGATGAGTCGTGGCAACAGTTCCCGACGGCGGAGTTCGACACCTTTGCTCGCGCATCAGAGGGCGCGATGACCATGGCTCGCCAGATGATCGACGCGAAGCTCTTCGAACGGTCCAACACCGTACGGCGATGAGCTGTCGGAGCAGGGTGGTCGAAGCCACGAGCCCTGGGCCCTGTCGAGCCAGTCCTCGAAGGCGTTGTCAGAAGCGGAATTGCGCAGACACCGCGACGATGTCGCTGCTCAGCTTGTACGAGCCTTGCAGCCTGCTGGCGCTGGACGACGTCAGGTTCACGCTCGTGTCCTTGATGAACAGGTGCGTGTAGCCGACGCTGTAGGTCAGCGGCTTGCTCACTTGCCACGTCGCCCCGAGGGACAGCCACCTTCGGCTGACGTCAGGGACGCGGACGTCGCGCACCGCATCGGTGACGGGGGTTTGGTCATAGGCGACGCCGCCCCGGAAGGTCCAGCTGTCGTTGGCCCGGTATTCCGTGCCGATCGAGTAGAACGACGTGTTCCGGTAGCCGAAGTGCAGCGTCTCGTCGGGCAGGTTGGAGGCGAAGTCCAGCACCACGCTGCCGAACTTTTCCCATGACGTGCGCGAGTAGTCCGCCATCACCGTCCACTGGTCGTCGAGTCGCTGGCTGACACTGAGCGTCCAGGACGACGGCATCGTCAGCTCGGTGCTCGCGGTCGTGCTCACGAAGGTATTGGGCCTGGCCGCGGACAGCACGGCGTTGGCGGCCGTCGGGATCGAGAAGTCGACCTGGGCGCTCTTCGGCTTGTGCTTGACCTCCGAGCGGTAGGCCAATCCGATCGTCGTCCCCTCAGCCGGGCGCAGCAGGGCGCCGAGCGTGTAGCCGACCGCGGTGTCGTGACCGTCGATGTCGATGTATCCGTCTGCGCTTGCCGGAGAGAAGCCGGGGACGCTGGAGCCGGCCAGCAGGGCACCGAAGTCGATCGCGTCGCGCAACTTCACCTCCATGCGCTCGGCGAACACCGAGGCACCGAGTGACAGGACCTCGTTCACTGTGTAAGACCCTGCCACGCCGGCGTCGATGGCCTTGAGCTCTGTTCTCACGCCTTGGTAGCGGCCGACCCAGCCATCGTCGTAGTCGGTCTTGAAGCCGAACGGTGCCGTGATGGAAAAGCCCAGGTGGATTCGATCCGTCACAGGCGTGTGGAAGTACAACGACGGCACCGCGGCGGTGTCGCCGGCGTTGCCGCCTTGCCCGCCGGACAGCGGGCGGCCCAGCGCGTCTGTGCCCGTGCCGTCGAACTTGACGGAGTAGTCGATCACCGCGATGTCGGCCTGGATCAACCGGCCGTTCAGCAGTGTCATGGCGGCGGGGTTGTTCGCGATCACGGTGGCGTCTGCGCCTTCGCTGATGGAGCCCGCGAAGGCGCGCCCCTGGCCGGTGGCGCTCTGCTCCTTGAGCTGGAAGGCAGCCGCATTGGCCGTGCCGACGCAGGCGAGGCTGGCCGCGATGGCGAGCAGCGTCTGATGTCGTACCTTGATGGAGTTCATGGGGGTGTCGGCCTCGGGGTGGTGTCGTGTGTTCATCTGATGTTTCCTTGCGCGTCGGCGAACGAAGGTGGGGCCGACCTACGCCGGCATCCGCAGCTGCTTGCGCAGGCTCTTGTCAAACGCGGAGGCCGGAACGAACCGGCGAAGCAGGCTCACCTGCCGTGCGAAGCCACCGGCGGCGTAGCGGCGGCGCGGGTTGGCCGCGGTGCAGGCCTTCAGGACGGTCTGGGCGACCGACTCCGGCGAGTCGGCGTTTTTCATCACGTCGCGCATGACGGCCTCCGCGTTCGAGCGCGCGGACCTGTAGTTGTCGAGCGGCTGGTCAGCCTGGATGAGATTGCTCTCGAACGAAGTCCGCGTGTAGGCGGGTTCGACGAGCACCACCCTGACACCCGCGTCCCTGATCTCATGGTCCAGCGACTCGGAATAGCCTTCCACGGCGTGCTTGCTCGACGCATACAGCGCCATGTAAGGCGCCGGGATCAGTCCCATGACGGAGCTGATGTTGACGATCCGGCCCCGACCCTGCCGGCGCATGACGGGAAGCACGGCCTTGGTGGTTCGCATCACGCCGAACACATTGACGTCGAAGAGTGACTTCGCCTGCTCGAGGGATGACTCCTCCGCCCCGCCCATCAGCCCGACGCCTGCGTTGTTGACCAGCAGATCGATGCGACCGGCCTTGGCAAGCACTTCGCTGAACGCGGCTTCGACGGACGCATCGCTGGTGACATCGCAAACCAGGTACTCGACACCCGCGGATTTCGATGGCGGCGGTTTGCGACAGGTGCCGAAGACTCGGTATCCGGCCCGCGCCAGTGCGAGCGCGGTGGCCTCTCCAATGCCGCCCGATGCGCCGGTGATGATCGCGACGCGCCCCTCTTGCTGCGTGTGGTCGTTGGACATTCATTGCTCCTTGGTTGAAAGGTGGTTGATGCCGGGGCTGTCACGCCGCACGCGGAACCAGGCGGCGTACAGCGCCGGCACGAAGACGAGGGTGAGCGCCGTGGCCACGACCAGGCCGCCCATGATCGAGATGGCCATCGGTCCCCAGAAGACGCTGTGCGTGAGCGGGATCATGGCCAGCACCGCGGCGGCGGCGGTCAGCACCACGGGGCGCGAGCGCCGTACCGTGGCGTCGACGATGGCGGTCCAGGGCGCCACGCCGCGCGCGATGTCCTGGTCGATCTGGTCGACCAGGATGATCGAGTTGCGCATGATCATGCCGCTCAGCGCAATCACGCCCAGCAGCGCGACGAAGCCGAATGGCGCCTGGAACAGCAGCAGCGCCGGCACCACGCCGATCAGCGCCAGCGGCGCCGTCATGAACACCATGAACAGGCGTGAAAAGCTCTGCAGCTGGATCATCAGCAGCGTCAGCATCACCGCGAACATCGCCGGGAACACCGCGAACAGTGCCTTGTTGGCCTTGTCGCTCTCCTCGATGGCGCCGCCGTCCTCGATGCGGTAGCCCGTGGGCAAGCTGTCGACGATGGGCTGCAGCGACGGCCGGATCTTCGCGGTGGCGTCCGGACCCTGCACGCCGTCGACGACGTCGCTGCGCACGGTGAGCACCATGTCGCGATTGCGCCGCCACAGCACCGGCTCTTCGAAGCCCGGCTCCACGCGGGCCAGCTGCGACAGCGGAACGGTCGCGCCGCTGCGCGTGAACACTGGCAGGTCGCCCAGTTGACCGATGCTCTTGCGCTCCTCGGGTGTCGCTCGCACGACCACGTCGATGAGCTCTTCGCCGCGGCGGATCTGCGTCACCGGTGCGCCGTCCAGCGCGGTCTGCACCAGGCCCTGGATGTCGGCAGTGGACAGGCCCAGCAGCCGTGCCTTGTCCTGGTCGACGTGGACCTGCATCGAGCGGACCTGCTCGTTCCAGTCCAACTGCGTGTCGCGAACCAGCGGGCTCTGGCGCACCGCGTCGCGCACCTTGTAGGCGATCTCCCGCACCTGCGCCTTGTCGGGGCCGATGACGCGGAACTGGACCGGGAACCCCACCGGCGGGCCGAACTCCAGGCGCGTGACGCGCGCATTGACGTCCGGCAAGGCCTCGCCCTTGGCGAACAGGTCCATCAGCCGGGCGCGCACCCGTTCGCGCTGTTCAATGCCCGCCGTCTTGACGACGAACTGTGCGAACCCCGGGTTCGGCAACTCCGGCAGGATCGACAGATAGAAGCGCGGCGTGCCGGCACCGGTGTACGCGGTGAAGAATTCGATGTCCGGGTCTTTCGCCAGTCGCGCTTCGAGCAGCTTCACCTGGCGCTGCGTCGCGGCGAAAGACGCCCCTTCGCGCAGCCTCAGGTCCACCAGCAGTTCCGGCCGCGATGCGGTGGGGAAGAACTGCTGCTGTACCGTCAGCATGCCGGCGCCGGCGATGGCGAAGACCAGCACCGTGGCACCGAGCACCCAGGCCCGGTGCTGCACCGCCCCATCGATGACGGCGCGCAGCCGGTGGTAGACGGGCCGGTCGTAGACGTCGTGGTGTATGCCCGTCTCCGGATTCCCCAGGTTCTTCGGCAACAGCAACACGCCCAGGTACGGCGTGAAGATCACGGCCACCAGCCACGACAGGATCAGCGCCACCCCGACGACCCAGAAGATGCCGCCCGCGTACTGGCCGGCGATCGATTTCGCGAAACCCACCGGCATGAACCCGGCCGCCGTGATCAACGTGCCGGTCAGCATCGGAAGCGCCGTGGTCGTGTACGCGTAAGTGGCAGCGCGCAGGCGGTCCCAGCCTTCCTCCAGCTTCACCACCATCATCTCCACGGCGATGATGGCGTCGTCGACCAACAGGCCCAGCGCGATGATCAGCGCGCCCAGCGAGATGCGGTCCAGGGCCCAGCCGGCGGCGTGCATGACGGCCGCCACCAGCCCGAGCACCAGCGGCACCGACGCGGCCACCACGACGCCGGTGCGCCAGCCCAGGAACAGGAAGGACACGGCCAGCACGATGGCCAGCGCCTCCAGGAACGAGCGCTCGAATTCCCAGACCGATTCCTCCACCACGCGCGGCTGGTCGGCGTACTGCTGGATCTGCACGCCCGCCGGCAGCTCCTGCCGCACCTGCGCCAGCCGCTGTTCCAGCGCGCGCCCGAAGTCGAGCACGTTGCCGTTGGCCTGCATCGTCACGCCGATGGCCAGCACCGGCACGCCGTTGTGGCGGATGGTCAGGCTCGGCGGATCCTCGTAGCCGGTGCGAACGGTCGCGATGTCGGCCAGCCTCAGCAGCTGGCCGCCCACTTCCAGCGTCACGTTGGCAACGTCAGCGGTGCTGTGCAATCCGCCGTCCACGCGCACCTGCACGCGGTCGTGCGTGGCATCGGCCGAACCGGCCGGGGCCACCAGGTTCTGGCGCGCCAGCGCGTCGAACACGGTGGTCGGCGCGATGCCGAGCGCGGCCAGCCGCCGGGTCGACAGCTCCACGTACACGCGCTCGGCCTGCTTGCCCAGGATGTCGACCTTGCCGACACCGTCCACGCCCTGGATGCGCCGCTTCACGTCTTCGGTGACGGTCAACAGCTCGGCCATCGACAGCTCGGGCGCGCTCAACGCGTAGAGCACGCTGTAGCGGTCGTTGTACTCGTCGTTGAAGAAGGGCCCGCGCACGCCGTCGGGAAACTCCTGGCGCACATCGGCGATCTTCTTGCGCACCTGGTACCAGGCGTTGTCGAGCTCCGCCTTGCTGGAGCCGCCCTTCATGTACAGCGTGACACCGCCATAACCCTGGCGCGAAAAGCTGCGCACGGATTCGAAGTGATCCAGCTCCTGCAGCCGGCGCTCGATGCGGTTGAGCACCTGGTCTTGCACGTCCTGCGCGGTGGCGCCGGGCCACACGACGATGGCCGTCATTTGCGGCACGTCGAAGTTGGGGTCCTCCAGGCGGCCCAGCCGGCTGAAGGACAGGACGCCGACGATGAGCGTCGCGATGATCAGGAACAGCACCATCGGCTGGTGCGTGACGGCCCATTCCGAGAGATTGAAGCGCTTCATGACTGCCCTTGCGAGCCGCTCTTGGCAACGGGGGCGGGCCCGGCTTCGGGCGAACGTTCGACGGCCCGCACCTTGATGCCGGCATCGAGCTTCTGGGCACCGACGCTGACCACCCGGCTGCCGGTGGCCAGGCCGGTGACGCGCACCGATGCGTCGTCCATGCCGACCACCTGCACGGGCTGGAACGCCAGGCCCGAGCCCTGGGCATCCAGCACCCAGACGCCCGCGGAGCCGCTGGCCTTCACCAGCGCAGTGACCGGCAGGGCGGCCGTCGCCGCACCCACGGTCGGGTCGGACAGGTTCAGCTGCATGGTGCTGCCCAGCGGCAGCGCCGCGACCTGCGCGCGCGATTCGGGGGTCGCGGCATAGCGCACGCGGAAGGTGCGGCCCTGCGCGTTGGCCAGTGGCGAGAGTTCGCGCAGCACCAGCCGCAGCGGCGCTTTGGCGTCTTGCGCCGCGCCCTGCCAGGGCGTGGCCACGGCGGCGAGGGTCCGCGCCCGGCCCACCCATTCCTCCGGCAGGTCGGCGACGATCTCGCGCTCCCCGTCACGGGCCAGCGACAGCACGGCTTGGCCCTCGGCGACCACCTGGCCGCGCTCGAAGCGCAGCGCCGTCACCACGCCGGCATAGGGCGCCACCAGCGTGGCATAGCCTTCGCGGTTGCGCGCCAGGTCGAGCTGGCGGCGGGCCTGGTCCAGGCGAGCCGCAGCCGCGTCGGCTCGCGCCTTCTGGCGCTCATGGTCGGCAGCGCCCACCGAACCGTCGGCGAGCAGGCGGCGCATGCGCGCCTCGTCAGCCGCGGCCTGTTGCGCATCCACGGAAGCCGCCTGCACCTGGTCGGCAGCGGCCCTCGCGCCCAACTGATAGTCGGCTGGATCGAGGCGAGCGAGTGCCTGGCCGGCCTTCACGACATCACCGAGCTCGACCAGTCGCTCGACCACTTTGCCGCCGGCGCGAAAACCCAGGTCCGTCTCGACACGAGCTCGAACCACGGAGGTGAAGGCGCGGGTTTGCGCGGACGCCGTCTGGGTCACCGTGGTCACGAAGACCGGCTTGACGATGGCGGCAGGCGCGCCGGGCTCGCTGCAGGCGGACAACAGCGCGCTGGCAGCGGCCATGACCGTGAGGGTCACGGCGGGGGAGATCCTGTTCATCGGGGCGTCCTTGCGGCAAGAGAAGTCGTGACGGCAGCGGCCGGAGGCGGCGCGAAGCCCCCGCCCAGTGCCTTGTAGAGTTGAACGTCGGCCAGCACCTGCTGAAGGCGGCTGCCCGACAGGGCGAGTTCGCTGGCCAGCACTGAACGCTGGACGTCCAGCAGCACCAGCAGGTCGATCTGGCCTTCGCGCTGCAGCGACTGGGCACGCTGCAGCGAGCGGCGGCGGTGATCGACGGTGCGGCTCAGCGCGGCGGCGCGCTCGGCTTCTTCGGTGCGCACCAGCAGGCTGTCCTCGACTTCCTGCACGGCCACCAGCACCGCCTTCTGCCAGGCCAGCAGCGCCTCGTCGGCCCGCGCCGACTGCACGCGGATGCCGGCGTCGATGCGCCCGCCATTGAAGATCGGCGCGGCAAACGCCAGCGCGACGTTCGAGAAATGCACCGGCGCGAGATCCAGCGCGTTCAGCCGCAGGTCCTCGCGGCCGAACAGGGCGCTCAGGAACAGCTTGGGCCACCACTGCGCGCGTGCCTCGGCGCCGCGCAGCGTCTCGGCCGCGACGCGCGCCTCGGCGGCGATCAGGTCGGGGCGACGCCTCAGCAGTTCGCTGGGCTGGCCGGTCCCGATGTCGCGCACCGAGGGCCACACGAACGCTGCGCCGTCGTCGACGACGCGTGCCGATGGGTTGCGGCCCAGCAGCACGGCCAGCCGGGTCTGCGAGACGCCGGCCAGCACCCGCAGCGGAGGCACCTGCGCGTCGAGCGCCTCGGCCTCGGCACCTGCGCGGTCGAGATCGAAGGCGCTGGCCTCGCCTTCGCGCTGGCGGCTCGCCACGCGGGTTGCCGTCTCGCGCTGGGCCGCGGCCAGTGCCTGCACGATGCGCAGCTGCTCTTCAGCGCTGCGCAGCACGAAGTACTGCCGCGCCACCTCGCTGGCCACCAGCAAGCGCGCGCCGTCGACGCCCGCGGTGGCGGCCGCGGCGTCGGCTTGCGCCGCATCGCGCGCAGCGCGCACGCCGCCGGCCAGGTCGATCTCCCACGCCACGTCGACGCCGGCGCGAAACGCGCGCGTGTCGGGCTGCCCCTGCTTGACCGGATCGGGCAGGCCGCTTTCGCTGCGCGAGGCCGACGCCTGCAGGCCCACCGTGGGCCACAGGCGCGAGCCCTGGGCATCGCGGCCCGCACGGGCCTGGGCGACGCGTTGCAGGGCGATGGCCACATCCTGGTTGGCGGCCAGGGCTTCGTCGACCAGCGCCGTCAGCGCCGGGTCGCCGTAGCCGGCCCACCAGGCGCCGTCGAAAGCCTGGCCGGCCACGGGCGCCGGCGTGCCGTGCGCAAAGGCGGCGGTCAGTGGCACCGACGGCGACGGGGGCTGCACGGGCGCCACCGAGCAGGCCGACAAGAACACCAGCGCGGCCAACGCCACGGGGCGGATCGCCCGGGTGCCGGGGTCGAGGCTGCGATGCAGGGGGGGCGTCATGAAGTGATTCATATACTGGACGATTGAGTCCAGTAAATGTACTCGACCAATAATGGACTTTCAAGTACATTAAATAGATGCCCAGGAACGAAACCGAGAACGATGCCGCGCCGACGCCGCGCCGCGGCAGGCCGCGGGACCCCGAGCGCGACCGCCGCATCCTGGATGCGGCGCGCAGGCACTTCTATGCGCACGGCCTGGCGCGATCCAGCGTGGACGCGATCGCCGCCGACGCCGGCGTCTCGAAGATGACCATCTACAGCCACTTCGGGTCCAAGGAGGGGCTGTTCGAGGCGGAGGTGCGCGACCGCACCGAGCGCGTGGTGGGCGGCCTCGCGGGCGCCGAAGCGCTGGACGCGAAGCAGCCGCAGAAGGCGCTGCTGGCCATCGGCGAACAGTTCCTGACGCTGGCGCGCGAGGACGAGGCGCTGTCGCAGTTCCGCTCGCTCTACGGCGCCGCGGGGGTACAACCCGAGGCCTGCCGGGCCTTCTACCGGCAGGGAGCCGACCGCTTGATCGGCGACCTGGCCGCGTACCTGCGCCGCGCCGACGCGGCCGGCGCGCTGAAGGTGCGGCACCCGCGGCAGGCGGCGGACCTGTTCCTGTCGATGTTCCTGGGCGATGGCCACATCCGGGGGCTGCTCATGCTCGACATGCCGGATGCCAGGGAGAACCGGGCCCTGTTGCGCGAGGCGGTCAGGGTGTTCATGGCGGCCTACGCGGAAGGTGGATGACGCGGCAGCAACCCGCGCAATGGGCTTCGCACTGCCGCACGGCGTTTCGCGCCGGCCGCCCCCGTGAGGGACGTGACGGGCCGAGCATGGCGGACATCACAACACCGCTGGCCAGCCTGAAGGAGATCCCCATGAGCGTAGGCGTCATGTCGCCGATGTCCCACTTCGGACCCATGGGTCATTGCGGCTCGATGGGCCACATGGGATCCCAGGGCGCCACGCATGCCGGTGGCTGCCACCCGGTCGACGAGTCGGCCGAGGCGCAATTGAGCACCGAGCTGCCGAGCGAGGATGCCTCGGTCGAAGGCGCCTGCGGTGCCGAAGGCCAGGACGGCGAGATGGACCCGAACGCCACCACGATGAACCCGCAGCTGCTGGAGATGCTGGCGTACATGATGATGCAGTTCATGGCTGCCTTCCAGCAGACTCCGTCGTCGGACGGAGGCGGTGGAGGAGGAGGCGGCGGTGTCTCGGGCCTTGGCGGCGTGGGAGGCGGTGGCGGGGGGTGGGGCGGCGGCGAGGCCGTGGCCGCCGCACCGGTAGAAGGCGCGAATCCCGGCGCGCAGGCGGTGCCGCAGCCCGAGCAAGGCCCCGCCGCGGTGACCGAGGCGCCGGCGCAGCCGGCCACCGGTGGCGGCGATGCCGGTCCGCTGAGTGGCGCGGCCCAGACCCAGGCATTGCAGCCGGGCGAAAGCCTGCAGGTCGCGCAACAGTGGAAGGACAACCTGAAGAAGGACTTCGGCCTGAACGACGCGCAGGCCGCCGGCATCGTCGGCAACCTGTGGCACGAGAGCGGCGGCATGAATTCCGGCATCACGCAGGGCGGCGGCATCGGCGGGCCGAACGGCAACATGGCCGACGACAACGGCAACGGCTATGGCATCGCCCAGTGGGGCGGGGTGCGCAAGCAGGGCCTGATCGACTTCGCCAAGGCCAACAACGTCGACCCGTCGAGCCAGGCCGCCAACTACGGCTACCTGAAGCAGGAGTTGCAGGGCGAGTACAAGGGCGCGATCGACGCGGTGAAGGGCACGAACGACGTGGCCGGCGCCACCGCGGCCTTCTGCAACAGCTTCGAGAAGCCGAGCGATCCGCAGATGGCGTCGCGGGTGGAGCACGCGATGAAGCTGGGCTGAGCGGGCATCAGTCAAGCTCGATGGCGCCTGCCTCTCCGGCACAGGCAGGACGCCAGCCGTTCCCTATCCCCTGGGTCAATGTATTTGCTCGAACGTCTTTCGAATGTCGTTCACGAGAACATCCGGTTGCTCCATGGCCGCGAAGTGCCCGCCGGCCGCGCCCTCGTTGAAATACACCACCTGGCTGTATCGCCGCTCGAGCCAACGACGTGACTTGCGCACATGCTCCTTCGGCAGCATCGTGAAGCCCGTGGGAACCGTGATCGGGCCGGGCGGCTGCCCTCCCGCAGGGCCACCCGCCTTGGCCAGCTCCCAGTAGAGCCGGGCCGCGGAAGCCCCGGAATCGTTCAGCCAATACATCATGACGTGGTCGAGTATCTCGTCCTTGGTGAACGTCTTCTCCGCATTGCCAGGCGTGCCTCCCGTGTCCTGGAACATCGCGTAAATCCACGCGGCCAGTCCCGCGGGCGAGTCCGCCAACGAGTAGCCGAGGGTCTGTGGTCGTGTCGATTGCACCTTGGCGTAGCCTGAGAGCTGATCCCAGAACTGGCCGGCGTCCTTCAGCATCTCCTTTTCGGCAGGCGTCGCTTCGGCGGCTTCGGCAGGCGTGGTCATGAACATCGCGAAGTTCAGGTGCATGCCCACCAGACCCTTGGGTCGCTTTCGGGCGATCGCGTCGCACACCCCGGCGCCCAAGTCGCCCCCCTGGAGCGCCCAGCGATCCTCATGGCCAAGACGCCGAACGAGCTCAATCCAGGCGTCGGCAATGCGCGGCAAGCCCCAGCCGGTGGCAGTGGGCTTGCCCGAAAATCCGAAGCCCGGCATCGACGGGGCAATGACATGGAAGGCCTGTGGCCGTGCTCCGTCGCGCGACGGCGGATGGGTCAGCGGCTCGATCACTTTCTTGAACTCCAGCACCGAACCGGGCCAGCCATGGCACAGGACAAGAGGGAGCGCATCCGGATGCGGCGACCGCGCATGAAGGAAGTGCACCGTGAGGCCGTCGATCTCGGTGGTGTATTGGCCAACCCGATTCAGCAGGTATTCAGTCTGTCGCCAGTCGTAGGCGGTGCGCCAGTGCTCGCACAAGGCGCGCATGGTTCCGAGACGGACACCCTGCGTCGTGTCCTCGACTGTCTCCTTGTCGGGGAATCGGGTGCGCGCCAGTCGTTCGCGCAGATCGAGGAGTTGCGCTTCAGGTACTTTCAACTGGAAGGGGGAGATGAGGGCTGTGTTCATGGGTGGCTTCTTTTCCGGTTCATGCATCGTAAGAAGCCGAGTCGTGCCGTCATAGCCACAAGGTGTGGACGCGTTGTTCCAGACATGGAACGATCGGGGCATGCAACTCTCCGATCTGAGGATCTTTCTTCGCGTGCTCGACAGCGGCTCGCTTTCGGGGGCGGCGCGTGCAACCGGCCTACCCAAATCGTCGATCAGCCGCGCGCTGAATCGCCTGGAGACCGACGTGGGCGCGGCTCTGCTCGACCGCTCGGGACGGCGCGTGAAGGTCACTGACGCAGGTAGCGCGTTGCAGCCGCACGCAGTGTCTCTGCTGAGCGCTGCCGAAGAGGCTCAGGCGTCAATCGACAGCACCGCCGGGCTGTTGCGCGGCACGCTCAAGGTGAATGCCCCGTTTGCACTCGCCGCCATCTTGCTTTCGCCCATGCTCGCGGACTTCCTGAAGCGGTATCCAGACCTCGACCTGGTGCTGGAAGTCGATAACCGCAAGGTCGATCTCGCCGCCGAAGAGGTTGACGTCGCCTTGCGTATCGGCCCGCTACCCAACTCGGAGCTCGTCGCACGCCACCTCACGGACATGGCGCTGTGGACGTGCGCCAGTCCTGCTTATCTGGTGGCGCACGGAACGCCCCACGAACCGTCGCAGCTGAGTGCCCATCGCCTGCTGTCACGCATCAACCAGCCCGCGCGCTGGCGCTATACCTCGGCAAAGGGCGAGCACATCGAAGTCAGCGTGCCTCCCCGCACCGTCATCCCCGATGTCGCCGCGCTGTTGCCGATCCTCGTCGGCGGCTGTGGCATCGGCCGACTGCCAGACTTCCTCGCGGCGCCAGCCGTCCGGGACGGCTCACTGTCGCGATTGCTGCCAGACCACGCGTCGGATGTCGTCGAATTGCACGCCGTCTACACGAACCGGAAGACGCTTTCGACGAAGGCGCAGGTCTTCATCGATGCCGTTGCTGGTCACCTGTCCGAACTGCAGCGAACGTGGAAATAGGCAGCCTCGACGTGCGCAGCTGGTCAGGCACCGGGTTCCTGGGTTGAACTCAGCGCTGCGCCAGCGGACCCATGCCGATCTGCTGCTTGCTGCTCACGGCGACGCATCCGGGTCCGCACGCTTCAGCGCCTGATCGACAGCACCAGCACCCCGCCCGCCACCATCGCGATGCCGGCCCATTCGCGCAGGCTCGGCCGCTCGCCGAGGAACGCGAAGGCGAACACCGCGACCAGCACCAGGCTCAGCTTGTCGACCGGCGCCACCTGCGACGCATCGCCGATCTGCAGCGCCCGGAAGTAGCAGACCCACGACGCCCCGGTGGCCAGGCCCGAGAGCACCAGGAACAGCCAGGTCCTGCCCGGCAGGTCGAGCGGGTTCGACCACTTGCCGGTCCCCGCCACGAAGGCCGCCAGCACGACCAGGATCACGCTGGTGCGCACCAGCGTCGCGAGGTCGGAGTCGACGCCCCGGATGCCGATCTTCGCGAAGATCGCCGTCAGCGCGGCGAACGCGGCCGACAGCAGGGCCCATTGAAACCAGCTGGCCGGCATGTTCATGTCAGGCTCCTTGCAGTTGAGAGAACGCCACCCGCACCTCCAGCCCCCCCGTGCGCCTGCGGCGTGTGCAGGCTGACGCTCGTGATGGCGCTCGGCGATCGCGCGCACGATCGCCAGGCCCAGGCCGCTGCCGCCGCCCTCCGGGACCAGCGACTGCGCGTTCTCGACCAGATTGTCGAGCAGCACGCGCAGCTGATGGGCGTCGGCCTGCACCCTCGATGCCGCCACCGACTGCGAGACGTTCTTCAGGTCGGCGTCGAACACCTCGTTCATCTCGTCAGAAACTGCGCTTGGCCTCGACGATGAACTGCACCTTCTTGATCGACTTGTCGCCGTCCATCGGGAAGGCCGCGTCCACGTGCACCACGGTGCCCAGGCCCGAGCGGCTGTTGCCCAGGCGCAGCCCGAAGCCCGCGTCGCGCAGCAGCCCCTGGGCCGAATCGCCCGGCCGCACACCGTCCCAGGTGCGGCCCATGTCGTAGAACACCGCGCCGCCGACGTGGAACAGCCGGAACGGGAACCAGTCGGAGTAGGCCCGCTGCTCGATGGTCGCCAGCCAGCGGCCGCTGCCGCTCTGGTAGCGCAGCGGGTAGCCGCGCAGCCCGGTGTCGCCACCGAGCGTGATCTGCTGGTCGGGGTCGAGCCGCACGCCGCGGTCGATGCCGATACCGGCAAACAGCGAGCGCTGCGGCGACTGCCGCAGGTACCAGCGGCCCGACAGCTTGAACAGGCCGCCGCTCACGCCCTCGCGCTCGACGCGGCCTTCGGCCGTGCCCGCCAGCAGCCAGGTCTGCGACGGGCTCGGCATCCAGCCCTTCGAGAAGCCGGCATCGAACACGCCGGCCGTGCGGTCGGAGCCGAGCCGGCTGGAGGCTGCGCCGAGCCGGCCGCGCACGTTCCAGCCCAATGCGATGTCCTCGGTCTTGCCGATCTGGTCCTGGTTGTGCGTGGCGATGAACTGGTCCTCGATCCAGCCGACGCCGATCCACGGAACCAGCAGGCGCCGCCCGTCCGGCGCGACGCTGGCGCTGCCCTGCGCAGGCAGCGCGGCGTAGCGCTGCTCGTCGAAGGTCAGGCCGGCGGTCCAGCGCAGTGCGGCGCCGTCGTGCAGCCCGTCGGACCAGCCGGTGTAGGCCGTCGCGTGCCGGGCGGCCACGTCGTACTGGTTGACGACCTGGCCTTGCGAGTACACCGAGTCGGTGCGGCGCTCGTTGCTGAGCGACAGGCCGCCGGCGCGGCGTGTGTCGAGCGCATAGAACGGCTTCTCGATCGCCAGCTTCTGCGCGCGCCCGTCGCTGTTGTCGTCGTACTCGCCCGTCAGCGTCCAGCGGCTGCCGAGCAACTGGTTGTCCTGGTAGGTCAGCGCTTTCGACCTGCGGTCGACGCCGGAGTGGATGTCCAGCCCGAGCTGCTTGCCGCGGCCCATCAGGTTGGTCTCCTGGATGCCGACGCTGCTGCTGTTGCGCCCGCCCTTGCGGCCGAACGACACGCCGGGCTTCAGCGTCCACACGTCCTGCGTGGCCACCACGATGTCGACCACGCCGTCGTGCACCGCGGCCACGCGGATGGCCGCGTCGCGCAGGTAGCCGTTGGCGCGCAGCGTGCGCTCCGATTCGCGCAGCAGCCGCGCGCTGTAGCGCTCGCCGGGCTTGAACAGCAACTGCTGCTCGATGGTCTCGCGCCGGGTCTGGATGTGCAGCCAGTTGGCGAGGCGGAACGCGGCGTTGTCTTCTTCGTCGAGCCGGGTGTCGAAGATGTCGAGGTTGTCGACGCGGATCTCGCCGATGACCGCGCCGGATTGCTCCAGGCTTTCGTCGGAAGGCAGCTCGGTGGTGGCGGGCGCCACCGGGTCGTCGTCGGCGCGCGCGGTCGACAGGCACATCGCACCGCAGGCGATCAGGCCGGCGAGAAGGCCGGCGGGAAGGGTCGGAAGGCGTCGTGTCTGGCTCGGCATGCATGCACTGTGCAAAGCCGAGGGTTAGTCGATCCTTAAGACATTGCGGCCAGTCCCCCGGGTCGTGGGAGATCGCACGGAATGCGGCGCGCGCCAAGTCGCAACCAGGTGCGCGGGGCCGATGTGGCCGCGATCACGAACTTGTCGATTCGCGCGGAGGTCGAACGTCGTACGGGTGGAGCCTGCGAAGCAGGACGCTTCCGCCCTTTCCACATCACCAGGAGCCCCCCCCGTGACCAAGATGATCTTCGTGAGCCTTCCCGTGACCGACCTCGCCGCCTCGATCGCTTTCTACAAGGCGCTGGGATTCGAACAGAACCCGCAATTCAGCGACGACACCGCGGCCTGCATGGTCTGGAGCGAGACGATCCACGCGATGCTGCTCACCCACGCCAAGTGGCGCACCTTCACCGAGCGGCCGATGTCGCCCGCCGGCACCAGCAAGGTCATGCTGGGCCTCACCGTGGACAGCCGCGAGGCCGTCGATCGGATGAACAAGGCCGCTGCCGAGCACGGTGGCCAGGCCGATGCGAACCCCGTGCAAGACCTCGGCTTCATGTACGGCCGGGACCTGGCCGATCCCGATGGGCACCTGTGGGGAGCGATCTGGATGGATCCGGCGGCGATGCCCTCGGACAACCAGGCTGCCTAGCTTCGATGGATCAGGTGTCTCACGGGTCGCGCCGCGCGGCCCGAGGACGCTTGCGCCCGCTGAGCATCGCCGCGGGCAGGTTCTCGCGCCAGCGCCAGCTCATCGCGGCCACGCCGGCCAGGTGCATCGCGACCGAGACCATCAACGTGTCCGCGAGCCAGGCGTGCAGGTCCTGCACCTGTTCATCGCCCCAGAAGGCATCGAGCCGGCTCATCCAGCCGGTCAGCCCGAGCAGCAGCACCAGCAGCCACAGCAGCCAGACCATCCACAGGCCCAGCGGGTTGTGTTCCAGCGTGCGCGGCGCGCCGCCGCGCAGGTAGCCGAGGGTGTCGCGCAGCGAGGGCTTCAGTGCGCGCCAGCCGCCGGGGCCGTGGTGCCGTGCCGCCCACAGGCAGCGCAGCGCGACCACGCCAACCGCCACGTAGCCGGCGAGCCGGTGCCACCGGTCGCCGTCGTCGCGCACCAGGTTCAGCACCACCAGCGCTGCGAGGCCCCAGTGGCACAGGCGGACGACCAGGTCCCAGACGCGGACGCGGTCATCGGCTGCGGGCGACGGCGCCTCGGGTCCGGAGACCGGCATCGGCCTACTTCTCGATCTCGGACTTCACCGGTTCCAGCGTCTTGGCATCGAAGTAGATCTCGACCTTCTTGCCTTCCTTGTTCTTGCCGTAGATCTCGTAGCAGTTGCCGTCGACCTTGAACTTCTTGATTGCGTAGCCCTGGCCTTCGAGCTTGGCCTTGGCGTCGGCTTCCTTCATCCATTCGGCCTTCGGGTAGGCCTTGCAGTCGGCCTTGGCGAAGGCGCTGAGCGGCGCGGCCGCGGCAATGCCGATCAGGGCGGCGAGGGCGAGTGGCTTCATGGCGGGCCTTTCGACGAAATCAGGGTGGGCTCGAAGTATGCACGTGCAGCAGCACGAAGCCGCCGACCAGGGTGCGCTCGGTGACGCTGCGGAAGTGCGCGAGGCCGGCGGTGTCATCCCGCAAAGGAGCGGATGACCATCAGGTTCACAAAAGCCACGGTCGTCTACGAGATGAACGACTTGGCGGCGAGTGAGGCTCAACCGCTGAGCAGCTTCGTCAGCCGCAGGGTCCTCGATGCAGCGGTCGGGCCTTGCGCGTCCGACGGGCCCGGCGTCTTCTCCTGCACGGTCACCAGCAAGGACCCATCGTCAGCCGTTTCGGCTGTCATCTTGAAGCGCGCCAGCTCCTGGCCGCCCGCGTCGCAGACCACGAAATCCAGGCCCATCGGCCAGACATTGGTGTCGAGCTCGTACCGCAGCGAGCGTCCGGACACGTCGTCACCGCCGCCGATCGTCTGCCCCTTCAACTCCAGGAATGCATGGCCATCCTCCAGCAGGCGAACGGAGAGCAGCTTGCCTGCCTCGTCGAGCCCGGCCCAGGTGCCCATCAGCTTGCGCCTGTATGAAGCATCGTCGCGCCTCATCACGTCGTCGCTGCAGTCCACGGTGACCGAGCTGCCGAAGTCCACGCGCGCGGTCGCACCTGAAACGACCGCCGTGGCGTGGATGGGTTTGCGCTGCAAGCGAGTCTCGCGCCGGCCTGCAGGGCCTGCGTCCAACGAAAGCAGCCCGTCCTTGTCCCAGCCCAGGGAGAGTTTCACCGCGTCGCCCATGCGCAGCGTCTGGAGGAGCTCGGTTGCACTGTTGCTGCGACCGAACAAGAAGGTCTGGGCGAGGTCGAGACGGTCCGGATCGCGATCGCCCAGCAACGAGGCCCGGTAGATGGGCTCATCGTTCGCATCGCGCAGCGTGATCGCGATCATCGCGGTCCACTGGCCCTCCGGAGTGGCGTTGAGCATCTGCATCGATCCGAGCAGGAAGGTCTTGTCCTCCTCCGTCTTGATGTCGCAGAGCTTGAAGTGGCCGCCTCTTGCGGACATTTCAACCGGTTCGGCGTGCACGGCAGCTGCCAGCGCCAGGCAGGCGGCGCTGATGAATCTGGGGAATGTCATGCAGAGATTATTGCCGCCGAACAAGTGCTCCCAAGTTGCGAGACTATCCTTCACCTCTTCACGAAAGCTGAAGGCATGACCACACCCGCAGCAGACAGCGACACCTTCAAGGCAGCCGTGCAGGCCCACTGGGACGCCGCGGCCGGCAGCTGGGACGCGCATTCGCCCGACATCCGCGCCTGGTTGCGCGGCGCGACCGACGCGATGATCGCCAAGGCCGGCGTCGTGCCAGGCTCCCGGGTGCTCGATGTCGCGGCCGGTGCGGGCGATCAGACGCTCGACCTCGCCGAGCAGGTCGGCCGATCCGGCGCCGTCGTGGCGACCGATCTGGCGCCGGCGTTCGTCGCGATCGTCCAGGACCGTGCTGCGCGTGCCGGGCTCCCGCAGGTGCAATGCCAGGTGGCCGACGGCGAGGACCTGCGCGTCGACGAAGCCTCGTTCGATGCGGCAGTCTGTCGGCTCGGTCTGATGCTGTTCCCGAATCCTCTGCAGGGCCTGCGTGAAATGCATCGCGCGCTGCGGCCGGGCGGCGGTGTCTGCACCGTGGTGTTCTCGGTGCCGCAGAAGAACCCCTGCATCTCGATCCTCACGGCCACGGCGCTCAGGCACGCAGGGCTGCCGGCGCGCGACCCCTTCGCACCCGGCAGCTTGTTCAGCCTCGGGCGCCCCGGCCACATCGACGACCTCTTCCGCACGGCAGGCTTCCGCGATGTCGCGACGACGGCCGTGGAGGCCGTGTTCCGCATGCCGTCCGTCGACCACTACATCGCCTTCGTGCGCAGCTCGGCGAGCCCGATTCTCCAGATCCTCGCGGGCCTCGGCGACACGGCGGCCAAGGCCGCGTGGGACGACATCCGGGCGCAACTGCAGGCCTTCACCACGCCGACCGGCTGGGCCGGCCCGAACGAACTGCTGATCACGGCGGCGCGGCGCCCTTGAGAGCCCCGGGCGCTCAGCGCCCCACCAGATTCGCCACCACCAGCACCAGCTCGGTCACGTCGAACGGCTTCGCCAGGTGGGCCTGGTAGCCCGCGAGCAGTGACTTCTTGCGGTCCTCGGCGCGCGCGAAGGCCGTCAGCGCCAGCGCCGGAATGCGCTCGTGGCGCGTCTCGCTCGCACGCAGCGCGCGCATGAACTGGTAGCCGTCCATCGTCGGCATGCCGATGTCGCTGACGATGACGGCCGGGCGGGCCCGCTCCAGCCCCGCCAGCGCCTGCTGTGCCGACGCGAAGGGCGTCACCTGCGCGCCCTGGTCCTCGAACACACGCTGCAGCAGGTCGCGCGCATCGGGCTCGTCGTCGATGATGAAGGCATGCACCCCGCCGAGCCGAGGCAGGGCGGGCAGGTCCGCGGCCGGCGCGGCCTCTTCCACCGTTGGCACCGCATCCACCGATTGCACGCGCTGTGCCTCCTCGGCTTCCAGTTGCGCATGCGAGACCGGCAGGTCGACCACGAAGCTGGCGCCGTGGCCCTCGCCGGCGCTGGTCGCCCGGATCGTGCCGCCGTGCAGCTCCACCAGCTGCCGGCAGATCGCCAGCCCCAGGCCCAGGCCGCCGAAGGCCCGCGTCGTCGAGCTGTCGTTCTGCGAGAAGCGGTCGAACACCTGCGGCAGAAAGCTCGCCGGGATGCCGATGCCGTTGTCGGTGACGCTCAGCGTCAGGCGCTGGCCGTTGCGCTGCAGCGCGACCTGCACCTGCCCGCCCTGCGGCGTGAACTTGATCGCGTTGGTGAGCAGGTTCCACACCACCTGCTGCAGGCGGCTGCCGTCTCCGCGCACCGTCGGCGCGTCCGGGTCGAGCCGGGTCGCCAGGCGGATGTCCTTGGCCTCGGCGGCGGGCCGGGCCGAATCGACGGCCGCCTGCACGACCTCCAGCAGCGGCACCTGCTGCGCATCGAGCCGGATCTTGCCGGCCATGATGCGGCTCAGGTCGAGCAGGTCGTCGATCAGCTTGACCTGGGCCCGCGCGTTGCGATCGATCACGTCGATGGCGCGTGCCAGATCGACCGGCTGGCCTGCTTTCTCGGCCCGGCGCAGCACCTGGGTCCAGCCGAGGATGGCGCTGAGCGGCGTGCGCAGTTCATGCGACAGCGTGGCCAGGAACTCGTCCTTGACGCGCGTCGCGCGCTGCGCCTCCATGCGGGCGCTGCGCTCGGCCTGCAGCAGTTCGTCGCGCTGCCGGCTGGCGAGTTCGGCCGCCGCGGCGTCCCGGCGCTCGGTGAGGTCGCGGGTCAGCTTGGCGAAGCCGAGCAGCCGGCCGTCGTCGTCGCGCAACGCGGTGATGGTGACGTTGGCCCAGAACATCGAGCCGTCCTGGCGCACCCGCCATCCTTCGTCGATGAAGCTTCCCTTCTCGGTCGCCACCAGCAACTCGTGGTCGGGCCAGCCGCTCGCGCGCGTTTCGCGCGGATAGAAGACCGAGAAGTGCCGGCCGATGATCTCGGCGGCCGCGTAGCCCTTGATGCGTTGGGCGCCGACGTTCCAGGTGGCGACCATGCCGTTGGCATCGAGCATGAAGATCGCGTAGTCGGACACGCCCTCGACCAGCAGCCGGAAGCGCTCCTCGCTGCGGCGCAAGGCCTCTTCATGGCCGCGCCGCTGCGTCAGGTCGCGCGTGACCTTGGCGAAGCCGACGAGCCGCCCGTCGGGCGCGCGCATCGCGGTGATGACGACGTTCGCCCAGAACTGCGAGCCGTCCTTCCTGACGCGCCAGCCTTCGTCCTCGAAGCTGCCGGTGGCCTGCGCCACCTCGAGCTCGTGCGCGGGCAGGCCGCGTGCCAGGGCTTCGGGCGGATAGAAGCGCGAGAAGTGCTGGCCGATGATCTCGTGCGCCCGGTAGCCCTTGAAACGCTCCGCACCGGCGTTCCAGGTGACGACCCGGCCGTGGATGTCGAGCATGAAGATGGCGTAGTCCCGCACGCTCTCGACGAGCAGGCGGAAGCGCGCTTCACCGTGCAGGGAGGGGTCCGCGGGGAGGTCGGCGGTCATGAGGCCGCACCCTAGCACAGCGAACGGCCTGCGCCGAGCCCTCGAAGGCCTGCTTCAGGCGGCCCGCTTCCGCAGCAGCGTGGAGGATGTCGGCCCCGGCGACGACCTCGCTGGCCGGCATCGTCAAGGAGTTCGGGCTGGTCGATTTCCCGTTCACCGTCGGCAGCTTCGCGCAGGCCGATGCGCTGCTCGACGGCCCGCTCGGGCAGGCGCGACGACCGTGTTCATGGCCGCCGGGTTCGCCGTGGTGTTCGTGGTCCGGCATGTGCTGACCCCTGTCGGGGGCGCGCTGTGATGCGCGTCCTGGTGCTCGGCAGCCTGCTGTTCGGCATCGGCTGGGGCCTCGCCGGCTTCTGCCCGGGGCCGGGGCTGGTCGCGCTCGGCATGGGCGAGTTCAAGGCGCTGGTGTTCGTCGCCGCGATGCTCGCGGGCACGGGCCTCTTCGAACTGATCGAGGGGCGACGCGGCGCGGGGCGGCTCACCGCGGACCGGTAGCGGCCCGCCGTCAGTGCCTCTCGGTCAGCTGCCGTATCGTCACCCGGCAGCGGATCCCGACCGCGCCGGCTTCCTTCCACTCGACCTCGCCGCCCAGCTGCTTCACCCGCTTGCGCACGCCACCCAGCCCGAGCCCGTGCGCCCAGGCCTGCGGGGTGCGGCCGATGCCGTTGTCGGTGATGGTCAGCTCGAGCCCGTCCTGCAGCAGGTGGAACTCGATGTCGACGCGGCGCGCCTTCGCATGCGCGATCGCATTGCTCACCAGCTCGCGCATCACGCGCGTCAGCGCCGACCACTGCACCACCGTCAGCGAGATGTCGCGGTCGAAGGTCAGGTTCCAGCCCAGCTCGATGTGCGCCGCGGTCAGGCGCTGCGTCAGGTCGGCCTTCCATTCGGCCGCGGCATGCGACAGCGGGTGGTTCGGCGCGGCGAGCCCGCGCGTCAGCGTCTTCAGGTCCTGCAGCGTGTGCCGCACGTACTCTTCCATCTCGGGCGACTGTGCCTTGTACATCAGCGTCAGCAGCCGCGCGCCGATGTCGTCGTGCAGGTCCTGCGCGAGGCGCAGGCGCTCCTCGCTGCGACCTTGCTCCACGGCCTTGTCGAACGCGATCGCCCGCCGCAGTTGCTCGAGGATGCGCTCGGCCAGCCGCGCGTCTTCGGACGTGAAGAGCCGCCGCCCGCGGTGCGCGAAGCGCAGCACCACCGAGCACGGCAGGCCGTCGCCGACGCCCGGCAGCTGCGGCACCGGCACCACCAGCGTCGAGCCGTCGCCGGCCACGCGTGCGCTGCGCGTGGACTTCTCGACCACCACCGCCTCCATCGGCTCGAACAGCTCGCGCAGCAACTGCATCAGCATGTCGGACGCGCGCTCGGGGTGCGTCTCGACCTCGCGCGCCATGCGGTAGAGCTTCTCGAACATGCGCTCGGTGGTCAGCACGTTGCTGCCGAGCAGCTGGTTCAGGATCCACTGGCGCGCACCCGAGTAGATGCCCAGCGACAGGAACAGCGCCAGCGTCACCGACGCGAACTGGCCGAGCGAGAACACCGCGACGAACAGCAGGTCGAGCGAGGTCGCGATGGTGCTGACGGCCGCCAGCAGCGAGAACTCGCGCATCACCTGCTGCGATTTCGACAGGAACGGCACCAGCAGCAGCAGCGACGCGAAGAACACGTACCAGATCGCCGGGCCGATGTTGGCCATCTGCTGCTGCACCGATGGCAGCCGGTGGCCCGCGGCGATGGCGATCGACAGCAGCGCCCAGGTGCTGATCGCCATCACGCCGAAGCGGCGCATCACGACCGCGAACGGATGCGGCTCGCGCCGGTACCACCAGCTCAGCAGGCCGAGTGCCACCAGCCCCAGCAGCAGGACGCCACCCTGTGCCCACCACCACGCGCCGCGCAGCGATCCGCCGGCGCACAAGACCGCCAGCAGCAGCGCGATGCCCCAGCCGGCCCACGCGATGCGCCGCCCGCCGGCCGGTGGTTGCTGTGCCGGATAAGCGGCGTGCACCAGCGCGGCGGCCGTGAGCAGGTCGAAGGCCAGGCGCAGCGGCAGGTCCCAGCGCAGGAAGCCGAGCGGCAGCCCGAGCTGCAGCGTCGACTCGACCGCCATGAAGGCGAGGCTGCCGGCCTGGCACAGCGAGGCCACGGCATACAGCAGGTTGCGCATCGACGGCTTGGCCAGCAGCACCACCATCGCCACCAGGTACAGCGTCAGGCTCAGCGCCGACAGCACCCAGAACATCATGCCCAGCCGCGTGAGCCCGCGCGGCTGCAGTGCCAGCTCGACCTGCCGCCCGCCGATGAAGAAGACCCGCACCGCACTGCCGCCCATCACCGCGGCGACCTGCTGGTGCTGGTCGAGGTGGCGCTCGCGCTGCGCATCGTTCGTGATCCAGCGCGGCGAGCGCTGCAGCGCCAGGCCGTCGACGATCGCGACCTGCCCGTTGTCGTTCAGCAGGCCGACCAGCGCGCGGCCTTCGAGCGGCTTCAGCGCAGCGTCGTCGGTGTGCACCAGTTCGATCTCGCCCTGCGCGCCGACGCGCCAGTCGGCCGGCAGGTGCGGCTGGGCGGCGAGCCAGCGCGCCGTCATCACCAGCGCCACGCAGCCGAGCAGCGCGGCCACCACCAGCAGGCGCAGCCGCCAGCCCATCCAGCGCGACAGGCGCTGGTCATCGCCGAGCGCGTGGTCGATCAGCCCGGAATCGAGTGCGGAATCGGTGTGGGTGTGCAGGCTCGCCGGCCGTGACGCGGGGGTGTCCATGCGCTGTCAGCCCCGCAGGGCCATGGACCTAGACGAGGCCCTGCTTGCTGGCCAGCACGGCCGCTTCGGCACGGCTGGACACGTTGAGCTTCTTGTAGATCGACTTGATGTGGTCGTTGACCGTGAACCACTTGATGCCCATCAGGTTCGCGATCTCCTTGATCGTGAAGCCCTTGCTGAGGTAGGTCAGCACCTCGCTCTCGCGCGGGGTCAGGCGCTCGTGGTCGAGCGGTGCGCCGCGGCCGAGCGGCATCGGGCGGCTGCTCTGGAAGCCCGACGGTGCCGGCTCGGACAGACCGCCCATGCCGCCGGGGCCCTGGCGGAAGTGGCCGAGCAGGCGCCGCGCGATGGCCGGCGACAGCGGCGGCTGGCCGCGCACGATCTTCTGCAGTTCCTCGACCAGCACCTCGAAGCGGTCTTCTTTCAGCAGGTAGCCGTCGGCACCGCATTGGAGCGCGGGGAACAGGTGGTCGTCGTCGGAGTACAGCGTGGTGACGATCTTGGTGGCCGGGTAGCGGGCCAGCTCGGCCAGCAGCTCCATGCCGTTGCCGTCGGGCAGTTCCAGGTCGACCAGGATCAGCTTGAACGGATCGGTCGGCGCGTCGATCTTCTGGCGGTCGGGCAGGCCGATGTGGCGGCGCGCGCTCTCGAGGTCGCCGGCCTCGGTGATGGCGATCGTGTCGCTGAAGCTTTCGCGCACCACGCGGCACAGGAAGCTGCGCGCGACGGGATTGTCTTCAACGATCAGGACCTTGATTGCCATGCCATGGTGCCGGGGGTGAACGGAGGGGACGCGGGGCGCGTCCAGCATCGTAGCGCACTCGACCCCGCGCAAACTGTGTCCAGCCGTGTGCGGCGCGGCTCGAGCCCCCCTCGGGTGAAGGGGTGCGATGGTCGGAGCGGCGGCCCGCATCCCCCCGGGGATCGGTCGACGTACCCGTCGACCGAGGGGCGGTCATGTCACCATCACGATCTTGCCCTGCACTTGGCGGCTGCCCATGCGGGCGAAGGCATCCGACAGACCGCTCATCGGCAGCGTGCGGTCGATCGCCGGCTTGATCTTGCCCTGCGCATACCAGCCGGCCAGCTCGGCCAGCGCGCGGGCGTTGTTCTTCGGCTCGCGGCGCGCGAATTCGCCCCAGAAGACGCCGACGATGGACGCACCCTTCAGCAGCGCGAGGTTCAGCGGCAGCGCCGGGATGCCGCCTTGCGCGAAGCCGATCACCAGGTAGCGGCCGCGCCAGGCGATCGAGCGGAACACCGGCTCGGCGAGGTCGCCGCCGACCGGGTCGTAGACCACGTCGGGGCCCTTGCCCTGGGTCAGCGCCTTCAGTTCTTCGCGCAACTGGCCGCGGCTGTAGTTGATGGTCTCGTCGGCGCCGAGCTGCTTGCAGAAGCCGCACTTCTCGTCGGTGGACGCGGCGGCGATCACGCGTGCGCCCGCGGCCTTCGCGATCTGGATCGCCGCGCTGCCGACGCCGCCGGCCGCGCCGAGCACCAGCACGGTCTCGCCGGGCTGCAGTGCCGCGCGGTCCATCAGCGCATGGTGCGTGGTGCCGTAGGTGCACAGGAACGCGGCCGCGTCCTCGAACGCGAAGCCCGGCGGCAGCGGCATCAGCAGCGCGGCGTTCACGCAGGCGTGCGTCGCGAAGCCGCCGGTGCCGGCGAACGCGGCCACCGCATCGCCGACCTTCAAGTGTTTGACGCCTTCGCCGACGGCCTCGACCACGCCGGCGTACTCGGCGCCGGGCACGAAGGGCAGCGGCGGCTTGATCTGGTACTTGTTCTGGACGATCAGCAGGTCCGGGAAGTTCAGGCTCGCGGCACGGATCGCGACGCGCACCTCGCCGGCGGCCGGCTGCGGCGTCGGCAGGTCTTTCCAGGTCAGCGCTTCGGGGCCGATGGGGTTCTCGCACAACCAGGCTTGCATCGTCATGTCTCCTTGGGGTCGGCGAATGATAGGCAGGCGAGTCGCGTGCGCGCGTCGCGCAGGTGACGAGTCCTACAATCGCCCGATGCGCATTCTGATCGCCAACGACGACGGCTACCTCGCCCCCGGCCTCGCGGCCCTGGTGAAGGCCTGCGAAGGGCTCGGCGAGATCGACGTGGTGGCCCCGGAGCAGAACGCGAGCGGCACCTCGAACTCGCTGACGCTGCACCGGCCGCTGTCGGTCTTCACCGCGGCCAACGGCTTCCGCTACATCAACGGCACGCCGTCCGATTGCGTCCACGTCGCGCTGACCGGGCTGCTCGAGCACCAGCCCGACCTGGTGCTCTCGGGCATCAACAACGGCGCCAACATGGGCGACGACACGCTGTACTCCGGCACCGTCGCCGCCGCGATGGAAGGCTTCCTGTTCGGCATCCCGGCGATCGCGTTCTCGCAGGTCGAGAAGGGCTGGGGGCAGGTCGATGCGGCGGCGCGCTTCGCACGCTCGCTGGTCGAGCAGGTGATCGCGCACCCGCCGGCGCCCGGCGCCTGGCTGCTCAACGTCAACATCCCGAACCGGCCCGACGCGATCGAGCTGCCGCGCCGCATCACGCGGCTGGGCCGCCGCCATGCGAGCGAGCCGGTGGTCTGCCAGCAGAACCCGCGCGGCGAGCCGATCTACTGGATCGGGCCGGCCGGCGACGTGCGCGAAGCGGGCGAGGGCACCGATTTCCATGCCACCGCCGACGGCTGCGTGTCGATCACGCCGCTGCAGGTCGACCTGACCGACCATGCCCGGTTGCCCGCGTGGCGGCAGTGGTCGCAAGCGGTGGGTGCATGAGCGAAGCACCGAAGCGACCGAAGTTCCCGCTGCAACTCGATCGGCTCACGCCGCCGGCCAAGGGCCGCGAGGTGCTGCGGCCGCAGCGGCCGGTGCAGCAGGCGGCGATGGCCGCCACGCAGCGTGTGGTGCCGACCGGCCTCGGCCTCGATTCGGCCGGCGTTCGCCAGCGCATGGTCGACCGGCTGCGCAGCGGCGGCGTGCGCGACGAGCTGGTGCTCGGCGCGATGGCCCGCGTGCCGCGCCATGCCTTCGTCGACACGGCGCTGGTCAACCAGGCGTATGAAGACACCAGCCTGCCGATCGGCCTCGGGCAGACCATCTCGAAGCCGTCGGTGGTGGCCCGCATGATCGAGCTGCTGATGGCGAGCCCCGCCGCGCGCACGCGCCGCACGCTGGGCCGCACGCTCGAGATCGGCACCGGCTGCGGCTACCAGGCGGCGGTGCTGGCGCAGCTGTCGCGGCAGGTGCTGTCGGTGGAACGGCTCAAGCCGCTGCACGACAAGGCGCGCGAGTTGCTGGCGCCGCTGCGCTTGACGGACATCCGGCTGGTGTATGGTGACGGGATGCGGGGCCACCCGCCGAACGCGCCGTACGACAGCATCATTTCGGCCGCCGGCGGCGACAACCTGCCGCAGGCCTGGCTCGATCAACTGGCCGTCGGCGGCCGCCTGGTGGCCCCGGTGCAGCGGGCTGCAGGGCAGGGCCAGGTGCTGGTGGTGGTCGACAGAACAGAGGGTGGCTACGAGCGCACGGTCCATGAGGCCGTGTTGTTCGTCCCCCTAAAATCAGGAACGGATTGATGACAGTGGCATTGATGGCAAGCACCCCGATTCCCGCGGCAGCGCGCCGCCGTTCGATCAGTCCGCGGTCGATCGCCATCGTGCTGGCGGCGCTCGCGCTCGCGGCCTGTTCGTCGCCGAAGGTCAAGGCGCCGGTCGAGGATCGCGGCGGCATCCGGGCGCCGGTCACGACGGCGGGCGGGTCGCAGGGCACGCCGATCGCGACGCCTGTGCCACCACTCGTCACGCCGGACGGCGTGAAGCCGCTGCCGGGCGCCGAGAACGCCGGCAAGCCCGGCTTCTACACGGTGAAACCAGGCGACACGATGATCCGTGTCGGGCTCGAGACCGGCCAGAACTGGAAAGACCTGATCAAGTGGAACAACCTCGACAACCCGAACGTCATCGAGGTCGGCCAGGTGCTGCGCGTCGTGCCGCCGGGTGCCGATCCGAACGCGGTGGCCACGCGCGGCGTGACCGCCGCGAAGATCGACGTGAAGCCGCTCGATGCGCCGCGGGCTGCTTCGGGCGCCTCGGGTGCGGCGGGGGTGTCGACGGCCTCGACGCCGGTCGCGGTGCCCCCCGCGGCAGCGGCCACCCCGCGCGATGACGACGACGTCAACTGGCAGTGGCCGGCCGCCGGCCCGGTGGTGACCGGCTTCGACGACGTGCGCAGCAAGGGCCTGTCGATCTCCGGCAAGGCCGGCGATCCGGTGCTGGCCGCGGCCGACGGCCGCGTGGTCTATGCCGGGTCCGGCCTGCGCGGCTACGGCAACCTCGTGATCCTGAAACACAACAGCACCTTCCTGACGGCCTACGCGCACAACCAGGCGCTGCTGGTCAAGGAAGACCAGACCGTGCGCCGCGGCCAGAAGATCGCCGAGATGGGCACCACCGATTCCGACCGGGTGCTGCTGCATTTCGAGATCCGCAAACTCGGCAGGCCGATCGATCCGGCCAAGCTCCTGCCGCCGCGCTGACGCGCGGCCCACCTTCCTCCAGCCCGGGCAACAGCATGGCCAAGAAGCGCAGCACACTGAACGGGCATGCGCTGGGCCAGGAGGCCGCGGTCAGGCCGCCGCTGCCGGTGCTGAGGGGGGGCGATGCGCAGGGCGAGCCGGCCGAGCCTCCGGAAGCGCCGCCTGACGGCGACCCGCGGGAACAGGCCGACGCAGCGTCCGACGATGCGCGCCCGGTGATCGAGATCGCCGCCGGCGATGGCGAGGTCGGCAACACGCTGCAGACCTATCTGCGCGACATCCGCCGCGCCCCGCTGCTGACCCCGCAGGAAGAGTTCGACACCGCGACGAAGGCGCGTGCCGGCGATTTCGCGGCGCGCCAGTTGATGATCGAGCGCAACCTGCGGCTGGTGGTCAGCATCGCGAAGAACTACCTGGGCCGCGGCCTGCCGATGACCGACCTGATCGAGGAAGGCAACCTCGGCCTGATGCACGCGATCGGCAAGTTCGAGCCGGAGCGCGGGTTTCGCTTCTCGACCTATTCGTCGTGGTGGATCCGCCAGAGCATCGAGCGCGCGATCATGCACCAGGCCCGGCTGGTGCGGCTGCCGGTGCACGTGGTGCGCGAGCTGAACCATGTGGTGAAGGCCCGCCGCGCGCTCGAAGCCGACGGCCTGCACGGCGACGGCACCGACAAGCCGGTGCGGGTCGAGGACATCGCGTTGCGCGTCGGCCGGCCGGTGCAGGAGGTCAGCGACCTGCTGAAGTTCGCCGAGCTGCCGGCCTCGCTCGACGCGCCGATCGACCGCGAGAACTCCGAATCGATGATCGACAGCGTGGCCGACGAGGGCGCGAGCGATCCGCTGTCGACGACGCTGAACCACGAGATCGACGTGCTGCTGCAGCACGGGCTCGACGAGCTGAACGACCGCGAGCGCGAGGTGCTGTCGGGCCGCTACGGCCTGCGCGACCGCGAGCCCGAGACGCTGGAGGTGCTCGCCGAGCGCCTGGGCCTGACGCGCGAGCGCATCCGGCAGATCCAGCAGGAGGCGTTGGTCAAGCTGAAGCGCCGCATGGCGCGCAGCGGGATCGACCGCGATTCGATCTTCTAGGCGGGGAGCTGAAAAACGGCGCCGGCGGCCTGAGACAATCGCCGGATGACAGCAAGCGATGAATGGCTGACGGTCGAATCCCTCGACCTCGAAGCGCAAGGCGTGGCGCACAACGCGGAAGGCAAGGTGGTGTTCATCGAGGGCGCATTGCCCGGTGAGCAGGTCCAGGTCAGCGTGGGGCGCCGCAAGAACAACTGGGAACAGGCGACGATGACGGCGCTGCGCCGCGAGAGTTCGCAGCGCGTGACGCCCGGCTGCCGGCATTTCGGCACCTGCGGCGGCTGCAAGATGCAGCACTTCCACGTCGGCGCGCAGGTCGCGACCAAGCAGCGGGCGCTCGAAGACGCGCTGTGGCACCTCGGCAAGACGAAGGCCGAGCGCGTGCTTCGGCCGATCGAAGGGCCGGCCTGGGGCTACCGCTACCGCGCGCGGCTGTCGGTGCGGCATGTCGTCAAGAAGGGCACGGTGCTGGTGGGTTTCCACGAGCGCAAGTCCAGCTACGTGGCCGACATGGACAGCTGCGAGGTGCTGCCGCGCCACCTGAGCGACCTGCTGCTGCCGCTGCGCGTGCTGATCACCGCGATGGACCAGCGCGACCGGCTGCCGCAGATCGAGGTGGCGATCGGCAGCGAGGTCACGGCGCTGGTGCTGCGGCACCTCGAGCCGCTGAGCGACGGCGACCTGCAGCGGCTGCGCGAGTTCGCGGCGGCGCACGCCATCCAGTGGTGGCTGCAACCCAAGGGGCCGGACACGGTGCACCTGCTCGACGAAGGTGGCCCGCCGCTCGCCTACGGGCTGCCGGAATTCGGCATCACGATGCCGTTCAAGCCGACCGACTTCACGCAGGTCAATCACCAGATCAACCAGGTGCTGGTGTCGCGGGCGCTGAAGCTGCTCGCCGCCGGGCCGGACGAGCGGGTGATCGACTGGTTCTGCGGGCTCGGCAATTTCACGCTGCCGATCGCGACGCAGGCGCGCGAGGTGCTCGGCATCGAGGGCAGCGAATCGCTGGTCGCGCGCTCGCGCGAGAACGCGCAGGTCAACGGGCTGGCGCACAAGACCTCGTTCGTCGCGCGCAACCTGTTCGAGATCACGCCGGCCGAACTGGCCGCGTATGGCAATGCCGAGAAGTGGCTGGTCGACCCGCCGCGCGAAGGCGCGTTCGCGCTGACCAAGGCGCTGGTCGACCTGCACGCCGATCCGGCGGTGGCACCGGGCTACCTGCCGCCGAAGCGCATCGTCTACGTGAGCTGCAACCCGGCGACGCTGGCGCGCGATGCCGGGCTGCTGGTGCACCAGGGCGGCTACCGCTGCACGGCGGCCGGCGCGGTGAACATGTTCCCGCACACGGCGCATGTGGAAAGCATGGCCGTCTTCGAGCGGGACTGATAGGCGGCGCCGAAAAAGCAGAAGGGGCCCGAGGGCCCCTTCCTTGTTCGGTCAACGGATCCGCTTATTCGCGGTCGCCGCCGAAGATGCCGAGCAGGTTCAGCAGATTGACAAACACGTTCAGCACGTCAAGGTAGATCGCGAGCGTTGCCGACACGTAGTTCGTCTCGCCGCCATCGATCACGCGCTTCATGTCGTAAAGCATGTACGCCGAGAAAATCACGACCGCGAGGGTCGAGACCACCATCGAAAGCGCGGTCATCTGGAAGTAGATGTTGGCCAGGCTGGCAATGATCAGCCCGATCACGGCGACGAACAGCCACTTGCCCCAGCTGGCGATGTCGCGCTTCATCGTGGTGGCTAGCGTGGCCATGCCGAAGAACACGAGGCCGGTGCCGCCGAATGCCAGCACGATGAGCTGGGCGCCGTTGCGATAGCTGCCAAGCACGCGCCCGATCGTCAGCGACAGGATCAGGCCCATGAAGAACGTGAAGCCCAGCAGGACCGCGACGCCGAGACCCGAGTTTTGAGTGTGCTTGATCGCGAAGATGAAGCCGAAAGCGACGGCCAGGATCGCGACGAAACCGAGCAGCGGGCTGCCGACCAGCAGGGCGCCGAAGTTCATCGTGACGCCGAGCCATGCACCGAGGACGGTTGGCACCATCGACAGTGCGAGCAGCCAGTAAGTGTTGCGAAGGACCCGGTTGCGCTGTTCAGCGCTCGGAACCGAGCCGATGTAGCCGCCGTAGGCAGCTTGCAGGTTGTCGTTCATGAATCCTCCAGAGAGTCGAACCACGGGTATGGACCCGGACGGCGCATTGTAGTTCCCGGTAACAACTGACATGGGATGACATGGATCCCTGCGCCGCATTGGTTGGCGCCGGCGCAGGGGTGTTCTGCGCCCGTGGGCCTTGGCCGGGCCGGCGCTGTCGCACTACAGTGCGGCTTTCCCAACTCCTGCCCCTGCGCATGAACAGCAAACCCGTGTTGACCCTCGACGACGTGAAGCGCATCGCCGCCGCCGCCGAGGCCGAGGCCTTGAAGAACCAGTGGGCCGTGACGATCGCGATCGTCGACGACGGCGGGCACCTGCTGTGGCTGCAGCGGCTGGACGGCGCGGCGCCGATCTCGTCGCACATCGCCCCGGGCAAGGCCCGCACCGCGGCGGTCGGCCGCCGCGAGAGCAAGGTCTACGAAGACATGATCAACCAGGGCCGCAGCGCCTTCTTGAGCGCGCCGACGCTGGAAGGCATGCTCGAGGGCGGCGTGCCGATCGTGGCGCAGGGCCAGTGTGTCGGTGCGGTAGGCGTCAGCGGGGTGAAGTCGAGCGAGGACGTGCAGATCGCGAAGGCAGGGATCGCGGCGCTCTGATCCGCGCCCGGGTCGCCGTCGTCAGGCGGCGATCTTCAGCGGGATGATGGTCATCCCGCCTTGTGCGGTGCCGGCGGTCTCGAACACCTCGCGTGCGCAGTCTTCGCAGCGGCCGCAGCAGGTGGCGACGCCGGTTTCCAGCTGCAGGGAGTCGAAGCTGTCGCACCCACCCCGGACATGCCGTTCGATGTCCCGGTCGGAAACGCGTTCGCAGACACACACGATCATCAGATGCACTCCCGGCCGCCGAGCGAGGGCCGATGGAGGCATCTTAAACAAGAACGATTCGCACTTCAAGCTTGGGGGCATCCCCGCACCGCGGGGGTGCGAGGAATCGGTCACGGGGCTCAGGCTTCGACTTCACCCATTTGTGACTGGAGGTAGTTCTGCAGGCCGACCTTGTCGACCAGGTCGAGCTGCGTCTCCAGGAAGTCGATGTGCTCCTCGGTGTCGTCGAGGATTTCCTGCAGCAGGTCGCGCGAGACGTAGTCGCGCACCGTCTCGCAGTGGGCGATGCCGTCCTTGATGGTGGCCTGTGCGCCTTGCTCGGACTTCAGGTCGCACTGCAGGATCTCGACGGTGTCTTCGCCGACCATCAGCTTGCCCAGGTCCTGCAGGTTCGGCAACCCGTCGAGCGTGAAGATGCGCGTCATCAGCTTGTCGGCATGCTTCATCTCGCCGATCGACTCGGCGTATTCCTTGGCGGCCAGCTTGTCGAGGCCCCAGTGCTTGAGCATGCGGTAGTGCAGGAAGTATTGGTTGATCGCGGTCAGCTCGTTCTTCAGCTGCGCGTTCAGGTGTTCGATGACTTTGGGGTCGCCCTTCATGTGAGGCTCCTTCTTGTTGGGTGTGAGAGGTCGGATCAGCGCGCATTATCGGAGTCGATCGTCGCGCAACGAAACGCAAATCCGACTGCTGCGCTCGCGTTGCACACGGCAATCGCTCGCATTCGTGTGCTGCATGCGCCGCTCAGGGTCAACCCTCGAAGCTCGTCTATAATCCCGCGGTTTACCTGCAACCCGCCCGCCCCAGCGAAACCCTCGCCGTTTCCTGTCGAAAACTCCCCCAGTTTTCTCCCCGGTCCGACGCTCGAGAAGAGCAGAGCTGGGCGCGCACCAACGGAGATACGTGTGCCGCCTCAACTGCTGACAAACCCAGGACAGGCTCTGCTGGCACTCGCGGACGGAACGGTCTTTCAGGGCGTCTCGATCGGCGCGCCCGGCGAGACCATCGGCGAAGTGGTGTTCAACACCGCGCTGACCGGCTATCAGGAAATCCTGACCGACCCGAGCTACTGCCGCCAGATCGTCACGCTGACCTATCCGCACATCGGCAACTACGGTGTCAACGATGAAGATGTGGAAGCCAACCGCGTCTTCGCGGCCGGCCTGATCATCAAGGACCTGCCGCTGCTCGCGTCGAACTTCCGCCAGACGATGACGCTGGCGCAGTACCTGCAACGCGAAGGCACGGTCGCCATCGCCAACATCGACACCCGCCGCCTGACGCGCGTGCTGCGCACCCGCGGCGCGCAGAACGGCTGCATCGTCACGCTGGCCGTCGGCCAGGCCGTGACCGACGAGATCCGCAACGGCGCCATCGCGAAGGCCAAGGCCGCGCCCAGCATGGCCGGGCTCGACCTGGCCAAGGTGGTCAGCGAGACGAAGCCCTACGACTGGACCGAGACCGAATGGACGCTCGGCGAGGGCTACGGCACGCTGAAGGATCCGCGCTTCCACGTCGTCGCGTACGACTTCGGCGTCAAGCGCAACATCCTGCGCATGCTCGCGGCCCGCGGCTGCAAGGTCACCGTGGTGCCGGCGCAGACCCCGGCCGCCGACGTGCTGGCCTACAAGCCCGACGGCATCTTCCTGAGCAACGGCCCCGGCGACCCCGAGCCTTGCGACTACGCGATCGCCGCGACGCGCACGCTGATCGACACCGGCATCCCGACCTTCGGCATCTGCCTGGGCCACCAGATCCTCGCGCTGGCCTCCGGCGCGAAGACCTTCAAGATGAAGTTCGGCCACCACGGCGCGAACCACCCGGTGAAGGACCTCGACAACGGTCGCGTCAGCATCACGAGCCAGAACCACGGCTTCGCGGTCGACGAGAAGACCCTGCCTGCCAACCTGCGCCCCACGCACGTCAGCCTGTTCGACGGCACGCTGCAGGGCCTGGCACGCACCGACAAACCCGCTTTCTGCTTCCAGGGCCATCCAGAGGCCTCCCCGGGACCCCATGACATCGGCTACCTGTTCGACCGCTTCACGGCCATGATGGAGAAGAACAATGCCTAAGCGCGCCGACCTCAAATCCATCCTCATCATCGGGGCCGGTCCGATCATCATCGGCCAGGCCTGCGAGTTCGACTACTCCGGCGCGCAGGCCTGCAAGGCGCTGCGCGAAGAGGGCTACAAGGTCATCCTCGTCAACAGCAATCCGGCGACGATCATGACCGACCCGGAGATGGCCGACGTCACCTACATCGAGCCGATCACCTGGCAGGTGGTCGAGAAGATCATCGCCAAGGAGCGCCCCGATGCGGTGCTGCCGACGATGGGCGGCCAGACCGCGCTGAACTGCGCGCTCGACCTGCACAAGCACGGCGTGCTCGCGAAGTACGGCGTCGAGATGATCGGCGCGAACGAGAAGGCCATCGAGAAGGCGGAAGACCGCCTGAAGTTCAAGGACGCGATGACCGGCATCGGCCTGCATTCGGCGCGCTCGGGCATCGCCCACTCGATGGAAGAGGCGCTCTCGGTGCAGAAGCGCATCACCGCCGAAATTGGTGGCACCGGCTTCCCGATGGTGATCCGCCCGAGCTTCACGCTCGGTGGCACCGGCGGCGGCATCGCCTACAACCCGGAAGAGTTCGAAGAGATCTGCAAGCGCGGCCTCGACCTGTCGCCCACCAAGGAACTGCTGATCGAGGAAAGCCTGATCGGCTGGAAAGAGTACGAGATGGAAGTCGTGCGCGACCGCGCCGACAACTGCATCATCGTCTGTTCGATCGAGAACCTCGACCCGATGGGCATCCACACCGGCGACTCGATCACCGTCGCGCCGGCGCAGACGCTGAGCGACAAGGAATACCAGCTGCTGCGCAACGCCAGCATCGCGATCCTGCGCGAGATCGGCGTCGACACCGGCGGCTCGAACGTGCAGTTCTCGATCAACCCGGTCGACGGCCGCATGGTCGTGATCGAGATGAACCCGCGCGTCAGCCGCTCGTCGGCGCTGGCCTCGAAGGCCACCGGCTTCCCGATCGCGAAGGTCGCCGCCAAGCTGGCGATCGGCTACACGCTCGATGAGCTGCGCAACGACATCACCGGCGGCGCGACCCCGGCGTCGTTCGAGCCGAGCATCGACTACGTCGTCACCAAGATCCCGCGTTTCGCGTTCGAGAAATTCCCGGCGGCCGATTCGCGCCTGACGACGCAGATGAAGTCGGTCGGCGAGGTGATGGCGATGGGCCGCACCTTCCAGGAGAGTTTCCAGAAGGCGCTGCGCGGGCTCGAGACCGGCATCGACGGGCTGACCGAGCGCACCTCCTGCAAGCAGGAAGACCGCGACGAGATCATTGCCGAGATCGGCGAGGCCGGCCCGGAGCGCATCCTGTTCGTCGGCGATGCGTTCCGCATCGGCATGAGCCTGCAAGAGGTCTTCGAAGAGACCGCGATCGACCCGTGGTTCCTCGCGCAGATCCAGCAGCTGATCAAGTTCGAGCAGGCGCTCGCCGGCCGCACGGTCGCCAGCCTGTCGACCGAGGAACTTCGCTTCCTGAAGCAGAAGGGCTTCTCCGACCGCCGCCTGGCCAAGCTGCTCGGCACGCACCAGCACGAGGTGCGCGAGGCGCGCTGGGCGCAGAACGTGCGCCCGGTCTACAAGCGCGTCGACACCTGCGCCGCCGAGTTCTCGACGCAGACCGCTTACATGTACTCGACCTACGACGAGGAATGCGAGGCCGAGCCGACCGACCGCAAGAAGATCATGGTGCTGGGCGGTGGCCCGAACCGCATCGGGCAGGGCATCGAGTTCGACTACTGCTGCGTGCATGCCGCGCTCGCGATGCGCGAGGACGGCTACGAGACCATCATGGTCAACTGCAATCCCGAGACGGTGTCGACCGATTACGACACGTCCGACCGCCTGTACTTCGAGCCGGTGACGCTGGAAGACGTGCTGGAGATCGTCGCGAAGGAAAAGCCGGTCGGCGTGATCGTGCAGTACGGCGGCCAGACACCGCTGAAGCTCGCGCTCGACCTCGAGCGCGCCGGCGTGCCGATCGTCGGCACCTCGCCCGACAGCATCGACATCGCCGAAGACCGCGAGCGCTTCCAGAAGCTGCTGCACGAACTCGGCCTGAAGCAGCCGCCGAACCGCACCGCGCGCACCGAAGAGGCCGCGAAGACGCTGGCCGCCGAGATCGGCTACCCGCTGGTGGTGCGCCCGAGCTACGTGCTGGGCGGCCGCGCGATGGAGATCGTGCACGGCGAGAAAGACCTCGAGCGCTACATGCGCGAGGCGGTGAAGGTGTCGGAGAAATCGCCGGTGCTGCTCGACCGCTTCCTCGACGACGCGATCGAGGTCGACGTCGACTGCATCAGCGACGGCGAAGAGGTGATGATCGGCGGCATCATGGAGCACGTCGAGCAGGCGGGCATCCATTCGGGCGACTCGGCCTGTTCGCTGCCGCCGTATTCGCTGCCGAAGGCGCTGCAGGATGAACTGCGCCGCCAGACGGTGCTGATGGCCAAGGCCTTGAAGGTCAAGGGCCTGATGAACACGCAGTTCGCGATCCAGGGCGAGGGCGCCGATGCGGTCGTCTACGTGCTCGAGGTCAACCCGCGTGCGTCGCGCACGGTGCCCTTCGTCTCGAAGGCCACCGGCCAGGCGCTCGCGAAGATCGCGGCGCGCTGCATGGTCGGCCAGAAGCTGTCGAGCCAGAAAGACCGCCACGGCAAGCTGCCGCGCGAGGTGATCCCGCCGTACTTCTCGGTGAAGGAAGCGGTGTTCCCGTTCAACAAGTTCCCCGGCGTCGATCCGATCCTCGGCCCGGAGATGCGCTCCACCGGCGAGGTGATGGGCACCGGCCGCACCTTCGGCGAGGCGATGCTGAAGAGCCAGCTCGGCGCCGGCTCGCGCCTGCCCGACCGCGGCACCGTCTGCATCACCGTGAAGAACGGCGACAAGGCGCGTGCGGTGGTGGTGGCGCGCGACCTGCACGCGCTCGGCTTCCAGGTCGTCGCGACCAAGGGCACGGCCGCGGCCATCGCCGAGGGCGGCGTGCCGGTCAAGGCGGTCAACAAGGTGAAGGATGGTCGCCCCCACATCGTCGACATGGTGAAGGCCGGCGAGATCCAGCTGGTGTTCACGACGGTCGACGAGACGCGCACGGCGATCGCCGATTCGCGCCACATCCGCCAGGCGGCGCTGGCCAACCGGGTGACCTACTACACCAGCATGGCCGGCTGCGAAGCGGCGGTCGAAGGCATGAAGCACCAGGACGATCTGGTCGTGCTTTCCCTGCAAGAGCTGCACCGCGAACTGCACTAAACTTTCTGAAACACATCGGCCGCCGCCGGGCCTCCCGCGAGGGAGAGGGCGGCGGCTTCATTTTTGCCTCCAGGGTTCCACCATGACGACCATCCCCATCACCGTGCGCGGTGCCGAAAAACTCAAGGAAGAACTGCATCGGCTGAAGACGGTGGAACGCCATTCGGTCATCCAGGCGATTGCCGAGGCGCGCGCGCAGGGCGACCTGTCCGAGAACGCCGAGTACGAAGCCGCCAAGGACAAGCAGGGCTTCATCGAGGGCCGCATCCTCGAGATCGAAGGCAAGCTCGCCGCCGCGCAGATCATCGACCCGAAGACGCTGAATGCCGAAGGCCGCGTGGTGTTCGGCGCCACCGTCGAGCTCGAGGACGAGAAGACCGGCAATCCGGTCACGTACCAGATCGTCGGCGAGGATGAAGCCGACCTGAAGGAAGGCCGCATCTCGATCGGCTCCCCGATCTCCCGTGCGCTGATCGGCAAGGTGGCCGGCGACGTGGCCGAGGTGCAGGCGCCCGGTGGCGTCAAGAGCTACGAGATCATCGAAGTCCGGTATGTCTGAAGTCCGCCATGTCTGACAAGCGGCTCGGTGGGCGCCGCTTGAGGCGGACATGAGCTCGCACAGATTGCAGCGCTTCGCGGGCTGGCTGGCCGGCCTGTGGGCCGGCGTGCTGCTGGGCGTGGGCTTCATCGGCGCGCCGGCCGGGTTCGCGAGCACCTTCCCCGAGACCGCCGGGCGGATCGCCGGGCGCATGTTCATGCAGGAGGCCTACCTGAGCCTCGGCCTGGCGGTGCTGCTGTTGATGGTGCTGCGCCGGATCTGGCAGCAGACCGAAACCCGCGGCAGCGTGCTGGGCGCCGATGCGCTGATGCTGCTCGCGGTTGCGTTCTGCACGGTGCTGGGCTGGTTCGGCTTGCAGCCGGCGATGGCCGCGGCGCGGGGCGGGCAGGGCGCGATGTCGTTCGGCGCCTTGCATGCCTTGTCGATGGCGCTGTACGCGACCAAGACCGCGCTGCTGCTGGTGCTGGCCTGGCGGCTCCACGGGAGCCGGGCCTGACGGCCGCGCGTCGATTCAGTCGGCGGCGGTCTTCTTCAGGCTCGTGATGCGCTTCTTCGCGCGCTTGATCTCGCCGCCGGCGGCGACGCGCTGGTTGCCCAGCACCTTGAGCTTCTTGACCTGCGGGCGGTGGTTGCCGCTCTTCGAGAACTTCAGGATCTTGACGGTGCGCGGCCCCGGCATGCGGTCTTCGCGCTCGGCCTTTTCCTTCGGCGGTATCGGGCGCCACAGCACCAGCAGCTTGCCGATGTGCTGGATCGGTGCGGCATTCAGCTGGTCGCTCAACTGGGCGAGGATGGCCTCGCGGGTGGCGCGTTCGTCGGAGAAGACGCGCACCTTGATCAGGCCGTGGGCATTGAGCGCAGCATCGGCCTCCTTGATCACGGCAGGAGTCAGGCCGTCACCGCCGATCAGGACGACCGGGTTCAGGTGGTGGGCTTCGGCGCGCATGTCCTTGCGCTGGGCGGGGGTCAGTTCGATGGCAGGCATCTCGGTATTATCGTTTGCAGTGAGCGTAAGCCAATGAAAATCAAGACAAAAAGCAAGAAGGTCAACAAGGCGTGGTTGCATGACCACCTCAACGACACGTACGTCAAGCTGGCCAAGAAAGAGGGCTATCGGGCCCGTGCGGCCTACAAGCTGAAGGAAATCGACGAGGAGCTGAAGCTGATCCACCCGGGCCAGCTGGTGGTCGACCTGGGCGCCGCGCCCGGGGCCTGGAGCCAGTATGTGCGACGCAAATTCGCCCCGAAGGAAGTCGGCGGGCTCGGGGGCGCCGCCGCCGGCGAACTGAACGGCACCATCATCGCGCTCGACATCCTGCCGATCGAGCCGATCGAAGGCGTCGTCTTTTTCCAGGGCGATTTTCGCGAGGATGCGGTGCTGGCGCAGTTGCACGAGCTGGTGGGCGGCCGGCCGGTTGACGTGGTGATTTCCGACATGGCGCCCAATCTGTCGGGCATCGAGAGTTCCGATGCGGCCCGCATGGAGCACCTGGTGGAGCTGGCGGTCGAATTCGCGCAGAACCATCTGACGCCGAATGGCGCACTGGTCAGCAAGGTTTTCCACGGCAGCGGCCACAGCCAGTTGGTCGAAATATTCAAGAAAACCTTCCGGGTCGTGAAACCGATCAAACCGAAGGCATCGCGCGACAAATCGTCCGAAACCTTCCTGGTCGGGATTGGTCTCAAGAATCCTGGGATCCAGGTCGATAAGCGTTCGTGAAGTCGCGTGGGTTGAGTGGACTAGAATCGTCCCCAGATGCCGTGGATGTTGGGCACGTCCTGTGCCCGCGCTGAGGATTTATCGCAAGAAGGAGCCGCGGTGAACAATCAATGGTTCTCCAAAGTCGCTGTCTGGCTGGTGATCGCACTCGTGCTGTTCACCGTGTTCAAGCAGTTCGACAAGGGTGCAATGCAAGGCAACCAGATCGGCTACTCCGACTTCCTCGAGGAAGTTCGCAGCAAGCGGATCAAGAGCGTCCAGCTCCAGGAAGGGCCTTCCGGTACCGAGATCAAGGCCAAGACCACCGACGACAAGGACCTGCGCACCACCGCAACCTTCCTCGACCGCGGCCTCGTGGGTGACCTGATCAACAACAACGTCAAGTTCGACGTCAAGCCCCGCGAGGAGCCGTCGATCCTGTTGAGCATCCTCGGCTCGTGGGGCCCGATGCTGTTGCTGATCGGCGTGTGGATCTACTTCATGCGCCAGATGCAGGGCGGCGGCAAGGGCGGCGCGTTCAGCTTCGGCAAGTCGAAGGCGCGCATGCTCGATGAAGCGAACAACACCACCACCTTCGCCGATGTCGCCGGTTGCGACGAGGCCAAGGAAGAGGTCAAGGAGTTGGTCGACTTCCTGAAGGACCCGCAGAAGTTCCAGAAGCTCGGCGGCCGCATTCCGCGCGGCGTGCTGCTGGTCGGCCCTCCGGGCACCGGCAAGACGCTGCTGGCCAAGGCGATCGCCGGCGAGGCGAAGGTGCCGTTCTTCAGCATCTCCGGCTCCGACTTCGTCGAGATGTTCGTCGGCGTCGGTGCGGCCCGCGTGCGCGACATGTTCGAGCAGGCGAAGAAGAGCGCGCCCTGCATCATCTTCGTCGACGAAATCGACGCGGTCGGCCGCCACCGCGGTGCCGGCCTCGGCGGCGGCAACGACGAGCGCGAGCAGACGCTGAACCAGATGCTGGTCGAGATGGACGGCTTCGAGACCAACCTCGGCGTGATCGTGATGGCGGCCACCAACCGGCCCGACATCCTCGACCCCGCGCTGCTGCGCCCGGGCCGCTTCGACCGCCAGGTCTACGTGACGCTGCCGGACATCCGCGGCCGCGAGCAGATCATCAACGTGCACATGCGCAAGGTGCCGGTCGGTGCCGACATCCGTGCCGACATCCTCGCGCGCGGCACGCCGGGCTTCTCGGGTGCCGATCTCGCGAACCTCGTCAACGAGGCCGCGCTGTTCGCCGCGCGCCGCAATGGCCGGGTCGTCGAGATGATCGACTTCGAGCGCGCCAAGGACAAGATCATGATGGGCGCCGAGCGCAAATCGATGGTCATGGACGAGGACGAGCGCCGCAACACCGCGTACCACGAGTCCGGCCACGCGCTGATCGGCCGCATGCTGCCGAAGCTCGACCCGGTGCACAAGGTCACCATCATCCCGCGCGGCCGTGCGCTGGGCGTCACGCTGTCGCTGCCCGAGAAGGACCGCTACAGCTACGACCGCGAGTACATGCTGAACATGATCAGCATGCTGTTCGGTGGCCGCATCGCCGAAGAAGTGTTCATGAACCAGATGACCACCGGCGCCTCGAACGACTTCGAGCGTGCGACGTCGATGGCGCGCGACATGGTCACCCGCTACGGCATGACCGACGAGCTGGGCCCGATGGTCTATGCCGAGAACGAGAGCGAGGTCTTCCTCGGCCGTTCGGTGACCAAGCAGGTCAATGTGTCCGAGCAGACGATGCAGAAGGTCGACGACGTGATCCGCCGCATCATCGACGAGCAGTACGCGGTCGCCCGCAAGCTGATCGAGGACAACCAGGACAAGATGCACGCGATGGCGAAGGCGCTGCTCGAATGGGAAACCATTGACGCCGACCAGATCGACGACATCATGGACAACCGCCCGCCGCGTCCGCCGAAGGACTGGGGCCCCAGTTCCGGCAAGCCGAGCGGCCCGACGCCGCCCGTCAAGACGGACGGCGCACCGGCTGCGGCCTGAGCGAGCTGACGGATTCAGACGACGGGGCTTCGGCCCCGTTTTCAATGGCGGAACAGAACCCTGCAATGCACTGGCAGACCACGCGCTTCCCGATCGACCTGACGCGCCCGCGCGTGATGGGCATCGTCAACCTGACGCCCGATTCGTTCTCCGACGGCGGCCAGCATGCGACGACGCGCACCGCGCTGGCGCACTGTGAGCAGTTGCTGAAGGAGGGAGCCGACATCCTCGACCTCGGGGCCGAATCCAGCCGGCCCGGTGCCGACGCAGTGTCGCTGGACGACGAACTGGCGCGCTTGCTGCCGGTGCTGCGCGAGGCGCTGCGGCTGCAGGTGCCGCTGTCGATCGACACCTGCAAGACCGAGGTGATGCGCGCCGCGCTGGACCTCGGTGCCGACATCGTCAACGACATCTTCGCGCTGCAGGCGCCAGGCGCGGAGGAAGCGGTCGCCGCGCATCCGGCCTGCGGCATCTGCCTGATGCACGCCCAGGGCGAGCCGAAATCGATGCAGGCGGCGCCGCACTACGACGATGTCGTCGCCGACGTGCGCGATTTCCTCGCCGGGCGCTGCAATGCACTCGCGCAGCGCGGTGTCGCCGCCGAGCGCATCGTGATCGACCCGGGCATCGGCTTCGGCAAGACGGTCGCGCACAACTTCACGCTGCTGGCGCGCCAGCGCGAGCTGCTGGCGCTGGGGTATCCGGTGCTGGCAGGGTGGTCGCGCAAGAGCAGCCTCGGCGCCGTCACCGGGCGGCCGGTGGGCGAGCGGCTGGCGGGCAGCCTCGCCGCGGCGCTGGCGGCCGTCCAGAACGGTGCCCGTGTGTTGCGGGTCCACGACGTCGCCCCCACGGTGGACGCCCTCAAGGTGTGGGGTGCCGCCGGCCTGATCGACGGCGACGGCCGATAGTTGCCGCAAAATCCCGTCCTGATCGATCCTGGGCGTGGAGACAAGCGAATGAGCAGAACCTATTTCGGCACCGACGGCATTCGCGGCACCGTCGGCCAATCGCCGATCACCCCTGATTTCATGCTGCGCCTGGGCCATGCGGTCGGCCGGGTGCTGAAGGCCGGCATCGCCAAGCCGACGGTGCTGATCGGCAAGGACACGCGGATCTCCGGCTACATGATCGAATCGGCGCTGGAAGCCGGCTTCGCGTCGGCCGGCGTCGACGTGCTGCTCACCGGCCCGCTGCCGACGCCGGGCGTGGCCTACCTCACGCGTGCGTTGCGGCTGGATCTCGGCGTCGTGATCAGCGCCTCGCACAACGCCTACCCGGACAACGGCATCAAGTTCTTCTCGGCACGCGGCGAGAAGCTGCCCGACGAATGGGAGCAACGCGTCGAGGCCACGCTGTTGGAGCCGGCGCAATGGGTCGACTCGGCCCAGCTCGGCAAGGCGCGCCGGCTCGAGGCCGCACGCGGCCGCTACGTCGAGTTCTGCAAGAGCACCTTCAGCAACGACCTGTCGCTGAAGGGCCTGAAGATCGTCGTCGACGCGGCGCACGGCGCCGGCTATCAATCCGGCCCGGACGTGTTCCATGAACTGGGCGCCGAGGTCGTCGCGATCGGCTGCAGCCCCGACGGCGTCAACATCAATGCCGGCTTCGGTGCCACCGCGCCGGCGGCGCTGGTCCAGGCGGTGCGCGAGCACAAGGCGCACTACGGCGTCGCGCTCGACGGCGATGCCGACCGCCTGCAGCTGGTCGATGCCGATGGCCGCTTGTACAACGGCGACGAGCTGCTCTACGTGATGGTGGCCGACCGCTTGGCGCAGGGCCAGCGCGTGCCCGGCGCGGTCGGTACGCTGATGACCAACATGGCGGTCGAGGTGGCGCTGAAGGCACAGGACATCGAGTTCGTGCGTGCCAAGGTCGGTGACCGCTACGTGCTCGAAGAGCTGGCCGCGCGCGGCTGGCTGCTCGGCGGCGAAGGCTCGGGCCACCTGCTGGCGCTCGACAAGCACACCACCGGCGACGGCATCGTCAGCGCGCTGCAGGTGCTGCAGGCGGTGAGCCGCAGCGGCAAGTCGCTGGCCCAGTTGGTCGAGGCGGTGACGCTGTTCCCGCAGGTGCTGATCAACGTGCGGCTGAAGCCCGGCCAGGACTGGAAGTCCGCACCCAGGCTGGCCGAGACGCAGGCCGCCGTGCAGCGCGAGCTGGGCAACGACGGCCGCCTGCTGATCCGCCCCTCCGGCACCGAGCCGCTGGTGCGCGTGATGGTCGAGGCCCGCGACGCGGCGCAAGCCAAGGCCTGCGCAGAGCGTCTGGCCGACACCCTGCGCGCCTGAGGCGCTTACTTCGTGGCCGGGATGAAGACGCGGTCGACGATCTGAACGACGCCGTTGGTGGCCTTCAGGTCGGCCTGCGTCACGACGGCGTCTTCGACCGTCACGAACGTGCCCGACTTCGACAGCGCGAGGTTGCCGCCCTGCAGCGTCTTGACCGGGCCGTTCTTGATGTCGGCCGAGGTCAGCTGGGCCGGCACCACGTGGTAGTTCAGCAGCGCGACGAGGGCGGCCTTGTCCTTGGCCAGGTTCTCCATCGTCTTCGCCGGCACCGCCTTGAAGGCGTCGTTGCTCGGCGCGAACACCGTGTACGGGCCGGGGCCGCTCAGCGTGGCGGCGAGGCCGGCATCGCCGATCAGCTTGTTCAGCGTCGACAGCTCGGGCGTCGTCGCGGTGACCTCGGCGATGGTCTTCGGGGCCGGCGTGGTCGCGCAGCCGGCGGCCAGCAGGGTCAGGGCGGAGGTGGCGGCGATCAGCCAGATTCTCTTGTTCATCGAAGGTCCTTCAGGGGTTGGGATGGCTGGCCGGCAGCATATGGACCGCATGTGACAGGGCCGTGAATACTTCATGACAGCCCGGGTTGCCGGGCGTCAGCCCGAAAATCGCGGCCGCGAACCGCATTCGATGACAGCGATGTCACCGCCTTGTCACACAGCACTTTTACAGTCCCTGGCATTCCTCCAGCCAGTACCCGAAAGGTGCGCACAATGAATCTCAAGTCGTTCCGGTCCGTTGCCACCCTGGTGGCTGTCAGCGCGGTGTCGTCGATGGCCTTCGCTCAAGACATCACCGGCGCCGGCGCCACGTTCCCGGCCCCGCTGTACGCCAAGTGGGCCGAGGCCTACAACAAGGCCAGCGGCGCTCGCATCAACTACCAATCGGTCGGCTCGGGCGCAGGCCTGAAGCAGATCCGCTCGAAGACGGTCGACTTCGGCGCCTCCGACATGCCGCTGAAGGACGACGAACTCGCCAAGGACGGCCTGGTGCAGTTCCCCACCGTGATCGGCGGCGTCGTGCCGGTCGTCAACATCAAGGGCATCCAGCCCGGCCAGATCAAGCTGACCGGCCAGGCGCTCGGCGACATCTACCTCGGCAAGGTCACCAAGTGGAACGACCCGTCGCTGGCCGCGCTGAACCCGGGCGTGCCGCTGCCGGACGCCGCGATCTCGGTGGTGCGCCGTGCCGACGGCTCGGGCACCAGCTTCATCTTCACGAACTACCTGTCGAAGGTGAACGCCGAGTGGAAGGACAAGGTCGGTGAAGGCACCGCCGTCAACTGGCCGACCGGTGCGGGCGGCAAGGGCAACGAAGGCGTCTCGTCGTACGTGCAGCGCCTGCCGAACTCGATCGGCTACGTGGAATACGCCTACGCGAAGCAGAACAAGATGTCGTACGTGCAGCTGAAGAACAAGGACGGCAACTTCGTGTCGCCGGACGATGCCAACTTCAAGGCTGCCGCGGCCGGCGCCGACTGGAGCAAGACCTTCTACCAAGTGCTGACCGAGCAGGCCGGCAAGGACTCGTGGCCGCTGACCGGCGCGACCTTCATCATGATGCAGAAGTCGCAGGACAAGCCGGTGCAGGCCTCCAACTCGCTGAAGTTCTTCGACTGGGCCTACGCCAACGGCGACAAGATGGCCGCCGAGCTCGAATACGTCGCGCTGCCCGATGCGGTGAAGGCGCTGGTCCGCAAGCAATGGGGCGAGATCAAGGACGCTTCGGGCAAGGCCGTCGCGGTCAAGTAAACCCTGCAAGCAACCACCGGCGGCGAGTGCCTTCGGGCCTCGCCGCCCTCGCCTGGATGGAGGAATCGTGGCCGCTACACTCCCCGCATCGCACTACAACAAAGACGAGATGCAACGCTCCGACCCCCTGGGGCAGCCGCCCTCGGTACGCCGTTCCGCGCCGTGGGCCGACACGGTCTTCTCGGTGCTGGCGCATGGCGCCGCGATCCTCACGCTGCTGCTGCTGGCCGGCATCATCGTCTCGCTGGTGATCGGCGCCGCGCCGGCCATCCGCGAGTACGGCCTGAGCTTCCTGTGGCGCAGCGAGTGGGATCCGGTGAAGGATCAATACGGCGGCCTCGTGATGATCTACGGCACGCTCGCCACCTCGGCGATCGCGCTGCTGATCGCGGTGCCGGTGAGCTTCGGCATCGCGCTGTTCCTGACCGAACTCTCGCCCAACTGGCTGCGCCGCCCGCTCGGCGTCGCCATCGAATTGCTGGCCGCGGTGCCGTCGATCGTCTACGGCATGTGGGGCCTGCTGGTGTTCAGCCCGGTGCTGTCCGAGTACGTGCAGCAGCCGCTGCAACGCGTGCTGGGCGACGTGCCGTTCTTCAAGAGCCTGGTCTCCGGCGCGCCGGTGGGCATCGGCATCCTGTCGGCCGGCATCATCCTCGCGATCATGATCATCCCGTTCATCGCCGCGGTGATGCGCGACGTGTTCGAGGTCACACCCGCGATGCTGAAGGAGTCGGCCTACGGGCTCGGCTCCACCACCTGGGAGGTGGTGTTCCGGGTCGTGCTGCCGTACACCAAGACCGGCGTCATCGGCGGCATCATGCTGGGCCTGGGCCGTGCGCTCGGCGAGACGATGGCGGTCACCTTCGTGATCGGCAACGCGAACCAGCTGAACGGCCCGTCGCTGTTCGAAGCGGCCAACAGCATCACCTCGGTGCTGGCCAACGAATTCGCCGAGGCCAGCGAGGGCCTGCACCAGGCCTCGCTGCTGTACCTCGCGCTGGTGCTGTTCTTCATCACCTTCGTGGTGCTGTCGATGTCCAAGCTGCTGCTCGCGCAGCTCAAGAAGGGTGAAGGGGGCCGCTCATGAGCGCCGTGATCGATGACGGCCGCCAGGCCAAGGCGCGCAGCCGCCGCCGCGTCAACGCGGTCGCGCTGACGCTGTCGATGGCCGCGATGGCCTTCGGCCTGTTCTGGCTGATCTGGATCCTGATCGAGACCTTCCGGCTCGGCGTCGGCGGCCTCACCTGGACGGTGCTGACCGAGATGACGCCGGCCCCGCAGGCCGAGGTCGGCGGGCTGGCCAACGCGCTGTACGGCTCGCTGCTGATGGTGTCGCTGGCCACGCTGGTCGGCACGCCGATCGGCGTGCTCGCCGGCATCTACCTGGCCGAGTACGGCCAGAAGACCTGGCTGGGCAGTGCCACGCGCTTCATCAACGACATCCTGCTGTCGGCGCCGTCGATCGTGATCGGCCTTTTCATCTACGCGGTGATCGTCGCGCGCTTCAAGACCTACTCGGGCTACGCCGGCGTGCTGGCCCTGGCGCTGATCGTGATCCCGGTCGTGATCCGCACCACCGAGAACATGCTGTCGCTGATCCCGCATGCGCTGCGCGAGGCGGCCTACGCGCTCGGCACGCCGAAGTGGAAGGTGATCTCCAGCGTCACGCTGAAGGCCGCCCGCGCCGGTGTGATGACCGGCGTGCTGCTCGCCTTCGCCCGCATCGCCGGCGAGACCGCGCCGCTGCTCTTCACCGCGCTGTCGAACCAGTTCTGGTCGAGCAACCTGTCGGGGCCGATGGCCAACCTGCCGGTCACGATCTTCAAGTTCGCGATGAGCCCGTACGAGAACTGGCAGAAGCTCGCCTGGGCCGGCGTGTTCCTGATCACCCTCGGCGTGCTCGCGCTGAACATCTTTGCGCGCGTGGTCTTCCGCAACAAGCACTAGAGAACCAGAAAGCACGACATGGACGTCAAAGTCGAACTCCCGGTGACCGAGAAGGCCAAGATCTCGGTGCGCAACCTGAACTTCTATTACGGCAGCTTCCATGCGCTGAAGCGCATCAACCTCGACATCCCCGAGAAGAAGGTCACCGCCTTCATCGGCCCGTCGGGTTGCGGCAAATCGACGCTGCTGCGCACCTTCAACCGCATGTTCGAGCTCTACCCCGAGCAGCGCGCCGAAGGCGAGATCCTGGTCGACGGCGAGAACGTGCTGAAGAGCAAGCAGGACGTCTCGCTGGTGCGCGCCAAGATCGGCATGGTGTTCCAGAAGCCGACCCCGTTCCCGATGTCGATCTACGACAACATCGCGTTCGGCGTGAAGCTGTTCGAGACGCTGCCGCGCGTCGAGATGGACGAGCGCGTCGAGTGGGCGCTCAAGAAGGCCGCGCTGTGGAATGAAGTGAAGGACAAGCTGAACCAGAGCGGCTCCGGCCTCTCCGGCGGCCAGCAGCAGCGGCTGTGCATCGCGCGCGGCATCGCGATCAAGCCCGAGGTGCTGCTGCTCGACGAGCCGTGCTCGGCGCTCGACCCGATCTCCACCGGCAAGATCGAGGAGCTGATCCACGAGCTGAAGAACGACTACACCGTCGTGATCGTCACGCACAACATGCAACAGGCGGCGCGTTGCTCCGACTACACCGCCTACATGTACCTCGGCGACCTGATCGAGTTCGGCGTCACGTCGGACCTGTTCATGAAGCCGAAGAAGAAAGACACTGAAGACTACATCACCGGCCGGTTCGGTTGAGCGGAGGAAGCACCATGACGGACAAGCACCTTTCCACCCAGTTCGACACCGAACTCAGCGGCATCTCGACGCGCGTGCTCGAGATGGGCGGCCTGGTCGAGTCGCAGGTCGCGCAGGCGGTCTATGCGCTGACCCACTTCAGCGGCGACATCGCGAGCGACGTGCTGCGCAACGAAGAGCGCGTCAACGCGATGGAGATGGAGATCGACCGCGACCTCTCCAGCATCATCGCGCGGCGCCAGCCGACCGCCCGCGACCTGCGCCTGCTGATCGCGATCTCGAAGACCATCGCCAACCTGGAGCGCGTCGGCGACGAGGCGGCCCGCATCGCACGCACCGTGCAGCGGCTGATCAACACCGGCGTCTCGAGCCGGCTGCGCCTGCCGGTCAACGACCTGGCCTTCGAGGCCGAACTGGCGGTGGCCCAGCTGCGCAAGGCGCTCGACGCGTTCGCGCGGCTCGACACCGCGAAGGCCCTCGAGGTGCTGAAGCAGGACGACCAGATCGACCAGGAGTTCGACGGCCTGATGCGCAAGCTGATCACCTACATGATGGAAGATCCGCGCACCATCTCGTCGAGCATCGACCTGGTGTTCGTCGCGAAGGCGATCGAGCGCGTGGGCGACCATGCCAAGAACCTCGCCGAGGTCATCATCTACGTGGTGATGGGCACCGACGTGCGTCACAACTCGCTCGAGAACGTCGAGTCGATGGTGCGATGACGCGATCCGAAGCAGCAGCAAAGGGAAAACCGCAATGAGCCAGGTGCTGGTGGTCGAAGACGAATCGGCAATCGCCGAACTGATGTCCATCAACCTGCGCCATGCCGGCTACGAGGTGGTGGTGGCGGCCACGGCCGACGAGGCGCTGTTGCAGGTCGATCGCGTGCTGCCCGACCTGGTGGTGCTCGACTGGATGCTGCCCGGCGAATCGGGCATCACGCTCGCGAAGCGCTGGCGCTCGCAGCCGCGCACCCGCGAGCTGCCGATCATCATGCTGACCGCGCGCGCGGCCGAGTCCGACAAGATCTCGGGCCTGGATGCCGGCGCCGACGATTACCTCACCAAGCCGTTCTCGACGCACGAGCTGATGGCGCGGATCCGCGCGGTGCTGCGCCGCAAGGCCCCCGAGGCGCTCGACTCGGCGGTCGAGGTCGGTGCGCTCAAGCTCGACCCGGCGACGCGCCGCGTGTCGCGCGAAGGCCAGGAGGTGCGCGTCGGCCCGACCGAATTCCGCCTGCTGCACTTCTTCATGACGCACCCGGAGCGCGTGCACAGCCGCTCGCAGCTGCTCGACCGGGTGTGGGGCGACCACGTCTTCATCGAGGAGCGCACCGTCGACGTGCACGTCAAGCGCCTGCGCGAAGCGCTGAACCCGGTCAACTGCTCGCAGATGATCGAGACCGTCCGTGGCGCCGGCTACCGGCTGACGCAGCAGGTGCAGTCGCAGTCGCTGTCGGCCTGAATCGGCCCTCCCGCGACCGCACAACGGACCCGATGCGATGAACTGGCTGCTGCCGCGCTTCCTGGCCGGCGTCTTCGCGATGGCGGTGGGTGGCGCGCTCGGCCATGTGCTGGGCGAGATGGCGCATGCGCCGCTGGTCGGGCTGTGGCTCGGCACGCTGGTCGGCGCGAGCGCGGTGGCGCTGATCGACGCGGTGCGCGGCTACCGGCTGATGCGCTGGCTCAGCGGCTCGCTCGAAGGCTCGGCGCCGCGCGACACCGGCTTCTGGGGCGAGATGGGTTACCGCATCGAACGCGCGGTGGTGGCGCGCGACCGCACCGTGAGCCGCGAGCAGGGGCGCCTTGCGCATTTCCTGTCGGCCATCGAAGCCTCGCCGAACGGCGTGCTGCTGCTCGACGAGAACGACCAGATCGAATGGTGCAACTCGGTCGCGGCCGACCACTTCGGGCTCGACCCGGTGCGCGACAGGCGCCAGCGCGTGACCAACCTCGTGCGCGCGCCGGCCTTCGTCAGCTACCTGCAGGCGGGCGCGTTCGATCAGGCGGTGTCGGTGCCCGACCTGCGCAACCGCGGCACCTTGTCGGTCTACATCCGCCCGTATGGCGACGGCTTGAAGCTGGTGCTGTCGCTCGACATCACCGAGCGCGAGCGCTCCGAGGGCATGCGGCGCGATTTCGTCGCCAACGTCTCGCACGAGATCCGCACGCCGCTGACGGTGCTGTCGGGCTTCATCGAGACGATGAGCAACCTGCCGCTGACCGAGGTCGAGCGCCGCCGCGTGCTGACGCTGATGGGCCAGCAGACGCAGCGCATGCAGACGCTGGTGGCCGATCTGCTGACGCTGGCGCAGCTCGAAGGCAGCCCGCGCCCGCCGAGCGACCGCTGGGTGGCCGTCAGCAAGCTGTTCGGCCAGGCGCAGGCCGATGCGACCGCGCTGTCGATGGGCCGCCACCAGCTGAGTTTTGCCGGCGCCGATGCGGCCCAGCTGGCCGGCAGCGAGAGCGAGCTGATGAGCGCGGTCGGCAACCTGGTGACGAACGCGGTGCGCTACACGCCGGAGGGCGGGCGCATCGCGGTGAACTGGCGCATGCGCGAGGACGGGGCCGGCGAGGTGTCGGTCAGCGACAGCGGCCCGGGCATCGCGCGCGAGCACCTGCCGCGCCTGACCGAACGCTTCTACCGCGTCGACGGCAGCCGCTCACGCGACACCGGCGGCACCGGGCTCGGGCTCTCGATCGTCAAGCACGTGGTGCAGCGGCATGGCGGCGAGCTCGACATCCACAGCGAGATCGGCAAGGGCTCGCGCTTCTGCCTGGTGCTGCCGGCGGCGCGGGTGCGCTTTCTGGAGCCGGCGCCGGATCCGCGGCGCGCCATGCCGCAGGTTCAAGACTCGTAGGCTACGGACTGCGGCGGTAGACCGCTGCCACCTCGTCGCTGTCCGACGGCCGCAATTCCCGCGTGATCAGCTGCCAGCCCTTCGGCGCCGGCGCCTGGCGGCGCAAGGTCTCCATCACCACCAGGAACTCGCACAGTGTGCGGTCCGGCATCTGTGTTGCGTCGACGCGATACCCGCCGAAGTACTCCAGCGCCACCAGCTGCGCGCGGCTCAGGCCGGGTGCCGCGATGCAGACGTCGCCCGGCACGTGGCGCGCGATGCGCGTCACCAGCGGGCGGTAGCTGCGCGCGTAGTCGAACAGCGGCAGCCCGAGCGTCATCAGCAGCGACCAGCACAGCGCGACGCCGCTGGCCGGCAGCACCAGGCTCTTCCACAGCGGATGGCGGTGCCGCCCGGTGCGCCACTTGACCAGCCACAGCCAGGCCAGCGTCGCGGCGATCGCGGTCAGCAGCGCCAGCAGCGAGAAGTTCGGGATGAAGCCCGGCGCGAGCCGCGCGACGTTGGCCGCCGGCTTGGCCGGCACGCCGGTGTAGACCGACGCGTAGACGACCCAGATCGCCAGCGCCCAGACGCTGAAGAAGAACACCGAGAACCAGTCCATCGCGGCCGAGGTGCCGCGGTGCAGCGTCGGCAGCGCGAACGCCGCCAGCACCGCGAGCGGCGGCAGGCCGAGCATCAGCGCGCGGTCCGACCCGCCCATCGCGAGGCAGGCCCCCACGCTGACCAGCACGCAGCCGAGCGGCGCGGTGATGTGCCGGTTCAGCCACTGCGCGCGCCAGCGCCACAGCGTCCAGAACGCGAGCAGCCAGCCCGGCCACATGAACCAGACGAAGAGCTTGCCGAGGCTGACGAAATCGCTTGCCTCGACATACCCGTCGAGCCGCCAGCCCCAGGCGCCGAGCAGCGTCGCGACGACCAGCCCCAGCACGCCGCCGGCGGCGATCCACAGCGTGAAGCGCCGCGCCGGTTCATAGCTCGATCGGCCGCAGACGATGCCGCCGGTGACGGCCAGCAGCGCACCGATCATCGGCGCGCCGCTGGCCGCGAGCGCCGGCAGCGCGACCACCACCGCCGCCTTGCTCTGCCAGCCGCGGAACGGGCAGGCCGCCAGCGCATAGAGGAACAGCGACACGCTGGCCAGCTGCGCCAGTTCGGGCGTGGTCTCGTGGCCGAGCTGCAGCAGGCCGAGGCTCGCGATCAGCGCGAGCAGCGCGCCGTCGGCCACCGCGCGCGCATAGTCGATCGGGCTGGCCTCGCCGCCGAACGCGAACGGCACCGGTTGGGCCGCCTCGGTGCGTGCGAAGTGGTAGGTGCTGTACCAGGTCAGCAGCAGCGTGACGCCCAGCAGCAGCGTGAACGGGATGCGGGCGGCGAGCGGCGGGCCGAGCAGGCCGCCGAGCAGCTTGATGAAGACGGCACCGAGCCAGTAGGGCAGCAGCGCCGAATCGCTCGGGATGCCCGCGACGGTCGGCGACCACCAGCTGGTGCTGCCCTGCGCGATGTCGACCATGTAGCCGAACGACGTCATGTCGGCGGCCTTCCACGGGTCGCGACCGAACAGGCCGGGCAGCAGGTAGGCCGCGCAGAACAGCAGCAGGGCCAGGCGCGGCAGGCGCTGGGCCGCACGCTGGGTGACGAGGGCGGGGGTGGGAGAGTTCAAGGACGGTGGCGCAGGCTGTTCTCGGGACGGCGACGATGATGCAGCAACTTGTGCACGAAGTTCGGGCGCGCCAACGAAAAAGGCAGCCCGCAGGCTGCCTTGGTGTCGTCGCGTCACGCTGGGCGCGACGGGGCGAATTACTTCGCCTTCAGGTGCGCAAACTTGTTGCGGAACTTCTCGACGCGGCCGCCCAGCGAGTCGATGCTCTTCTGGGTGCCGGTGTAGAACGGGTGCGATTCGCTGGTGGTTTCCAGCTTGATCAGCGGCAGCTCACGGCCATCTTCCATCTTGATGGTTTCCTTCGACTGCGCGCACGAGCGCGTGACGAACTTGAAACCGTTGGACAGGTCCACGAAGCAGATGTCGCGGTAGTTCGGGTGGATGCCTTCTTTGGCCATGAGAAACCTCTTCAGCGCTGTGATACCGGGAGCCACGCCAAACCACTTGGCGCACTTTCCGGAATGCGGAAAACCGCGGATTATAGCGTCGCGCGAACAGGCATCAACCGCCGCGGCGCATCATGTCGAAGAAATCGTGGTTGTTCTTCGTGGATTTCATCTTGTCGAGGATGAATTCCATCGCTTCGATCTCGTCCATCGGGTACAGCAGTTTGCGAAGGATCCAGGTCTTCTGCAGGATCTCGGGCTGCAGCAGCAGCTCTTCGCGGCGCGTGCCGGTCTTGTTGATCAGGATCGACGGGTAGACGCGTTTCTCGGCCATGCGGCGATCCAGGTGGATCTCGCAGTTGCCGGTGCCCTTGAACTCTTCGTAGATCAGGTCATCCATGCGGCTGCCGGTGTCGATCAGCGCGGTGCCGATGATGGTCAGCGAGCCGCCTTCTTCGACGTTGCGTGCCGCACCGAAGAAGCGCTTCGGGCGCTGCAGCGCGTTCGAGTCCATGCCGCCGGTCAGCACCTTGCCGGACGAGGGCAGCACGTTGTTGTAGGCACGGGCCAGGCGGGTGATCGAGTCGAGCAGGATCACCACGTCCTTGCGCATCTCGACGAGGCGCTTGGCGCGCTCGATCACCATTTCGGCGACCTGCACGTGGCGCGCGGCCGGCTCGTCGAAGGTGGAGCTGATGACCTCGCCGCGCACCGTGCGGACCATTTCGGTCACTTCTTCCGGCCGTTCGTCGACCAGCAGCACGATCAGGTAGATGTCGGGGTGGTTGGCGACCAGCGCATGTGCCAGCTGCTGCATCATCACCGTCTTGCCGGTCTTCGGCTGGGCCACGAGCAGCGCGCGCTGGCCTTTGCCGATCGGCGCGATCAGGTCGATGATGCGGCTGGTGACGTTCTCTTCGCTCTTGATGTCGCGTTCGAGCTTGAACTGTTCCTTCGGGAACAGCGGCGTCAAGTTCTCGAACATGATCTTGTGCTTGCTCTCCTCGGGCGTCAGGCCGTTGACACGGTCGACCTTGACGAGCGCGAAGTAGCGTTCGCCGTCCTTCGGAACCCGCACTTCGCCTTCGACGGCGTCGCCGGTGTGCAGGTTGAAGCGGCGGATCTGGCTCGGCGACAGGTAGATGTCGTCGGTCGAGGCCATGTAGCTGGCGTCGGGCGCCCGCAGGAAGCCGAAGCCGTCGGGCAGCACTTCGAGCACGCCGTCGCCGAAGACCTGCTCGCCGCCTTTCGCGCGCTTCTTCATGATCGCGAACATCAGCTCCTGCTTGCGCATGCGGGCGACGTTCTCGATCTCCAGCGCCTCACCCATCGTGATGAGCTCGGAAACGTGGAGCGCTTTCAGTTCAGACAAATGCATGGGCAGTGCCCCTGGAAAGAGTGCAAGCAGGATCCTTGAAACCGGACCCGGATCGATCGCTGCGACAAGTTTCGCGAGCAACCCGACATCGGGCTGCAGGACAACTTGGCACCGCTTTCGCGACGACGACTATCTGGGATTTGAAACGCTGGAGTTTTGTGCCGGACCGGTGCGCCGCTGCCGTTGTCGGCATTGGGCGGGGTGGCAATCTTCAGGTGGTGGCTTCAGTCCGTCCGGGGAGAACGGGGCCCGAGGCCACCACGATTCGGCGGATTATAGATGACCGTCGAGGAAGGCCGTCAACTGGGCCTTCGAAAGTGCGCCGACCTTGGTGGCGGCGAGCTGGCCGCCCTTGAACAGCATCAGGGTCGGGATGCCGCGGATGCCGAACTTGGCGGGCACGTCGCGGTTGTCATCGACGTTCAGCTTGGCGATCTGCAGGCGGCCGCTGTAGTCCTTCGACACTTCGTCGAGGATCGGGGCGATCATCTTGCAGGGGCCGCACCATTCGGCCCAGTAGTCGACCAGGACGGGCTTGTCCGCCTGCAGGACGTCGCTGTCGAACGACGCGTCGGTGGTGTGCTTGATCAGTTCGCTGCTCATGGGATTTGTCCTTGGACATGTGCCACCCGTTGCGAGTGGCAAGGCACAATGATTCTGACACAAAGCCCCTGCGCACGCGGCGCGTCCCGACCTCACCGCGGCTATGGCTTCGATAGCTGCAACGCCTTCTCCAAGCCTTTTTCACGCCACTTTGAGCGACCTAGACACCCCGGTGATCGACACCCTGCCGGCCGCCGCACTCGACGGGCCGGGCCTCGTCGCGCAGGTGCGCGCGTGGATGGCGCGCGGGGGCATCGAGGCGCGCGGCTGCGTGCTGCTGATGCCGTTCGCGCAACAGCTGGGCGCGGCGCGTGCCGCCTGGGCGCAGGCCGGCGGCTGGATGCCGGAGATCGAGACCACGCAGACGCTCGCGCAGCGGCTCGGCCCGCCGCCGGGGGCGCAGGAAGGCCAGATCAGCTTCGATGTCCACCTCGATCGCCTGGCGGCCGCGCGCATCCTGCGCAGCCAGGCACGGCTGCAGGCCTGGGGCCGCACCGATCCGCGGGCTTTCGACGATGCGGTGGCCGGCTTCGTGCGGCTGTCGCACGGGCTTGCGCGCGCTGCGGCGGCGATCGAGCCGTCCGGCCGCGAAGCCCATTGGCGACAAGCCCGCGCGCTGCTGGCCGCCGGCGACGGGCCCGGGCTCACCGAGCGTCAGATCGCGGCGATCGCGGTCGAATGGGCCGCGGCCGCCGCGCCGCCGCACACCGACGCGCTGTTCGCGCTGCGTCCTGCCGCCTGGATCGCGGTCCGCGTCGGCGGCAGCGATCCGCTGACCGACGCGCTGCTGCGTGCCGCGAACGTGCCGGCCGTCGTCATCGACACCGATGCCGCGGCGCTGCGCCTGCCGTCGCGCACGCCGGCCGTCGCGCTGTGCGAGGGCTTCGAGGACGAGGCGCAGTGCACGGCCGCGCAGGTGCTCGCGCATGTGCAGCGCGGCGAGCTGCCGGTGGCGCTGGTCGCGCAGGACCGGCTGCTGGTGCGCCGTGTGCATGCCTTGCTGGCGCGGCAGTCGGTCGCGGTGCTCGACGAAACCGGCTGGAAGTTGTCGACCACGCGGGCCGCGGCGCAGCTGATGGGGCTGTTGCGCGCGGTCGGTGCGTCGAGCGCCGATGCGACGCTCGACGCACTCAAATCGCTGACCGCGCCGTGGCCCGGCCTCGGCCCCGTGGCCGCGCTGACGCAATCGCTCGAAGCCACCTGCCGCCGCCAGGGCTGGCGCCGCACGTCGCAGATCGATGCCGAGCGGCTGCACCCGGGCGAAGCCCGCTTGTGGGCCGCGTTGAGCGCCGCGCTGGCGCCGCTCGCCGAGCCCGGCCGACGCCCGTTGCGCGACTGGTGCGAGGCCTTGCAAGGCCTGCTCGGCGCAGCCGGCCTGGCCGATGCGCTGGCCGATGACGCGGCCGGCGCCCAGGTGCTGGCTGCACTGTGGCTGTCCGAAGGCCGCGGCTGGCCGGCGCAGGCGGGGCAGACCTCGATGACGCTGGAGCAATTCCGCCAATGGGTCGACGGCGTGCTCGAGGAGTCGTCGTTCGTGCCGCCCGCGCCGCCGCAGCCGGCGGTCGTGATCACGCCGCTCGCGCATGCCACGCTGCGGCCGTTCGCCGCGCTGGTGCTGCCCGGCGCCGACGAGCGCCACCTCGGCGCCGGCGTCGATCCGCTGCCCTTCATCAGCGATGCGCAGGCGGTGGCGCTCGGCCTGCCCAGCGCGGCCAGCCGCCGCGAGCGCGAGGCCTTGTCGTTCGCGCATGCGATGCATGCCGCGCAGGTCACGCTGCTGCGCCGGCATGTCGACGGCAGCGAGCCGCTGTCGGCCAGCCCGCTGGTCGAGCGGCTGTCGCTCGCGCTGCAGAAGGCGTCGCGCGCTTTCGAGCCCTGGGCCGATCCGCGCCCGTCGCAGGCGGTCGAACCGCAGCCGGTCTTCATGCCCGCGCCGTCGGCCGCTGCCTTGCTGCCGGACCGGCTGTCGGCCAGTGCCTGCGAAGCGCTGCGCGCCTGCCCGTACCGCTTCCACGCGCTGCACATGCTGAAGCTGCGCGAGCCCGGCGAGCTCGACGAAGAGGTCGAGAAGCGCGACTACGGCAACTGGCTGCACGCGGTGCTGCAGGCCTTCCACGAGACGCGCGCCGAGCCGGGCACGCCGGCCGACGAGACGGCCCGCCTGCTGCACCTGGGCCGCACGATGCAGGACCGCGCCGGCCTCGCCGATGAGGATTTCCTGCCGTACGGGGCCAGCTTCGAGCAGCTCGCGCCGCGCTACATCGCGTGGCTGCACGAGCGCGATGCGCAAGGCATCGCGTGGGCCGAAGGCGAGCAGGCGCACGAGATCGACCTGCCGGCGCCGGCGGCCGTCACGCTGCATGGCCGCATCGACCGCGCCGACCGCCGCCGCGACGAGGGCGCCGACGTGCTGGAGCTGATCGACTACAAGACCGGCAGCGAGAGCGCGCTGCGCCAGCAGGTGCGCCAGCCGCTCGAAGACACGCAGCTCGCGTTCTACGCCGCGCTGATGCGCCCGCACACCGACGCCGGCCTGCAGGCTGTCTACCTGCTGCTCGATGCCGGCCACGAGATCCGCCAGGTGCCGCACCCCGAGGTCGAGGCGAGCGCGCAGGCGCTGGTCGAGGGCCTGTCCGATGAACTCGCCCGCATCCGCGCTGGTGCCGGCCTGCCGGCGCTCGGCGAGGGCCGCGTCTGCGATTTCTGCGAGGCCCGTGGGCTGTGCCGCAAAGACCAATGGAGCGCACGATGAACGCCCCGGCCTACCAGGCGGACGGCGCGCCGGTCTCGCGCGAGGCGTTCTACACGATCGCCTGCGACCCGCAGCGCAGTGTCGTCGTCGAGGCCTGCGCCGGCGCCGGCAAGACCTGGATGCTGGTGTCGCGCATCGTGCGCGCGCTGCTCGACGGCGCGCGCCCGCAGGAGATCCTCGCGATCACCTTCACCCGCAAGGCGGCTGGCGAGATGCGCGAGCGGCTCAACCAGTGGCTGGCCGATTTCGCGTCGCCGCTCGTCGACGATGCGAAGCGCGCGGCCGAGCTGGTCGCGCGCGGCGTGCCGCCGGCGCAGGCGGCGGGGCTCGCGGCGCGGCTGGCCGGCCTGCACGAAGAGGTGCTCACCACCGGCCGGCCGGTCGAGATCCGCACCTTCCACGCCTGGTTCTCGCAGTTGCTGAAGACCGCGCCGCTCGACCTGCTGGCCGAGCTCGGGCTGCAGCCCGGCATGAGCCTGATCGAGGACATCGACGAGCACCTCGGCGAGATCTTCCGGCGCTTCCACGCGGCGCTGCTCGACGACGATGCGCTGCATGCCGACTACCGCGCGCTGATCGAGCGGCGCGGCCGTTCGCAGACCGCGAAGTGGCTCGCGACGGTGCTCGACAAGCGCGTCGAGATCGAGCTCGCCGACGAGGCCGGCGTGCTCGACGAGAGCGTGCCGTCGGCCGCGCAGCTGTGGCCGGCGCTGGCCGCGCTGCCGCATCCGGGGCACCGGCTGAACGACGCCGAGGCGCGCGCGTTGCTGCTGCGCGTGGCCGCGGCGCTCGGTGCGCAGACCAAGGCCACGCCGCGCAAGCAGGGCAGCCTGCTCGAGCAGGCGCTGGCGCTCGACGAGCCCGAGGCCGCGTTGAACGCCGCACGCAGCGCCTTGCTCAACAGCAGCGGCCAGTTGCGCGCCCACCTGGCCGCGCCCGAACTCGACGACGCGGTCGCGCTGCTCGACGCGATCCACCACGCCACGCGTCAGCAGCTCGCGCACGACGAGCACCTGCGCATGGCGCGGCTGTCGCGCGTGCTGCTCGCGCAGTTCGCCGCGTTCAAGCGCCTGCGCGGGCTGGCCGACATGGCCGATCTCGAACGCTGCGCGCTCGCGCTGCTGCGCGACGCCGACCTGTCCGGCTGGGTGCAGGAGCGGCTCGATTCGCGCGTGCGCCACGTGCTGATCGACGAGTTCCAGGACACCAGCCCGCTGCAGTGGCATGCGCTGCACAGCTGGTTGTCGGCCTATGCCGGCGCCGGCGGCGGCGCGAGCGGTCAGCGGCCGCCGTCGGTCTTCATCGTCGGCGACCCGAAGCAGAGCATCTACCGCTTCCGTCGCGCCGAGCCGCGGGTGTTCGCCGCGGCCGCCGAGTTCGTCGCCGACGGCCTGGGTGGACATGTGCTGGCCTGCGACCACACGCGGCGCAATGCGCCCGAGGTGATCGCCGCGCTGAACCAGGTGTTCGAGGCGGCGCAGCGCGATGGCGAGTACAGCGATTTCCGCGCGCACAGCACCGAGATCGCACCGATTGCCGGCGCCGGCCTGCGCGCGTTGCCGCCGGTGCCGCGCCCGCCGCGCGAGTCCGCCGCGCGCCATGAAGGCACGCTGCTGTGGCGCGACAGCCTGGCCACGCCGCGCCACGAGCCCGAAGAAGTGCTGCGCGAGCAAGAGGCCCATTGGGTCGCGCAGGCGGCCGGCGAGCTCGTGGCCAGCGGCGCGTTCGCGCCCGGCGAGATCTTCGTACTGTGCCGCAAGCGCGCGTCGCTGCGGCTGGTCGCGCAGGCGCTGCAGGCGCGGCACCTGCCGGCTGCGGCCGTCGAAGACCAATCGCTGATGGATGCACCCGAGGTGCGCGACCTGATCGCGATGCTCGATGCGCTGGCCTCGCCGCAGCACCGGCTGTCCCTCGCGCAGGCGCTGCGCAGCCCGCTGTTCGGGGCCGCAGACGGCGAACTGATCGCACTGGCGCAGCAGGTGGCCGATGGCGGCGACTGGTTCGGCGCGCTGCTGGCCGGGCCGCACGACGGCCACCCGGCGCTGCAGCGCGCGCAGCGGCTGCTGCCGGCCTGGCTGCAGGCCGCGCGCGAGCTGCCGCCGCACGACCTGCTGGACCGCATCGTGGCCCAGAGCGGCTACCGCGAGCGGGTCGCGGCCACCGTGCCGCCCGAGCAGCGCGCCGCGGCGCTGAACGCGATCGACGCGCTGCTCGGCCAGGCGCTGACGCTCGACGGCGCGCGCTACGCGACGCCGTACAACTTCGTGCGCGCGCTGAAGCGCCGCGCGCTGAAGGTGGCGCCGCCGGCCCAGCGCAACGCGGTGCAGCTGCTGACGGTGCACGGCGCGAAGGGCCTGGAGGCGCGCGTCGTCTTCATCATGGACAGCGCGCCCGAGCGGTCCGGCACCGACACCGCCACCGTGCTGGTCGACTGGCCGGTCGAGCTGGACCGGCCGGCGCGCTGTGCCTTCGTCTACTCCGAGGGGGACGTGCCGCCGTCGCTGGCGCCGGCGATGGGGGCCGAGCTGGCGGCGCGGCAGCGCGAGGAGCTCAACGGCCTGTACGTCGCGATGACCCGGGCCCGCGAGCAGGTGGTGTTCAGCCGCACCGAGCCGCACATCGCGGCGCCCGGCGCGTCGTGGTGGCAGCGCGTCGACGCGCTCGCGCGGCCATGGCTGCCGGCCGACGTGGCGTCGGCCGAGGCGGGGCAGGGCGCCTTCGCGCTGCCGGTCTTGCCGGGCTTGCCGCCGGTTCCGGTGGCAGGTCTCGCGCCGCTGGCCTTCGCCGCGCGCGACGATCGTGCGTCGCGCCTCGGCCAGGCGGTGCACCGCACGCTCGAATGGGCGACGGCCGAGCGCGCCACCGGCGCCGTCGACGACGCCGCGCTGGAGGCCCTTGCCACTGCTGCCGCCAGCGCCTTCGACAGCCCGCCGCGCGAGGTGCTGCGCATCGCGTCGACGATGCTGAAGCACGCCAGCGGCCGCCGCTTCTTCGAGCGCGCCGGGTTGCTGTGGGCCGGCAACGAAGTGGCGGTGGCGCAGGGCGCGCAGGCGCTGCGCATCGACCGGCTGGTCGCGCTGGACGAAGGCGGCGAGCGCGTCTGGTGGGTGCTCGACTACAAGCTGGCCCACAAGCCGCAGGCGCAGCAGGAGTACCAGCAGCAGATGCAGCGCTACCGCGACGCGGTGCAGGCGCTGCAACCCGGCGAGCGCGTGCGCTGCGCGCTGATCGCCGGCACCGGCGAGGTGGTGGAGCTCGACATCTGACGCTCGAAAAGCTGCCACCCTGGCTGAAATTGGCAGGGCTTTTCCGGGTTCATCTGCGCACCACGATGCAGCATTCAGTCGTCCAATAAGCCAACTTCGTCCCATTGCGCCCTTCGCCCATGTCCGTTCCGGAGACTCCTGCCGCCAAGACCGCGCCGACGCGTGCGTTCGGTCGCTATCAGCTGCGCCAGCTGCTGGGCAAGAGCGACCGCAGCATGGTCTGGCTGGCCTTCGATCCGCGCGCCTCGCAGGAGGTGATGTTGACGCTGCCGCGCGTACAGCCCGCCGATGCGGCCGGCCTGGAGGCCTGGACGCGCGACGCCAAGCTCGCCGCGCGGCTCGACCACCCGAACCTCGCCCACGTCATCGAAGTGGGCGTGCAGGACCACTGGCCGTATGTCGCGGTCGACCGCGCGCTCGGCAGCACGCTGGCCGAGCGGCTCGCGGCCACGCCCGGGCTGACCGCCAACGAAGCGGTGGGCTGGATGATCCAGGCGCTCGAAGGCCTGGCCTTCGCGCACGACGCCGGCGTGGCGCACCGCGACCTGCAACTGCACCACGTGCTGCTCAGCGAGCAGGGCACGGTGCGCGTGATGGCGCTGGCTGTCGCCTCGTCCGCGCCCGCCGCCGCCGGCGAGGCGGCTGCCACCGATCGCGCCCATGACCGGGCGCACGACCGCGCGATGCCGATGGACCCGAACCAGCTGCGCGCCGCCCGCGTCGCCGCGGAGCGCGACGTGCTGTGTGCCGGCCTGGTGCTGCACCATCTGCTGTCGGGCCAGCCCGCGCTCGACGAACCCGACACCGCCCGCGTCATCGACCTGCTGCCGCCGACCGGCCGCGAGATCATCCGGCTGCCGTGGGGCACGCCCAAGCCGATTCCCGATGCGCTGCGCGCCATCGCCAACCGCGCGACCGACCGCCAGGAGCGCCAGCGCTACCACAGCGCCCGCACGATGCTGCGCGCGATGTCGGGCTGGCGCGAGACCGATGCGCAGGACAGCGGCGGCGCGATCGCGCTGCTGATCGACCGCATGCGCAGCATCGGCCACCTGCCGGCGGCGCCCGGCGTCGCGCAGCGCGTCGGCCGGCTCGCGATGGCCGAGGGCCAGCGCACCGACGAGATCGCCCAGCAGATCCTGCAGGACATGGCGCTCAGCTTCGAGCTGCTGCGCACCGTCAACTCGGCCCAGGTGCAGGGCACGCAGATTTCCGGCAACGGGCCGGTGCTCACCATCCGCCGCGCGGTCGCGCTGATGGGGCTGAAGGGCGTGCGCAGTGCGGCCGCGGTGCTGCGGCCGTGGCCCGGGCCGCTGTCGCCCGTGCATGCCGATGCCTTGCAGAAGCTGATGGACCGGGTGCGCCTGGCCGGCCACACCGCGCAGGTGCTGCGCCCGGCGGGCTACGACCCCGAGGTGATCTACCTGATCGCGACGCTGCAGAACCTGGGCCGGCTGATGGTGCAGTACCACTTTCCGGACGAAGCCGAACAGATCCGCCAGCTGATGCAGCCGATCCCGCCCACCGAGCCGGGCGAGGCCGAGCAGCCGGGCATGACCGAAGAGGGCGCGTCGTTCGCGGTGCTCGGCGTCGACAGCGAACTGCTGGGCGCCGCGGTGGCGCGCCACTGGGGCTTGAACGACGAGGTGCTGCACATGGTGCGCCGCTTGCCGGCCACGCGCCCGGTGCGCACCGCCGACAGCGATGGCGACGTGCTGCGCATTGCCGCGAGCGCCGCCAACGAGGCGGTCGACGTGGTGAGCCAGATGCCTGCCGCGCGCATCGGTGCCGGCCTGGCCGCGGTGGCGCAGCGCTATGCGCGGCCGCTGGAGGTGACCGCGCGCGACATCGGCGAGGCGCTGCAGAGCGCCCGTCAGGCGATGACGACCGGTGGCGTGGCCGTGTCGCCGCGCCATCCGCCGGCCGACGATGCGGCGCCGCCCGCGGGCGGGCTGCGCGGGCTGGCCGCGTCGCGATCGCGCCCGCAGTAAGCCGCTGCCGTACCGAACCTGATGCCCGCTGCCGCCATGGCCTCGCGCCCTGCCACCCTGGGCCGCTTCGAACTGCGGCGAATGCTCGGCAAGGGCGCGCAGGCGACCGTCTGGCTGGCCCATGACCCGCGCCTGGAGCGCGAGGTGGCCGTCAAGCTGATGCGCCCCGGCGCCGACACCGAGACGGTCGGCCATTTTCTGCAGGAGGCGCGCAGCGTCAGCCGGCTGACCCATCCGCACATCGTGCCGGTCTTCGAGGCTGATGTTCACGAGCAGCAGCCCTACCTCGTCTTCGAATACGTGGCCGGCCCGACGCTGGCCGAGAGCTTGCGCGCGAAAGGCGCGATGCCGGCGCGCGACGCGGTGGAGATGATGCTGGGCGTGCTGGACGCGCTGACCGCCGCGCATGCGGCCGGCGTGATCCACCGCGACCTGAAGCCGTCGAACATCCTGGTGGACGGCGAGGGCCGGGCGCGCGTGATGGACTTCGGCATCGCCGCGAGCGTGAATGCACAGCACGTGCAGCAGGTGGTCGGCACGCCGGGCTACATGTCGCCCGAGGCGACGCACGGGCTGAAACCGGCGCCGGCGATGGATCTGTTCTCGGCCGCGCTGGTGCTGGCCGAGATGCTGTGCGGGCGGCAGCTGCTGATCGAGAAAGACCCATTCCGCGCGATGTACCGCGTGGCGCATGAAGACATGGTGTGGCCGAAGGATGCCGCCGGCGATGCCGACGACGCGCTGCGCGCGATCGTGATGCGCAGCCTGGCACGCGACCCGGCCCAGCGGCACGCCGACGTGGCCGCGTTCCGCAAGGCCTTGCAGGAGTGGCTGGTGCCGGCGGGGGCTGATGCGCCAGCGGCGGGGCAGGCGGCGCCATCGAGCAGCGGCACGCTGGAGTTCCTGCTGCGCCGCATGCGGCACAAGAGTGATTTCCCGGCGATGTCGGATTCGGTGGTGCGCATCCAGCGCGTTGCCAATTCGGAGACCGAGAGCCTCGCCAGCCTGTCGAGCGAGATCCTGAAGGACGTCGCGCTGACCAACAAGCTGCTGCGGCTGGTGAACACCGCGCACTACACGCAGTCGGGTGGCGGCAGCATCAGCACGGTGTCGCGCGCGGTGGCGTTGATCGGCTTCGCCGGCATCCGCAACATCGCGCTCAGCCTGGTGCTGCTGGAGCACATGCACGACAAGGGGCATGCGAACCAGCTGAAGGAAGAGTTCCTGCGCTCGCTGATGGCCGGCTCGCTGGCCAATGAGCTGCTGCCGGGGTCGAAGGAGGGGGAGGAAGCCTTCATCGGCGCGATGTTCCAGAACCTGGGCCGGCTGCTGACGGAGTTCTACTTTCCGGACGAGGCGCGGCAGGTGCGCAAGCTGACCGGGACCAAGGGCGTCGGCGGCTCGACGATGGGCGAGCATGCGGCGTCGATCAGCGTGCTGGGCTTGAGCTTCGAGGAGCTGGGGCTGGGCATCGCGAAGGCCTGGGGCTTCCCCGAGAGCCTGCAGCGCTGCATGCGCCGGCCGGTGGGCGACTTCCCGACGCGGCCGTGCGACAAGGCCGACCGCATGCGCTGGATCGCGCTGGCCGCCAACGAGGTGACCGACGCGATGATGCAGGCCGAGCCGGGCCGCGCGAGCAGTGCGATCGCGGCGGTGGCGCAGCGCTATGCGCGCGTGCTCGAGATCAGCCCGCGCGACATGCAGGCTGCGGCGCTGCTCGCGCAGCAGCGGCTAGCAGGCCTGGCCCAGGCGATGAGCCTGAGCGTGCAGCCGGGCTCGCCGGTGCGGCGATTGCTGGAGCAACCGGGCGGCAACGGCACGGCGAAGACGATCGTCGATGACGCCGACAGCCTGTCGGGGCATGAACTGCAGGCCACGATCGCGATCGACGTGACGCAGCCGGCCGAGAAGCCGTTCGACCAGGACGCAGCAGCCGCGATGCTGGGCGCGGGGATCCAGGACATCACGAACACGATGGTCGAGGATTTCAAGCTCAACGACGTGCTGCGGATGATCCTGGAGACGATGCTGCGTGCGCTGGGTTTCCGGCGCATCGTGTTCTGCCTGCGCGACCCGAAGACCGAGATGCTGACCGGGCGCTTCGGCATGGGCGATGACGTCGACAGCGCGTGCAAGCAATTCAAGGTGGCGCTGAAGCCGGCGCCGGGCACCGCGCCCGACCTGTTCAGCGCGGTGTGCCTGAAGGGGGCGGACACGCTGATCTCGGACGCGACGGTGCCGAACATCGCCGCAAGGCTGCCGGCGTGGTACCGGCAGCAGGTGAATGCGCCGGCGTTCCTTCTGCTGCCCTTGCTGATGAAGGGCGCGCCGTTCGCGCTGATTTATGCCGACAAGGCGCAGCCCGGCGGCATCCAGCTGGGAGAGCGGGAGCTCTCGCTGCTGCGCACGCTGCGGAACCAGGCGGTGATGGCGTTCAAGCAGTCGCGCTGAGCCTCGTGCTGAGGGGCGTTGCGGGTGCGGCGTAGCATCGGCCGCATGCGTACTTACCTTGTTTCCTATGCGGCGGCACTGGTCGTGCTGCTGGCGCTCGACGGCCTGTGGCTCGGGCTGATCGCGATCGACTGGTACCGCGCGGGCATCGGGCACCTGATGGCGGAGCAGGTCAACGTCATCGCGGCGGGCGTGTTCTACCTGCTGTTCCCGATCGGCGTGGTGGTGTTCGCGGTGCTGCCGGCGCGGGATGCGTGGCATGCGGCGCGGCTGGGTGGGTTGCTGGGGTTCCTCTGCTATGCGACCTATGACCTGACGAATCTGGCGACGCTGAGGGGGTGGCCGGTTGGGATCACGGTGGCGGACATCGCGTGGGGGACGGTGGTGGGTGCGCTGTCGGCGAGCCTTGGGCTGTCGGTGCGACAGGGGCGTAGTTCGAGATGAGTCATAGCGCTTGGCGCTCCCCGACTCGTGAAAGTTCCTACCTGAACGGAATACACGTCAATTCGGTAGCTGACATGGATATCTGTATTGGCTCGGATTCGGAACCTTGCCGGTTGATCTGTCACTGAGGGTTCGTGTCAGCAACAGTGAGTCCCCATGTTGTCCAGGTTCATCAGTGTCGTTCGGAAGCCGCAGCCTTCAACTCGTGCGAATCAAGTCGAACGGAAGCCATCCGCTGGTACACGTGCTGCACCGTCGGAACCTCACGACGATACTGATCCTGCATCCGATGTACACCGCAAGTGCGCTGAATACTCTGAGGCTTCGGGTCGCCCATATCTCACTCTGAGTGATGGAAATTGGAATGATAACGGAATTGCTGAAGGTATGGCCGAATTCCTTGGAAAGGCCGCAGCCGGGGATAGACTTGCCGCAAGATATTACACTTTACCGTCGGGTGAAAAGAAAATTGAATTATATTTTGCGCCGAAGCGCAGTCGTTTGGAAAAGCTGAGTGCCTTGACGAGTGGCGAGCTGTACCGGGAAAGCGTTGCGGCGAGAATAGTATTGCAACGTGTTGGAGTCAGTCTGGGGGTTCCGCAGTGGGCGAAATTGCAAACAAGAGGATTTTCGAAGGCTCCGCGTAGACTCGAGGCGGAAGACCAAAGGAATAAATTCAATGAGTTTTGCTCTCACCCAAAGAAGTTCAGTTTCAATGGAGAGGAGTGGGCGGTTGAAAAGGATGGAATCGGTACTGTCTGTGGAAATGAAAGCAATCCAATATTGCTTGCAATCAGCTCCAATGGAGAAAAGATGGTCTTGAAGCCTATGGGCTATGAGGGCTTGGTACCTCCGGCCGCGTACAAGGAAAGTGCGATTTACGAAAAACTCAGCAAGGCGGGCAAGAATTCTAATATCTTGGGTTACAAGGGTGAATTTGTCTTTGGGAGCAGAAGATTTCTCTGTACGGAGTATGCGGATCGCGGGACGCTGCGTGGTTACTTGGAGAAAATCCGTGATTCCGATGCCCGGCACGAGACCAAGCAGAGTCTTCTGCTGGAGTCATTACGTGGTGTGATTTCCGGTATGCAGCAAATGAAGGAAGCTGGGTACTTGCACTTCGATATAAAGTGCGAGAATTTTTTCGTTCAGACTGATAAAGGTAGTGGGTCGGTTACAAAATTGGCGGATTTCGGTACGGCAGAAAATATCGCAAAAAAGAAGTGGGCAATTTCCCCAAGTGATGCGGTGAAATACATGTCGCCAGAATTGATTGGCTTGTACCATGACAGAGATAATCGTTTCGCAAATGATAAACTGGCAGAGGTCAAAGAGCGTATAAAAGGGCGGCGTGTCATTTTTAATGATTCAACGCTTGTTGCCTTGAACAAAAAACAGAAGGCTCTTGCCAGAAAAATACGCAAAGACAGGAGGGAATTCTCAGCGGCTGCAGATGTGTGGCCTTTGGGGCCGGTGGTCTATGAATTGTTCTGTGGCGAATTGTCGTCGGAAAGGATAGCGGCGGCCCGAGGTGATGGTGGGAAGGAGCCCAGGCCGCTTAAGCTGCAAGGCAAAGGAATTTTTACTCATCAGGACGTTCGAGACGCATTGAATATGTTAATCCTCAACGTAATGAAACATGATCCGAAAGATCGTTGGTCGATTGATCAAGTTTCCGACTTCTTTGACCAGCATCTCAGTCAGTTTCTTCCCGAATGATCGAGCGATGCAGCGTTCCGTCGATTCGACACTGTCGGGCCAATTGATTCAGAGGGAACGGCGGGCGGTGAACTCCTACGATGAGAAGTGGGCTGGGCTGACAAGGTATCGAGAACCGGTCCGGCACTGCAAGGTGGTTCGTTGACTATGGTTGTGAAGCCATTCAAGGAGATCGCCATGAGCCAGCAACCCAAGCAATCGCAGCCCGGCAAGCAACAGCCCCAAGCTGACCTGAGCCACGTCCAAGGCGAAGGCGACTACGAAGCCGGCCGCCACTACGACGAGAAGACGCGCGAGTTCGTCAAGTCGGGCAAGGTCGACGAGGCGGCGCGCAATGCGCATCCGAAGTCGCCGCGCGAGCAGCAGGAGATGCAGAAGGCGGAAGAGATCGGCAAGTCGCGCTCGAAGGGCGAAGACCCGCACGGCTGACGGGTCGACGATGGGCGTTCAGCGCCCGTCAACCAGCTTCGCGAATTCCGCTGCGCGGAAGCGCTCCATCACGAAGTCGACGAACACCCGCGTCTTCGCGGGCAGCAGGCTGCGGCTCGGGTAGTACAGCGAGAGCGGCCCCGCATCGCTGTACCACCCCGGCAGCAAGCGCACGAGTTCGCCGCTCGCGATGGGCGCAAAGGCGAATGGCATCGGCAGCAGCGCGACGCCGAGCCCCAGCTTCGCTGCCTCCGCAATCGCCTCGGGGTCGCTGAAGATCAGCCGCGGCTTGCACGGCACGGCCTGCTCAGCATTGCGCTTCGTCCGCAACGTCCACGGCCGCACCCGCCCGGTCGGTGACGAGCGCCGCATGATGCCGTCGAACGACGCGAGGTCTTCAGGCGTGCGCGGCGCCTGCCGCCCGTTCATGTAAGCCGGCGACGCCACCGCGACGATGTGCACCGGCGCCAGCTCGCGCGCGACGACACCCGGGGTCAGCTCGAAACCGCCGCCGATCGCCACATCGAAGCCTTCGCCGACGAGGTCGACTTGGCGGTTGTCGAAATGCCAGTCCGGCAGCACGGCCGGGTAGCGCCCGAGGAAATCCTCCAGCAGCGGCACCAGGAAATGCCGCCCGAACGCCAGCCCCATGCTGACCTTCAGCGTGCCGGCCGGCTCTTCATCGCCCCGCTGAACACTGGCAATGGCCGCCTGCAGCGAGCCGAGCGGCCCGTTCATCTGCTGCAGGAAGCGCTCGCCGCTTTCGGTGAGTGCGAGCCGGCGCGTGCTGCGATGAAAGAGCCGCACGCCGAGATCGGCCTCGAGCTTCGCGACGTTCTTGCTGACGCCCGCCGGCGTCAGCCCCAGCACCCGTGCCGCCGCCGAGAAGCTGCCGTGCTCCGCCGTGTGGACGAACGACACCAGGTGCTGCAGGTAGGTCATGCCGGATCTTAAACCGATGGTTGAAGCTGATTGCGTCCGTTTCCGGCTAGTCGGTTCAAGCCGATTTCAAGACACTGGCGGCAGTTGTTCTCGATTCACCCCAACGGAGATCCTCATGCGACCCCTCATTTCCCTGGCCCTGGCATCGCTGACGCTGCTGGCCGTTCCCGTCTCGGCCTCGGCCCAGGCACCCGCCCTCAAGTACCCGGCGACCTTCTCGACCCGCGAGGTCACGACGAACGGCGCGACCATCCACGTCCGTTCCGGCGGCAAGGGCCCGGCGGTCGTGCTGCTGCACGGCTATGGCGAAACCGGCGACATGTGGGTGCCGCTCGCGGCAGACCTGGCGCGTGACCACACGGTCATCGTGCCGGACCTGCGCGGGCTGGGGCTGTCGTCCAAGCCGGCGGGCGGCTTCGACAAGAAGACCCAGGCCGCCGACGTCAGCGGCGTGCTCGCGGCCTACGGCGTGCAGCAAGCCGACGTCGTCGCGCACGACATCGGCAACATGGTCGCCTTCCAGTTCGCCGCGCAGCACCCGGAACAGGTGCGCCGCCTGGTGCTGATCGACGCGCCGGTGCCCGGCGTCGGCCCGTGGGAAGAGATCCTGAAGAACCCGCTGCTGTGGCACTTCCGCTTCGGCGGCCCGGACATGGAGCGCCTCGTCGCCGGCCGCGAGCGCATCTACCTCGACCGCTTCTGGAACGAGTTCTCGGCCACGCCCGCGCGCTTCAGCGAAGCCGCCCGCGCGCACTACGCGAAGCTCTATGCGCGCCCGGGTGCGATGCACTCCGGCTTTGCGCAGTTCGCCGCGTTCGACCAGGACGCCATCGACAATCGCGCCTACCTCGCCAACAACCGGTTGAAGATGCCGGTGCTGGCCTTGGGTGGCGAGAAGTCGTTCGGGCCGATGATGGCCACCGTGATGCGCGCCGGTGCCGACGACGTGACCGAGGGCATCGTCCCCGGCTCGGGCCACTGGATCATGGAAGAGAACCCGGCGGCCACGGGTGAACTGGTGAAGGCCTTCCTCGCCAAGTGAGTCACCCGCGGGCAACGGGCGTGCCCGCGGTAATGAGTAGTTAACCTAGTGAAATATTTCGACAAGATCTCCTAGAGTCGCCGCTGCACCGGAGTGGAAACGGTTCCATCCGGTGCACGTAAAAGACGATCAAGGAGACGACAGGATGAAACGGTGGCTCACACTGGGGCTGGCCGCGCTCGCGCTCGGCCTGGGCGGATGCGGTGGTGGCGATGACGACGATCCTGCTGCGCCGCCGCCTCCTCCCCCTGAGAACAAGCCCATGGACGACTGGCCCGCGATCAAGAGCGCGATTCCGCAGGACGCCTCGCAAGAGGCGCAGATCAAGGGCCTCGTCGCCAGCATGACGCTGGCGCAGAAGGTCGGGCAGATGACGCAGCCCGACATCCGCAGCATCACGCCCGACCAGGTGCGGCAGTACTACATCGGCTCGGTGCTGAACGGCGGCGGCGCCTGGCCCGGCAACAAGAAGAACGCGGCCGTGGCCGACTGGCTGGCGCTGGCCGATGCCTACTGGCAGGCGTCGATGGACACCGACCTGGCCGTCAAGATCCCGGTGATCTGGGGGACCGATGCGGTGCACGGCCACGGCAACGTCTACGGCGCTACGCTGTTCCCGCAGAACATCGGCCTGGGTGCCGCGAACGACCCCGAGCTGATCGAGCGCATCGGCGCGGCCGTCGCGATGCAGGTGCACTCGACCGGCATCGACTGGACCTTCGCACCGACGCTCGCGGTGGTGCGCGACGACCGCTGGGGCCGCACTTACGAAGGCTTCTCCGAAGACCCTGCGATCGTTGCCAGCTACGGCGGGCGCTACACCACCGGGCTGCAGGGCAGCTTCGCCGCATCGGGCCGGCCCACCGTGGTGGCCACCGCCAAGCACTTCATGGGCGACGGCGGCACCGACCTGGGCAAGGACCAGGGCGAGAACAAGGCGACGCTCGCGGAGATGATCAACATCCACGGCGCGGGCTACTACACCGCGCTGGCAGCGGGCGCGCAGACCGTGATGGCCTCGTTCAACAGCTGGACCTTCCAGGGCACCACGAAAGACGGGCTCACGCTGGACTTCGCCAACGCGAAGATGCACGGCAACAAGTACCTGCTGACCGACGTGCTGAAGACGAAGATGGGCTTCGACGGCCTGATCGTCTCCGACTGGAACGGCATCGGCCAGGTGAAGTACACCGACGCCAACGGCGTGGTGAAGACCTGCACCAACTCGTCGTGCCCGCCGTCGATCAACGCTGGCATGGACCTGATCATGGTGCCGGACGACTGGAAGGCCTTCATCGACAACACCATCGCGTCGGTGAACGCCGGCGAGATCCCGATGACCCGCATCGACGACGCGGTGACGCGCATCCTGCGCGTGAAGCTGCGCTCCGGGCTGATGAAGCTGGAAGGCGGTGCGACCGTGTCGACCAAGCCCTCGCTGCGCCCCGGCGCCGGCGACCCGGCCGCGCTGCAGCACCGCGACCTGGCGCGCGAGGCGGCCCGCAAATCGTTGGTGCTGCTGAAGAACGACGGCGGCGTGCTGCCGCTGAGGCGCGGCGAGAAGCTGCTGGTGGTGGGCCGCAGCGCCGACAGCATGTCGAACCAGACGGGCGGCTGGTCGCTCACCTGGCAGGGCACGTCGAACACGAACGCCGACTTCCCGAACGGCGACACCGTGCTGGCCGGCATCCGCGAGGCGGCGGGCGATGGCAACGTCACCTTCTCGGTCGATGCGGCCAACGTGAACGTCGCCGACTACAAGGCGGTGATCGCTGTCATCGGCGAGACGCCGTATGCCGAAGGTGCCGGCGACATCGGCAAGACCGGCACGCTGGAGCATGCCAAGCGCTACCCGGCCGACCTCGCGGTGCTGGAGGCGGTGAAGGGCAAGGGCGTGCCGGTGGTCACGGTGCTGTTGAGCGGCCGGCCGGTGTGGGTGAACAAGGAGCTGAACCGCAGCGATGCGTTCGTCGCGGCCTTCCTGCCGGGCACAGAGGGCAAGGGCGTGGCCGACGTGCTGTTCCGCAAGGCCGATGGCGCGGTGAACTTCGACTTCCAGGGCCGGCTCTCGTACTCGTGGCCGAAGGAGGCGTGCCAGACGGTGCTGAACCGTGGTGACGCGACGTATGCGCCGCTGTTCGCCTACGGCTACGGCCTGGGCTATGCAGACGCCGGCGCGGCGCTGGGCAATGCACTGGACGAGACCACGCCGACGCTCGGTTGCGGGCAGGGCGCCAACACCGGCCCGGCGGCGACCGAGCCGCTGGACGTGTTCAACCTGGTCGAGAACCCGACCTTCCCGCTGTTCATCGGCTCGTCGCCGAACTGGATGATCCCGATCGGCGCCGACCTGAACGCGACCGTGGTGACGCAGGACGGCACGCTGACGCTGCAGACCGCGCAGGTCAACGTGCAGCAGGACGGCAAGAAGCTGACGTGGACCGGCTTGGGCGAGTTCAAGGCGATCGCGTCGGACCCGGCCAGCACCAGCGTGCGCAACCCGCAGAACCTGGAGAGCTATGCGCACCCGGACGCGAAGGCGGTGCTGGCGTTCGACATCGTGATCGACCAGGCGCCGCAGGGCAGCGTGAAGATCCGCATCGACTGCGGCTACCCGTGCCGCGGCGAGTTGGACGGCACCGCGGTGCTCTCGGCGCTGCCGCTGGGCACGAAGGCCACGGTGAAGATCCCGCTGTCGTGCTTTGCGGATGCGGGCGCGGATTTCTCGGCAATCGACACCGCGTTCCTGGTGCAGACCGACAAGCCGTTCAGCGCGAGCTTTGCGAACATCCGCTGGCTGGTGGGTGCGAGCGCCGATGCAGACACGCACGCGTGTGCCGAGCTGGCACCGCCACCACCGCCCGCGATCGAGCCGCTGCCGGGACCGAGCGCGACGCTGCTGGGTGTGGATGGCTTGCTCACGGGCCTGACGACGGGCATGTACACCTCGACGCCGACGCACGTGGTGGCAAGCATCGCGAACGGCGAGGCCGACCTGCAGTTCGCGGCCGATGGCGGCAACGGCACGTTCTACTTCACCGGCAGCGGGCTGAACCTGAGCGGCTATGCGGGCGGCACGCTGCAGTTCGAGCTGGCGGTGAGCAGCTGGGGGACCAACACCAAGGGCCTCGCGATCAAGATGGAGAGCCCGGGCGATGGCTGCCGCAATGTCGACTACGTGCTCCCCGATGCGATGAAGCCGCCGGCCGATGGCGCCTTCCACGCCGTCACGCTGAACGTGGCGGACGTGATCGCGGTGAAGAACGCGCCGTGCTTCACGCTCGACAACATCACCGTGCCGTTCGGGATCTTCCCGGTGTGGGACGACCAGCAGGGGGTGAACTTCAAGGTGAGGAACGTGCGGCTGATGCAGTGAGCGCGATCACTTCGTCGGCAGCGGGTTGATCGGAAACAGGTGGCTGGTGCCGGTGCTGGTGGTCGAGAAGTGGCAGCCGAAGCAGCCCATCGACGCTGACTTGCCCTGGGTCACCACCTGGTGGTAGGTCTCCATCGTGGTGTTGGCCAGCAGCAGCGAGCCGCGCAGCGCCGGCGCCGTCGGGCCTGCAGGGATGGAGCCGTCGCTCGTCCACACGGCGCCCACCTGCATGTAGTTGGCTCGCACGTCGCCCACCAGCCCGAGCATCGCGAGGATGTCGAGGTTCAGCGAGATCAGCTGGCTGTTGTTGACGGCCGAAGCGGCGGTGGGTGCATTGCCCCACGGGTTGACGCGGTAGACGTTGTTCTGCCGGATCGTGTTGCCGTTGGTGGCGACGACGTTGCCGGTGGTGGGGTCGATCGTCATCTGCGGCACGAGGGCGCCGCTCTGAGTGCCGCCGCTGGCCATGAAGGACCAGGTGCCGGTCGAGTTGTAGGGCACCTGCACCGTGCTGCCGAAGAGGGTGTTGAAGTAGAACGAGTTGTTGGGCGCGTTGTTGCGGTGCTCGAAGGTGGCCCACACCATCTCGGGGTGGCCTTGCACCGCACCGACGATGTGGATGCCCACCAGGGCCAGCGTCTTCGCGACCGTGGGCGACTGCTTGTTGATCGTCCACAGTGCGGTGCTGGTCTTCACGTAGTTGGGCACCGTCGCGTCGATGGTCACGTAGTCGGCCGCGTTGGGGACGGTGGCGGCATCGACCCAGGCCGTCTTCAGCTCCAGTCCGAGGGCGTTTGCATCAGGCAGCGAGGCACCCTGGCCCGCGGCGTAGCTCACCACCGAGGCGAGCCCCGCCGGCGTGTTGGGGAAGGGCGCGCTGGTGGGGATCACCTTGTTCGACACCGCGGTGTTGAACCACGCGTAGACGTCGTTCGCGTGCACGCCGAAATACACCAGCGAGCCGTTCATCGACAGCACGGTGTCGCCACCGCCGGCCTGGCCGCCGGGCTGGATGCTTTGCGTCTTGGTGCCGCGCACCGCGAAGCTGTGGCGCGCGACGCCCGCGGTGTTGGGAATGTAGTGTCCGCCCTGGGCGTCGAAGTTGATGTCGAAGAAGGCCGGCGACTCGAGCACGACGCCCCCGGCCGCCGGCGACGAGATCCACAGGAACATCTGGTGCGCCCACTTGTAGAAGTCGCAGGTGGTGTTCTGCGCCGGGAAGGCGATGCTGTTGGCGAAGGTCACGAACCCGCCCTTGCTGACGCGGCCGGAGACGAACCAGTTGCCCAGCTCCTTGGGCGACACCGAGCAGGCGGCGTTGGTGTATTGCAGGTTGGCGGGGAAGGCCTGCACTGGGGTCTGCACCTGGGCGTGGACCGGGCTGAAGGTGGAGGCTGCGAGCGCGGTGGCGGCGAGCAGTCGGCGGGTGATGCGCATGGGGGCTCCCTGTGGTGGGTGCCGCCCTTGGCGGTACTGCTGGCGGTCGGGCTGGCGTGAGGTGGATCAGACCAGCGAGGCGGGGGAGGGGGAATCAGCTCCGGGCTGATTCGAGGCAGGTGAAATGCCTAGGGCAGCTGACGGGTCGGCCGGAAGACGATCTCGTTCACGTCAACGTCGTCGGGTTGTTCGATGGCGAAGGCGACGGCCCGCGCGAAGGACTCGGCCGGGATGGCCGTGGCCTGGTAGAAGCCGCGCATGCCTTGCGCCATGTCCGGCTCGGTGATGCTGCCCGGCAGCTCGGTGTCCACGGCGCCGGGCGACACGACGGTGGTGCGGATGTTCCACGGCTTGACCTCTTGCCGCAGGCCTTCGGACAGCGCTCGCACCGCATGCTTGGTGGCGGAGTAGACGGCGCCGTTGAGCATGACCTTGTGGCCGGCCACCGACGACACGTTGACGAACTGCCCGGACATCTGGCGCTGCATGTAGGGCAGGGCCGCCGCGATGCCGTGCAGCACGCCCTTCAGGTTCACGTCGATCATGCGGCTCCAGTCGTCGACCTTCAATCGATCGAGCGCCGAAACCGGCATCAGTCCCGCGTTGTTGATCATCACGTCGATGCGTCCGAAGGTCTGCACGGCCGTGTCGACGAGGTGCTTCACCTGATCGAGCACCGCGACGTCGGTGGCGACGGCGATCGCGCGCTGCTCCGGGCGATTCAATTCGTCGGCCAGTTGCTGCAGGCGATCGATGCGCCGCGCACCGAGCACGACGAATGCGCCCTGCGCGCTCAGGAGGCGCGCGGCCGCCTGGCCCAGGCCGCTGCTGGCGCCGGTGATGACGATGACCTTGCCTTTGATTCTGTCGCTCATGGGGGCCTGTTGGTGGTGATGCGGGACTTGACTGTAAGCAGCGGACTGTCAAGCCACTAGTGGGCTGCGGCTTGATCCAGTGGCAAGCTCAGGTTGATACTGTCGGCTCGACCCTTGAGGAGTTCACGTGCCCATCAGCGACCTTCGCGCCATCGAGACCTTCACGAAGGCCATCGAACTCGGCAGCATCCGGCGCGCAGCCGCAGCCCAGGGCGTCAGCCCGCAGGCCGCGAGCCAGGCGCTCGCTGCGCTCGAGGAACGGCTGGGCGTGCGCCTGCTGCATCGCACGACGCGCAGCATCGCGCTCACGTCCGAAGGGCATCAGTTCCTCGAGGCCGCGCAGCCTGCGCTCGCGGCACTGGAGCGCGCCGCCGATCGCATTCGCAGCGCGAAGGACGAGATCGCCGGCCCGTTGCGCATCGTCGCCCCGAAGTACTCGTTCCTGCCGGTGCTGTGGCCGCTGGTCGACGAGTTCTGCCGGCGCCATCCCGAGGTCCAGCCGGACGTGAAGCTCGACGACCGGATCGGCAACTGGGTGCAAGACCGCACCGATGTCGGCTTTCGCATCGGCTCGCCGCCGGAAGATGGTCTTTCGGTGCGCCGGCTCTTCGCGATGCAGCTGATCGTCTGCGCGGCGCCGGCCTACATCGCGACACACGGCGCGCCGACCTCGATCGAGGCGCTGGCCTCGCATCGATGCAGCGCGTTCCGGCATCCCGGCAGCGGCCGCGTGGTGCCCTGGCTCTTCAAGGTCGATGGCGAGGTGGTTGCCCGAGACATCTTTCCGACCTTGTCGACGAACGACGCGCAGCTTGAAACCGAGGCGGTGTTGTCGGGTCAGGTGATCGGCATGCTGCCGGGCTTGTCCGCGGCGGGCCTGATTCGTGCGGGGCGGCTCGTGCCGCTGCTCGTGGAGCACATCACCGACCACATGGGCGTCCACGTCTACTACGGAAGCCGCACGGCGCAGCCGTCACGGGTGCGGGCGTTCATCGATCTGGCCGTGGAGCGGTTGGCTGGGTCCTCGGATTACGTGCTGGACGCGCGGGAGCTCGCGGCGGCGACATCGAAAGGGCGGGGGAAGGCGAGGCGGCGATCGTGAGCGGTCAGATGGATGAACGGAGATTGAATAGAGTGCATGTTGCACTCAACGATGAAAAATCCTAATATGTGCACAGTGCATGCATCGCATGGCGTCCCGGCCGGACACGCTTCACATCAAAGGATTCCCGATGACCTTTATCACCCACGACGTCCTGATCGTCGGGGCCGGCGCTGCCGGCCTGACCCTGGCCCTCGAGCTGGCGCGCCGCAAGCTGCCGTTCCGCCTGATCGAGAAGCTCGAACACCCGTTTGCCGGCTCGCGCGGCAAGGGCATCCAGCCTCGCACGCAGGAGATCTTCGAGGATCTCGGCGTCATCGACCGCCTGGTGGCAGCGGGGGGCCTCTACCCACCGCCGCGGGCGTACCGCGAGGACGGCACGTTCGAAGACTCGCCGTCGGCAACTGCCACTGACGCCCGGCCCGGCGAACCGTACAACCTCCCGCTGATGGTGCCGCAGTTCCTGACGGAACGCGTGCTCCGGGAGCGGCTGCGCGAACTCGGGCATGCGCCCGAATTTGCGTGCGAATTGACCGCATTCGAGCAGGACGACGACGGCGTGACCGCCCGCCTGGCCGGCCCGCGCGGCGACGAGGTGCTGCGGGTGCGCTACCTCGTCGGCGCAGACGGCGGCCGCAGCTTCGTGCGGCGTGCGCTGGGCATCGGCTTCGAAGGCAAGACGCTCGGGGTCCGCGCGGTGGTGGCCGACCTCCTGCTGCACGGGCTGGGCCGCGATGCGTGGCATCGATTCAATGACGGCTCGATGGAGCGCCAGATGTCGCTCTGCCCGCTGGCCGGCACCGAGCTCTTCCAGCTGCAGGCGCCGGTGCCGATGCAGGGCGAGGTGGCCGTGACCGCCGCGGCGCTGAACGACATGGTCGCCAGCCGCACCGGCCGCGCCGATATCGTGATCGACGAGGTGCGCTGGGCTTCCGTCTACGAGATGAACGCGCGGCTGGCGGACCGCTACCGCGTCGGCCGGGCGCTGCTGATCGGGGACGCCGCGCACACGCATCCGCCGACCGGCGGGCAGGGCCTGAACACCAGCATCCAGGATGCGTGCAACCTGGCATGGAAACTCGCCGCGGTGTTGCGCGGCGCGCCCGCGTCGCTGCTGGACACCTATGAGGAGGAGCGGCGTCCGATCGCGGCCGAGATGCTCGGCATGGCCACGCGTCTGCTGCGTGAAGCGTCGCAAGGACCGATGCGGCGCGGCCGCGAGGTCAAGCAGCTCGACATCAGCCATGCCGGCTCGTCGCTCGCGCTCGACAGGTGCGCGGGAGGCCGGGCGGTTGCCGCCGGTGACCGCGCGCCCGACGCCCTGTGCCGTGGCGCGGGCGGGTTGCCGCGCCGCCTGTTCGAGCTGTTCCGGGGCACGCATTGGACCCTGTTGTGCCACGGGCCGCTCGATGCGGCATCTGCCCCGCCGGCGCGGGCCGGCCTGCACAGGCACGTCGTCGGCGAGACCGGCGACATCCTGGATGTGCACGGTGAGTTCCGTGCCCACTATGGCGTCGAGCCCGGCGATTGGGTGCTGGTGCGTCCCGACGGCTACATCGGCGCGATGCTCACCTCGGGCGATGCAATCGCGCTCGAGACGTTCCTGGGCGCGGTGGGCCTGGGCGTCAGCGCGCCCACACCAGCGCGCTGTCGGCCAGGCGCCTGAGCAGCAGTGCCAGGCGCTGCACGTCCTCGTCGGACCAGTCGGTGAGCATGGCCGTCACGACGCGGTTGCGGGCCGTGTCGATCTCACTCACCATCTCGCGGCCCTTGTCGGTGATCAAGGCCTCGTTGACGCGCGCATCGGCCGATGAGGGGCGGCGCACGATCAGCTCCTGTGCCTGCAGCTTGCTCACCTGGCGGCTGACGGTGGTGTAGTCGCGCCCCGTGCGGTCGGCCAGCTCCATGACACCGACCGGTCCCAGCCGGTCGATCCCGATCAGCAGCGAGAACAAGGTGCTGTCGAGCTCGATGCCGGCCTCCTTCACCATCTCGGCGTCGCGCTGCGGCTGGTTGATGATCCCGACGAGGTCGACCAGTGCGCCGTGCAGCATCCGGATCTCGCGGTCGATGGATTTCCGGGGGGGCTTCTTCTGCGCCATGCTGCGGGGCGGTGGAGGGGAATGCGTGAAGCTTACATGCAATGTCACACGTCGGACGGACTGTCCGCGGCGCCAAGCTGAAGCTGCCCACCTCGGGCCACGTGTCGAGCCCGGTTCGAATCAGCCTGCTAAGGGGTGCCGCTCAGCCAGCGCCGCGCCACGCGAGAAGCCGGGTGCCCGGCGTGCCCGACCACGTTGTAGCGGGGCGGCTCGAAGTGGTGCTCGGCGGTGAACGGAGCGCGGAAGCGGCTGGCATCGGCTTCTGGCGAGGCCACGAAGAAAGCGTTGATCCCCAAGGCATCGCAGCCCACCAGGTTCATTTGCTTGGAGGTACCGATCTGCTCCAGCGCCTTCAGGCTGGCACCGAACCAATTGCTGCCATCCCACACGCCACTGGGGGCGTAGGGCACTTCCAGCGGCACGGCGGCCGGGAGCGAGGCGTTGTATTCGATGCACACCACGCGCGCGCGTTGCGTCAAGGCGCGCCAGACATGTGAGGTGTTCTGATCGATGTCCAGCGACAGGAAATCAAACTCCTGCGGCACGCCGGCGTCTTGCAGGAGTGCTGAGATGGTTTCTGCGGTGACGAGCGACTCGACCAGGCGCAAATGCCCCGAAGCAATGAACTGGGCGAAGGTGTCGCGGGCGCGTTGCGCGAACTCGGCGCTGCCTTCGACCCACACGCCGCGCCAACCCTGCTCCAGCAGAAAGCGGGTGTTGTTCTCTTGGCCGTCGCCGATGCCGATCTCGACAAAGAAGCGGTCTCGCGTGCCGATGCGCCTGAAGGTTTCGGCAATGATGCCGTCTTCCCCGTTCTGGCTGTACACCTGGGCTTGATGGCGCGCCAACCCGAGAGGGTCTGCATAGCGGCCATCGGCACCCATGATTCCTTGTGTGAGGCTGGCCAATGCCGCCTCCTTGCCGACCCAGGTGTTGCTGGCCACACGACCCAGCCAGGCACGCGGGCTGACGACCTTGGATTTTTTACGGAACAGTTTGTCGAACATGCAGTTGCGGCTCCCTCGGGCCAGGCAGTAGGGCAAAAGCCTGGATTGTGGGCCCAGCCGGCGCCGGGAAAGGGCCGGTCACTGCGGGAACCCGCATGAACATTGGGGAGGAGGGAGGAGGGTGGGATAGGTGACGAGCCTTACCCCCGGCACTGGTCGCAACAGTTAGGGCTGCTTCGTTCCCGACCTGACCCGTTTGGCCGTGCTTCCATGCGGGGAGGCCCGTCGCCGCGGATTGTAGGCGACGGGCAGAGCCCTTCTCAGCGCAGCTGCAAAGAATCGTCGCCGAACTCGATGTTCAGCGGCTCGATCAGCAGCCGCTTCGGCCCGGCCTCGACCGCGCCTGCCACCATCGCCTTCACGCCCGCGGCCTGCGCCACCTCCACCGTGCGCTGCGCATCTTCCGCCTTCACGAAGATCGCAAACCCCGCGCCCATGTTCAGCGTGCTGTACGCCTCTTGATCATCCTGCTTCGCATGCTGCTGGATGAACTTCAGCACCGGCGTCACCTCGGGCACGCTGTGGATGCGGTACGTGTGCGTCGCCGGGTGCCGCAGCAGCTTGCGCCAGCCGTGCCCGGTGATGTTGGCGCAGTAGTGCGGCTGGATGCCGGCCTTGTAGAGCGCCTCGGTCACCGGCGAATACAGCACCGTCGGCGCCAGCAGCGCCTCGCCGTAGCTCAGCCCCGGAGACACCTCGGTCAGATACCCCTTCGGCAGACGCTCCACCAGCTTGCGCGCCAGGCTCAGCCCGTTCGCATGGATGCCGCTCGACGCCAGCAGCACGATCGCATCGCCCGGCGCCAGCTTGTCGCCGACCGACAGCCGCTCCTTCGGGTTGATCAGCCCCGTGCAGCTCGCCGCCAGGTCGATGCGCCCGTCGGCCACGATGCCCGCGAGCGCCGGCGTCTCGCCGCCGCCCCAGGCCACCTGGCAGGTGTCGCACGCGGCCTTCCAGCCTTCCACCAGCGCCTGCGCGCGCTGCGCGTCGGAGAACCAGTCGGAGCCGCCGGCCGCCCAGTAGGCCTGCACCACCAGCGGCGTCGCGCCCACCGTGATCAGGTCGTTGATCGCCATCGCGATCGTGTCCTGCGCAATGCCGGCGTAGTAGCTCTTGCCGGTCAGCGCCTTCATCTCGTCGGCCACCAGCGCCTTCGAGCCCAGGCATTCGACGATCGACGCCAGATAGAACGGCCCCACGTCCACCACGTAAGCCGATTCGCCGCGCGAGGCCTCGACTTCGGTGAACCCGTGCACCGCCAGGTGGGCGCCGGTGGCCTTCGCGGCGCGCTGCGCGGCCACCTTCAGCGGGTCGATCAGGTCGTAGTTGACGCCGGCCTGTTCGTAGCTGAGCGTGTCGGGGGAAGCAGGGGTGGATTTCATCGGAGCAGCAAGGTCGAAACCGCGATTATCGGATACCACCGGCCCACGCTCGTCCGCCCCCCGGCCGAGGGTGTCGGGCCCCCGTAGAATGCCCCGATGTCCTATCTCGTCCTGGCCCGCAAATACCGCCCGCGTGACTTCGAAGGCCTCGTCGGCCAGGAGCACGTCGTGCAGGCGCTGGCCAACGCGCTGACGCAGCAACGCCTGCACCACGCCTACCTGTTCACCGGCACGCGCGGCGTCGGCAAGACCACCGTCTCGCGCATCCTCGCGAAATCGCTCAACTGCACCGGCGCCGACGGGCAGGGCACCATCACCGCCCGGCCCTGCGGCGTCTGCGATGCCTGCCGCGACATCGACAGCGGCCGCTTCGTCGACTACGTCGAGCTCGATGCGGCCTCGAACCGCGGCGTCGAAGAGATCTCGCAGCTGCTCGACCAGGCCGTCTACAAGCCGGTGGTCGGCCGCTTCAAGGTCTACATGATCGACGAAGTGCACATGCTGTCGAACACCGCGTTCAACGCGATGCTGAAGACGCTCGAGGAGCCGCCCGACTACCTGAAGTTCGTCCTCGCGACGACCGACCCGCAGAAGGTGCCGCCCACCGTGCTGTCGCGCTGCCTGCAGTTCAACCTGCGGCCGATGGCGCCGCAGACGGTGCAGGAGCACCTTGCGACGGTGCTGAACGCCGAGCAGATTGAGGCCGAACCCGGCGCGCTGCGGCTGCTGGCGCGTGCCGCCCGCGGTTCGATGCGCGATGCGCTGTCGCTCACCGACCAGGCCATCGCATTCGGCGCCGGTGCCTTGCTCGAAGCGGGCGTGCGCCAGATGTTGGGCGCGGTCGACCGCAGCCATGCGGTGCGGCTGGTCGAGGCGCTGGCCGCCGGCGATGGCGCCGACGTGGTCGCCACCGTCGACGGGCTGCGCTCGCTCGGCCTGTCGTGCAGCGGCACGCTCGAAGAGATCGCCACGTTGCTGCAGCAGATGGCCGTGCTGCAGGCGGTGCCGTCCGCGGCCGACGAGAGCGATCCCGACACGCCCGCCGTGCAGCGCCTGGCCGCGCTGCTGGCGCCCGACGAGACGCAGTTGCTCTACAGCATCGTGCTGCACGGTCGCGCCGAACTGGGCCTCGCGCCCGACGAATACAGCGGCCTCGTGATGGTGCTGCTGCGCCTGCTGGCCTTCAAGCCGGGCGGCACGCCGGCCCCGCGCCGCGAGGCCCCGGCGATGGTCAGCGGCCGCAGCAGCGTGGCCGTGGTGCCGGCGGCTGTAGCTGCGTCCGCGGCGCCTGTGCGACGCCCGCCGCCGGTCGTCGCGGCGCCGCCAGTGCGGCCTGTGCTTGCGCCGCCTGCCATCGCCAGGCCGCCCGCTGCGGCCACGCCGGTGCAGGCTCGCCCCGCGGCGCGCCCCGAGGTTCGCGACAACGAGCCGCCGCCCTGGCTCGACGTGCCCTTCGACGACGAACCGGGCGGTTCGTCGGCCCCGATGCCTGAGCCCGAAGACGAGCCGCGGGCGCGCAGCGCGGCACCGTCCGCGCCGGTCCCGGTGCCGATGGCCGCGACCCCGGTGCCGAGCGTCGATCGCACGCCGCTCGGCGACCGCTGGAACGACACCGTCATGCAGATGGTGCAGGCCAATGCGATCGGCGCGCTGGTGCGCGAACTGGCGCTGCAAGGCCAGTGCATCGCCGTCGACGAGCAGGGCGCCGAGCAGGTCTGGCGCCTGCGTGTCGAGCGCGAGACGCTGCGCGCCGACGTGCAGCGCAACAAGCTGCAGGCGGCGCTCGCCACGCAACTCGGGCGCCCGGTGCGGCTCGAGGTCGAGCCCGGCGTGCCCACCGATTCACCGGCCTTGCGCGCTGCCGCCGAGCGCGCGCGCCGCCAGGCCGAGGCCGAACAGATCATCCACAACGACCCGCTGGTGCAGGCCCTGATGCAGCAGTTCAAGACGGCGCGCATCGTGCCCGGCTCGGTCAAACCCCACTGAAACACGAGGACCCCACACCATGATGAAGAACCAACTCGCCGGCCTGATGAAGCAGGCCCAGGCGATGCAGGACAACCTGAAGAAGGCGCAGGAAGAACTCGCCCACATCGAGGTCGAAGGCCAGTCCGGCGCCGGCCTCGTGAAGGTCACGATGACCTGCAAGCACGACGTGAAGCGCGTCGTGATCGACCCGAGCCTGCTGGCCGACGACAAGGACATGCTCGAAGACCTGGTCGCTGCCGCCTTCAACGACGGCATCCGCCGCGCCGAAGAGGTGTCGGCCGAGAAGATGGGCAAGCTGACCGCCGGCATGCCGCTGCCCCCGGGCATGAAGTTCCCGTTCTGATCCGTGGCCGAGCCTGCACTGGATGGATTGATCGAAGCGCTGCGCCGCCTGCCCGGCGTCGGGCAGAAGTCCGCGCAGCGCATGGCCTTCCACCTGCTGCAGCATGACCGCGATGGCGCGGCGCGCATCGCCGCGTCGCTGCAGAAGGCGATGGCCGACGTGCGCCACTGCGAACGCTGCCACACCTTCACCGAAGGCGCGATCTGCAGCACCTGCGCCGATGAGCGGCGCGATGCGCGGCTGCTGTGCGTCGTCGAGACGCCGGCCGACCAGGCGGCGCTCGAGCGCACCGGCAGCTACAAGGGGCTGTACTTCGTGCTGATGGGGCGATTGAGCCCGCTCGATGGTGTCGGTGCGCGCGACATCGGCCTCGCGCAGCTGATCGAGCGCGCCACCGACGGCTCGGTCAAGGAAGTGATCGTCGCGACCAACTTCACCGCCGAAGGCGAAGCCACCGCGCACGTGATCGGCGAGACGCTCAAATCACGCGGCTTGCGCGTCACGCGCCTGGCGCGCGGCGTGCCGATCGGCAGCGAACTCGAATACGTCGACCTGGGCACGATCGCCCATGCGTTGAGCGATCGGCGCTAGGAACGGGGCAGGGGTCTCAGCGCTTCGCGACCCGCGTGGTCCGCTTGGCGGCCGGCCGATGCGCCTTCGACGCCGTGCGCACCGGCTTGCGCGCCGTCGCCTTGCTCGCGACGAACACGTACACCGTCTGCCCCGGCTTGAAGTTCGCGCCGACCGTGGTCTTGTTCCACAGCGCCACCTGCGCCGCGCTCACGCGGTAGCGCTGCGCGACCGTGGCCACGCTCTCGCGCTTGCCGGCCTTCAGCGCCATGCGGCGCAGCGCCGGCGATTCGGACACCAGCGACATCATCGCGTTGTCCGCCAGGTGCTCCGACACATCGGTCTGGCGGCTCTCGGCACGCGGCACCAGCAGCGTCGACCCGGCCCGCACCAGCATGCGCGGCGGGATGTTGTTGACCTCGCGCAACTGCTCCTCGGTCATCCCCACCTGCTTGGCCGCATCGGCCGGGCGCAGCGTGCGCGGTGCGACCCAGGCCGTCCAGGTGGCCAGCGGGCCGCGGTGCTCGCCGATGCTGCGCACGAACTGGGCCGCGTTGTCGTAGGGCAGCAGCAGCTGCGGCGTGCCGGCCGCCAGGATCACCGGCCGGTTCATCTGCGGGTTCAGCGTCTGGAACTCGTCGTGCGACACGCCGGCCAGCCGCACCGCGAGCGCGACGTCGATGTCGCGCTCGATCGGCACGCTGAGGAAGTACGGGTGGTTGTCGAGCGACGGCAGCGCCAGCAGGTAGGTCTCCGGGTGCAGCACGATGTTCTTCACCGCCTGCAGCTTCGGCACGTAGTACGCCGTCTCGTTCGGCATCTTCAGGCTGAGGTAGTCGGTCGGCTTGCCGGCGCGCCGGTTGCGCGCGATGGCGCGCTGCACGTTGCCTTCGCCCCAGTTGTAGGCGGCGAGCGCCAGGTGCCAGTCGCCGAACATGTCGTGCAGCCGGGCCAGGTAGTCGAGCGCGGCGCGCGTCGAGTCGAGCACCGAACGGCGGTCGTCGCGGAACACGTTCTGCTTCAGCGAGAAGGTGCTGCCGGTCGCCGGCATGAACTGCCACATGCCCGAGGCCTTGGCCGACGACACCGCCTGCGGGTTGAACGCGCTCTCGACGAAGGGCAGCAGCGCCAGCTCGGTCGGCATGCCGCGGCGCTCGACCTCCTCGACGATGTGGAACAGGTAGCGGCTGCCGCGCTCGGTCATGCGCTGCACGTAGTCGGGCCGCGAGGCATACCAGCGCTCGGCGGTGCGCACCTGGTCGGTGTCGAGGTCGGGCATCGCGTAGCCGTGACGCAAGCGCGCCCACAGGTCGATGGTCGCGGTGGGCGCGTCCAGGTCGACCTTCTCTTCAGGGCGCAGCGGGTCGATCGGCGGTGCGACGGCCGGGCCTTCGGCGACGGTGCTGCCGTCCACCCCCGAGGCGGCCGACGCCGGGGCGCTGGCCGCGGCCGACACCTCGGGTGCGGAGGCGGCGGAGGCTGCGCCTTCGACGCCACCCCCGGTGGTGGTGGTCGTGGCACACGCGGCCAGCAGCGCCAGCACGGCGAACAGGCCCAGGCCGCAGCCTCGTCGCAGGATCAGGGGCGGCGTCAAGCTCAGGTCGGTCATCAGAAGTTGTTTTTCCAGTGGCGCAGCGCAGCCAGCACGTCGACTTCGTCGTCGGGCCGGGCGCCGCGGGTGGCGGCGGCAGCAGCCACCTCGGGTTGCGCACAGCGCATGAAGGGATTGATGCGGCGCTCTTGCGCGATCGAGCTCGGCAGCGTCGCGCGGCCGTCGGCGCGCAGCGCTTCGCAGCGGGCGGTGTAGTCGAGCAGGTCGCGGTTGTGTGGCTCGACGGCGCGGGCGAACTTCAGGTTCGACAGCGTGTACTCGTGCGCGCAGCACACCCGCGTGTCGCCGGGCAGCGCGGCCAGGCGCGACAGCGAGTGGTGCATCTGCGCCGGCGTGCCTTCGAAGAGCCGGCCGCAGCCGCCGGAGAACAGGGTGTCGCCGCAGAAGAGGATCGGTGCATCGCCGTCGCTCGCCGCGCAGAAATAGGCGATGTGGCCGGCGGTGTGCCCCGGCACGTCGATCACCTCGAAGCGCTGGCCGAGCCAGTCGACGGCATCGCCGTCGTTCAGCGGTGTGAAGGGGGTCGGGATCTTCTCGCGCGCCGGTCCGTACACCGGGCCTTGCAGGCGGGGCCGCAGCGCATCGACGCCGCCGACATGGTCGCCATGGTGATGGGTCACTAGAATCGCCGACAGCCTCAGGCCCTGTGCGTCCAGCGCTTGCTCCACCGGTGCCGATTCACCCGGATCGACGACGAGAGCCTGCCGGCCATCGTGAAGCATCCAGATGTAGTTATCGGCGAAGGCTGGCAGGGCAAGCAGTTTCATGACACAAGTCGGCGGGATTATAGGTTTGGCCCAGTGGCTGGAGACCCCCCCGGGGCGCTACCTGCTGGCCTGGGAACAGGCCCAACTGGATCGAAACGTGGCCGATGTGTTCGGATTTCACGCTTTGCAGCTCGGCATGACCGAGCTCGAGGGCCTGCGTGCCAACCGCATGCCCCACCGTTGGGTGGCCCTCGACGCCAACGGTGTGGAGGCGCCAGGGCCGGTGGTGGAGGGCGATGCGGCCGCAGAAGTTCCCGCCGATGTGGCTGCGGATGTTTCCATCGCTGTCTCCGGCGATGTGCCAGGCGGCCGCGTGGCGGTGGTGCTGCGCTGCGATTTCGATGCGCTGCCCTTCGATTCGCAGAGCCTCGACCTGGTCGTGCTGCCGCACACGCTGGAGCTTGCGCGCGACCCGCACCTGGCCCTCGGCGAGGTCGAGCGCGTGCTGCGGCCCGAAGGGCGCGTCGTGATCCTCGGCTTCAACCCGACCAGCCTGTGGGGCCTGCGCCAGCGGCTCGGCCGCTTGCTGCGCTACATCGGCTTTTCGCGCCAGAAGCCGCTTTTCCTGCCGAGCGACGGCGAGTTCCTCGGCTATTGGCGGCTGCGCGACTGGCTGCGGCTGCTCAGCTTCGAGGTGCAGGGCGGGCGCTTCGGCTGTTATCGTCCGCCCCTCAAGACCGATGCGTGGCTGGCGCGCTATGCCTGGACCGAACGCATCGGCGAACGCTGGTGGCCGGTGCTGGGCAGCGTGTACCTGCTGGTGGCGGTGAAGCGCGTGCGCGGCATGCGGCTGGTCGGCCTGATCCGCCAGCAGCGCACCGCCGGCCAGCGCGCGGCCACAGTGGCCAGCCATCGCGCCCACCAGCGTGCAGATTCTTCTTCCGAGACCCCATGACCGAAGCACTTCCCGAACCGCCGCAGATCAAGCGTCCGCAGGTCCTCATCTACACCGACGGCGCCTGCAAGGGCAACCCCGGCAAGGGCGGCTGGGGCGCATGGCTGCGCACCGGCGAGCACGAGAAGGAGATGTTCGGCGGCGAGCGCCTGACCACCAACAACCGCATGGAACTCACCGCGGTGATCGAGGCGCTCGCGTCGTTGAAGCGCACCTGCGACGTGATCCTCTACACCGACAGCGAGTACGTGCGCAAAGGCATCACCGAGTGGATCCACGGCTGGAAAACGCGCGGCTGGAAGACGGCCGACAAGAAGCCGGTGAAGAACGCCGAGCTGTGGCAGCGGCTCGACGGGCTGCGCAACCTGCACCACGTCGACTGGCGCTGGGTGAAGGGGCACGCGGGGGATCCGGGGAACGAGCGGGCGGACCAGTTGGCGAACAAGGGCGTCGAGAGCGTTCGCTAGGTCAAACCAAACCGTCGAACGGCAGGATCTCGACCACGCTGCCGGCAGCCACATCGCCCTGCGCATGTGGCAACACCACCAGCCCGTTCGCCTCGCTCATGCTGCGCAACACGCCCGATCCCTGCGCGCCGGTGATCGCGACCTGCCACGCTCCATCGGCCGCGCGCGACACGATCCCGCGCTGGTACTCGGTGCGCCCCGGCCGCTTGCGGATCAGCGTCGTGCAGCGCGCCTGCAGCATCGGCAGCGGCCACACCGTGGCACCCGACATCGCGAGCAGCGCATCGCGCACGAAGGCGTAGAAACCGACCATCACCGCGACCGGGTTGCCCGGCAGCCCGAACAGCACCGCCTCGCGGCCGTTGCTCGCGATGCGGCCCACCGCCATCGGCCGCCCCGGCCGCATCGCGATGCGCCAGAACAGCACCTCGCCGAGCCGCGCCATCACCGCACGCGTGTGATCGGCCTCGCCGACGCTGACGCCGCCCGAGGTGATCACCACGTCGGCGTTCTCGACCGCATGCCGCAGCGCGGCTTCGAGCGCGGCGGGCTCGTCGCGCACGACGCCCAGGTCGAGCACCTCGACGCCGAGCCGCCGCAGCATGCCCCACAGCGTGTAGCGGTTGCTGTCGTAGACGCAGCCTTCGTCGAGCGTCTCGCCGACCGAGCGCAGCTCGTTGCCGGTGGAGAAGAAGGCCACGCGCGGGCGGCGCCACACCGGCAGTTCGCCGCGGCCGAGCGAGGCGATGAGACCGAGATCGGCCGGCCGCAGCGCGCGGCCGGCATGCAGCGCGATGCTGCCGCGCGCCAGGTCTTCACCGGCCAGCCGCCGGTTCGCCCCTGGTTTCACGGCGTCGGCAGGCACGGTGATGCGGTCGCCGTCGACGGTCACGAATTCTTGCGGCACGACGGTGTCGAGCCCGGCCGGCATCACCGCGCCGGTCATGATGCGCACGCACTGGCCCGCGGCGATCGCCTGCCCGATCACCTGGCCTGCGAGTTCGGTCGCGGCCACCGTGAGCGTGACGGCTCCAACGGCGCGCAGCTCGCTGCCGCGGAACGCATAGCCGTCCATCGCCGCGTTGTCCTGCGGCGGCACCGGGATCGTCGAGACGATGTCCTGCGCCAGCACGCGGCCCAGGCTCGCGCGCAGCGACAGGTGCTCGACCGCCTGCACGCGCGGCAGCATGCGCGCGATGAAGGCGCGCGCCACGTCCACCGGCAGGTCGTCGGCGTCGTAGCCGTGCAGCCCGAGGGCCAGGTCGTTCAATGCGGGCATGGGAGCGGGTGTCAGCAGGGAACCGACAGGGTCAGCGACATCAGGTCCTTGTCATGGTAGACGCCGTCGAGCTTGATCGCGTGCTTCAGCGTGCCGTAACGAACGAAGCCCGCGCCCTCGTAGAGCCGCACCGCGCGCCGGTTGGTCGACGTGACCGACAGCGTCAGCAGCTCGATGCCGTCTGCCGCTTGCGCCTGCTCGATGCAGGCGGCCAGCAAGGCCCGCCCGATGCCGCGGCCCGCCGCCTGCGCCTGCACCATCATCCCGACGATGTGGCCGATGTGGCGGACCTTGGCGCGGTTCTCGCGCTCGCAGGTGAGGGCGCCCAGCAGCTCGCCGTCGTCCCAGGCGCCGAGCGTGAACTGGCCGCCGCCGACGTGGCCCAGCCCGAGCCGGGGCAGGTAGACCTCGGCCGGCTTGCGCGATTCGGTGTGCGCGTCGGAGGTGAAGGCGTCGGGGAAGGCGTGCAGCATGCCGTCGCGCAAGGCCTTGTAGGCCGGCAGGTCGGCCACGCCCAGCGCGCGGATCACGAGCAGGTCGGGGGCGGCGCGGCGCGCGGAGTCGGCCGCGTTCATCCGCCGATGTAATGCATCTCGACGCGGCGCCCGGCCGGTGCGGACGACGGCTGCGCACCGGCCTCGCTGCGCAGTTCGGAATAGCGGTCGGCGCGGCGGTTCCAGACGCCGCCGATCGCTGCCGAGATCTCGGCATCGCTGCGGCCTTCGCGCAGCAGCGCGCGCAGGTCGTGGCCGCGGTTCGCGAACAGGCAGAGGTAGAGCTTGCCTTCGGTGGAAAGGCGCGCGCGGTTGCAGTCGTGGCAGAAGGCCTGCGTGACGCTCGAGATCACGCCGATCTCGCCGCCGCCGTCGGCATAGCGCCAGCGCTGCGCGGTCTCGCCCAGCTGCTGCGCACCGATCGGCAGCAGCGGGAACTCGGCGCCCAGGCGCGCGATGACCTCGGCCGACGGCAGCACCTCGTCCATGCGCCAGCCGTTGGTGGCGCCGACATCCATGTACTCGATGAAGCGCAGCACCACGCCGGTGTGGCGGAAGTGCCGCGCCATCGCGACGATCTGGTCGTCGTTGGTGCCGCGCTTGACCACCATGTTGACCTTGATCGGGCCGAGCCCCACGCGCTGTGCCGCGTCGATGCCGGCCAGCACGTCGGCGACCGGGAAGTCGGCGTCGTTCATGCGGCGGAACACCGCGTCGTCGAGCGCGTCGAGGCTCACGGTGATGCGCTGCAGGCCGGCATCCTTCAGCGCCTGCGCCTTGCGCGCGAGCACCGAGCCGTTGGTGGTCAGCGTGAGGTCGAGCGGCGCGCCGTCAACGGTGCGCAGCGTGGCCAGCATCCCGACCAGGCGCTCCAGGTTCTTGCGCAGCAGCGGCTCGCCGCCGGTCAGGCGGATCTTGTGCACGCCGTGCGCGACGAACACGTCGGCCAGGCGCGCGATCTCCTCGAAGCTCAGCAGCGAGCTGTGCGGCAGGAAGTCGTAGTGCTTGTCGAAGACTTCCTTCGGCATGCAGTAGCTGCAGCGGAAGTTGCAGCGGTCGGTCACCGAGATGCGCAGGTCGCGCAGCGGCCGGCCGAGCGTGTCGGCCAGCAGGCCGGTGGGGGCCGTCGAATGCTGGGGCACCACCGGCACGCTGGAGGCGTAGCGGTGGTCTGCCAGCGGGATCACTTTGTCGACCATGGGCGGATTGTGCCCGGCCGGTATTTGTCGGATGGGCGTGGGGCGATTCGGCCGCTCAGGCCTTGACGGCGTGGGCGGACTTCAAGGCCGGCTTGCGGCGTGTCTTGTGGCTGGCCTTGCGCGTCGCCGGTGGGCTGCTCGGCTTCAGCACCTCGGGCAGCGGCTCGGCGGCTGCGGTCGCCTCGAGCGCCGGCGCATCATCGGCCTGCTCGGCACGGCGCGCGCCGGTGAAGCGCTTGGCCCAGTAGGAGAAGCGCATGTCCTCGACCCGCACTTCGCCGCCCGGCTTGGGCGCATGGATGAACTTGCCTTCGCCGATGTAGATGCCGACGTGCGAGAAGGTGCGGCGCAGCGTGTTGAAGAACACCAGGTCGCCGGGCTTCAGGTCGTCGCGCTTGACGGCGAGCAGGCCCTTGGCGCGCGCCTGCTCGTCGGCACGGCGCGGCAGCACCAGGCCCAGGCTGCTCTCGAAGATGTGGCGGGTGAAGCCGCTGCAGTCGAAGCCGGAATCGGCATCGTTGCCGCCGCGCCGGTAAGGCACGCCGAGGAAGTTCATCGCGGTCAGCACCATGTCGGACGCCTTCTGGCGGACGTGCTGGGTGAAGCTCTCGGGGGCGACTGCGGCCGGCATTGCAGCAGGGGAAGATGCCGGCTCGGCAGGCGGTACCGCGGCCGGGGTGGCGGCCGCGCCGCCCGGTGCAATCAGGCCCTTGTCGCTCAGCAGGTTGATGATCTGGTCGGTGTCGGCCCAGGCGCTGCCGCACGCGAAGGCCAACGCCACCACGGAGCTGCGCACGAAAAGAGGGACGACCAACCGAAACATGCCGCGCAGCATAAAAGAGTCACCGGCCACCGTCAACGGCAAAAGTCCTTTGAAAACCGGCACTTAGCACGTTCTTTTCAGGCTTTTCCTGGGTTGTTGCGGGGGTGTTTCTGTGGTGTAACAGAGGGTATGGACTCCTACCGCGACTTTCATGCGCGCTCGCTGGCCGACCGCGACGGCTTCTGGTCAGAACAGGCGGCGCTGATCGAGTGGGAGCGCCCGTTCGACCAGGTCTGCGACCCCAGCCACCCGCCGTTCGCGCGCTGGTTCGTCGGCGGGCGGACCAACCTGTGCCACAACGCGGTCGACCGGCACCTGGCTGTGCGCGCCGACCAGGACGCGCTGATCCACGTTTCCAGCGAGACCGGCGACGAGCGCCGCTACAGCTTCCGCGAGCTGCATGCCGAGGTGCAGCGCATGGCGGCCATCCTGCTGGCGCTGGGTGTGAAGCAGGGCGACCGCGTGCTGGTCTACCTGCCGATGATTCCGGAGGCGGCGTTCGCGATGCTCGCCTGTGCCCGCATCGGCGCGATCCATTCGGTGGTGTTCGGTGGTTTTGCGAGTGCGAGCCTGGCCAGCCGGATCGACGATGCGCAGCCGGTGCTGATCGTCAGCGCCGATGCCGGCAGCCGCGGCGGCAAGGTCGTCGCCTACAAGCCGCTGCTCGACGAGGCGATGCGGCTGGCCGATCACCCCACGCCGCGCACGCTGATGATCGACCGCGGGCTCGCGCCGATGCAACTCGATGCGCAGCGCGATGCGTCGTACGAGACGCTGCGAGCGGCGCACTTCGATGCGGTCGTGCCCTGCACCTGGGTCGAGTCCACGCAGCCGAGCTACACGCTCTATACCAGCGGCACCACCGGCCGGCCGAAGGGCGTGCAGCGCGACACCGGCGGGTACGCGGTGGCACTGGCCGCGAGCATGAAGCACATCTTCCAGGGGCGGGCTGGCGAGACCTTCTTCTGCACCAGCGACATCGGCTGGGTGGTCGGCCACAGCTACATCGTCTACGGGCCGCTGATCGCCGGGATGGCGACGCTGATGTACGAGGGGCTGCCGATCCGTCCCCATGCGGCGGTGTGGTGGAGCCTGGTCGAGAAGTACCGCGTCAGCGTGATGTTCAGTTCGCCGACCGCGGTGCGGGTGCTGAAGAAGCACGACGTCGCGCTGCTGAAGCGGCACGACCTGTCGAGCCTGCGCGCGCTGTTCCTGGCCGGCGAGCCGCTGGACGAGCCGACCGCGCGCTGGATCGCCGAGGGCATCGGCAAGCCGGTGATCGACAACTACTGGCAGACGGAGACCGGCTGGCCGATCCTGACGATCGCGAATGGCGTCGAGCCGGCAGCAGGCAAGTTCGGCAGCCCGGGCGTTGCGATGTACGGCTACGACGTGAAGCTGGTCGACGAGCTGAGCGGCGAGGAACTGACGAAGCCGAACCAGAAAGGCGTGCTGGTCATCGAGGGGCCGCTGCCGCCCGGCTGCATGCAGACGGTGTGGCGCGACGATGCGCGCTTCGTCGACACCTACTGGAAGACGATTCCCGGGCGCATGGTCTACAGCACCTTCGACTGGGGCGTGCGCGACGAGGACGGCTACTACTTCATCCTCGGGCGCACCGACGACGTGATCAACGTGGCCGGCCACCGGCTGGGTACGCGCGAGATCGAGGAGAGCATCAGCAGCCACCCGGCGGTGGCCGAGGTGGCGGTGGTGGGCGTGGCCGACGCGCTGAAGGGCCAGGCCGCGATGGCCTTCGTCGTGCTGCGCGATGCCAGCCTGGTGGGCGACGAGGGCGCGCGGCTGCGGCTGGAGGGGGAGGTGATGAAGACGGTCGAGCAAGGGCTCGGCGCGATCGCGCGGCCTTCGCGCGTGCACTTCGTCAATGCACTGCCGAAGACGCGCTCCGGCAAGCTGCTGCGCCGCGCGATCCAGGCCGTGTGCGAGCACCGCGACCCGGGCGATCTCACCACCATCGAGGATCCGACCGCGTTGCAGCAGATCCGCGATCGGGTGTCCGCCGGCTAGAGCACCTCGGAAGCGAAGTCCGCGAGGCGCGAACGCTCGCCACGCGCCAGCGTGACATGCCCCGAATGCGGCCAGCCCTTGAACCGGTCGACCGCGAAGGTCAGCCCCGAACTGCCCTCGGTCAGGTACGGCGTGTCGATCTGCGCCAGGTTGCCCAGGCACACGATCTTCGTGCCGGGCCCGGCGCGCGTGATCAGTGTCTTCATCTGCTTGGGCGTCAGGTTCTGCGCCTCGTCGATGATCACGAACTTGTTCAGGAAGGTGCGCCCGCGCATGAAGTTCAGGCTCTTGATCTTGATCTTGCTGCGCACCAGGTCGTTGGTGGCCGCACGGCCCCATTCGCCGGCGGCACCATCGGTCTTGGACAGCACCTCGAGGTTGTCGTCGAGCGCGCCCATCCACGGCGACATCTTTTCTTCCTCGGTGCCCGGCAGGAAGCCGATGTCTTCACCGACCGGCACCGTCACGCGGGTCACGATGATCTCGGTGTAGCGCCGATCGTCCATCACCTGCGACAGCCCGGCCGCCAGCGTCATCAGCGTCTTGCCGGTGCCGGCGGTGCCGGTCAGCGTGATGAAGTCGCAGTCCGGATCCATCAGCAGGTTCAGCGCGAAGTTCTGTTCGCGGTTGCGCGCGGTGACGCCCCACACCGCGTTCTTCTGGTGGGTGTACTCGCGCAGCGTGCGCAGCACCGCGGTCTTGCCGGTGATCTCGGTGACCTTGGCGTACAGCGGCGCCGCACCCGGGGCTTCGAGGTAGACGAACTGGTTGACGAGCAGCGCCGGCACCATCGGCCCGCTGATGCGGTAGTAGGTGAGGCCGCCCTGGTTCCAGCTCTCCATGGTCTTGCCATGGCGATCCCAGAAATCAGCCGGCAGCGCGAGCACGCCGGTGTAGAGCAGGTCGCCGTCGTCCAGCGTCTTGTCGTTGGTGTAGTCCTCGGCGGCCAAGCCCAGCGCACGCGCCTTGATGCGCATGTTGATGTCCTTCGACACCAGCACCACCTCGCGGCCTTGCTGCTGGTCGCGCAGCGCCTGCACGACGCCCAGGATCTGGTTGTCGGCCTTGCCCTGCGGCAGCCCTTGCGGCAGCGTCACGTTGACCAGCGTGGTCTGGAAGAACAGCTTGCCGCCGGCCTCGCGGTGGCCGGTGGTCGCCAGCGGCAGGCCGTCGGCCATGTCGCGCCCGGGCTGGTCGGACAGGCCGCCGGCCAGCGCGTCGAGGTCGCGGCTCACCTGGCGCGCATTGCGGGCGACTTCGGACATGCCTTTCTTGTGATCGTCGAGTTCCTCGAGCGTGATCATCGGCAGGTAGACGTCGTGTTCCTCGAAGCGGAACAGGCAGGTCGGGTCGTGCATCAGCACGTTGGTATCGAGCACGAACAGCTTCGCTGGCCCGCTGCCGCGCGGCTTGCGCAGCTTCGGCTCGGGGGCAGGGCGGCGTGCCGCCGTGGTGGCCGGGCCCGCGGCCGCAGGGGCCGTCACCGGGGCGATGGCCTTGGCCGTGACCACCGGTGCGGCTTCGCGCGGCGCGTCGAACAGGTCGAGCACCGCCGGCGAGGCGGGTTCCTCGCTGCGTTTGTTCTGCGTGCGTTTGCCGGGCTTGGGAGCGGCCTGGGATTCGAAATCGGCGGGGGTCAGGAGGGCGGCGCGTTTGGCAGGCGGCTTGGGCAGTGGCATGGGTGTGTGTCAGGTAGGAACAAAAAAGCCGCGCGGTTGCCCGAGCGGCTTGATGATGACTGGCTGTCTGAATTCACAACTCACAGGCATGGCCCATTATGCACATCCACGATGACACCTCAACAAAACTCCCGCCATCGTGGATTTGGTGATTCGAGCGCCGTGATCCGTGTGGGCCGGATCAGCCCTTCTTCAGGCCCTTGACGGCCTTCAGCACTTCGTCGACGTGGCCGGCGACCTTGAGGCCGCGCCATTCGACCCGCAGCACGCCTTCACCGTCGATCAGGAAGGTGCTGCGCTCGATGCCCTTGACCTTCTTGCCGTACATGATCTTGTTCTTGACGACGCCGAACATGTGGCAGAGCTTTTCTTCGGTGTCGGCGATCAGCTCGAACGGCAGCTCGAGGTTCTGCTTGAACTTGTCGTGCGAACTCATGTTGTCGCGCGAGACGCCAAAAACCACCGCGCCGGCCTTGACGAAATCCTTGTGCCGATCGCGAAACTGCATGGCCTCGGTGGTACAACCGGGCGTGTTGTCCTTCGGGTAGAAGTAAAGAACGACGATCTGCCCCGCGAAGGCGGCGGGCGTGAACTTCACGCCCCCGGTTGCGAGCGCTTCAAATTCCGGGAGGGGTTTGTTGAGGGCTGGCGTCATGAAGAATTCTGGGGAGTTGCGCCGCGGGAGGCGTAGCCGTTGATTATAAGGCCATGGCCATTGCGCCCCGGCACCCCCTCAGCCCCCCAACAGCAGGCCGACCACCGCACGGCGTCCTTCGGACACCAGCACGTTGTAGGTCCGGCAGGCCGCCGCAGTGTCCATCGTCTCGATGCCGATGCGCTTGTCGATCAACGGGCGCAGCAGCGCGGGTGACGGGAACCGGATGCGATCTCCGCTGCCGAAGATCACCAGTTCGGGGGACAGCGCCGCGATCGCGGCGAAGTGCTCGGCCGTGAGGTCCTCGAAGCGCTCGACATTCCACGCCACCACCTCGCCCTGCCAGGGCACGACGATGCTGCTGCGATGCACGACGCCGTTGATCGAGACGGCCCCGGGGATCAGGCCGGAGACGGCGTTGACGCCTTCGATGCGATCGGGTTGGAGTTTCATCCGGAAATTCTCTTCTATCTGGCCCACTTTTGAAGATGGCGTTATCTGGAAATTGGATGGCACGACTGCGACCCGAGCGTTACGAAGTGGACGCTCAGGGACACATCCAAAACGCGAGCGCATGGCAACGACACAAGCAGAACGGGCATTGAGGGAGATGGGGGCGGCGTGCCGTCGCTTCAACAGGTTGATCGGCGATTTGCATGCGCGCATCGACGATGATCGAACTCGGGCTGGAAACGACTTCAAGCGGCACGCCAGCATCCGCTTGCCGACCGGGGCGGCGGGCGCCGACTTCCCGAGCGTGCTGGCGGGACTGCTGGACCTGTCGGGCGTCACCTGGCCGGGGCAGGTCACGCGAGCCCTGGGCACGCTGTGGACTGGCCTGGTCTGTGCTGCCCGAGTCCGCTACCTGCTTGCCTGGGAGAAGCCGGAAGACACGCCGCGGCCGGGCGGCGCGGGTTCGCTGGCGGCGAAGCGCTTGCGGAAATCGATGAGCAGCCTGTCCGGCATCAGCCTCGACGACAAGCCGATGACGCCGCGCGAGAGGCCCATCAAGCAAAAGCTCGAAGCATGGACGCCCCGCAAGCCACCCGAGTCGCACGAGTCCTCTTCGTCGACATCGCGCGGATCCCCGGCGTCTTCTTCCGACGACAACCCGTCTTGACCGACCGCTGCGATGCCTGTGCGAAAATTTCCCTCCCGCCACCGTGGCGTGCCGAGCACCGCATCGCATGGCACCCGCGACCCCGACCCGGAGCCCCCGTTGAAACCCATCGCCAAGTCCAGCAAGCTCGCCAGCGTCTGCTACGACATCCGCGGGCCCGTGCTCGAGAAGGCCCGGCAGATGGAGGAAGAGGGCCAGAAGATCATCAAGCTGAACATCGGCAACCTCGCGGTGTTCGGCCTGGAGCCGCCGGACGAGATCGTGCAGGACATGATCCGCAACCTGCCGCATTCGGCCGGCTACACCGATTCGAAGGGGTTGTTCGCCCCGCGCAAGGCGGTCGTGCACTACTCGCAGGAGAAGAACATCGCCGGCGTCACCGTCGACGACGTCTACCTCGGCAACGGCGCTTCCGAGCTGATCGCGATGAGCATGAACGCGCTGCTCAACGATGGCGACGAGGTGCTGGTGCCGGCGCCCGACTACCCGCTGTGGACCGCCTCGGTGGCCCTCTCGGGCGGCACCGCGGTGCACTACGTCTGCGACGAGCAGAGCGACTGGTTCCCCGACATCGCCGACATCAAGGCCAAGATCACGCCGAACACCAAGGCGATCGTCGTGATCAACCCGAACAACCCGACCGGCGCGTTGTACTCCGACAGCCTGCTGCTCGAGATCGTCGAGCTCGCACGCCAGCACGAGCTGATCATCTTCGCCGACGAGATCTACGACAAGACGCTGTACGACGGCAACACCCACACCAGCATCGCGTCGCTCGCGACCGACGTGCTGTTCGTCACCTTCAACGGCCTCAGCAAGAACTACCGCTCCTGCGGCTACCGCGCCGGCTGGATGGTCGTCTCGGGCGAGAAGCGCCATGCGCGCGACTACATCGAGGGGCTGAACATGCTCGCGTCGATGCGCCTGTGCTCCAACACGCCCGGCCAGCTCGCGATCCAGACTGCCCTCGGCGGCTACCAGAGCATCAAGGACCTGGTCGCCCCGGGCGGGCGGCTGTGCCGCCAGCGCGACCTCGCACACCAGCTGCTGACGCAGATCCCCGGCGTCAGCTGCGTGAAGCCGAAGGCCGCGCTGTACATGTTCCCGCGCCTGGACTCCAAGCTGTACCCGATCGCCGACGACCAGCAGTTCGCCTACGACCTGCTCGCCGACGAGAAGGTGCTGATCGTGCAGGGCACCGGCTTCAACTGGCTGCAGCCCGATCACTTCCGGCTGGTCTTCCTGCCGAACTCCGACGATCTCTCCGACGCGATCGGCCGCATCGCGCGCTTCCTCGACCACTACCGCAAGCGTCACTCGCACTGATCTTTTTTTCGCACCGCTCTCTTTTCGCACCGATTCTTCAACCAGCCCTCGCAGGGCGCTCTCCCACCATGAAGCCAATCCAAGTCGGTCTGCTCGGCCTCGGTACCGTCGGCAGCGGCACGTTCAACGTGCTGCAGCGCAATCAGGAGGAAATTCGGCGTCGCGCCGGCCGCAGCATTCAGATCACGATGGTGGCGGCGCGCAATGTCGAACGCGCGAAGGGAATCGTCGGCGATGCGGCGAAGGTGGTGGCCGATGCGCGCGAGGTGATCGCGAACCCGGCGATCGACATCGTCGTCGAGCTGATCGGCGGCTACGACATCGCCCGCACGCTGGTGATGGAAGCCATCGCGGCCGGCAAGCACGTGGTCACCGCCAACAAGGCGCTGCTCGCGGTGCACGGCACCGAGATCTTCGCGGCCGCGCATGCCAAGGGCGTGATGGTGGCCTTCGAGGCCGCGGTGGCCGGCGGCATCCCGATCATCAAGCAGCTGCGCGAGGGCCTGTCGGCCAACCGCATCGAGTGGATCGCCGGCATCATCAACGGCACCACCAACTTCATCCTGTCGGAGATGCGGGCCAAGGGCCTCGATTTCGACGCGGTGCTGAAGGAGGCGCAGCGCCTGGGCTATGCCGAGGCCGACCCGACCTTCGACATCGAGGGCGTCGATGCCGCGCACAAGCTGACCATCATGAGCGCGATCGCGTTCGGAACGCCGGTGCAGTTCGAGCGCGCCCACATCGAGGGCATCACGAAACTGCAGGCCGCCGACATCACCTATGCCGAGCAGCTCGGCTACCGCATCAAGCTGCTGGGCATCACGAAGCGGCGCGACGACCTCGGCCGCAACGCCGGCATCGAGCTGCGCGTGCACCCGACGCTGGTGCCCACCAAGCGGCTGATCGCCAACGTCGAGGGCGCGATGAACGCCGTCGTCGTGCACGGCGATGCGGTCGGCACGACGCTGTCGTACGGCAAGGGCGCCGGCTCCGAGCCGACCGCGTCGGCCGTGGTCGCCGACCTCGTCGACATCACGCGGCTGCACACCGCCGACCCCGACCACCGCGTGCCGCACCTGGCCTTCCAGCCGAACCAGCTCACCGACACGCCGATCCTGGGCATGGAACAGGTCGTTACGTCGTTCTACCTGCGCCTGCAGGTGGCTGACCAGGCCGGCGTGCTGGCGCGCATCACCGGCATCCTGGCCGAGCACGAGATCTCGATCGACGCGCTGCTGCAACGGGAGTCGGCTGAAGGCGAAGCCCACACCGACGTCATCATCCTGACCCACGACACCGTCGAGGGCGAGATGAACAAGGCGCTGGCGCAGATGCAGGCGCTGCCGACCGTGCTGGCGCCGATCGTGCGCATCCGCAAGGAAGAGCTGTCGTGAAATACATCAGCACCCGAGGTGACCGCACCGAACGCGGCTTCTCCGACATCCTGCTCGAAGGCCTCGCGCCCGATGGCGGGCTCTACCTGCCCACGCACTACCCGCAGGTCGACGCCGCGACGCTCGCGCGCTGGCGCGAGCTGCCGTACCACGCGCTGGCGTTCGAGATCCTGTCGCTCTACATCGACGACATCCCGGCCGCCGACCTGCGCCGCCTGACCGCGAAGACCTACACGCAGGCGGTGTTCAACAGCACCGAGATCGCACCGATCACCGCGCTGCGTCCCGGCCTGTACCTGCAGGGCCTGTCGAATGGCCCGACGCTCGCGTTCAAGGACATGGCGATGCAGCTGCTCGGCAACCTGTTCGAGTACGAACTGGGCCGCCGCGGCGAGACGCTGAACATCCTCGGTGCGACCTCGGGCGACACCGGCAGCGCGGCCGAGCACGCGATGCGCGGCAAGCAGGGCATCAACGTCTTCATGCTGAGCCCGCACGGCCGCATGAGCCCGTTCCAGCAGGCGCAGATGTTCAGCCTGCAAGACGCCAACATCCACAACATCGCGATCGAAGGCGTGTTCGACGACTGCCAGGACATCGTCAAGGCGGTCTCCAACGACCTGGCCTTCAAGCGCGCGAACCGCATCGGCACCGTCAACTCGATCAACTGGGCGCGGCTGCTGGCGCAGGTGGTGTACTACTTCGCCGGCTGGCTGCAGGCGACGCGCGACGGCGCGAAAGAGGTCAGCTTCGCGGTGCCGTCGGGCAACTTCGGCAACATCTGCGCCGGCCATGTCGCGCGCAGCATGGGCCTGCCGATCAAGCAGCTGGTGCTGGCGACGAATGAGAACCGCGTGCTCGACGAGTTCTTCCGCAGCGGCACCTACCGGGTGCGCGCCGGCAGCGAGACCTTCGAGACCTCGAGCCCGTCGATGGACATCTCGAAGGCCTCGAACTTCGAGCGCTTCGTGTTCGACCTGCTCGGCCGCGACGGCGAGCGCACGCGCGCGCTGTTCAAGACCGAGATCGAGCTGCACGGCCGCTTCTCGATCACGCCGGACGAATTCGCGCGCATCACCGGCTACGGCTTCGTGTCGGGGCACAGTACGCATGCCGACCGGCTCGCGACGATCCGCCTCGCGTACGAACGCTTCGGCGCGATGATCGACACCCACACCGCCGACGGGCTGAAGGTCGCGCTCGAGCACCTCGACCCGGCGGTGCCGATGATCGTGCTCGAGACCGCGCTGCCGGCCAAGTTCGCCGAGACCATCATCGAAGCGCTGAACCGGCAACCGGCCAGGCCGCACCTGCTGCAGGGCATCGAAGACCTGCCGAAGCGCTTCACGGTGATGCCGGTCGATGCCGAGGCGGTCAAGCGCTACATCACCGAACACGTGTGAGGCCCGCGTGAAAGTCATCGGCTTCAGCGGCTACTCGGGCTCCGGCAAGACCACGCTGGTCGAGCAGCTGATCCCGCTGCTGCGCGCGGCCGGCCACCGGGTGTCGGTGGTCAAGCATGCGCACCACGATTTCGACATCGACCAGCCGGGCAAGGATTCGTACCGCCACCGCCAGGCCGGCGCGTTCGAGATCGTGATCGCGTCGGACCGGCGGCTGGCCAAGATCCGCGAGTACGAGCAACTGGCCGAGCCGACGGTGCACCAGCTGATCGCTGAACTGGTCGACTGCGACTGGGTGCTGGTCGAGGGCTTCAAGCACGCCGACCTGCCGAAGATCGAGGTCTGGCGCGCGGCCACCGGCAAGCAGGCGAACTACCCGACCGATCCGTTCATCGTCGCGATCGCGACCGACAGTGCCGACCAGTTGCCCGAGCCCACGTCGCGCCCGCTGCTCGACCTGAATGACCCTGCGGCAGCGGCCGCCTTCCTGCTGGCCGATGCTTCGCGCTATGACTACCAGCCTCCCGCCATCCCCTGACCGCTCGCCATCGGCGGTCCGGTCGCCGTTGCTGTCGCTCGACGACGCGCTGGCACGCCTGCTGGCCGCGGTGCAGCCGCTGCCGGCCGACCAGGCCGAGACGCTGTCGACCTTCGACGCCCTCGGCCGCGTGCTGGCCGCCGACGTGCACTCGCGGCTCGACGTGCCGCCGCTCGACAACACCGCGATGGACGGCTATGCGCTGCGCAGCGCCGACGTGCCGACCGCCGGCACCTTGCTGCCGGTGAGCCAGCGCATCCCGGCCGGCAGCGTGCCGAGCGAGCTGCAGCCCGGCACCGCGGCGCGCATCTTCACCGGCGCGCCGATCCCGCCCGGCGCCGATGCGGTCGTGATGCAGGAGCAGTGCGAGGCACTCGACGGCCAGGTGCGGATCAACGAGGTGCCGGGGGCAGGGCAGTGGGTGCGCCGCCGCGGCGAGGATGTGCAAGAAGGCAGCACCGTGCTGACCCACGGCCAGCGGCTGACCCCGCAGGCGCTCGGCATGGCCGCGTCGGTCGGCGCAGCCACGCTGTCGGTGATGCGCCGGCCGCGCGTTGCGCTGTTCTCCACCGGCGACGAGCTGGTGATGCCGGGCGAGCCGCTGCGCCCTGGCGCGATCTACAACTCCAACCGCTACACGCTGCGGGCGCTGATCCAGGCATTGGGCGGCGAGGTGACCGACCTCGGCATCGTGCCCGACCGGCTCGACGCGACGCGCGATGCGCTGATGCGAGCCGCGCAAGGGCACGACCTGATCGTCACCAGCGGCGGCGTGTCGGTCGGCGAAGAAGACCACCTGCGCCCTGCCGTGCAGGCCGAAGGGCGGCTCGACCTGTGGCAGATCGCGCTGAAGCCGGGCAAGCCGCTGGCGTTCGGCAGCGTGCGGCGCGGCGACTTCACCGAGGCCTGGTTCATGGGGCTGCCGGGCAACCCGGTGTCGAGCTTCATCACCTTTTTGCTGGCGGTGCGCCCGGTGCTGCTGCGGCTGCAGGGCGCCGCGGCCGAGATGCCCGACGGGCTGCCGATGCGGGCCGATTTCGCGTGGCCGAAGCCGGACAAGCGGCGCGAGTTCCTGCGGGTGCGCCGCACGCCGGAAGGCGGGCTGGCGCTGTTCCCGAACCAGGGCTCGGGCGTGCTCAGCTCGGCGGTGTGGGGCGACGGTCTTGTCGACAACCCGCCCGGCCAGGCCATCGCCGTGGGCGACACGGTGCGCTACATCCCGTTCTCGGAGCTGCTCGCATGAAGCTGCGTGTCCGCTATTTCGCGTCGCTGCGCGAAGCGCTCGGCGGCGGCGAGACGCTGGAGCTGCCGGCCGGTGCCGACGTGGCTGCGGCGCGCGATGCGCTGATCGCCCGCGACGAGCGCCACGCCGCGGCGCTGGCGCGAACGCGAGCCTTGCGCTGCGCGCTCGACCAGGCGCTGTGCGACGAAGCCGCGCCCTTGCACGACGACGCCGAGCTCGCCTTCTTCCCGCCCGTCACCGGAGGCTGACATGAGCCGCACGCGTGTGTCGATCCAGACCGACGACTTCGACCTCGGCGCCGAGGTGGCTGGCCTGCGTGCGGGCGACGGCGGCGTCGGCGCGGTGGTCGCATTCGTCGGCACGGTGCGCGATCGCAGCGAGGGCGCCGACGTCAGCCGCATGGAGCTGGAGCACTACCCGGGCATGACCGAGAAGGCGATCGACGCGATGATCGACGCGGCGGCGGCCCGCTTCGACATCCGCGCCGCGCGCGTGATCCACCGCGTCGGCGTGCTCGATGCGCAGGACCAGATCGTGCTGGTGGCCGTCACGTCGGCGCACCGCGGGTCCGCCTTCGAAGCCTGCGAGTTCCTGATGGACTACCTGAAGACGCAAGCCCCGTTCTGGAAGAAGGAGCACACGCCGCAAGGCGCGCGCTGGGTCGACGCCCGCAGCCACGACGATGCCGCGCTGCAGCGCTGGGGCATCACGAGCGGGAACCTCGCACCATGACGGCGGGCGCGGGTGTGGGCATCACCTGGTTGCAGGTGCTGGCGGTCGCGACCGGCGCCGTCTTCGGCGCGCTGCTGCGCTGGTGGGCCGGGCTGTGGCTGAACGCGCAATGGGCGGGCTTCCCGCTCGGCACGCTGCTGGTCAACTGCGCCGGCGGGCTGCTGATCGGCATCGCGCTGTACTGGTTCCAGCGCAGCCCGAACGAGCTGCTGCGGCTGCTGGCAGTGACCGGCTTCCTCGGCGGGCTGACGACCTTCTCGTCGTTCTCCGGCGAATCGCTGGCGCTGATCCAGCGCAACGAGTGGACGCTGGCCGTCGGTCACACTCTGGCCCACGTGCTGGGGTCGCTGGCCTGTGCCGGTGTCGGATACAAGCTTGCGAGGGTTGTTCTGGCTTAGCTTGAAATCCGGGACGATCCCCTCAAATCCGCTGCAATCGGAGGATTCGTCCCATGCGACTCGACAAGCTCACCACCAAGTTCCAGGAAGCGCTCGGCGAGGCCCAGAGCCTCGCGCTGAACCGCGACAACCCCTACATCGAGCCAACACACTTGCTGGCCGCAATGCTGGCCCAGGCCGACGGCCCGAAGGCGCTGCTCGATCGCGCTGGCGTCAATTCATCGAAACTGCAATCCGCGCTCGACAGTGAGCTGCGCAAGCTGCCGCAGGTGCAGGGCGGTGAACAGGTGCAGGCCAGCCGAGAACTCGGCGCGCTGTTGCAGGCCTCTGAAAAAGAGGCCACCAAGCGCGGCGACCAGTTCATCGCGAGCGAGATGTTCCTGCTCGCCGCGACCGATGCCAAGTCGGCGATCGGCCCGTTCGTCAAGGAGCACGGCCTGACCCGCAAGTCGCTCGAGGCCGCGATCGACGCGGTGCGCGGCGGCCAGAAGGTCGACAACGCCGATGCCGAAGGCCAGCGCGAAGCCCTCAAGAAGTACACCATCGACCTGACCGAGCGCGCGCGCCGCGGCAAGCTCGACCCGGTGATCGGCCGCGACGACGAGATCCGCCGCGCGATCCAGGTGCTGCAGCGCCGCACCAAGAACAACCCGGTGCTGATCGGCGAGCCGGGCGTCGGCAAGACGGCGATCGTCGAGGGCCTGGCGCAGCGCATCGTCGCCGGCGAGGTGCCCGATTCGCTGAAGAGCAAGCGGGTGCTGGTGCTCGACATGGCCTTGCTGCTGGCCGGCGCCAAGTTCCGCGGCGAGTTCGAGGAACGGCTGAAGTCGGTGTTGAAGGAAGTCGCGCAGGACGAGGGCCAGACCATCGTCTTCATCGACGAGATCCACACGATGGTGGGCGCCGGCAAGGCCGAGGGCGCGATCGACGCCGGCAACATGCTGAAGCCGGCGCTCGCGCGGGGCGAGCTGCACTGCATCGGCGCGACCACGCTGGACGAATACCGCAAGTACATCGAGAAGGATGCCGCGCTGGAGCGCCGCTTCCAGAAGATCCTGGTCGGCGAGCCGACGGTCGAGGCCACCATCGCGATCCTGCGCGGGCTGCAGGAAAAGTACGAGGTGCACCACGGCGTCGAGATCACCGACCCGGCGATCGTCGCCGCGGCCGAGCTGAGCCACCGCTACATCACCGACCGCTTCCTGCCCGACAAGGCGATCGACCTGATCGACGAGGCCGCGGCCAAGGTCAAGATCGAGATCGACTCCAAGCCGGAGGTGATGGACAAGCTCGACCGCCGGCTGATCCAGCTGCAGATCGAGCGTGAGGCCGTCAAGCGCGAGAAGGACGAGGCCTCGCAGAAGCGCCTCGGCCTGATCGAGGAAGAGATCGTGCGCCTGCAGCGCGAGGCCGCCGACCTCGAAGAGATCTGGAAGGCCGAGAAGGCAGCAGCCCAGGGTTCGGCCCACGTGAAGGAAGAGATCGACCGCATCCGCTTCCAGATCGAGGAGTTCAAGCGCAAGGGCGATTTCAACAAGGTCGCCGAGCTGCAGTACGGGAAGCTGCCGGAGCTGGAGAAGGCGCTGAAGGACGCGCAGGCCACCGAGGTCCGCAAGGGCGCCGATGCGAGCCGCCCGCAGCTGCTGCGCACGATGGTCGGTGCCGAGGAGATCGCCGAGGTGGTCGCGCGCGCCACCGGCATCCCGGTGTCGAAGCTGATGCAGGGCGAGCGCGAGAAGCTGCTGCAGATGGAAGGCAAGCTGCATGAGCGCGTGGTCGGCCAGGACGAAGCCATCACCGCGGTGGCCGATGCGATCCGCCGCTCGCGCGCGGGCCTGTCCGATCCGAACCGCCCGACCGGCTCGTTCCTGTTCCTCGGCCCGACCGGTGTCGGCAAGACCGAGCTGTGCAAGGCGCTGGCCGGCTTCCTGTTCGACAGCGAGGACCACCTGATCCGCATGGACATGAGCGAGTTCATGGAGAAGCATTCGGTGAGCCGGCTGATCGGCGCGCCGCCCGGGTACGTCGGCTACGACGAGGGCGGCTACCTGACCGAGGCGGTGCGGCGCAAGCCGTACAGCGTGCTGCTGCTCGACGAGGTCGAGAAGGCGCACCCCGATGTCTTCAACGTGCTGCTGCAGGTGCTCGACGATGGCCGGCTGACCGACGGGCAGGGCCGCACGGTGGACTTCAAGAACACGGTGATCGTGATGACCTCGAACCTGGGCTCGCACCAGATCATGCAGATGGTGGGGCAGGACCCCGAGGCCATCCGCGCGGCGGTGTGGGAAGAGGTGAAGCAGCATTTCCGCCCGGAGTTCCTGAACCGCATCGACGAGACGGTGGTGTTCCATGCGCTGGACGCGAAGAACATCGAGGCCATTGCGCGCATCCAGCTGAAGACGCTGGAGCAGCGGCTCGACAAGCTCGAGATGAAGCTCGACGTGTCAGCGGCCGCGCTGGCGGTGCTGGCGAAGGTCGGCTTCGATCCGGTGTTCGGTGCACGGCCGCTGAAGCGGGCGATCCAGCAGAAGATCGAGAACCCGGTCTCGAAGCTGATCCTCGAGGGCAGGTTCGGGCCGAAGGACGTGATTCCGGTGGATGTGAACGGGACCGAGTTCAGCTTCTCACGCGTCGTGCACTGACCTGTTTCAGTCGAGCAGGTTGTCCATCCGGACGACCTGCAGCCGCACCAGCGTCAGGTTCGCGTGCGTCTTGTCGAGCACCGCGTGCAGTGCCAGGCCGGGATGGTTCGGCACCGCGCGCAGCAGCAGGTGGTGCGCGCCCAGCGTGATCGCGGCCTCAGGCACCGCGTGGCCGAGGCCCATCGTGCGGGCGGTGGCCGTCATCGCGCCGAGCAGTGCCGCCCCATGGTGGGCCAGGATGTCGGGTGAGGGCCGCGCGCCGGCATGCACCAGGTCGCGGCCGCTGGCGATGTCGAACACGCAGCAGCTGACCATGCCGGTCAGCTCGATCAACTGGTTCACGTAGCGCTGCAGCGGCGAATCGGGCTGCGTCGGCGCCACCGGCCGGGTCGGCGGCATCGGCCGCATCGCGGTCGACGAGGGCGCGAACATCGCCTGCTGTGGCGTCGGCGGCATCGCCGCGTACGAGGTCGGGTAGGCCACCGCGGGTGGCGTCGCCAGCGGCAATGTCGGGGTGGGTGCCGCCAGCGCAGCCGGCACCGACGGCGAGAACGACCCGCTGGGCCGCGGCGCCATCGGCGGCATCGCGTTCAGGCCGGGCGGCGGCGCCGGCGTGCCGGCCGGCCGCGCGCCGACACCTTGCTCGCGCAGCTTGTTCCAGGTGCCGCTGATGAAGCCCCAGGCATCCGCCGGCCGCGTCACCTGCGGCGTGGTGCGCACGTTCACGCCGGTGCCGCGGGCCATGTCGGTGGCGAAGCTGGTCAGCGTGGCGGTGGTCGCCGTCAGCGGCAGCAGCAGCATGTGCCGGTTGAACCACGGGCCGCTGACCATCGCTTCGTGCAGCGGCTTCAGCGTCGATTCGAGCAGGTGGGCCGGCAGCGCGCCGACCATCAGCACCGCGAGCTGGCTGTAGCCCATCAGCACGCGCGCGAGCGCCTGGCGCGCCACGGTGTCGGCATCGGCCTGCGTGGTGTACAGCCGCAGCAGGTTGCCGTCGGCCCCGGGGAAATCGACGAACTCGAGCGTCGCGAGCGGCGTGCCGTAGCCCTGGCGGCGGATCACGAGCTTCTGCAGCGTGCGGTTGCTGGCGGTGGCCACGCCGGCCAGCAGCTTGCGCGACGACACGGTGCCGACGTCGTGCAGCGCGATGTAGTCGGGTTGCAGCAGCTCGAACTGCTGCTGCATCGCCTCGGCCGGGTCGCACGAGACGAACAGCTCGCGCTGGTCGGCGCTGACCTGGCGGCCGATGTCGCGCTGCCCGTCGGCCGCGTCGTCGTCCGCATCGGCGAGGAGTTCGGTGGTCACCTGGGTCTGGGCCCGTGTCGCCTGCCAGCCGTCTTCGACGCCTCCACCCTGGGGATCGGTACCGGTGGAAGAAGGGGGGATGCTCGACATGGGACCTGCTGCTGGGGATGACCTGACGGGGCAGTGTAGAAGTTTGTTTCAGGATGTGACAGGGGCAAAGGTCGCAAAAAACATGTCGTTGCTCCGCCGACTTGGGGCTTGACGCGCGGCCCCGCCTTTGCCATGGGTGCCACGGGGGCCATGGGCGCGCCGATAGAATCGCCCACCTCCTACTTTGCGTCCGCCTCATGGCCCCGTCGCGCGCTGAAGCTGTTTCTTCCCTGCCGGTCGTGATCGTCGGCGCGGGCCTGGCGGGATTGACCGTCGCGCTGCACATCGCGCAGACCCGCCCGGTGGTCGTGCTGGCCAAGCGCAACCTCGACGAGGCCGCCACCGCATGGGCGCAGGGCGGCATCGTCGGCGTGCTCGGCACCGACGACAGCATCGAATCGCACGTGCGCGACACGCAGGACGCCGGCGCCGGGCTGGTCGACGAGCACACCGCGCGCTTCATCGCGCAGCACAGTGCGCAGGCGATCGAATGGCTGGTCGAGCGCGGCGTGCCGTTCTCGCCCGACCCCGAAGGCCCGCTCGGCCTGCACCTGACGCGCGAAGGCGGCCATGCGGTGCGCCGCATCGCGCATGCGGCCGACGCGACCGGCAAGGCCATCCACGACGTGCTGCTCGACGAGGTGAAGCGCCACCCGAACATCCGCATGCTCGAGCGCTGGATGGCGGTCGACCTGATCACCTCGCGCCACCTGAAGCGCGACGAGCTGCCGCGCTGCTACGGCATCTACGCGCTCGACATCGACAACCAGCGCGTCGAGACGCTGGCCGCGTCGGCGGTGGTGATGGCCACCGGTGGCGCCGGCAAGGTGTACCGCTACACGACCAACCCCGACACCTCCACCGGCGACGGCATCGCGATGGCCTGGCGGGCCGGCTGCCGGGTCGGCAACATGGAGTTCATCCAGTTCCACCCGACCTGCCTGTACCACCCGCAGGAGCGCAGCTTCCTGATCACCGAGGCGCTGCGCGGCGAGGGTGGCCACCTGCTGCTGCCCGATGGCACCCGCTTCATGCAGGCGCACGACCCGCGCGGCGAGCTGGCGCCGCGAGACATCGTGGCCCGCGCGATCGACTTCGAGATGAAGAAGCACGGCGTCGACTACGTGCTGCTGGACGCGACCCACCTGGGCGCCGAGTTCCTGAAAGAGCATTTCCCGACCATCCATGCGCGCTGCCTGAAGCTCGGCATCGACATCACGACCCAGCCGATCCCGGTGGTGCCTGCCGCGCACTACACCTGCGGCGGCGTCGTCAGCGACCTGCACGGGCGCAGCGACCTGCCGGGGCTGTATGCGGTGGGCGAGACCACCTACACCGGGCTGCACGGCGCGAACCGGCTGGCCAGCAACTCGTTGCTCGAGTGCGTGGTGCTCGGCAAGACCTGCGCCGACCACATCCTGTCGAACGCGCCGAGCGAGCAGCCCGGGCTGCCGGCCTGGGACGAGAGCCAGGTCGAGAACGCCGACGAGCAGGTGGTGATCGCGCACAACTGGGACGAGCTGCGCCTGCTGATGTGGAACTACGTCGGCATCGTGCGCACCACGAAGAGGCTGGAGCGGGCGCTGCACCGCATCGATCTGCTGCGCAACGAGATCGACGACTACTACGCGAACTTCCGCGTCACGCGCGACCTGCTGGAGCTGCGCAACCTGGTCGATTGCGCCGAGTTGATCGTGCGCTCGGCGCTGATGCGGCACGAGAGCCGCGGGCTGCATTTCAGCCGCGATTTCCCGCGCACGCTGCCGGTCAGCTTCCCGACCATCCTGGTGCGGCCGGCGACGAGCCGCGGCTAGTTCCGGGCTTTCATCGCGGTGCGGGCCAAGACGAACTGGAACGCGAAATCGACCGCCTCGCTGATCGCCACCTCGATCACGTGGCGCTCCTTCTCGCTCAGGTAGAACGAGAAATCGACCGCGTGCCGGATGTAGCGCGGCGGTAGCCGGTTCAGCGCGACGCAGGCGATGTCGGCGAGCAGCTCGCTGCCATGCAGGTGCGGGTGCTGGGTGGCGGCCGCGGACACCGCCTCGAAGACGGCGCGCTCGTGGTAGTTGAAGATCGTGTCGAAGTCTGCGCTCATGGGGTCCGCCATTCGGTCAGGATGTCCCATCGACTGTAGTCAGTGCGGGCCGCGCCGGCCATCCCGAGAGTGCGGCAAAAGTCCGCGCCGACGGCGACTCTCACCCGCAGTCAGATCCGCTCGAGCACCCGCATCGAGTAGTCGGTGGCGCGCACGTCCTTCGTCAGCCGGCCGATCGAGATGCGGTCGACGCCGGTCTCGGCGATGCGCCGCACCTGGTCGAGCTGCACGTTGCCCGAGACCTCGAGCAGCGCGCGGCCGGCCGTCACCGCCACCGCCTCGCGCATCAGCGCCTCGTCGAAGTTGTCGAGCAGCACGCTGACCGCGCCGGCCTCCAGCGCCTCGCGCAGTTGCGCGATGCCTTCGACCTCGATCTGGATGTCGACGCCCGATTGCAGCGCCTGCGCATTGCGCAACGCAGCCGCCACGCCGCCGGCCGCCGCGATGTGGTTCTCCTTGATCAGGATGCCGTGCCACAGCGCGAGCCGCTGGTTCTGCCCGCCGCCGATGCGCACCGCGTACTTCTGCGCGAGCCGCAGCCCGGGCAGCGTCTTGCGGGTGTCGAGGATCGCGCAGCCGCGCGGGTTCGGCGACGCGCCGGCGATCGCGTCGACATGGCGGCGCGTGACGCTGGCGGTGGCCGACAGCAGCTGCAGGAAGTTCAGCGCCGGCCGCTCGGCCGACAGCAACGCGCGCGCGTCGGCCTCGATGTGGCAGACCAGCGTGTCGGGTGCCATGCGCGCGCCTTCGTCGACATGCCAGTCGATCGCGGCCTGCGCATCGAGCGCGCGCACGCAGCCGTCGAACCAGTCGCGGCCGCACAGCACCGCGTCTTCGCGCACCAGCACGCGGGCGCGCACGCGGCGCCCGGCCGGCACGAGCTGCGCGGTCCAGTCGCCGCGGCCGATGTCTTCGGCCAGCGCATCGCGGATGTTGCGGGTGCGGGCCTGTTCCAGCGTCTCGTTGAACTCGAAGGCGATCATCATGCGGCACCGATGTTCTTGACCATGCCGAGCTTCTGCGTGCTCGATGGGTTGGCCTTGACGAAGTCGAGCATGCGGTCGATGCAGCCGAGCGCCTGGCTGCGCACCGGCTCGTCGACGTGGATCTCGCCGCTGCCGTGTTCCAGGCAGGCGACGACGCCTTGCAGCGCGTTCATCGCCATCCACGGGCAGTGCGCGCAGCTCTTGCAGGTGGCGCTGCTGCCGGCGGTGGGCGCCTCGATCAGGATCTTGTCGGGCGCGAGCTGGCGCATGCGGTGCAGGATGCCGTTGTCGGTCGCGATGATGAAGTGCTTGGCGTCCATCTGCAGCACGGCGTTCAGCAGCTGCGAGGTGGAGCCGACCATGTCGGCCTGCTCGACCACCGATTTCGGCGATTCCGGGTGCACCAGCACCTTCGCGCCGGGGTACTCGGCCTTCAGCAGGTCGAGCTCCAGGCCCTTGAACTCGTCGTGCACGATGCAGGCGCCGTTCCACATCAGCATGTCGGCGCCGGTTTCTTCCTGGATGTAGCGGCCGAGGTGGCGGTCGGGCGCCCACAGCACCTTTTCGCCGCGATCCTTCAGGTGCCGCACGATCGCGAGCGCACAGGAGCTGGTGACCATCCAGTCGGCGCGCGCCTTCACGGCGGCGCTGGTGTTGGCATAGACGACGACCTTGCGGTCGGGGTGGGCGTCGCAGAAGCGCGCGAAGTCGTCGGGCGGGCAGCCGAGGTCGAGCGAGCAGGTCGCGTCGAGGTCGGGCATCAGCACGCGCTTGCCGGGGCTCAGGATCTTCGCGGTCTCGCCCATGAAGCGCACGCCGGCGACGACCAGCGTCTTGCTCGGGTGGTCGCGGCCGAAGCGCGCCATCTCGAGCGAATCGGCGACCAGGCCGCCGGTTTCCAGCGCCAGGTCCTGCAGGTCGCCGTCGACGTAGTAGTGGGCGACCAGCACCGCGTCGTGCTGGGCCAGCAGCGCCTTCGCGCGGGCCTTGTGGTCGGCGCGGCCGGCGGGCGTCAGCGGTTCGGGCACCTTGGCCCAGGCGTGGGCGGTGCAGGTGGCGCCGGCTGCGTCTTGCAGCGGGTAGTCGAAGAGAACTTCTTGGCTCATCCCCGCATGTTATCGAAGCCCCGCAACCCTTTTCAGGACAGGCTTTGTTCTGCCTCCATCAGCTTGTAGCGCGCCAGCGCCAGGTTGCTGCGCTGCTTGTCGAGCAGCGCGAAAATGAACAGCCCGCCGTGCCGCGACAGCGAACGGATCAGGTGGTGGCGCGTCGGCGTGCTGGTCATGATCTCGTGCACCGCATCGGTCAGGCCCATGTCGCGCGCGTGGCGGTCGTGCACGCGCAGCACCTGGGTGCAGGCAGCAGCCGCGAGGTCGATGTCGACCGGGTGCTCCTCGCGCACCTTCTGCGTGACGACCAGGCCGGTCGCGGTGTCGACGACCGCGCAGCCCAGCAGGCCGTCGACCTGCAGCATGGCGTCGAGCGCGTGCGCCGCGCGCTGCGGGTCGAGCACCGCGCGCACCGGCGCCTTCGTGACGGCGCTGCTCCGCAGCGACGACTCGGCGGCTCCGGCCGCCGCGGCCGCATCGAGGTCGGCGACCTTGATCGGGAAGCCGTCCGGCCCCTGCACCGACGCGAGCGCGGCGACCGGCGGCGGGCCCCAGACCGGCTCGGTCTTCACGCGGTTCCACTGGCCCAGCAGCGCATTCCACACCGCCGACGCGCTCGACAGCGATTCGTTCAGCACCTGCACCTTGAGCCGCTGCGGCCACTGGATCATGCCGATCTTGTTGGCGATCCACACGCCGTTCGGCGGCAGCATGAAGAGCAGCGTCGGGCAGCGCCAGCCGGGCTGGTTCACGGCGTCGTACAGCGTGTTGAGCATGCCGTCGATCGCATGCGGCTGCATCGCGCCGACGATCACCGCGGTCATGTGGCTGCGCTCCATCAGCGCGACCGGGATCGCGGCGTTGTCGGGACCCGGCGCGCGCACGTCGGCGTGGTAGATGCGCAGCAGGCCTTCGTCGCGCCGCTCCAGCGTCGTGCGCTCGATCATCGCGAGCGTGCGCAGCGTGGTGTGTTCGCGCAGGTGCAGCCGCTCGATCGGCCGGCCGCTGGCGTCCGACAGCGCCTTCACGACGGCACTTGCCCAGACGCCGGTCGGGTCGTGCAGCGCGATGTGGCGGGTGGCGGTTTCCAGGTCGGCGCGGGTGGCGGCGAAGTGCTCGCGGATCGCCTGGGCCGACGAGCCGGTGACGACCAGGTCGCGCAGGTGGCGGTCGACCATCTGCCCCTGGTCGTTCACCTCGGTGGCGATGCTCTCCATGATCGAGGTGGCGGCGAAACCTGGCTTGCGATCCCCGGGTTGATCGCCGCGCAGGTCTCCGAACAGCGATGACAACATGGGGTGCTCCCGGCAGTTGATGCCGTCCAGTCTAGGGGGAGGGGCGCATCCGGCCATCCCCAAATTGACTACCCCCTTGCGGGGGAAGGGGTTGCCCTAGCTGAAGAATCGGCTCGGCGGCGCGCCGACCGAGCGGCGCACCATCGCGCTGAAGGCGCTCGCGCTCGCGTAGCCCAGCTCGGCGGCGATCACGCCCATCGGCTGCTTGCGCGCCGCCATCGACAAGGCCTTGGCCAGCAGCACCTGCTGGCGCCATTGCACGAAGGTGGTGCCGAGTTCCTGGCGGAACAGCCGCGCGACGGTGCGCGGGCTGGCGCCGGTGTCGCGCGCCCAGCCGTCGAGCGTGGCATGGCGTGTCGGATCGTCGAGCACCGCCTCGCAGAGCGTGCGCAGCCGCTTGTCGGTGGGCAGGTCGACGCCCAGCCGCACCGGGCGTGCACGGCGCAGTTCGTCGAGGATCAGCGCGCTCAGCCGCTGCTCGCGCTGCAGCGTGTCGTGGTCGAGCGGCGGGCCGCCGTCGGGCAGCACGTTCATCTCGAGCACCAGCGCGCGCAGCAGCTCCGAGACCTCGAGCACCCGGCACTGCCGCCACGGCGCCTGCCCGGCCGGCGCAACGCCCGGGCCGCTGCGCCCGCGCGGCTGCAGCAGGTACAGCGTGCGCAGGTCGGCGTCTTCGACGACGCTGACGGCGTGCTCCATGCCGGCCGGGATCCACAGCGCACGCGACGGCGGCACGAGGTAGGTGCCGTGCTCCATCGTCAGCCGCACGACGCCGGTCGACGACAGCGCGACCTGCGCCCACGGGTGGTCGTGCGGCACGACCCGGGTGTCGGTGCTCAGGTGGTGCTTCTTCGCACGCAGCGGGCGCTGCGGCGTCGGCGTGTAGAGGTGCGGCGTCAGCGGGCCGATCGGTGGGGTAAGCATGGTTGGCAGGATCTCGACAAGGATTGACAGGCTATCGCAATCCGGCCGCGCCGTCACTGCCTACCATCGGGGCTCGATTTCACCTGCAGAACCCGCATGAACACCCTGGCCGCCCCGGCACCCGCATTGCGCAAGGACGCCACCGTCATCGGCCTCGTCGGCCTGGCGCACAGCATCAGTCACTTCAGCCAGCTGCTGCTGGCGCCGCTGTTCCCGTGGCTGAAGGATGCCTTCAACGTCGGCTATGCCGAGCTCGGGCTGCTGATGTCGATCTTCTTCGTCGTCTCGTGCATCACGCAGGCGTTGTCGGGCTTCGTGGTCGACCGCTTCGGGCCGCGGCCGATCCTGTTCGGCGGGCTGGCGCTGCTCGGGCTGGCGGCGTTCGGGTTCTCAATCAGCACCAGTTGGTGGATGCTGGCGGCGTTCTCGGTGCTGGCCGGCATCGGCAACGGGGTGTTCCACCCGGTCGATTTCACGCTGCTGAACCGCAAGGTGCACCCGTCGCGGCTCGGCCACGCCTTCAGCGTGCACGGCATCACCGGCAGCCTGGGCTGGGCGCTGGCCCCGGCCATGCTGGTGCCGCTGACGCTGGCGTACTCGTGGCGAGTGGCGCTGGCCTGTGCCGGCGTGCTGGCGTTCACGGTGCTGGTGGTGCTGTGGTTCAACCGCGAGAAGCTGGCGCTCGACACGGGGGTGCCGGCGAAGGCGTCTGCCGCGCAGCCGGGCGGCGGCAGCCTCGACTTCCTGCAGATCCCGGCGGTCTGGATGTGCTTCGCGTTCTTCTTTTTCTATGCAATGGCGCTGAGCGGCGTGCAGGCCTTCGCGCCCGAGGCGGCCCGCCTGCTGCATGACGTGCCGACGCAGCTGGCTGCGATCTGCCTGACGGTCTACATGGTGTGCAGTGCCGGCGGCATGGTGGTCGGCGGCTTCCTGGTGACCGACCCGGCGCGCTGCGAGCGCATTGTCGGGGCCGGCTTCGGCGTGGCCGCGGCGATCGCGCTGGTGCTCGGCTTCGCGGCGATCCCGGCGCTGGCGGTGCCGGTGCTGTTCGGTGCGATGGGGTTCGCGGCGGGCATCGCCGGGCCGTCGCGCGACCTGATCGTCAAGCGCTCGGCGCCCGACAACGCGACCGGCCGCGTCTACGGCGTCGTCTACTCGGGGCTGGACATCGGCCAGGCGATCGCGCCACTGCTGTTCGGCACGCTGATGGATTTGCACCGGCCGGCGCAGGTGTGGCTCGGGATCGCGGTGGTGCAGGGCGTGCTGATCGCCAGTGCGTTCAATGTGCGGCGGGTTCGCCGGACGGTACTGGTGGCGGCCTGAGCACCAACGCTGACCCGTCGCCAACGCTCGACATGATTGGCAAGATTTGACACCACCCGACCGGTGCGGCTCAGAATGGCCCGCCTGTCAGAGGCCGACCTGGGGTTGAAGCGCCCGAACGTCGTGTCAAGTCTCGGTCGATGTCGAGGAGCGTCATGCCAGAGGAGCCGCCAGCAGTCCTACAGATCGTCGAAGTTCTCGGGCCCAGTGACCAGGGCAGAACCATCCCCTTCAGATGTCGGGCTGAAGACGGGGCTCTCTACTATGTCAAGGGTCAGCAAACCGATCGAGCCAGCCTCTGGCGAGAGTGGATCGCAGCACACCTTGCCAGTGCATTGGGACTACCGTTGCCCCCGTTCAGCCTGGTGCAGATCGACGAAGCGCTGCTGGCAGAGCTGCCTCGATCGTGGCAATGCGTCGGCTGCCTGCCGGCCTTCGGATCGAGACATCACGATGCTTCGATCTGGTTCGAGGTGGCATTGCTGGATCAGGTCCCTCCCGCCCTGCAGCAACGGGTGCTGTGGTTCGACTGGTGGATCCGCAACATGGATCGCCTCGCGGCAAACACCAACCTGCTTTGGGATGCGAATCACAAGAAGCTCGTGATGATCGATCACAACCTGGCGTTTGATCGGGACTTCGACGCGGCCAAGTTCCTGGACCTTCACATCTTCGCGTCCCAGTGGCCCGTCATTGCCAACGACTTGTTTCTGCGAGACGCGTTGCGGCAGCAGATGAACGAGGTCATGCCTGTCGCACGATGGGCCTGCAATAATGCGCCTCCAGAGTGGAGTTGGGCGAACGCCGAGATGGACGTTCCGTCCAACTTCGATCCCGAGGATGCCTTGGCCACTTTGGCCCGATGTGCCACCCCTGAGCTATGGAGGACTGAATGACGAAGTTTGCGTGTCGCTACGCCGTTGTTCAATTCATGCCCTACAGCCAGACGGGTGAGTTTGCCAACATCGGCGTCGTGCTGGCCTGCCCGGTGACCGGGTATTTCGGGTTCTCGTTGCAGACTCGCAAGTACGCTCGCGTCACGGCCTTCTTCGATGACCTGCCACGAAACGTCTACCTGACGGCAGTTCAGGCCATCCAAGGGGAACTGAACCGGATTCGCACGCTGATCGAAGGCGCCTCAGGCCGGCAGCGGGCCGAGCACGTCCGAGAGGTCTTCGATGCATTGGTTCATCCGCGAGAGGCCATCATTCGGTTTGGCACGGCACGAGCCGTGCTTGCAAGCTCGCCTGAAGCGGAGCTGAAACGCTTGTTCGACGACTATGTCGATCACGCATTCGTCACGCCGGAGTACGCGGAACGGACGCTCACCAGGCAACTGACCGACTTGCTGGGCAGCCTGAATTTGCCGGAGCCGTTCCGTGAAGAGCGAATTGGCAACGATGAGGTTCATGCGCGATTCCCCTTCGTCCAGCGTCGGGGACAGGTGCTGCACAAGGTGATCAAGCCGTTCAATCTGGCGCAGGGTGAACCGAACAGCATCTACGATCACGGTGATTCGTGGGTGACCAAGGTCAAGCGCCTTCGAGAGAGGGATCTGTTGCCCCAGGACGTTCTGTTCGCGGTGGCGGGGCCTCCTGAAACCGACGTGAAGCGGTACCTGGCGTTCCAGGAAATCTGTTCGGAACTCACTCAGTTGGGCGTCGAACCGGTTGATGAAAGATCACGAGAGCAGATCGTTCAGTTCGCCTTGAACTGAGCATCAAATGGCGCTGCGGTGCCGCACGATGCAGGTGTCCAGCACCTCCCCGCCCGGCCGCTTCCACCAATCCTCGCTGGAGAAGATCTCCACCTCGCTGTAGCCCGCGTAGCCGGCGTCTTCGACCCAGCCGCGGATGCGCGGGATGTCGATCACGCCGTCGCCCATCATCGCGCGGTCGTTCAGCAGGTCGCGCGTCGGCACGCGCCAGTCGCACACATGAAAGGCCAGCAGCCGCTCGCGGCCGGCACGTTCGATCTGCGACTGCAGCTTCGGATCCCACCACACGTGGTACACGTCGAGCGCCACGCCGAGCGCGCCGCTGCGGCCGGGGTCGAGCGCATCGCACAGGTCCAGCGCCTGCTCCATCGTGTTGACGCAGGCGCGGTCGGCCGCGTACATCGGGTGCAGCGGCTCGATCGCGAGCGGCATGCCGGCGCGGCGCGAATGCTCCAGCGTCGCCGCGATGCCGTCGTGCACCTCGGCCCGCGCTGCGCCGAGGTCCTTGTGCGCGGCCTGGCCCGACAGCGCGCCCGGCAGCCCGCCCACCACCAGCACCAGGCAGCGCGCGTTCAGCGCCACGGCCTCGTCGACGGCGCGCCGGTTGTCGTCGAGCGCGCGCTGCCGACCCACGGCATCGGCCGCCGGGAACATGCCGCCGCGGCAATAGCCCGACAGCTCGATGCCGGTGTCGCGCACCAGCCCGGCGATCTTGTCGAGCCCGGCCGCGGCCACCTGGTCGCGCCACGGCGAGATCGCGCGAATGCCCCGGGTCGCGCACTCCAGCACGATGCGGTCGAGCGGCCATTGCGCCCGCACCGTCGCGGTGTTGATCGACAGCCAGCGGTGGTCGGCGCTGAAGTCCCTCATGTCAAGTCTCGTCAGGCGTCCACGCCATGCAGGCCCAGCAGATGCCGCATGCGCCGGGCCGCCAGCTCCGGCTGCTCGATCAGCCCGGCCTGGTCCGCCAGCCGCAGCAACTCGGCCAGGTGCGGCAGCGAACGCGTACTCTGCTGCCCGCCGACCATCGCGAAATGGTCCTGGTGCCCGTTGATCCACGCCATGAAGACCACGCCGGTCTTGTAGAAGCGCGTCGGCGCCTTGAAGATGTGGCGCGACAGCGGCACCGTCGGCGCGAGGATCGCGTGGAAGCGGCTGCGGTCGTTCAGCGCCAGCGCCGCCAGCGCCGCGCTCGCGGCCGGCGCGATCGCGTCGAAGATGCCGAGCAGCGCGTCGCTCTGCCGCTGCGACGGCGCGCTGCCGACCTCATCGCCGGCGATCAGCTCCGCGTAGTTGAAATCGTCGCCGGTGTACATGCGCACGCCGGGCGGCAGGCGGCGCCGCATCGCGATCTCGCGGTCCTTGTCGAGCAGCGAGATCTTGATGCCGTCGACCTGCGCCGGGTTCGCTTCGATCACTGCCAGCGCGGTGTCCATCGCGCGGTCCACGTCGGCGCTGCCCCAGTAGCCGGCCAGCGCCGGGTCGAACATGTCGCCCAGCCAGTGCAGGATCACCGGCTCGCGGGCCTGGCGCAGCAGGCGGCCGTAGGCGTGCAGGTAGTCGTCCGGGCCGCGCGCCACGCGGGCCAGCGCGCGGCTGGCCATCAGGATCAGCCGGCCGCCCAGCTTCTCGATCGCGGCCATCTGCTCCTCGTAGGCACGGATCACGTCGTCGACGTTGCGCGCCGCGTCGGGCGCGAGCTGGTCGGTGCCGCAACCGCTCGCGATGCGCGCGCCGGGCACGTCGCGTGCCGCATCGAGCGAGCGCGCGACCAGCTCGAGCGAGGTCGGCCAGTCCAGCCCCATGCCGCGCTGCGCGGTGTCCATCGCCTCGGCCACGCCCAGGCCCATGCGCCACAGGCGCTGGCGACAGGCGATGGTGCGGTCCCAGTCGATCGCGCACTGCAGCCACGGGTCGATCGGCGCGAGCGGATCGGCCACCACGTGCGCCGCCGAGTACGCGATGCGGTTGAAGGCCGGCTCGGCCGGTGCGCGCCAGGCCTCGCGCGCCGACAGCGTGTAGCGCGCGAGGCGGCCGTCGGGTTGCGGCAGGTTCAGTGTCAGGCTCATCGCAGTCCCCCGCGTCGTCATCGTCAGAGCGCCAGCGCCGGCACGTCGACCCAGCGCCGTTCCTTCCAGCTTTTCAGCGCCGCCTCCACCAGCTGCACGCCCTTGGCCCCTTCGGGCAGCGTGAAGCGGTACGGCGCGTCCTCGGCCACGTGGCGCAGGAACTGCTCCCACTGCAGCTTGAAGCCGTTGTCGTAGGGCTGGGTGTCGGGCACCTCCTGCCACTGCTCGATGAACGGCATGGTCTGGCGCGTGTCGGGGTTCCACACCGGGCGCGGCGTGTTCACGCGCGCCTGGCTGCGGCAGTCGGTCAGACCGGCCACCGCCGAGCCGTGCGTGCCGTCGACGTGGAAGGTGACCAGGTCGTCGCGCCGCACGCGCGTCACCCACGAGCTGTTGACCTGTGCGATCACGCCGCCGGCCAGCTGGAAGGTCGCGTAGGCGGCATCGTCGGCGGTCGCGCGGTACGGCTTGCCGGCTTCGTCGAAGCGCTCCGGGATGTGCGTGGTGCCCAGGCACGACACGGCCTGCACCTCGCCGAACAGGTTGTCCAGCACGTAGCGCCAGTGGCAGACCATGTCGAGGATGATGCCGCCGCCGTCTTCCTGCCGGTAGTTCCACGACGGCCGCTGGATCGGCTGCAGGTCGCCCTCGAACACCCAGTAGCCGAACTCGATGCGCACCGACAGGATGCGGCCGAAGAAGCCGGCGCGCTTCAACATGTCGAGCTTGCGCAGCCCGGGCAGGAACAGCTTGTCCTGCACCGCGCCGTGCTTCACGCCGGCCTGCTGCGCGAGGCGGCACACCTCCAGCGCCTCCGAAAGGTTGGTCGCGATCGGCTTCTCGCAGTAGACGTGCTTGCCGGCGCGGATCGCCTGCGCCAGCAGCGTCGGGCGCATCTGCGTCGTGCCGGCATCGAAGAACACCGTGTCGTTGCGGTCGGCCATCGCGCTGTCGAGGTTGGTGCCCCAGCGCGCGATGCCGTGCGCCTTCGCGAGCGTCTCGATCTTGCCGGCGTCGCGGCCGATCAGCACCGGGTCGGGCATCAGCCGGTCGCCGTTGGCGAGCACCACACCGCCCTGGTTGCGGATCGCGACGATCGAGCGGATCAGGTGCTGGTTCATGCCCATGCGGCCGGTGACGCCGTGCATGATCAGACCGAGTCGTTGGGTGGCCATGGGGGTCCTTGCGTCAGACGAAAGTGGTCGCCTGCGACAGCGGCTGCATCGCCAACCAGTCCGGCGTGGCCGCGTGGGCGTAGCCGGGGCCGGCCAGCGAATGGAGATCGAGGCGGCCGCCGGCGATGCGCAGGCGGCCGTCGGCGTCGTACAGGTCGGGATGGGCCTGCACGAAGGCCTGGCGTTCGGCCGCTGGCGCGGCGCCGAAGCCGTCGGCGTAGTGGTGGCCGTTGCGCTCTGCATGCGCCAGGCCGAGCAGCGCGGCCAGCGCCAGGTCCTGCTGCACTGAGAGGCCGGCCTGGCAGGTCAGGTCCTCGGCCGACATGAACCACGCGGGCGGCTGGCCGTCGCGCTGCGCGGCCTGGTTCCAGCGTTCGCAGCGCGCGCGGTTGACCAGCGATTTGTAGAAGCCCTTGCAGCCCTTGCTCGACACGCCGTGCCAGCCGGCGTCGCGGCCGCGCACGAAGGCGTCCAGCGTGCCGTCGGCCTCGTCCATCAGCAAGGGGCAGGGGAGCGCCGGCAGTGCGCCGTCGAACGAGCGGTCGCGCGGCAGCGGCTGTTCGAGGTACAGCAGCGCATCGGGCCGCGCGGCGTACGCGGGCAGGGCGGCCAGCCGCGCGAACAGGTCGAGCAGCGCGGCGGTGTCGCCGTACTGCTCGTTGCCGTCCAGCGTGTAGCGGTGGCCGGGCGCATCGCGGCCGAGCACCGCCAGCACCTCGCCGAGGCGTTGCGCATCGGCTTGCGGATCGCCGCCGAGCTTGATCTTGAACACCCGGTGCCCGTAGCGCGCGATCACCGCCGGCAGGCTCACCGGCAGCGGGCCGGCGTCTTCGGGCAGCGCCTGCAGCGCATCGAGCATGCCGACGGTGTGACGGGCCTCGATGTGGGGCCGCGGCACCAGCGTTGGCAGCCAGCCGTTCCAGTCGAAGCCGCGCAGGTCGGGCAGCAACGCGCTCGGCTGCAGGCCGATCGCATTGCGCGCGACCGCATCGAACACCGACAGGCCGAGCGCCTGGCACAGCGCGTCGATCACCGCGCGGTCGACCACGGCCTGGCCGAAGGCGCTCGACAGCTCGGTCGCCCCGGCGTGGCGGCCGGCGTCGGCCAGCGCGGCCGCATGGCGCTGGAACAGCTCGAACGCGCTGGCCGATGCGTCGCCGGCATAGGCCTGCACCGTGCGTTCGACCGCGCCGGCCAGGTGCTCGACGTTCTGCGCATGCGAGAAGCCGGCGCGCTTGTCGAACCACTTCGGCACCATCAGTTCGGCCGCATGGCCCTGCCAGCTGCCGCGGCCGGCCACTTCGACGGTGACGCGCACGAAGAGCTGCGGGCAGCGGTACAGCGTGACCGCGCCGAAGCGGAACGGCAGGCGCAGCGCCACCGGCCGCACGCCGCAGTCGACCGCGCGCACGACCAGCAGGATGCCTTCAATGCGCATCGAGCGACCCCTGCGCGTAGAAGTGCGCGCGCAGCGTCTTCGCGTACGCGGCGAAGGCCTCGCTGCCCATCACGTCGAGCGAGCGCGGCCGCGGCAGCGCGATGTCGTACACCGCGGCGATGGCGCCCGGCCGCTCGGTCATCACGAACACCCTGTCGGACAGGAAGATCGCCTCCGGGATGCTGTGCGTGATCAGCAGCACCGTCTTGCCGGAGGCGCCCCAGATGCGCTGCAGCTCGAGGTTCATGCGCTCGCGCGTCATCGCGTCGAGCGCGCCGAAGGGCTCGTCCATCAGCAGCACCGGCGGGTCGTGCAGCAGCGCGCGCAGGATCGCCACGCGCTGCTGCATGCCGCCCGACAGCTGCCACGGGTACTTGTTCTCGAAGCCGCGCAGCCCGGCCATCTCGATCAGCTGCTGCGCGCGCTCGCGGGCCGCCGCCATCGGCAGGCCGCGGATCTCGGCCTGCAGCAGGATGTTGTCGATGACGCGCCGCCACGGCAGCAGCAGCGCGTTCTGGAACACGATGCCGACGTCGGTCTGCGGGCCGTGCACCGCGCGGCCGGACAGCGTCAACTCGCCGCCGCTGGCCGGCAGCAGCCCTGCCACCAGCTTCATCAACGTGCTCTTGCCGCAGCCCGACGGCCCGACCACCGAGACGAACTCGCCGGCGCGGATCGACAGGTCGAGCGGGCGCAGCGTCTCGACGTCGCCGTCCTGCGTGCGGTAGGTCTTGTGCAGCCCGCGCGCCTCGATCAGCACAGGCGCCGGCGCGGCCGACTCGACGGGTTTCAGCACGGCGCTCATCGGCCGCACATCACGGCAGGTAATCCAGCGAGACGAAGTCTTCCGGCTTGCCGCGGGTGGCCGGGTCCATGCCGCCGTACTGCACCAGCAGGTCCAGCGATTCGCCGACGTTCTTCATCGACACCCGCAGCGGCCGCAGCGCCCGCGTCTCGTCGGTGTGGTACAGCGCCGTCGTCAGCTTCAGGCCCGCGAGCATGGTGTCGCGCTGGCCCGACTTCGGGTTCGCCTTCAGCGTCGCGTCGACCGCGGCCTCGGGGTTCTTCTCGGCCTCTTCGAGCGCGCGCGTGGTGGCGCGCAGGAAGCGTTTCACCAGGTCGGACTTGGCGGACAGCGTGTCCTTGTGGGCGACGATGCCGGAGCTGATCAGGTTGACGCCGTAGTCGGCGAAGCGCACCACCTGCACCGGCTTCTTCGTCGCATCCTGCAGCTTGATGTTCTGGTCCATCACGTAGCCGAGCAGCAGGTCGGCCTGGCCGTTGATCACTGCGTTCAGCTTGGTCTGCGCATCGCCCGAGACGGTCTTGAACTGGCTTTCCTGCAGCCCGGTCTTCTTCAGGAACAGCGGCCAGATCTGGCTCATCGAATCGCCGGGCGTCATCGCGACGGTCTTGCCGGCGATGTCCTTCGCGGTCTTCACGCCCTTCTCGGAGAAGCCCATCACCGACATCGGGCTCACCTGCAGCGCGACGCCCACCGCCTTCACCGGCGCGCCCTTGGCCGCTGCCTTCACCATCGTCGGCACGTCGACGTAGCCGAAAGTGGCCGAACCCGCCGCCACCGCCTGGATCGACACCGCCGAGCCGCGGCCCTCCTGGATCTCCAGGTCGATGTTCTCGGCCTCGTAGAAGCCGCGCTCCTTGCCGATGAAGAAGGGCGCGTGCTCGCTGTACACGTACCAGTTCAGCAGCAGCACGACCTTGTCGCGCGATTGCGCAAGGGCCGGCAGCGCCAGCGTGGAGCCCAGGGCGGCCAGCGCGGCTGCGCGAGCCAGGGTGCGTCGTCTCATGCTCGTCTCCTTCGTTGTTCGGTTTCGTGTGCTCAATGCATCGGCTGCTGCCCGCCACGCTGCGACGCATGCCACGGCATCAGCCAGCGTTCGACCCCTTCGATCGCGAGGAACAGCAGCACGCCGACCAGCGACAGCAGCACCAGCGCGGCGAACATCAGCGGCAGGTCGAAGCTGCCGGTGGCCTTTTGCAGCACGTAGCCGATGCCGGAGTTCGAGCCGACGAACTCGCCGACCACCGCGCCCACCACCGCCAGCGTGACCGAGACCTTCAGGCCGCTGAAGATCGACGGCAGCGCGGTCGGCAGCCGGAACTTGATGAACACCTTCCACGGGCTCGCGCCCATCGAGCGGGCCAGGTCGATCACGTCGGCCTCGACCGACTTGAAGCCCTGCACCGTGGCCACCACCACCGGAAAGAAGCCGAGCAGGAAGGCCGCGATCACCTTGGGCACGATGCCGAAGCCGAACCACACGACGAAGAGCGGCGCGATCGCGACCTTCGGGATCGACTGCGAGAACACCAGCAGCGGGTACACGAAGCTCTCGACCAGGCGCGACGACGCGATCCACATCGCGATCGGCACGCCGAACAGCGCCGACAGCGCGAAGCCGGCCAGCGTGGCGTACAGCGTCGGCAGCGTCTCGCGCAGCAGCATCGGCCCCTCGGCCACCAACTGGTGGGCCACCGACCACGGCGTCGGGATCAGGTAGGGCGGTATGCGGAACACCCGCACCGCCAGGTCCCACAGCACCAGCAGCAGCACCAGCAGCCAGGCCGGGCGCAGCGCGGGAGACAGGAGCCAGCGTTTCATCGTGCGGTCCTTCTTCACCGTTTGGTGAATTACGTCGGTGCGGTGTCAGTCCCGCAGCACATAGCCCATCACCACCTCGGTGATGTGCGAGAGGCGCTCCGACAAGGCCTTGGGCGCCATCAGGTCGCGCCCGAAGATGGTCGACAGCGTGTGGTTGTTCGACAGGTAGAAGTACGCGAGGCCCGCGATCGAGATGTAGAGCTGCACCGCGTCGACGCCGCCGCGGAACACGCCGTCGCGGCGGCCGCGCTCGAGCACCTCGCCGAGCGTCTGCACCAGCGGCGAGTTCATCTCGAGGATGCGGCCGGACGCCTTCAGGTGGCGGGCGCGGTGCAGGTTCTCGCTGTTGAGCAGCGTCAGGAATTCCGGGTGCGCGAGGTAGTGCTCCCAGGTGAACGACACCAGCCGGCGCACCGCGTCGGGCGGGCTCAGGCGTTCGAGGTGCAGCTCGCGCTCGGCGTTGCGGATGTCGGCATAGGTCTGCTCGAGCACCGCGAGGAACAGCTCGTCCTTGCCGCCGAAGTAGTAGTAGATCAGCCGCTTGTTGACGCCGGCGCGCTCGGCGATGCCGTCGATGCGGGCGCCGCCCAGGCCGCGCTCGGCGAACTCGTGCATCGCGGCGCGCAGGATCTCCTGCTGCGTGCGCTCGGCGTCACGGGTGCGCAGCTCGACGACGTCGGGGGCGGCGTGGGCTGCGGCGGAGGCGGCGGTGGACGCGGGCGGCGACATGGCGCCCATAATTCAACGCATGGTGAATTATGGGCATCCGGTCGAACCCTACTTCGGCAGGCGCAGCCCCATCAGGCTGTCGATCGCCCCGCGGGTGATCGTGTTCGGCAAGGCCGGTACGATGGCCTTCAGCGACGCCGGGATGGCGCCCGGGTGGACCATCGCCACCTGCACCGCGCGCGATTGCTCGTCGAGCAGCACCAGGTAGTAGCGGTCGTCCACCGGGCGGCGCCACACCGGGCCGGCGCTGCCGCGGTTGTTGGCGTCGATCACGACCCCCTGCTTCATCACCGTCAGGCTGTTGGCGTCGAGCAGGTCGGCATCGGCCGCGAAGTGGTCCATCGTGCAGCCCTTGACGCCGCAGGTCGAGCCGCCCAGCGAGCCCACCTGGTACGAGCGGATGCCGGTGCTGATGATGTCGCGGTTGCCGTACTGCGTGCCCTGCGATTCGGAGACCACCTCGAGGATGTTGATCTGGCCGCAACCGTCGCCGAGCCCGGCGTTGCCGGGGGTGTTGCTGAAGCAGTGGCAGGGGCTGTAGCCCGACCAGCCGTCGCGGTACAGCTCCGACGGGGCGACCGCGAGCCACGGCGAATCCTCCGCCTTCTCGTCCTTGCCGTCGGTGACGCAGCTCAGCGGCTTCATCGACGCGTCGTCGGCGTAGGGCATGCCGGCCAGCATCACGACGAGCTTGGAGCCCTTCCAGCCGACGAAGTCGAGGTCGGAGCCCGGGCAATACGGGTCGCTGCCGGGGCCGCACTTGAACGGCTTCTCCTGTGAAGCGAAGACGGTGCAGCTGTTGCCGAGCTCGCTGGGCAGCACCTTCGAACCTTTCGGTCCGGAGAAGTGGAAGTTGTACGGCTTGTCGGGCGTGCGGCGGTCCCAGAACGAGCGGATCGCCCAGTTGCCGTCGTTGGCGTCCAGCGGCTGGTAGACGACCAGCTGCTTGATGCGCAGCGGGCCGTCGAGCACCAGCCCGAGCTCTTCGTTGAACGGGCTGATCTTGTCGCTGCTGACCTCGTGCTTCGTGCGGCAGCAGGATTCATCGCCCCACGGGAACTTGAGGACTTCCGACTGCACGTTGCAGCTCGCGCTGCCGGCCTGGGCCTCGGTGCGGCGGCCCCAGTAGCCCTTGGCGCCGATGTTCGTGAAGGTCAGCGTGCCGCCGAGCGTCGGCGTGCCGTTGTTGCTCGTCGGCGACGCGGTGTGGGCGGGGGCCTGGGTGTTGCCGAGGTCCGGCCAGGTGTTGGCGGACGGTGCGGGCGCCGGAGCGGGGCTCGGCGCCGGGGCCGGGCTGGGTGCGGGGCTCGGTGCAGGGGCCGGGCTCGGGGAGGGTGCAGGACTCGGCGCCGGGGCGGGACTCGGGGCGGGCGCAGGCGCGGGGGCCGGAGCCGGTGCAGCACCGGCGGGCGAGGGTGCGGCGCTGTCGCCGCCACCGCCGCTGCAGGCGGCCAGGGCAGCGGTCGCGAAGAGGGCGGCCAGCAGGGATGTCTTGTTCATGCGCGAGAAGGGGCAAGTTGCGGACCACGCCGGCACCTGTCGCGAGGGCCGTCCCTGCGGCCCGCCAGCCCGCGCGGGCGCTGCGTTCGCGCGACCCATCGGCGCGGCGCATGCGCACCATACGCCAACCCGCAGACTCCGATTGCGTCGCCCGCGGACAGTTCCTGTTCCTGGTTGCCGCGAATCGTCAGCGCTGCGCTGCGATTCACGCGGTGGCGGCGTCGAACCGGCCCGCGCACAAGGCACACTGGGCGCCTCATTCCAGCTGGCAGTGCCGCGCCGACATGACCGACTCCTCGTCCCATTCGCCACGCCCCCCGAGCACACCACGCCTGGCCGGCCACGTGCTGGTCGAAGCCCTGATCGCCCAAGGCATCGATACCGTCTTCGGCGTGCCCGGCGAGAGCTACCTCGCCGTGCTCGACGGCTTCCATGAACACCGCGACAGCATCCGCTTCATCGCCTGTCGGCAGGAGGGCGGTGCCGCCTTCATGGCCGAGGCCCAGGGCAAGCTGACCGGCCGCCCGGGCGTGTGCTTCGTGACGCGCGGCCCGGGCGCCACCAACGCCAGCATCGGGCTGCACACCGCCTTCCAGGACAGCACGCCGATGGTGCTGTTCATCGGCCAGGTGGCCAGCGACCAGCGCGACCGCGAGGCCTTCCAGGAACTCGACTACCGGCAGGTGTTCGGCCCCGGCACGCTCGGCTTCGCGAAGTGGGTCGGCGAGGTGCACGACCCGGCGCGGCTGCCCGAATACATCTCGCGCGCCTTCCACACCGCGCTGCAGGGGCGGCCCGGGCCGGTCGTGCTGGTGCTGCCGGAAGACATGCTGACCCAGGCCACCGACGCGCCGGTGCTGCCGCGCGCCGAGCCGGCCCACGCCTGGCCGGCACCGGGCGGCCTGCGCGACCTGCGCGCGCTGCTGATGGCCGCCGAGCGGCCGTTCGTGATCGCCGGTGGCAGCGGCTGGGACGCGGCCGCCTGCGCCGCGCTGCAGCGCTTCGCCGAGAACTGGAACCTGCCGGTCGGCTGCGCGTTCCGCTTCCAGGACCTGTTCGACAACCGGCACGCCAACTACGCCGGCGATGTCGGCATCGGCATCAATCCGGCGCTCGCGCGGCGCGTCGCCGAGGCCGACCTGGTGATCGCGATCGGCGCGCGGCTCGGCGAGATGACGACCGGCGGCTACACGCTGCTGAAGGCGCCGCGGCCGCTGCAGAAGCTGGTGCACATCCACGCCGGGCCGGAGGAGCTTGGCCGCGTCTATGCGGCCGACCTGCTGCTGCAGTCGTCGATGGCCGCTGCCGCGAAGGCGCTCGAAGCGCTGGCCGCGCCGACCCAACCGGCCTGGGGCGAGTGGACCGCCGCGGCGCATGCCGACTACGAAGCCAACCACGGCGCCGCCGCGGTGCAGCCGCTCGACATGGCCGAGGTCATCAAGACCATCCAGCGCCTGGCACCGGCCGACACCGTCTACACCAACGGCGCCGGCAACTACAGCGGCTGGCTGCACCGCTTCTGCCGCTACCACGGCCTGCAGCACGCCGGCCGCACGCAGCTCGCGCCGACCGCCGGTGCGATGGGCTACGGCGTGCCGGCCGCGGTGGCCGCGGCGCTGCTGTACCCCGAGCGCACCGTGGTCAACATCGCCGGCGATGGCGATTTCCTGATGACGGGCCAGGAGCTCGCGACCGCCACCGGCTACGGCGCGACGCGGCTGATCAGCGTCGTCGTCGACAACGGCACCTACGGGACGATCCGCATGCACCAGGAGCGCGAGTACCCCGGGCGGGTCAGCGGCAGCGACCTGTTCAACCCGGATTTCGCGGCGCTGGCCGAGGCCTTCGGCTGGCGCGCGGCGCGTGTCTCGGACACCGCGGGCTTCGAGCCGGCGTTCGCCGCCGCGCTGGCCAGCGGCCGCCCGACGCTGCTGCACCTGAAGCTCGATGCGAACGTCAGCACCAGCCGCAGCAGCCTGCAGGCGATCCGCGAGGCGGCGCAGAAGCGCCTCGGCCCGTCATGACAAGCCCGAGCGGCGCAGAGGGTGAAAGCGTCTGTCAGATGACTTGTTCAAGACAATGTCATACCCGCGGTGTCATACCAACGATATATTGCCGACGATGAACAAAGTGCTTCCCGTCAATCCCACGCCGGCACCGACGCCGGCAGAGCGCTGGGTGTGGCGGGCCTGCCTCGCGGTGTCGCTGGTGTGGCTGGCGGTGGCTTGGGCCGGCCAAGCGCGTTGGTGGCCGGGGGCGCTGCTGCTGGCCTTGAGCCTGCTGCCGCCGTTGCTGCGCTCGCAACGCCGGCAGGTCGCGATGCCGGGCTACGACACGCTGGACGTGAGTCCGTGGGGCCTGGTGCACCGCAGCGGCCTGCCCGACGATCCGCAAGAGCCGTCGACCCGGCGCCTGGCCTGGTCCGACATCCGGCAGGTCGACGTGCTGACCACCGAAGACGGCCCGCTCGGCGAGGACCTGTTCTTCGTGCTGATGACGCAGCCCGACAGCGACGTCGATGCGCTGGCCGTCTCGAACGCGCAGGCGGTGCCGACCAAGTTGCTCGATGCGATGGCGCAGAACCTCGGGCCGCTCGATCAGGCGCAGCTGCTGAACGCCGTCAGCACGCGCGAGTTGAAGCGCTTCACGCTGTGGCGGCGCTGATCCGAAACCCTAAGCCGGCCGCATCTGCTTCAGCCACGCGCCGGGCGACAACCCGGTCGCGCCCTTGAACCGCCGGGTGAAGTGGCTCTGGTCGGCAAAGCCCACGGCTGCGGCCACCTCCGCCAATGCCCGGCCTTGCAACAGCAGCTTGCGGGCCTTCGCGAGCCGGACCGCGTTCAGGTAGAGGTGCGGCGGCACGCCGAAGTGCTGGGCGAAGGCGCGGCTCAGGTAGACCCGCGACACGCCAGCCGCGGCCGCGAGTTCACCGATCGACAGGTCTCGATCGGCGTTCGCCCGGATGTGGTCCCTGACGCGCTGGAGCCGCTTCAGCCCTGCGTGCACCGGCGGCGGCGCGGTTCTGGGCGATTCGCCATGCTGCAGCAGGAGTTGCACGAAAGCCTCCATCAGCAGCACTTCGCCTCGCATCGATTCCTGCGGCTGGCCGGTCGCGAGGATCGCTCGGTGCAGCGTTGCGGCCGCCTGGGGGGCGTGGACGACCGGTTCGCGGAAGTGACGGCTGCCCTGGATCCCGGCGGCGCGCTGCAAGACGCCGGGCAGCACGTCCGCCTCCACGTACAGCATGCAATAGCCATAGCCGCCTGCCTGGCCAGGGAGGCCATCGTGGGCCTGGTCGGGGTTCAGCAGGATGACGTCGCCGGGCACGCTGGTCTGGGTCGTGCCCCGGCAGTTGAAGGTCTGCACGCCGCTGCCGGTCAGGCCGATGCCGTACTCCGGATGGCTGTGCCGTTCGAACGCGTGATCGGTGAAATGCGCTCGCATCAGCGTCACGCCCGCGGCGCCGGCCGGCCGGTACTGCACCCAGTCTGAAGCTGCCGGCGCGTCTGCCTGCATCTCGATGGCCCTTTGCGATTTACAACGGTACAAGACGTCGGCGGCACGCCTCGTCACAGTGGCAGCTTTCCAGCTTCCTGCCGCAGCTCATGCACATCCGACCCGCGAGTGTCGACGACATTCCCACCATCGAGGCGCTCTATCACGAGGCGATCAGGTTCCAACGCGAAGGCGGGCACCCGTCCTGGCAAGACCTGGACCTTGCCGTCGTCGAGAAGGACATCGCCGAGCGCTGCCAGTACGCGCTGGTGCTGGACGGCCAGGTGGCGGGCATCTTCAGCTTCTGTCCGCCATCGCTGATGGACAGCGAGATGTGGCAGGGGCTGGCGCCGGAATCGGCCCGCTACATCAACCGCATCATCGTCGGGCAGGCGTGGAAGGGCCGGCAGCTGTTCGCGCCCATGCTGGACTGGTGCGAACGCGAGGTGCATCGCCTGGGCCTTGGCGTGCTGCGACTGGACACCTGGGCACAGAGCACCGGACTGATCCGCCACTACGCCAGGTTCGGCTTCAGGCGGGTGGGGGAGCGCATCACCTCGACGAGCGACCGATTGCCACCGCAATATCGCGGCATTCACCTGGTGATCATGGAGAAGCCGATCGGCTAGCGGCTCTTCTTCCAGAGCAGCAACACCACCCCCGCGAGCACCACGCCCGCGGCCGTCCACTCGTAGTGCGTGACGGTCTCGCCGGCCACCGCGACGCCCAGCAGCATCGCGATCACCGGGTTCACGAAGGTGTAGCTCGACGCGAGCCCGGCGCTGGCCTTCGACAGCAGCACCATGTAGGCGTTGAACGCGATCAGCGAGCCGAACACCACCAGGTAGAACCAGGCGCCGACCGCCTTCGGCTCGGGCGGCCACTGCATCTGCTCGCCGGTGACGGCCGCCAGCAGCAACAGCACCACGCCGCCGCAGATCATCTCGCTGGCGAAGCCGGTCGCGCCGGGCGCGAGGGGCAGGCTGCGCTGGCTCAACACGCTGCCGATCGACCAAGTGACGCAGGCCGTCGCGATCGCGGCCAGCCCGACCGGCGAGGCCTGGAAGCCGGCGCCCTGCGTCAGCATCAGCACGCCGGCCAGGCCGACCGCGATGCCGAGCAGTTCGATGCGGCTCGGCACCACGCGCCACAGCAGGTTCAGGCCCGCGATCATCAGCGGCACCACCGCGATGAACGCGACCACCAGGCCCGAGCCCACCGTCTGCTCCGAGTAGGCGGTGCAGCCCATGCCGCCGCCCAGCATCAGCGCGCCGACGACCAGCGCATTGCGCCATTGCACGCGGTTCGGCCACGGTGCGCCGCGCCAGCGCATCCAGGCCATCAGCAGCACGCCGGCGAACAGGAAGCGCGAGCCCATCTGCAGGAAGGGCGGGAAGCTGACCAGCGCGAACTTGATCGCGAGGTAGGTGGAACCCCAGACCAGCCAGGTGGCGGCCAGGCACAGCAGGATCAGCGCCTGCGGGCCGCGATCGGGTTGCACGGCGGCGGTGGGTGATGAAGCGGACATGTGGGAACTCGATGCAGAAATCAGGTCGACATCGTACGAAGGCGTGCGGCGCATTGGAAGGCGAAACACAAGGTCGATCGATGCAACGCATGCTATGTTTGATGGACTTTCGGAGGGTTTGCCTTGAATGCTGAAATCGACGCCCATGACACGCGCATCCTGGCCGAACTGCAGGCCGATGCGCGGCTGACGATGGCCGAGCTGGGCCGCCGCGTGCACCTGAGCCAGCCGGCGGTGACCGAGCGGGTGCGCAAGCTCGAGGCGGCCGGCGTGATCACCGGCTACCGCGCGACGGTCAACCTCGGCAAGCTCGGCTATGGCATCCGCGCGATGGTGCGCGTGGGCCGCGCCGAGTACGCGCGGGTCGTGAAGCTGGTGCAGCAGAGCCCGGAGGTGGTCAGCGCCTACAACGTGACCGGCGAGGACAGCTGGCTGCTCGAGATCGCGGTGATCGACGTGCCCCACCTCGACGCCGTCGTCACGAAGTTCTGCTTGCTGACCGAAACCTCGACCGCGATCATCCTGAACACCCCGCGCGAGCACCAGACGATGCTGCCGCCGCGCCGCGAAGATGTGAAGCCGCCGATCAAGAAAGTGACCGCATGAGCACCGACCACGCGAACGATTTCGCCACCTGCGACCTGTGCGATGCGCACAAGAACGACACCGACGGCGCGTTTCGCGTGCTGCCGCCGGTGTTCCGCGACTTCGGCGGCCGGCCGAAGTTCAGCGGGCCGGTCAGCACGGTGAAGTGCTTCGAGGACAACTCGCTGGTGAAGGCGGCCGTCGATTCGCCGGGGCAGGGCCGCGTGCTGGTGGTCGATGGCGGCGGCTCGCTGCGGCGCGCGCTGGTTGGCGGCAACCTCGCGGCTGCTGCGGCGCGCAACGGCTGGGCCGGGCTGGTGGTCGATGGCTGCGTGCGCGACGTGGCGGAACTGGCGGCCTGCGATGTCGGCATCCGCGCGCTGGCGCTGATGCCGCTGCCGACCGAGAAGCGCAACGAAGGGCAGCGCGACGTGCCGGTGCAGGTGCAGGGCGTGTGGGTGCGGCCGGGCGAGTGGCTTTATGCGGATGCGGACGGGATCGTCGTGATGCCGGCGCCGTAGAACATGTCGCTGCGGCGAACATGTTCCTGAAACGTGTTAAAAAAACTCAATTAATTTAACACGTTGACGTGCCATCACCGGGTCAGCAGCCCGAACAGTGGTTCGTTGATGAAGTAAACCTCGCGGCCGATCTTCTGACCGCTCAGCACGCCAAGCCGCTCCAGTTCGCGCAGGTATTTGGCGCAGGTCTGCCGGGTGCCAAGGCCGGCACGCTCCAGGAACTGGATCTTGCAATACGGCTGGCGAAAGACCTGCTCGATCAGGTCCTTGCTGTAGACGCCGGGCGCTTCGCGTTGAACGCGCTCCCGCACGGACTCCATCAACGCGAGGATGTCGATGATCTGTTGCCGGGTTCGGAGCGAGGTCTGCTCGACCGCATCGAGCATGTACAGCACCCACTCGATCCAGGCACCTTCTTCCGTCACGCGGCGCAAGCCTTCGTAGTAGGCCGCCTTGTGATCGATGATGTGGCGAGACAGGTAGAGCACTGGCTGAGTGAGCAGCCCGCAGTCGACGAGGTAGAGGATGTTCAGGATGCGGCCGGTGCGCCCGTTGCCGTCGGGAAACGGGTGGATGGCTTCGAACTGATAGTGCATCAAGGCCATCTTCACCAGCGCGTCGAGCCCGTCTTCGGCGTGCATGAAGTTCTCGAGCTCTCGCAGCTTGTCGCGGATGACGCCATCGCCTTCCGGCGGGGTGTAGATCGTCTGGCCGCGGCCGTTCGCGATGCGCGTTCCGGGCGTGCGGCGGACGCTGAAGTCCGCCTGCTTGATGAGCTGTGCGATCTCGATGAACAGGCCGGTCGCCAGCGGCCGCGTGCCGATCTGCCGGAAGCCGTGGTTCAACGCCTGGCGGTAGCGCAGCACCTCCTTGGCCTCGGGGCTGGCAGGCAAGGACTCATCCGATGCCGCCTTGAACAGCTCGTCGTTCGTCGTCAGGATGTTCTCGATCTCGGACGAGGCTCGCGCTTCCTGCAGGATCAGGCTGTCGAGGAGCATCGCCTGATCGGGCATGCGCTCGGCCATGCCTTTCAGCTCGGCGAGCGCCCGGCTCGCGGTGATGGCCTTGCGCAGCACGGCCGTCGTTTCCAGCGCTGTCGCCGGAGGCAGCGGCGGCAGATCGTTGAAGGGCGTGTTGCGATCGAACATGCGTGGCGCTCCTGGAAGAGGCCGCTATTGCACCACTTGCACCAGTTCCAGCAACCGGTCCAATCCGCCCGCATTGATCGCCACCATCGCCTGCGCCCGCACCGCCGGCTTCGCGTGGTACGCCACCGACAGCCCGGCGACGCTCATCATCGGCAGGTCGTTCGCGCCGTCGCCCATCGCGATGGCCTGGCTCGGCGGGATGCCCAGTTGCGCGCAGGTCGCCAGCAGCATCCGCTTCTTCTCGTCGCCATCGCAGATGTCGCCCCACGGCTGGTCGACCATGCGGCCGGTCAGCGCACCATCGGCGACCTCCAGCACGTTCGAGCGCGTGAAGTCGATCTTCAGCCGGTCGCGCACGTGGTCGGTGAAGAAGGTGAAGCCGCCCGAGACCAGCAGCGTCTTCATCCCCACCGCCTGGCAGGCCTGCACCAGCGACGCGGCACCAGGGTTCAGCTGCAACCGCTGGTCGAGCACCTGCTGCATCGCGCTGACCGGCACGCCCTTCAGCAGCGCGACGCGCCGGCGCAGGCTGTCCTTGTAGTCGGCGATCTCGCCGCGCATCGCCGCTTCGGTGATCGCCGCGACCTCGGCCTTGCGGCCAGCCGCGTCGGCGATCTCGTCGACGCATTCGATGTTGATCAGCGTCGAATCCATGTCGAACGCGATCAGCTTGAAGTCCGCGAGCCGCAGCGGCGGCGTGAAGCGCTGGATGACGAGGCCGGGAGCGAATTCAGAAGTCATGGATTCAGGCAGTTTGCTTCGGGGTACCGAGCGAGCGCAGCACGTCGCGGATCAACTGCGCGCGGTCCTTCGGCTCGGGCGTCTGGCGCTCGATGCGCAGCTTGTCGTTGCCGGCCAGCTTGATGTGGCGGTTCTTCTGCACCAGCTCGATGATGCGCATCGAATCCACCGGCGGGTTGGGCCGGAAGCTGATCACCATCAGCGACGGCGCGGCATCGATCTTCATCACGCCATACGGCTTGGCCAGCACGCGCAGCCGGTGCACGTCGAACAGCGTCTGGCCCTGCGGCGGCAGCTTGCCGAAGCGGTCGGTGATCTCCTCGAGCATGGTGTCGATCTGCTCGGGCTTCTCGGCCGTGGCCAGGCGCTTGTACAGGCTGAGGCGGGTGTGCACGTCGCCGCAATAGGCATCGGGCAGCAGGGCAGGGGCGTGCAGGTTGATCTCGGTGGTGGCCGACAGCGGCGACAGCAGGTCGGGCTCGCGGCCGGCCTTCAGCGAGCGCACGGCTTCGCTCAGCATCTCGTTGTAGAGCTGGAAGCCGACCTCCATCATGTTGCCGCTCTGGTTGTCGCCCAGCACCTCGCCGGCGCCGCGGATCTCCAGGTCGTGCATCGCGAGGTAGAAGCCGGAGCCGAGCTCCTCCATGTTCTGGATCGCCTCCAGCCGCATCGCGGCCTGCTTGGTCAGCCCGTCGACCTCGGGCACCAGCAGGTAGGCATAGGCCTGGTGGTGCGAACGCCCGACGCGCCCGCGCAGCTGGTGCAGCTGCGCCAGGCCGAACTTGTCGGCGCGGCTGATCACGATGGTGTTCGCGCTCGGCACGTCGATGCCGGTCTCGATGATGGTGGAGCACAGCAGCACGTTGTGGCGCTGCGCGACGAAATCGCGCATCACGTGCTCCAGCTGCCGCTCCGGCATCTGGCCGTGCGCGACCGCGATGCGTGCCTCGGGCAGCAGCTCCTGCAGCTTCTCGCGCCGGTTCTCGATGGTGTCGACCTCGTTGTGCAGGAAGTACACCTGCCCGCCGCGCTTCAGCTCGCGCAGGATCGCCTCGCGGATGGTGCCGCTGCTCTCGTTGCGCACGAAGGTCTTGATCGCCAGGCGCCGCTGCGGCGCGGTCGCGATCACGCTCAGGTCGCGCAGGCCTTCGAGCGCCATGCCCAGGGTCCGCGGGATCGGCGTGGCCGTCAGCGTCAGCACGTCGACCTCGGCGCGCATCGCCTTGATCGCCTCCTTGTGGCGCACGCCGAAGCGGTGCTCCTCGTCGATCACCAGCAGCCCGAGGCGCTTGAACTTGACGCTCTGGCTGATCAGCTTGTGCGTGCCGATCACGATGTCGACGGTGCCGTCCTCGATGCCCTCGAGTGCCGCCTTCACCTCCTTCGGCGAACGGAAGCGCGACAGCTCGGCCACCTTCACCGGCCACTTGCCGAAGCGGTCCGAGATGTTCTGGAAATGCTGCTCGGCCAGCAGCGTGGTCGGCGCGAGGATCGCCACCTGCTTGCCGCCGGTGACGGCGACGAAGGCCGCGCGCAGCGCCACCTCGGTCTTGCCGAAGCCGACGTCGCCGCACACCAGCCGGTCCATCGGCTTCGGGCTCACCATGTCCTGGATCACCGCGTGGATCGCCGCCTTCTGGTCGGGCGTCTCCTCGAAGCCGAAGCTCGCGGCAAAGGCCTCGTAGTCGTGCGGCGAGAAGCGGAACGCGAAGCCCTCGCGCGCGGCGCGGCGGGCGTACAGGTTCAGCAGCTCGGCAGCAGTGTCGCGCACCTGCTCGGCTGCGCGGCGCTTGGCCTTGTCCCACTGGCCGGAGCCCAGGCGGTGCAGCGGCGCCTCTTCGGCGCTGACGCCGGTGTAGCGGCTGATCAGGTGCAGCTGCGCGACCGGCACGTACAGCGTGGCCTTGTCGGCGTATTCGAGGTGCAGGAACTCGCTCGGGCCCTCGCCCAGGTCGATGCTCATCAGCCCCACGTAGCGGCCGATGCCGTGGTTCACGTGCACCACCGGGTCGCCGACCTTCAGCTCCGACAGGTCCTTGATCAGCGCGTTGACGTCGCTGACCTGCTCCTGCTTGCGCTTGCGCCGGCCGGTCGGCGAGGTCGCGAACAGCTCGGTCTCGGTGATGAACTGGATCGCGCGGCCGAGCTCGGTGTCGTGCCAGAAGAAGCCCTCGGCCAGCGGCGCGACCGCGATCGCGAAGCGCTCGTCGCCCTGCTCGAACTCGGTGAGGCTCGCGACCGACGGCGGCTCGATCCGGCTGTCGCGCAGCAGTTCGAGCAGGCTCTCGCGCCGGCCCTCGCTCTCGGCGACGATCAGCACGCGGTGGGCCGTGGTGCCGACGTGCAGCTGCAGCTTCTTCAGCGGCTCGGGCGCGCCGCGGTCGACGCTCAGGTCGGGCAGCGGGCGCGCCCAGTCGGTCTCTTCCTTGCCGCGCACCGACAGCACCGGGTGCGCATTGGCGATCGCGAAGAAGTCTTCGGTGCGCAGGAAGATGTCTTCCGGCGGCAGGATCGGCCGCTCCTTGTCGTGCTGCAGGAAGCGGTGGCGCTCGCGGGTGTCGACCCAGAAGCGCTTCAGCGCGTCGTCGACCTCGCCGTGCAGCGCGATCGCGGCCTGTTCGCCGAAGTAGTCGAAGATGGTCGCGACGCCGTCGAAGAACAGCGGCAGGTAGTACTCGATGCCGGCGGTCGCGATGCCGCTGCCGATGTCCTTGTACAGGCGCACCTTGGTCGGGTCGCCGTCCATCTTCTCGCGCCAGCGGGCGCGGAATGCGGTGCGCGAGTCCTCGTCCATCGGGAACTCGCGGCCCGGCAGCAGCCGCACCTCGGGCACCGGGAACAGGCTGCGCTGGCTGTCGGGGTCGAAGGTGCGGATGCTGTCGACCTCGTCGCCGAACAGGTCGACGCGGTAGGGCACCAGCGAGCCCATCGGGAACAGGTCGATCAGCCCGCCGCGCACCGCGTACTCGCCGGGCGACACCACCTGGCTCACGTGGGTGTAGCCGGCCAGCGTGAGCTGGGCTTTCAATGCCGCCTCGTTGAGTTTTTCCTTCTGCTTGAAATTGAAGGTGTAGGCCGCGAGGAAACTCGGCGGCGCGAGGCGCACCAGCGCGGTCGAGGCCGGCAGCAGCACCACGTCGACCTCGCCGCGCTGGATGCGCCACAGCGTGGCCAGCCGCTCGGAGATCAGGTCCTGGTGCGGCGAGAAGGTGTCGTAGGGGAGGGTTTCCCAGTCGGGGAACACCGCGATGCGCAGCTCGGGCGCGAAGAACGCGAGCTCGCCTTCGAGCCGCTGCGTGTCGGCCGGCTCGGCGCTGACGATCGCGGTGAGCTGCTTCTGGGCCGTGCGCGCCTGCGCGAAGCGGGCCAGCAGCAGGGCATCGGCCGAGCCGATCGGGCGGGGCAGCGTGAAGCGTTTTCCGGGAGACAGGCTGGGAAGGTGCATGGACACAATCGCGCGACAAAATCAAATCGCCCCGCGCGGTGTGACGGCGGGGCGATAGGGCGGGGCCGATTATAGAATTCGCCACCTTTTCGCGCCCCATGCCGACTTCATCTCCCTCCCGACTGTTCGCCCTCGTGCCTTGCGCCGGTGTCGGCGAGCGCGCCGCGGCGAACGGGCCGAAGCAGTACGCGGCACTGGCCGGCGCGAGCGTGGTCTCGCACACGCTGGCGGCGCTGGCGCAGGTGACGCGGCTCGCCAACGTGCTGGTGGTGCTGAACCCCACCGACACCGCGTTCGAATCGCATGCGCCGGCGTTCACCGGCTGGGCCGCGCGGGTCGGCGGCGAGACCCGCGCGCAGACGGTGGCCAACGGCCTCGCCGAGCTGCTGGCGCGCGGCGCTCATGCCGACGACTGGGTGCTGGTGCACGACGCCGCGCGCTGCCTGGTGCGTCCCGAGTGGATCGACCGGCTGATCGACGTGTGCCTGCACGATGCGGTCGGCGGGTTGCTCGCGCTGCCGCTGGCCGACACGCTGAAGCACGAGGTGCAGGGCCGCAGCGAAGCCACGCTGGAGCGCCGCCACAAGTGGCAGGCGCAGACGCCGCAGATGTTCCGCGTCGGCCGGCTGCGCGACGCGCTGGCGCAGGCCGGTGACCAGGTCACCGATGAAGCGAGCGCGATCGAGGCGCAGGGCCGCTCGCCGCTGCTGGTGCGCGGCGCGCTCGAGAACCTGAAGATCACCTACCCGGACGACTTCGCGTTGGCCGAACGACTGCTGAGGACGCGCTGATGAACCCGAACCGCAACAAGCCGCCGGAGATGCGCGTCGGCGAAGGCTGGGACACGCACCAGCTGGTGGCCGACCGCAAGCTGGTGCTGGGCGGCGTCGAGATTCCGCACACGCACGGGCTGCTCGGCCATTCCGATGCCGATGCGCTGTGCCATGCGATGACCGATGCGCTGTTCGGCGCCGCCGCGCTCGGCGACATCGGCAAGCATTTCCCCGACACCGACCCGCAGTTCCACGGCGCCGATTCGCTCGCGCTGCTGGCCGAGGCGGCGCGCCGCGTGCGCCTGGCCGGCTGGGAGATCGCCAACGTCGACAGCACCATCGTCGCGCAGCAGCCGAAGATGGCGCCGCACATCCTGACGATGCGCCAGCGCGTGGCCGGCGCGTTGGGCCTCGACGTCGACCGCGTCAACGTGAAGGCCAAGACGGCCGAAAAGATGGGCCCGGTCGGCCGCCTCGAAGCCATCGAGGCGCGCGCCGTCTGCCTGCTGATCAAGCCCTGAGCGAAGAAGCCTCCCGGCGTCGCCAGCACACCCACGCGAGCCCGCACACCATCATCAGCACGACGGCCGGCTCCGGTACCGGCGTCACCAGGAACGCCCGGCTGCCGAGCGTCGTGACGACGAACTGCCCGCGGTCGTTGATTTCGCTCGCGTACAGGAAGAGGTCGTTGAACGACGGGTCGGCATTGACGAACCTCAGGTCGTTGACGTCGACCGGGTCGCTGCCGTTCGGGCCGGTGATGAAGGCGTGGGAGAAGAGGTAGGGCGAGAAGCTGTAACTGCCCGCCACCTGGCCCAGGTTGTTGATCGCGCGGCCCCCCGCATAGAACTCCTCCCGACCCTGCCCCTGGAACGTGACCAACTGCTCCACGTTGATCCTCTTCACGGCACCGTTTGCTTCGCTGAGGAAGACACCGCCGTCCGGGCCATAGAACCTTGCGGCGCCGCTCAGCACCTGGCCGCGGTCGTTGATGTCCGCAACGCCCGAGATCGTGTCGATGTTGTCGTAGTCGTAGCCGGGAACCTTCACCTCGGTCAGCGCCTGGTTGCTCGCATCGGCCAGCGCACCGCGCGAGCGCACCGGCTCCGTCGGGTCGCCGCGCACGCGGTTCTCTGCATTGACCGCCACCGTGCCGGCGGCATTGATGCCGTTGGCCGTCGAGGTCGCGCCGCCCAGCGTGCCGATCGGCTGGATGGCACCGGCGCCCGGCTTGGTGACGAATCCGCGCTGCAGCCCGTCGGCGTTGATGAAGCTGCCGGTGACCTGGCCGCCGGCATTGATCTTCGACGCCGTGCTGTTGCCGGCCGACCCGAGGCTGCGCGGCGTGGCGCCGGGGCCTTGCATCACGAAGGCGCGGGTGTCGTCCGGTGCGTCGCCGTTGTCGGCGTTGATCGACGAGGTGCCGACGACCCAGCCCTGGTCGTTGATGGCGGTCGCCCTGTTCCAGCTGCCGCCCAGCGTCGGGATGCTGGTCAGGCCGACGCCGTTGGCGCCGGTCACGAAGGCCATGTAGGTGTCGTCGGACGACCAGCCGTTGTTGCCGCGCGCATAGGCATAGCCGACCACCTGGCCGCTGTTGTTCAGGCCGGTGGCGACCATGCCGATCCAGTCCCCGCCGAAGCCGCCGAGGTCGGTCAGCAGGTACTCGCCGGCCTGCGCGAGCGGGGCGGTGGCCAGCAGGGCGCCGGAGGTGCCCAGCGCCGCCAGCAGGCGGACCAGGTGTTGCTTGAGGGTGTGCTTCATGGGTTCTCCCTTGGTTGGCATTGCTTTCGCCGAACAACCAGCAGGCCAAGGCCCGCCAGCAGCATCAGTGCTGTCGCCGGTTCGGGCACCGGCGAGATCAGGTAGACGTGGCCGTCCCCCGAATTGGCGAGGATCTGCCCGGCATCGTTGATCAGCAGTGCCGCGTCGTAGCTCCAGTACAGCGCCGACCCGGGGGGATCAGGGGAGAACGGGCCGTAGTCGACCAGCGTTGCGCCGCTGCCGTCGGGTCCGGTGACGAACAAGCCCTCCGCGAAGATGCCCTGGTGGTAGCGGCCGACCACCTGGCCCGCGGCATTGATTCCGCCGGGCCAGACGTCCACGGACACCGGAAACTCGCCGCCCGCGGGGGGCAGCGGCACCCGCAGCGTGCGGCTGCTGCCATCGGCTTCGGCGATGAATCCGGTGGGATCGCGAAAGCCGGGCGCCGCCAGCCCCACGACCTGTCCGCGGTCGTTGATGTCCAGGCCCCGGCTGAATTCGCCCGGCGAGGGGCCGGGGATCTCGCGCATGTCGGCGCCGTTGGGTCCGGTGATGAAGGTGCGCCCCGTGCCGTCCATGCCGTTGGAAGCGCTGCTCATGCCGGTGACCTGCCCGGATGCATTGACGGCGGTCGGAATGCTGGTCGCGGTGCCGCCCTGGTACAGGCTGCCGAGTTCATGCAGGTTGCCGGCCTGCGCATCGGTGATGAAGCCGCGTTGAATGCCCGCTGCGGTCGTGCTGGTGCCCACCACCTGGCCGCTGGCGTTGATGGCGGTTGCGCTGCTGGAACTGCCGCCGAGCGTGCCGAGCTCGCGTGCCGATGTGCCGTTCGGGCCGACCACGAAGGCACGCTCGGTGCCGCTGGCCGTCAACGACGTGCCGACCACCCAGCCCGCGTCGTTGATGCCGGTGGCCCGGTTCCACGAACCGCCGAGCGTCGGAAGGGCGCTCAGGCCGATGCCGTTGGCACCGCTGATCCAGGCGGTCTGGCCCGTCTCGCTCCACGACCCGTCCGTCGCCTGGGTGAGGTGGGTTTGAAAGCCCACCACCTGTCCGCTGTTGTTGAAGCCGGTGGCCTGCATCAGGTTCCACTCGCCCGGCCCTGGCGGAGGCCCCAGCGCCCCCAGGTCGAACAGCGTGTACGGGGCGGCGCTCGCCACCGCAGGCGCGCCGGCCAGGCACGCAGTGGCGCACAGCGCGGCGAAGAAGCGCGTGAGTGTCTTGCCCATGGTCGCTCCCTGCCGTCAGGCGTTGATGCTCGTGCGGCGGCGCCACGCGAGCCAGCACAGGCCGCACACCATCATCAGCAGCGCCGCCGGCTCGGGCACCGGCGTCACCAGGTAGGCGTGGCCGTTGGTGCCGTTGGTGATGAACTGGCCCGAATCGTTGATGCCGGTCGCGTTGAAGAACAGCCAGTCACGCGCGCCGGCCGCGAGGTTCGTGAAGCTCAGCGTGTTGACGTCGACCAGCCCCAGGCCGTTGGCGCCGCTGATGAACGCGTGGCTCACCATGTTGACGGTGAAGTAGTAGCTGCCGGCGACCTGGCCGACGGCGTTCAGGCCATAGGCGTCGCTCTCCAGCCGCCACGCACCCGCCATCTCGAACGAGCCCATGTCGTAGAGGTTCAGCACCCGGCCGACGCCATCCCGGCCGGCGATGAAGGCACGCCCGCCATCGCCGATGAACGCCGCCGAGTTGCCGACCATCGTGCCCTGCTCGTTGATCGCGCGGGCCACCGAGTTGGTGTCGGGGCCCGTCATGTCGTAGCCGGCCACCGCGATCGGCATCATCACGTCGCCGCCATGGCCGGTCATGAAGGCGCGCTGGCGTGGCGTGTCGGGGGTGGCGTAGGTGCGGTACTCGGCACCGCCGACCACGCGGCCTTCCTGGTTGACGCCGTAGGCGGTGGAGTTCGCGCCGCCCAGCGTGCCGATGTCGTGCATCGCGCCGCCGTTCGCATCGGTCAGGTAGGCCCGCTGCGTGTTGCCGTGGGCGGTGTACGCGCCGACGACGCGGCCATCGGCGCTGATGCCGTTCGCGGTGCTCGGGCCCGCCAGCGTGCCGAGGCTGCGCGGTGCACTGCCGTTGCCTTCGTAGACGAAGCCGCGGCTGTCGCCGCCCGGCGTCGAGGTGGTGGTGGCCGAGGTGCCGACGACCCAGCCACTGTCGTTGATGCCGGTCGCCTTGCTCCAGCTGCCGCCGAGCGTCGGAATGGCTGTCATGCCGTGACCGTCGGCGCCGGTGACGAAGGCCTGGTAGGTGTCGGTTTGTGGCGTGCCGATGTAGCCGTCGTACGCATAGCCGACGACCTGGCCGCTGGCATTGATGCCGGTGGCGTAGACGCTGCCAAAGCCGTTGCCGAGCAGGCCGAGGTCGGTCAGGCTGTACTCGGTGGCCTGCGCCGGCGCGCCGCTGCCGAACAGGCAGGCGCTGCAGCCCAGCGCCGCGAGGACACGTGCGATGCGAGTCTTCATGTGCGTTTCCCCTGGTGGTTGTGACGTCCGCAATTTGTACGGCGGCCGTGTGTCAAACCATGTCGCATTCCCGCACACCCGCGAGCCGGGCAGGGGCATGGCGCGGGCATCCGTCGGATGGCCCGCGACCCGGGGTTCAGAAGGCCAGCACGTCGATCGTCGGCGGCACGCGGAAGCGGATTGGCAGCTTGTCGATGCCGACGCCGGGGGTCACGTAGACGCGGGCGTTCTTCAGCTCGTACAGCCCCTGGCGGAAACCGCCATCGGTGGCATGCGCCAGCAGGTGCTTCGTGAAGACCGGGATGTCGATCTGCCCGCCGTGCGTGTGGCCGGCCAGCAGCAGCGCGGCCTCGTCAGGCTCGAGGTCGAACACCGTGTCGGGGTTGTGCGTCAGCACCACGCGGTGCGCGCGGTCGACGCCCCAGGGCTGGCGGCGCGACGTGGCGAGGTCGCGCTCGGCCGAGCCGGCGCTGCGGTCGCCGAGGCCCTGCAGTTCGCAGCGGCCGAGCGGTACGCGCTTGCCGTCGATCGCTTCCACATGTGCTGCCGCGAGCGCCTGCTGCAGCTCGTCGGCCAGCGGCGGGCCGGGGCGCTGCTCGTCGTGGTTGCCGAGCACCGACAAGGTGCGGTGGCGCAGCCCGGCCAGCGGCGCGAAGGTGCTGCGCAGATCGTGGCCCGGCTCGAAGGTCCAGTCGCCGGCCACCAGCACCGCGTCGACCTGCAGCGTGTTCAGGCGGTCGACGAGGCGCTGCAACTCGGCCTCGCGCACGAACAGGCCGACGTGCAGGTCCGAGATCAGCGCGACACGCACGCCGCAACTCGTGCCGAGCGTGGTCTCGCGCACCTGCAGCCAGTTCGGCTCGATGAAGCGGGCCCAGGTGAAGCAGGCGCACAGTGCGAGGGCGACGAGGCCGGCCACCGTCGCCGCCGGCTTGCGGCGCCGGGCAGTACGCCAGGTCTCGCGGGCGAGCAGCAGCAGCGTCGGCCACAGCAGCCACGAGCACCAGTAGATCGCGAGCTTGGCGATGACGCGGTGCCGGTCTTCCTCTTCGTACCACGCGCCCTGGAAATCGCGGGCGACCAGCGCGCCGAGCAGCACGACGATGGCGATGGCCAGCAGTGCGCGCCACCCGCGGCTGCCGGCGCGGGCGATCGGGCCGTCGAACCTCATGGGGCGCGCTTCAGCCTGACGTGGGCGACGAGGCCGCCGTCGGACGCATTCGACAGCTCGAAGTTGCCGCCCATGCGCTGCACCGCCTTCTCGACGATGGCCAGGCCGAGGCCGGCGCCGGTGGCGGCGGTGCGGGCGGCATCGCCGCGGAAGAACGGGGTGGTGAGCTGCTTCAGCTTGTCGTGCGAGACGCCGGGGCCGTGGTCGCGAACGCTCAGGATCACCCACGGGCCGGTGCGCGCATAGCTGACGTGCACGCGGGCGATGCCGGAGTCGGCGGAGCGGCCGTAGCGGCGGGCATTCTCGAACAGGTTCTGGAACACGCGGCCGAGCTCGATCTCGTCGGCCATCACCTTGGTGTCGATCGCCACCCGCGACACGATGCGGATCTGGCTCGGGTCGCGGAAGCCCTGCATCTCGCGCTCGACCAGGCTGCTCACGTGCACCGGCACCAGCTTGGTCTCGCCGGGGCGGGCATAGTCCATGAACTTGTCGATGATGGCGTCGAGCTGGTCGATGTCGAGCGCCATGTTGCGCTTGGCTTCTTCGTCGTGCACGCTCATCTCGGCCTCGAGCCGCAGCCGTGCGAGCGGAGTGCGCAGGTCGTGCGAGATGCCGGCGAGCATCACCGCGCGGTCTTCCTCGACCTTGGCCAGCTCGCGGGCCATGCGGTTGAAACCCATGTTGACCTGGCGGATCTCGCTGGTCAGCGTGTTCTCGTCGAGCTGCGATTCATATTCGCCGTCGCGGATGCGGCTGGCGGCAAACGACAGGTCGCGCAGCGGCTGGTTGATGAGCCGCGCGATCGCGGCCGAACCGACCACCGTGGCGAGCAGCGCGATGCTGACCCACAGCAGCCAGGTGCTGCCGGCCAGCGGGCGCACGCGGGTCGGGTCGGCCTGCAGCCAGTACGGATCCTTCTCGATCGAGAAGCCGACCCACAGCCCACCATTGCCGTTGACCGCGGTCGCGACGATGGTGTCGGGGCCGAGGCGGGTGCGCAGCTCCTGGCCGATGGCGCGCGAGAAGCGATCGACCTCGAAGGCCTCCCACTTGTCGCCGGGCTCGCGCGGCAGCACGCGCACGGCCTCCTGGTCGGACATGGTCTTGACCAGCGTCACGCGGTTGATGCCGTCGGCATAGCGCAGCGCGGCGCGCGACAGGTTCACGAGGCTCGCGATCTGCTGCGCGGCTTGCACCGCGCGGGGCTCGAACTCGAGCGCGCGGAAGGTCTGCACCCACGCGAAGATGCCGCCGGTCAGCAGCACGGCCAGCAGGAAGAAGGTGCGCCAGAAAAGGCTCAGCGCGACGGCGTTTCTGGCCATGGTGTTGTTGTTGTTCTTTGCGCGCCCGGAGCGGCTGGGGGCATGCCGGGGGGGCTCATGCCGGAGCGGTCGGCGCTGGCGCGCCGACTCCACTGCGAAGATCGGCTTCGGGGGTGCATCGCCAAACTCCCGCCGCTCGCTTCGCTCGCTGTGGTCAAACAGTGGCGATGGGTCAGTCTACGAAGCGCGCTGCGCGCGCCACCCCCGAAGCCGATCTTCTCCGTCGCCCCAGAAATCGCCCCCCCGGCATACCCCCAGCCGCCCCGGGCGAACCGGTTGTGTTCGACGAAGAGAGGTGCGCGCTGCACGAGCACGATCCAGCGGACGCCGTGGATCCGGCTCTGCCGGTCCATCAGCGGCGCCCCCTTCGAGGGGGAGGCGCGAAGCGCCTCGGGGGTGGGTGTCATTCAGGCCGTGCCGTCCGGGACGAAGACGTAGCCGACACCCCACACCGTCTGGATGTAGCGCGGCTGGGCAGGGTCGGGTTCGATCATCTTGCGCAGGCGAGAGATCTGGACGTCGAGGCTGCGGTCGAAGGGTTCGAACTCGCGGCCGCGGGCCAGCTGGGCCAGCTTGTCGCGCGACAGCGGCTGGCGCGGGTGGCGCACCAGCGCCTTCAGCATCGAGAACTCGCCGGTCGTCAGTGCGATCTGCTCGCCGTCCTTCGACAGGCGGCGCAGCGCCAAGTCGAATTCGAACGGGCCGAAGGTGACCGTCTGCGCATCCTTGGCCGGGGCGCCCGGGGCTTCCATCGCCGGGCGGCGGCGCAGCACCGCATGGATGCGGGCCAGCAGTTCGCGCGGGTTGAAGGGCTTCGGCAGGTAGTCGTCGGCACCGACCTCCAGGCCGACGATGCGGTCGACGTCCTCGACCTTGGCCGTCAGCATGATGATCGGCGTCACGTCGCTCGCGGCACGCAGCCGGCGGCAGATCGACAACCCGTCTTCGCCCGGCAACATCAGGTCCAGCACGATCAGGTCGACCGTCTCGCGCGTCAGCACGCGGTTCAGGGCCTTCGCGTCTTCCGCCAGCAGGACTTCGAAGCCTTCCTGGGTCAGATAACGGCGCAGCAGGTCGCGGATCCGGGCATCGTCATCGACCACGACAATGCGGTCGGGACGGGCAGTGGCAGTGGGCGTCATCGACGGCTCCGTTGATTTGTAACAGCCGAGATTGTGCGCAGGTTCGGTCGAGGATTTCGAGCGCCAGGACCATCTGTTACAAATCTTGCGACACGTCTTTTCGGGTTTGGCAAGTGAAGGTTTGTGAAGGTCGGCAAGAGTTGTCGGCGAAGCTGGTGGCCGGTTCGTTGGGGGCCGACTGGAGACACGCATGACGCTGAACGAAAGCGATGCCCGCCATCTGCTGACCCGCACCGGCTTCGCGCCGTCGCCGCAGCAGCTCGCGCCCTGGATCGGCCTGAGCGCCGAGGCCGCCGTCGATCGGCTGATCGATGCGGCGCGCGCCGCCCGCTTCATGCACCCGCCGCCGGCCTTCACCGGCGAGGCCATCCGCACGCCGCTCGGCCAGTTGCCCGACGAGGACGCCCGCAAGGCCGCGCGGCAGCAGGCGCGCCGCGACACGCTCGAGCTCGCGGCCTGGTGGCTGCAGGAGATGCGCGACACGTCGGCGCCGCTGGCCGAGCGCATGGCGCTGTTCTGGCACAACCACTTCGCGACCTCGGTCCAGAAGGTGCAGAACCCGCAAGGCATGTTCATCCAGCAGCAGCTGTTTCGCACGCACGCACTCGGCTCGTTCGCTGACATGCTGCACGGCGTCGCGCGCGATCCGGCGATGCTGATCTACCTCGACGGCGCGGCCAACAAGGCGCAGGCGCCGAACGAGAACTTCGCGCGCGAGGTGATGGAGCTGTTCACGCTCGGCGAAGGGCAGTATCGCGAGCAGGACATCAAGGAGGCCGCGCGCGCTTTCTCGGGCTGGACCGTCGACCGCGCCGACTGGAGCGCCCGGCTGCGCCCGCGCCTGCACGACGGCGGCAGCAAGACGCTGCTCGGACGCAGCGCCGCCTTCGACACCGACGGCGCGCTCGACCAGATGCTCGCGCAGCCAGCCGCGGCGCGCTTCATCGCCGGCAAGCTGTGGCGCGAGTTCGTCTCGCCGGTGCCGGACGCGGCGGCGCTCGAGCGCGTCGCGTCCCGGCTGCGCGACAGCGGCTGGCGCATCGACGCGGCGCTGCGCGAGCTGTTGCTGAGCGATGCGTTCTGGGCCCCGGCCGCGCGCGCCGCGCTGATCAAGTCGCCGGTGGAACTGACGGTCGGCACGCTGCGCCAGTTCGAGGTGCAGCTCGATTCGATGCTGCCGATCGCACGCGCCAGCGCCAAGCTCGGGCAGAGCCTGTTCGTGCCGCCCAACGTGAAGGGCTGGCCGGGCTACACCGACTGGATCGACAGCACGACGCTGCTCGAGCGCAAGCGCTTCACCGAACGGCTGTTCCGCGGCGTCGAGATGGGGGCGGGCGGGCTGCGCTTCGATGCGGACGCGTGGCTGTCGCCGCTCGGTGCGCACGCCGATCGCGAGCCGGATGCCGCGACGAAGGCGCGCATCGAGTTCGCGGTGCTCGCCGCGCCGCCGGTTAATCCGCTGCCGGCCGGCACGGTCGGGCTGTCGATGCTGCGGGCGCTGAGCCTGGACCCTGCGTTTCAACTGAAGTGACCCGGAGGCCGCGATGCATTCCACCCGCCGAGAATTCATGCGCCTGTCGGGCGCCGCCGTCGCCTGCAGCGGCCTCGCGCTGCCGGGCATCCCCGGCGCTGCCTGGGCCCAGGGCAGCAGCGGCCTGCTGCAGCCCGCCGCATCAGCGGCCAACCGCGTGCTGGTGCTGGTCGAACTGAAGGGCGGCAACGACGGCCTGAACACCGTCGTGCCGTATGCCGACCCGGCCTATGCGGCGCTGCGGCCGACGCTCGCGCTGCCGGCCGCCGACGTGCTGCGGCTCGATGGCGCGCTCGGGCTGCACCCGTCGCTCGCGCCGCTGATGCCGCTGTGGGAGAAGCACGAGCTGGCGCTGCTGCTCGGCCTCGGCTACCCGCAGCCCAACCTGTCGCACTTCCGCTCGATCGAGATCTGGGACACCGCATCGGCCGCGCGCGAGTACCTCGACGAAGGCTGGGTCGCGCGCGCCTTCGACGCCGGGCTGCGCGAGCGCGGCCGCTTCACCGCCGAAGGCGTCGCGGTCGGCACCGCAGGGCTCGGTGCGCTGAGCGGCGCGCGCGCGGTGTCGCTGACCAGCGCCGAGGCCTTCGTCAACGAATCGCGGCTTGCGCGGCCGGCGGCGCTGCAGGGCAATGCCGCGCTGGCGCATGTGCTGAAGGTCGAGGCCGGCGTGCTGCAGGCGGCCGAGGGCCTGCGCAACCCCGATGCGCCGGCACTGCGCACCGAGTTTCCGGCGCACGGCTTCGGCCAGGCGGTGCGCGCCTGCTGCGCGATCGTCGCCGGCCAGAAGGGGCGCGGCGGCGTGCCGGTGTTCCACCTGACGCACGGCAGCTTCGACACGCACCGCGGCCAGCTGCCCACGCATGCCGCGTTGCTGAAGCAGCTGGCCGAGGGCCTGGCCGCGTTGCGCGAGGGCCTGGTCGAGGCCGGTGCATGGGACCGCACGCTGGTGTTGACGTATTCGGAATTCGGCCGCCGCGCGCGCCAGAACCAGAGCGGCGGTACCGACCACGGCACCGCCGCGCCGCACTTCGCGCTGGGCGGTGCGGTGCGCGGCGGCGTGATCGGCCGCTTGCCCGACCTGCAGCGGCTGGACGAGAGCCAGAACCTCGTCCACACGGCCGATTTCCGCCAGGTCTATGCGACCATCGCGCAGCGCTGGTGGGGTGTCGACCCGCAGGCGGTGCTGAACGGGCGCTTCGATGCGCTGCCGTTCATCGCGGCCTGATGACCGACAACGACACGCCGACGGCGCGCCACTCACAAGGAGGATCCATGACGATTCAATCGAAGCTCTCGCCCCTGGCCGCGGTCGCGGCCTTTGCCGCCGCGCTGGCGGCCGAACCCGCGCTCGCCAACGAGCCGCCGCTGCAGAACGTGGTGAGCCTGTCGGCCAGCGCCACCGTCGAGGTCAACAAGGACTTGTTGAACGTGACGCTCAGCACCACCCGCGAGGGCACCGATGCCGGCACCGTGCAGGCGCAGCTGAAGCAGGCGCTCGACGCCGCGCTGGCCGAGGCCAAGCGCGTCGCGAAGCCGGGCGACATCGAGGTGCACACCGGCAACTTCTCGCTGTTCCCGCGCTACAGCCAGAAGGGCGGCATCAACGGCTGGCAGGGCACCGCCGAGCTGGTGGTCGAGGGCAAGGACATCCCCGGCATCGCCGCGCTGACCGCGAAGATCAGCACGCTGACGATCGCCCGCGTCGGCAGCAACCTGTCGCGCGAGCAACGCGAGAAGGTCGAGGCCGATGTCGCCGCGCAGGCCATCGCCCGCTACCGCGCGAAGGCGGCCGAGTACGCGAAGCAGTTCGGCTTCAGCAGCTACGTGCTGCGCGAGGTCAACATCGGCAGCAACGAGCCGGTGATGTACGCCGCCGCGCCGATGGCCCGCATGAAGACGATGGGCGCGGCCGACGAGTCGCTGCCGGTCGAGCTGGGCAAGGGCAGCGTGACGGTCAGCGTCAATGGGTCGGTGCAGATGACGAAGTGATGCCCTGGTGGCTGGCGACGCTCACTGCGCCGTCCAGCCGCCGTCGACCGCCCAGGCCACGCCGCGCACGTTGTCGGCAGCGGCCGAGCACAGGAACACCGCCAGCTCGCCCAGCTGCTGCGGCGTGACGAACTGCAGCGACGGCTGCTTCTCGCCCAGCAGCTCGCGCGAGGCCTGCTCCACCGCAATGCCTTCGCGCGCGGCCCGGTCGTCGATCTGCTTCTGCACCAGCGGCGTCAGCACCCAGCCCGGGCAGATCGCGTTCGACGTGATGCCGGTCTGCGCGGTCTCCAGCGCGATCGACTTGGTGAAGCCGACGATGCCGTGCTTGGCCGCCACGTAGGCCGACTTCTGCGCCGACGCCACCAACCCGTGCGCCGACGCGATGTTGATGATGCGGCCCCAGTTGCGCGCCCGCATGCCGGGGACTGCCAGCCGCGTGGTGTGGAAGGCCGAGCTGAGGTTGATCGCGATGATCGCGTCCCACTTGGCGGCGGGAAACTCCTCGACCGCGGCCACGTGCTGGATGCCGGCGTTGTTGACCAGGATGTCGACGCCACCGAACTCGGACTGCGCGTAGGTCATCATCGCCTCGATCTCGGCCGGTTTGCTCATGTCGGCCCCGTGGTAGCCGGCCTTCACGCCGAGCGCGGCCACCTCGGCGCGCGCCGCCTCGAATTCGCCGAAGCCGTTGAGCACCACGTTGGCGCCCTGGCGCGCCAGGCACAGCGCGATGCCGTGGCCGATGCCGCTGGTGGAGCCGGTGACGAGGGCGGTTTTTCCTTTGAGCACGGTGGAGACCTCCAGGTTGATACAGTCCATTATCGAAGAGGAAGCCCGGCCCATGCATGAACCCCGCCTGAACCACGTGCAATGCCTCGACACCCGCGGCCTGCATCGCATGGCCTGGTGGGAGTGGGGCGATGCCGGCAACCCGCGCGTGCTGGTCTGCGTGCACGGCCTGTCGCGCCAGGGCCGCGATTTCGACACCTTCGCGCAGGCGATGCAGGGCGACTACCGCGTGGTGTGCCCCGATGTCGTCGGGCGCGGCGAATCCGACCGCCTCGCCGACCCGATGGGCTACCAGATCCCCGCCTACGTGGCCGACATGGTCACGCTGCTCGCGCGCTTGAACGCCGGCACGGTGCACTGGGTCGGCACCTCGATGGGCGGGCTGATCGGGCTGGGCCTCGCGGCGCTGAAGAATTCGCCGGTGTCGAAGCTGGTGCTCAACGACGTCGGCCCGAGCATCGAGCCGGCCGCGCTGGCGCGCATCGGCACCTACCTCGGCCTGCCGGCGCGCTGGCGCAGCCTGGAAGAAGCCGCTGACGCGCTGTGGAGCATCTCGCAGGGCTTCGGGCCGCACACCCGCGAGCAGTGGCTGGCGCTGACGCGGCCGATGCTGCGCGCCGACACCGATGGCTTCGTGCCGCACTACGACCCACAGATCGCGCTGCCGTTCCGCGCGATCACGCCCGAGGCGGCGCGCGCCGGAGAGGCTGTCCTGTGGGGCATGTACGACGCCATCGCGTGCCCGACGCTGCTGCTGCGCGGCGCCGATTCCGACCTGCTGACCCGCGCCACTGCGCAGGCGATGACGCAACGCGGCCCGCGCGCGCTGCTGCGCGAATTCGACGGCGTCGGCCATGCGCCGATGCTGACCTCGCCCGATCAGATCGCGGCCGTCCGGGAGTTTCTGCTGGCGTGAAGACCGGACTGCTCGACACCCACCAGGACGCCGCCCCGATCGTCCAACTGGCCGCCGATACGCCAGGCGAGACGGGCCGCGACAGCGAGGCCGCGCAGCTCGCGCGCGCACGCGCCTTCGCCGAGCCGCTGCTCGACGGACAGCTGCTCGACACCGGAGAAGACGCGCTGGTGCATGCCGACGGCGTCGCCGCGATCCTGCAGGGCATCGGCGCCGCGCCGTCGATGCGCGCCGCCGCCTACCTGGTCTATGCCAGCGATTTCCTCAGCAAGCCGGAAGAGGTCGTCAGCAAGGCCTTCGGCGCGTCGTACGCGAGCCTGGTGCTGCACACCCGCAAGCTGGTGCAGATCCAGCGCGCCGCGCGCGAGGCCCGGGTGCATGCCGAGCAGCGCGCCGAGCAGACCGAGCGGGTGCGCAAGATGCTGCTCGCGTTCTCGCGCGATCTGCGCGTCGTGCTGCTGCGGCTGGCCTCGCGGCTGCAGACGCTGCGGCACTTCGCGAGCAGCAAGCAGCCGTGCCCGGTGGTGCTGGCGCGCGAGTCGCTGCAGGTGTTCGCGCCGCTCGCCAACCGGCTGGGCATCTGGCAGATCAAGTGGGAGATGGAAGACCTGTCGTTCCGTTTCCTGGAGCCGGTGCAGTACAAGAACGTCGCACGCCTGCTCGACGAGAAGCGCGTCGAGCGCGAGCACGGCGTCGAGGCCTTCCGCTGCCGGCTCGGCGACGCGCTGGCCGCCGCCGGGCTGCGTGCCGAGGTGCAGGGCCGGCCCAAGCACCTGTACAGCATCTGGAAAAAGATGCGCGGCAAGGGCCTCGACATCGACCGCGTGTTCGACGTGCGCGCGATGCGCGTGATCGTCGCCGACGTGCCCGACTGCTATGCGGTGCTGAGCCGGGTGCACGAGCTGTGGCCGCCGGTGCCGGGCGAGTTCGACGACTACATCGCGCGGCCCAAGGTCAACGGCTATCAGTCGCTGCACACCGTGGTGCAGGACGAGCAGGGGCGGGCGGTCGAGGTGCAGATCCGCACGCGGGCGATGCACGAGCACGCGGAGCACGGCGTCGCCGCGCACTGGGCCTACAAGGAGGCCGGCACCAAGGGCTATGCCGGTGTCAGCGCGAGCGGCGATTTCGACGCGCAGGTGGCCGAGGCGCGCAAGGCAGTGCTGCGGCAGCTGCTGGCGTGGGAGCGCGAGTTCATCGAGCGCGACGACGAAGGCGGCACCGAGCAGCGCAGCGAGCGCGTGGCGCCCGGCGCGGTGTTCGACGACCGCATCTACGTCTTCACGCCCGATGCCGCGGTGATCGAGCTGCCGGCCGGCGCGACGCCGATCGACTTCGCGTACACCGTGCACACCGACCTCGGCCACCGCTGCCGCGGCGCCAAGGTCGACGGCACGATGGTGCCGCTGAACACCCGGCTGCAAAGCGGCCAGACCGTCGAGGTGACGACGATCAAGGAGGGCGGGCCGTCGCTCGACTGGCTGAACGACAACCTGGGCTACCTGCAGAGCTCGCGCTCGAAGGCCAAGGTGCGGGCCTGGTTCAACGCGCTGGCGCTGCGCGACACCATCGCGCGCGGCCGCGAGGCGGTCGAGAAGCTGCTGCAGCGCGAGGGCAAGACCTCGATGAAGCTCGACGACCTGGCGGCCCAGCTCGGCTTCCGCCATGCCGAGGCGCTGTTCGAGGTGGTTGGCAAGGACGAGTTCTCGCTGCGCAACATCGAGGCGCTGCTGCGCCCGCCGGAACCGCAGCCCGACCCCGATGCGGTGATCACGCAGCGCCTGACGCGCCCCGAGGGCGAGGCGCCGAAGGGCGGCGTGCTGGTGGTGGGGGTCGAATCGCTGCTGACCAGCCTGTCGCGCTGCTGCCGGCCGGCGCCGCCGGACCCGATCGGCGGCTACGTGACGCGCGGGCGCGGCGTGGCCATCCACCGTGCCGATTGCAGCAACTTCCGGCAGATGGCCGCGCGTAGCCCCGAGCGCGTGATCTCGGTCGCCTGGGGTGATCGGCGCGGCGACAAGCCTGCGCTGTACCCGGTCGACGTGCTGGTCGAGGCGGCCGACCGGCAGGGCCTGCTGCGCGACATCTCCGAGGTGTTCGCGAAGGAGAAGATGAACGTGACCGGCGTCAACACGCAGTCGGTGAAGGACGTGCGCGGCGGCACCGCGTGGATGACCTTCACCGTCGAGGTCGCCGATTCGGCGCGGCTGAACCAGGTGCTGGCCGCGGTGGACCGCATCGGCGGCGTGCGAAGTGCACGCCGGAAATGAGCCGGGCCGTGAAGAAAATTTCGGCCTTGACCAGATCCCGAAAAAAGGGATGCTATAGTCATGGACTCGGGCGATTAGCTCAGTGGTAGAGCGCCTCTTTGACGTGGAGGATGTCGGGAGTTCGACCCTCTCATCGCCCACCAAAACGTCTGGAAACCAGGGCCTGTTCCGAAAGGGACAGGCCCTTTTTCTATGCTCCAGGAGATCCTCGATGGAGATGACCCCGCGCCGCCGCGAGCTGATCGAAGCGCACGTCGCCGACACCCGCGCGCAGATGACCGAGCTGGCGTTCGAGCTGAACGACCTGGTGCGCTTCGCGCTGTCGGCCGCCAAGCCCAAGGGCAACAAGCTCTACTACCCGATGGACCCGGTGAACGAGGGCATCCGCAACTGGAAAGACCTGCAGCGCAAGCTCGCGAAGCTCACGGCGCGCGTCGACCAGGGTGTCGCACGGCTGGGCGTGCAGCCCTTCGATCCGGAGGCGCCGGCGCAGGGCGATGTCGAATCCTCGCAAGCTGGATCGTCGTAGCCTGGAGGGACGGCGCATTCGCTTCCTGACCCCGAGCGGCGAGGGCGTGATCTCGGAGATCGCCGAGAACCGACCGAACGAGTTCATTTCGATCCGACATCTCGGCTACATCGCCGACGGGGTTGAAGACACCGGCAGCGAAGCCATCCGCGCCTGGGCGCCAGCGTACGAGAACTACACCTTCACGGCCACGCCGCAGGGAACGAGGCTCACGGTGGACCAGGACATGACGGACGAATTCGAGAGCATGGTGGAAACCTGGCCGAAGGCACTGGGAGCACTGAAGGCGCTGTGCGAGAAGCGCGTTCGGTGACGGTAAACCTCTGGCTCCATCAGCCTGAACGGTCTTTCGGTTGAACGAGGTGTTCTTCCGCTCGTTGCCGGTCGCGTGAGTTCATGCGCCGGCACTGAAGGGCGGCAATCGACCCCTTGCCGTCGTTCGACGCCTCGTTTTCAAAGCCGCAAAGCTGCCAGCCGCCGCCAGATCCTCCTGATGGCAAGGTTAGGTCTCCCGCGGGTCAAGCGCCTTGAACGGGGCAAAGTGCCAGAGGATGAACGCTATGCCGAGACCGATGAGAGAGCCCAGGCCCCACATGACCTTCGCGGTGCGGAAAACAGGCGCCTGCGACTCTTGGGAGGCGACTATTTTTCCGTCAAACTCAGCGGCGACGATCCAACGCCCACCCAAGAGGCCGACATCTTGCAGCCACACACGAAGTAGCGCGCCCTTACGCGGAATGGGCAACTCGCAGAGCTTTGGCGCCTCAATGCACTGCACCCGGACTTCACCAAAGGCAGGGGTTTGTAGAAAGAGGTAATCCACGCCCTTTAATCTTGATCGAGTAGCGAGGGCGGTCGTCTCTACTGCTTTGGAGAGTTGTAGGCGTGAGGGCAAGAGCAGCCAACTGGCGGCGAAAAAAATGGCTGCCGGTACTGCGATCCAACGGGCAATTGTGAAGCGAAGATCCGTCATGAAGTCTTACGTTTGGCTCAAGAGGCTGAGCGCGTGCGAGTCGCCCCGCAGACGGAATTTATCTGCATTTCCGATTGCGCGGACGTCTGGTCGGCGGCGGCCAGTGTTGACACCTGCCGCCCTTCGCCCGGGCCCGAAAACTCCTGCTCCGCCACGCTGCTTGTTGCATCGTAGCCTCTCACAGCGTTACCCGGGAACAAACGCTGCCGAAGGACGGCTTGTGGCCGGCTTCAGCCGTTCGCCCGCTCGAGCTGGCAGGCGCTGGCCGACCTTGAGCTGTCGTACGCGAGGCTGAGGTCGACGACCACAAGCCGGACGATCGCACGCCTGCGTGAAGCCTGGAGCCAGAATCGTCTATCCCTGACAGGCGACTGGTATCGACGGTTGGCTGACCTCGTTCGATGTAGGTAGCAATGGGGGCACGGTATCGGGCGCACTAAGCCTGAACCCCTTTTGCTGGCAAGCGGCAATGCATTGATGCAATCGCTGCGTGTCTTCAGGCGAAAGTTTTCCCCGATGGACCGCACAACCGGCTACTTGCTTCGTTTCGTCTTTGACGAGCAAATAGCTGTTCCATTCGCCGCAGCCTCCGACCGCATTCACTGCGAACATGAGCACTGCAGCCCGCGCGAACCGTGACATTCTTTTGGGAACATGCTGTGTGTTCAACTGAGACTCCCACGAGGCACAACGCTTTTTTTGGATTGACCGGACTGCGCCGGTGAGGTGCTTGACCCGAGCGCTTCAGCGTGCCCATAGAGGCGACTCTTCTGAGTTTCCGAAACGAGGACCTGATTCACAAAGCTCCCGCTTGAATGGTTTCGCCGCAAGCATCCTGCCCGAAAGCCGTCAGTCACGACCGGCTGGTCATGGCCGACTGTTGCCGGTCGGCCGCGGTGCCTGTTCGCCTGTAGGCGACCCGTTGCGGTCGTTCAAGCCCTTCGATTCGACTCGGCGAAGCCGCCGTTGAGCAGCTCATTCGCCTTTCAAAGCGAAGGACGCACGAGTTGCCGCGACGCTTGCTCGCAGATCACGCAGCATCGGAAGGACCGCCACGAAGTTGCGAACCAGATCGCGTTCGCTCATCACCGGCAGAGGAAACCTGATCTGATAAACACCCCATCTGGTCGCAGACGCGCTGGATATCTCGCGGACCTCCGGCCCTGAGGACTCCCATGCGATGCCAGCTTGCCAGCCGTCAGGATCGACGACGAAGAGGTCGCCATTGACCTTGGGCCACGGGCCAGGCCATGGGACGCCAACATAGCCAAGCGCCCAGCCGTCAAGCAGCGATCCTTCGATCAGCTTGGCTGCGTCGTATGCATCTTCAATGTGTCGAGTGGACAACATATGCCTGCGGCGACTAGCCGAATCCTCGAAGTCTGTCGTGGTCAAACCATTTCGGACACGTCAATGAGTTGGGTGGGTTGAATCTCAGTGAGTGTGTTCGGCGTGTCGCTCATGCTCGACAGGCGAGCGATAGCCGAGTGTGGAATGCAGCCTGACGGGGTTGTAGAAGCAGGCGATGTAGTCGGCGACATCGATCATCGCTTCGGCGTGATTGGCGTAGTCGCGCTGCCAGACGCGTTCCATTTTCAGGTTCAGGAAGAAGCGCTCCATCACGGCGTTGTCCCAGCAGTTGCCCTTGCGGCTCATGCTGGCAACCAGGCCGTTGCTTGCGATCAGGGCGGCATGCTCGCTGCTCGCGTACTGGCTGCCGCGATCGGAATGCACGATCAAGCCAGCAGCGGGCCGACGGCTGACGATCGCCATGTTCAGCGCCTGGCACACCAGCTGTGCCGGCATGCTCGGCGCCATGGCCCAGCCAACGACCCTGCGCGAATACAGATCAAGCACCGCGGCGAGATACAGCCAGCCGCTGCGTGTGCGGATGTAGGTGATGTCCGAGACCCACGCCCGGTTCGGCGCCGCGGGACGGAACTGTCGATCCAGCACGTTGGCCGCCACCGGCAAGCCATGCCGGCTGTCGGTGGTGTGAACGAACTTGCGTCGCCAACGCGGTTGCAATGCATGGCTGCGCATCAACGTCCTGGCTCTGTGGCGGCCCACGTTCAGGCCCTGCGCCCGCAACGCCGCGCTCATGCGCCGGCTGCCGTAGCTGCGTCCACTGGCCTCGAACACTGCCTTGGCATGCGCGGCCTGGGCACACGTGCGCGGCCCGCGCTGGCGCCTGGCGTAGTACCCCGAGCGGCTCACATCCAGCACTCGGCACAACTGCTTGATCGAGGCCTTCCCCGCCCACTGCGTGATCAGCGCGTGAATCACTTCAGTCCCCGGGCAAAGAAGGCCGACACTTTTTTTAGCAGGTCGTTGTCCGACTTCAGTTGCCGGTTCTCTGCTTCGAGCTGGCGAATGCGTTGCTGCTCCGCCGTCAGCGGCTTGCCCGCACCGGGGCGCCCCGCCGCTTCCTCGTCGAACTGCTCGAGCCAGCGGCGCACGCCGCTGTCCGTCAGGTTCATGTCGCGGCACACTTGCCCGACGCTCAAACCTTGGTCTCGCACCATGCGAACCACTTGCAGCTTGAACGCCGCATCAAATGCCCGACGGGCTCTCTTCTTCTCGGTCATGCTCTTCTCGTCCTCTGCGGGAAAATCTCCCATCGAGGTGTCCATCAGAATTGGACCACGTCA